>NZ_JBBMQL010000009.1:0-135436 GCF_038900015.1 Sulfitobacter sp. AS92
GCGCGCAACTTTGTTGCGCGCCGAAACATGCATTTGCAAGAACATTACCTTGAGGGAGGGATTACATGTCACGCATCGCTTTGGTCACCGGAGGCAGCCGCGGTATTGGCGCGGCCATTTCCACCACGCTGAAGGACAAGGGCTATACCGTCGCCGCGACTTATGCCGGCAATGACGAAGCCGCCGCGAAATTTACCGAAGAAACCGGCATCAAGACCTACAAATGGAACGTGGCAGATTACGACGCCTCCAAAGCAGGGATCGAAAAGGTTGAGGCTGATCTTGGCTCCATCGAAGTGGTCGTCGCCAATGCGGGCATCACCCGCGACGCGCCTTTCCACAAGATGACGCCCGATCAGTGGAACGAAGTCATCGCCACCAATCTCACCGGCGTTTTCAACACGATCCACCCGGTATGGCCCGGCATGCGCGAACGCAAATTCGGACGCGTGGTCGTTATTTCATCTATCAATGGGCAGAAGGGCCAGTTCGCACAGGTCAACTATGCCGCGACCAAGGCAGGCGATCTGGGCATTGTGAAATCACTGGCCCAAGAAGGCGCGCGTGCAGGCATCACCGCCAATGCAATCTGCCCCGGCTATATCGCAACCGATATGGTCATGGCTGTGCCTGAAAAGGTCCGTGAAAGCATTATCGCGCAGATCCCCGCAGGGCGTCTGGGTGAACCCGAAGAGATCGCCCGTGCTGTCGCCTTTTTGGTGTCGGATGACGCGGGCTTCATCAATGGCTCGACCATTTCAGCAAACGGCGCACAATTCGTCGTTTAACTGGCAAGATCTATTAGAATTGAAAAGGCCAGCCCTTTGCGGGGCTGGCCTTTTTCACATCGGCGCGGAGCAACATCTGCTAACAGGTCACCGCACGGCTTGAGTATGCATTAACCATAGCAGAAACGCGAAGCTGCCGCTCCGCCAGAGCGGAACGACAGCCATCAGAAGATTTTCTTCTTTCTTAGCAGGTCAGCTCGACAGGCGGCTGATCTCCTCCTTCAAGCGCAATTTTTCTTTCTTCATGGAAGCCACTTGCAGATCGTCCGAACCGGGGGCGCGCTGAGCGGTTTCGACCGCCTCACTCATCGCCTGATGCTTCCGCTTCAGAGTGTCCAGATGTGCGTTTAAAGCCATACAATCCTCCATGATTGGTGTTTAGAAATTAAGTGGACCACAGCGCGACCCACAAGTCACGCAGCACCGCAGCATAGGGGTGAAGTTGGTGAAAAAATGCTTAAGAATTGGGATAGAGCAATTGTGCGCCGCGGCGCAGGACCGCTTCAATTTCGGGCACATAGCTTTTGCGGTCGCCTTCATGCCGCGCCCCAAGGTGCATGGCATAGCTGTGATGCAGTTGAAAGGCGCCCCGCCCGTTCTTGCGCGCCCGAAGCAGAATCAGTTCAGGCATCCGCCCCGCCCGCGAGGCCAAGGGCAGCACTTCGACTGACCCCATCTCATGCGGAAGCGCCGCCAAAAGCTCGGGCAGCCGTTCCGCACGGTGGATAAAATGCGCTTGCCCCTTGGGTTTCAGCCGTTTTGCGGCGATGCGGACCCATTGTCGCAGGGGCGTAGCTTCGCCCAAGGCCGCCTCCCGCCCCGGATCACGGGACTGAACCGAGGCGGCGCGATCAAAATAGGGCGGATTGGCCAACACATGATCGAATTGCCGCTGACGCAGATGCAAGGGCATGTCGGTCAGATCGGCCTCGACCACCTCCAACTCATCTCCGCCATTGCGCCGCGCGAGATCGGCGTAGGCGGGCTGCAATTCGCACCCCGTCAGCGCCAGCCCCGGCACCCGAGCGCTCAGGCACAGCACCGCGGCGCCCACCCCGCAGCCCAGTTCCAGTACGCTTTGCCCCGGCGTGGCTTCGACACTCGCGGCCAGCAGAACCGGGTCCACCCCGGCGCGATAGCCCCGCCCCCGGCGCGGTTGCCACAGGCGCAGCTTACCGCCCAGAAAGGCGTCACAGGTCAGGTCGTCTTCGGCAAAAAGGCTCACAGGCCGAGCGGGATCTCATTGTCGCGCATCACCCGAAGGGCGGCGTCATGGTCATCAGGGTGCACCATTAGGCGGCGGGGGAAGATTCCAATGCCGCCTTCGAGCACGCTCATGTTTACGTCCATTTCAAAGCAGTCTATATCCTCCCCCCTAAGGAGGGCGGTGGCAAAGGCGATGATGGTCATGTCGGTGCTGCGCAAAAGTTCCTTCATATCAAAGATGTAGAGCCGGATTGCCGGCATGTCGAGCGGGACGTGGGAAATGACGATGAAAAGTGATGCAACAATGAAACCGCACGACCAAATGGCGGCCTATTTGGCCGATGATATGCAGGCGGTTAGCGCGCTGATCCGCGAGCGAATGGCCTCCAAACACGCGCCCCGTATCCCCGAAGTCACCGCCCATCTGGTCGAAGCTGGCGGCAAGCGCCTGCGCCCGATGCTGACGTTGGCCGCAGCGCGGATGTGTGGCTACGGCGGGCCCTATCACGTGCATCTGGCCGCCACGGTAGAGTTCATTCACACCGCGACCCTGCTGCATGACGATGTGGTCGACGAAAGCGCGCAGCGGCGGGGGCGACCGACCGCCAACCTATTGTGGGACAACCAGTCTTCGGTGCTGGTCGGCGATTATCTTTTCGCGCGCAGCTTTCAGTTGATGACCGAACCGGGTTCGATGCCCGTCATGCGCATTCTGTCCAACGCTGCGGCGACGATTGCCGAGGGCGAAGTGCTGCAGTTGACTGCGGCACAGAATTTAGCCACCGATGAGGCGGTCTATTTGCAAGTGGTGCGCGGTAAAACGGCGGCGCTCTTCTCTGCCGCGACGGAAGTGGGCGGCGTGATTGCCGGTGCGCCGACAGATCAGGTTAAAGCGCTTTATGACTATGGCGACGCGCTTGGCATTGCATTTCAAATTGTCGATGATTTGCTGGATTATCAGGGAGATACCGGCGCCACGGGCAAGAACGTGGGCGACGATTTCCGGGAGCGTAAGCTAACCCTGCCCGTGATCAAGGCCGTGGCCAAGGCCGATGCGGAGGAGCGCGCATTTTGGGTCCGCACTATTGAAAAGGGCAAACAAGAGGACGGCGACCTCGACCAAGCGCTCTCTATTTTAAACAAACACGACACGCTTGCCGCCACGCAGCGCGATGCGCATGGCTGGGCCGAAAAAGCCAAAACAGCGCTCGCCCCCCTGCCCAACCACGAGTTAAAAGACATGTTGATCGATCTGGCCGACTACGTCGTCAGCCGGATCAGCTAAGCGACCAAAATCGGTGCGGCGGCGACCCACCAATTGGGCGCGGCGGTGGTCTTGATGCGATGAGCGGCGGTTTCAGCCTCTTTGGCGGTCGCGTAAATGCCGAAACACGTCGCGCCAGAGCCTGACATTCGCGCGAGTGCCGCGTCACTCAGTGCCTCCAAACAAGACGCGATGACCGGCGCGCGCGCGATGGCAGGGGCGGCGAGATCATTGCGCTGCAGGCGCAGAAAATCAACAAATCCAGCAAAATCTGCAAATATCGGAATCACATCCGGCATCGGCGGTTGGTTCTTGTCGGTCAGGGCCGCGAAGACCGCGGGCGTCGGCACATCTACGCCGGGATTCACCAGCACAATGTGGCAGGCCGGAAGCGGCGGCAGTAGGGAAAGTATCTCCCCCACTCCCTGCATCCGCTGGGGGCCGCGGGTGAGGCATACCGGCACATCCGCGCCGAGTCGTGCTGTATCAGCAGGCAGCGGCACGCCCCAATGCGCAGAGAGCAACTGTAGCGCTGCCGCCGCATCGGCAGAGCCGCCGCCGATACCCGCAGCAGCGGGCAGATGTTTAACCAGATGCAGCGCCGCACCCCGGCCCGCATCTGCATCCAGCATCTCAGCCGCCCGCAGCACGAGGTTTCGCGCATCAGTCGGCACGCCATCAGCGCGCGGGCCGCTGATGGTGAGGGTCAGGTTTTCAGCGGGTGCCACGTGCAGCGCGTCGCCCACGCCCACACGGACCACAAGCGAGTCCAACAGATGATAGCCGTTTGCGCGCTGGCCGGTGCAATGCAGGGTCAGGTTCACCTTGGCCCAAGCCATCCGCGACGCCGCAGCGCCGGGGCCGGCTGGCGCCGCATCTTCCATAACGGTCATTCGTCTGCGGCAACCTTTAGGGGCGGCGCGCCCTCTTCGGACAGCACGGCATCAAGCCCAACCTCCAGTTTACGGCGCATCCGCTCGGGGTCGGCTTCGGAATCCGCATCGGTCAGGTCCACGAAGGACAGCGCCCGGCGCCACTGGAACTCGGCCTCGCGTTTACGGCCCACGGCCCAGTAGACATCTCCGAGGTGATCATTCACCACCGGATCGACGGGCTCCAACTCAACCGCGCGTTCCATCTGCTCCACCGCCTCGTCGTAGCGGTCCAGACGGTAGAACACCCAGCCCAGAGAATCGACGATATAACCGCTGTCGGGGCTGGCCGCGACGGCGCGTTCGATCATGTCCAACGCCTCGTCCAAGCTGCGCTGCTGTTCGACCAGTGAATAGCCGAGATAGTTCAAGACCTGCGGCTGCTCGGGGTTCAGTTTGAGCGCCGCGCGGAAATCAGCCTCGGATCCTTCCCAATCGCCACTGCGTTCCTTGGCGATGGCGCGGGCGTAGAACAGCACCCAACGGGCGCGGGCGGTTTCGGCGGTCAGGTCAAGCGCCTGATCGTAGGAGGCAATGGCCGCCTCATAGTCTTCCTCAGCCCGCAGCATATCGCCCAGCGTCGAGTGTACGACAGCAAGACTACCATGGCTCCGCGCGAGCTGCTCCAACACTTCGATGGCCTGCGCGGTTTTGCCCGAGCGGCGCAGCGCTTCGGCACGGCCCAATTCGGCGGCGTGATAGGCGGGGCTATTGGCAGGCAGGGATTTATATTCGGCAATCGCCAGATCATGCTCACCAAGGTTTTCCAGCAGGCTTGCCGTCAACAGCAGCGCGTCGATGTGATCGGGGCGCAGGTAGCGGGCGATGCGGGAATAAAGCAGCACATAGTAATCCCCCGCCGCCTCGTTGCGCAGCACGGCGGCGAAGGTGAAAAACACCTCGGCCATCCCGGCCTGCGCGTCAGGCATATGACTGAAAGGGGCGGGCGCGTCTTGTTGCAAGGTTTCGATCAGCCGCGCGATCTCTGGATCGGTGTCATCGCCGAAACCGTCTTTGAGCACAGCAAGCGCATCATCGCTGCGGTCCAATTGGCCAAGGATTTCAGCATGGGCCATCACCCCACGTCGGGTCTGGCCCGCCGCCCCCGCGGCATCACTGGCAAAGATCGCCTCGGCCCCTTCGAAATCGCCGACACTCGCCAGTGCTAAGGCTTTGTGATACATCACAAAACCCTGCATCCCGGCTTCTTCGCTTAGGCTATCGAAAGCGGCCATGGCAGCGGTGGCATCGCCAGCGCCCATATGCGCCCAAGCCTGCACCAGCCCACCGACCCAAGGGCCGATCGCCGAGGTGTCACGCTTCAAAAGAGCGTCGTAATCGCCCTCCTTTGCCATGCCAGCCACGAGGGCCATTTCAGCCACTTGGCTTTTCGTGCCCAAGGTAATCATGTTGCGCGCTAATGGCACCGCTTTCTCAACCCGCCCCAGCGACAGGTAGGACAGCACGGCGCTTTCCATCAGTTCGATGTTTTTGGGATCATTGGCTAGCGCTTGGGTGTAATAGCGCGCGGCCTCAGGATAGTCGCTGTTCACCGCGGCATGGCGCCCGGCCAGATAGGGGCCCGCGATAGATTGCGCCATTAAAGGCGCAGAAAGGCCGATGCAAAGCGCCGCGACGCTGGTGAACCCTAGGACATTCCGAAACATGCAAACCGCCTCATATCGCTTTGCGCTCAGGCTATCACCTCTGTGCCCGGGTGCAATGGCGTGGCCCCGATGAGACGCGCCGCAGACAGGATTTCGCCGACCGAGAAACAGAAAAGACCGACGCGCCCTCGCGTGCCGGTCCTTTCTACGTGCCAATTCGATCACTCTTTACATATTGGGGTAGTTCGGCCCGTCCCCGCCCTGCGGCGTGGTCCAAACGATGTTCTGCGTGGGGTCTTTGATGTCGCAGGTCTTGCAATGCACGCAGTTCTGGAAGTTGATTTGGAACCGCGTCTCACCGGTCTTCTCATCCTCGACGAACTCATACACCCCCGCCGGGCAGTAGCGCGCCGATGGGCCTGCGTATTTCGGCAGGTTCACCTCGACCGGGATGCTCGGGTCTTTCAACTTGAGGTGCGCAGGCTGGCTTTCCTCGTGGTTGGTGAAAGAGAACGCCACGTTGGTCAGACGGTCAAAGCTGAGCTTGCCGTCGGGTTTGGGGTAGTCGATTTTCTTGTGCTTATCCGCAGGTTCTGTCGCCTCGGCATCAGATTTCCCGTGGCCCAAAGTGCCCAGCAACGAAAAGCCGAGCGTGTTGGTCCACATGTCGAACCCACCAAGCGCCAGCGACGCGGTCAGGCCGTATTTCGACCACAGCGGTTTGACGTTGCGCACTTTCTTGAGGTCTTCGGCAATCGGACCTTCGCGCACATCGGTTTCATATTCGGTCAATTCATCTCCGCCCCGACCCGCTTGGATTGCGGCATAGGCGGCTTCGGCTGCGGCTTTGCCGGACAGCATGGCGTTGTGATTGCCCTTGATGCGCGGCACGTTGACCATGCCGACCGAACAGCCCAGCAGGGCCACGCCGGGGGCCACCATCTTGGGCATCGACTGATAGCCGCCTTCAGTGATTGCCCGCGCGCCGTAGGCGACACGTTTGCCACCCTCAAGCAGCTCGGCCACCATCGGGTGATGCTTGAAGCGCTGGAATTCCATGTAAGGGAAAACATGCGGGTTCTTGTAGCCGAGGTGGACAACGAAACCGACGTAAACCTGATTATTCTCAAGGTGATAGATAAACGACCCACCGCCCGCATTGCTGTTTAGCGGCCAGCCCATCGTGTGGGTGACGGTACCTTCACGGTGCTTGGCGGGATCAATCTCCCAGATCTCTTTCATGCCAAGGCCGTATTTCTGCGGCTCTTTACCCTCGTCCAACCCGTATTTCGCGATCACCTGTTTGCTCAGGCTGCCGCGCACGCCTTCGGAGAGGAAGACATACTTACCATGAAGCTCCATGCCCGGCTCATAGCTTGGGCCGGGGGTGCCATCGGCCTGACGCCCCATCTCACCGGCGACAACGCCTTTGACTTCGCCGTTCTCACCGAACACCAGTTCTGAACAGGCCATGCCGGGGAAGACTTCGACGCCCAGTTCTTCGGCCTGCTCGGCCATCCAGCGGCAGACATTGCCCATGGAGACGATGTAATTGCCGTGGTTCTTCATCAGTGGCGGCATCGGAAATTCGGGGATGCGCAGCTTGCCCGCCTCGCCCAACAGATAGAAGTTGTCTTCTTTAACCGGCACTTTGATCGGCGCGCCTTTTTCCTTCCAATCAGGGATCAGCGCGTCCAGCCCGCAAGGATCAAGCACCGCGCCCGACAGGATATGCGCGCCCACTTCTGAGCCCTTCTCTAGCACCACGACATTGCAATCGGCGTCCAGTTGTTTGAGCCGGATCGCAGCCGACAGGCCCGCAGGCCCGGCGCCAACGATCACAACGTCATATTCCATCGCTTCGCGTTCAATCTCGGCCATTCTTGGTGCTCCCTCACGGCAAATTCGGTTTGAATTTGGCTAAACCACCGCCGCACGCATTGCAATCGCGACCCTGCGTTTATTGCGCAAAACATGGCCCCAGCGACATAACATGGCGCGCGATCCATCAGGCCGCCGGTTTGTTCCCCATCAGATAGTACAATCAGCCGTCTTTTCACCATACCTGCAGCAGTAATGCTATTACACGGTTGAGACAGGATTGACGGCATCCAACCGCCGATCTCACGGGCGTTAGGCTCTTGCAATTGGCAGGCAGTTTGGGTCAGGTAACTGCCAAGTTAACACGCAATTGGCCGCCCCCCGGCGAAAACCCAGGTGCGGCCCTCATTATGTAGGCACACCGCCATGGAAAAGATCCCGATGACCCGCGACGGTCACACCGCGCTCGAAGTCGAACTTAAGCACCTGAAATCGGTTGAACGGCCCGCCATCATCAAGGCTATCGCCGAAGCGCGCGAACATGGTGACCTGTCGGAAAATGCCGAGTATCATTCAGCCAAGGAAAAACAGTCGTTCATCGAAGGCCGCATCAAAGAGCTTGAGGGCGTGATCTCGCTCGCGGACGTGATCGACCCCAAGAAACTATCGGGTTCGATCAAATTCGGCGCTACGGTGACGCTGGTGGATGAAGATACCGACGAAGAGAAGACCTATCAGATCGTTGGCGAATATGAGGCCAATATCGAAAAGGGTCTTTTGAACATCAAGTCGCCCATCGCCCGTGCGCTGATTGGCAAAGACGAAGGTGATTCCGTTGAGGTGCGCACCCCCGGGGGGCAGAAGTCCTATGAGGTTCTCAAGATCGTCTACGCTTGAACGGGAAGGCTGACATGGCAGACCCCGACACTTCCGCATCCGGCCATCATCCCCCCCGCGCCCCGCGCAGCGGGGAAGGTGCTGCACGGCCCGCGCCGATCGGTCTCTATGACCGACCTAAAGGCAGCAGCATCACTGAGATCGAGATCATCGCGGGTGCGCTCTCAGCGGTTTGGCTGCTTGGCACGGCGGTCTATTTCACCTTTATCGCCGCCGAGGTGCCAGAAGGTGCCAGTAACGGTGGACTGCGCGGGCTGCTGATCCTTCTCGTGGTGATTATGCCGGTCGCGATGATCTGGGTCGGGGCCACCGCCGCCCGCGCCGGGCGGGTCATGCGCGAGGAAAGCCAACGTCTTCAGGCCGCGATCGACGCGATCCGACATTCCTATCTCTCGCAACAGCAGGGCAACAAACCTGCGGGCGAAAGCAGCATCGCGCGCAAGCTGGATGAACTCGCCGCCAGTGCGCGAAAGACCGAGATCGCGCTGGCCGGGCTTCAGGGTCGCGACGGGCCTGCGCGCCCTGTCACCCCTGCCGCCGCGCCGACGCCACCCGCCGCCGAAGACCAACCCACGCTGGCGCTTGGCACGCAAGCGGGTGACAGTGCGCAGCCACTCTCTGCCGAGGATTTCACCCGTGCGCTGAATTTCCCCGAAACGGCGGAAGATCAGGCCGGGTTCGACGCGCTGCGCCGCGCGCTGAAAGACCGCTCCGCCGCGCAGCTGGTGCAGGCCGCACAGGATGTGCTGACCCTGCTGAGCCAAGACGGCATTTACATGGACGACCTGCGCCCCGACCGGGCCCGCCCCGAAGTTTGGCGTCAATTCGCAAACGGTGCGCGGGGCCGCACGATCGCGCCTTTGGGGGGCATCCGGGATCGGTCATCCTTGGCGCTGGCCAATGCGCGGATGCGGCAAGACCCGATCTTCCGCGATGCGGCGCATCACTTCCTGCGCCGGTTTGACCGGACCTTTGCGGAGTTCGAAAAGCAGGCAACGGATGAGGAAATCTCGTCACTCGCCGACACCCGCACCGCCCGTGCCTTCATGTTGCTGGGCCGATGTGCCGGGACATTCGATTAACGCGCAGCCTTAACCGGTAAAACTGCCGTAAGGGATGAAATGGACGAGATCGCCCGGCTTGATGTCGCGGGCGGCTTCGTCCAACTCGACCAGCCCTTCGGCCCAGCTCAGCCCGCTGATACGGCCCGATCCTTCTGAGGCAAAAACCTCTGCCCGGCCATCGCGCATCCGCGCGCGCAGGTATTCACGCCGCCCGGCCTTTTTGCGCTTCTCAAACGCTGCAGGCACCTCGAAACCCTGAGGCTTCTGCCAGCCGCGTCCGGCGAGCAAAGCCATCGCAGGGCGTGCAAAGATCAGCGAACAAACCATCGCCGCCACCGGATTCCCGGGCAGGCCAAAGACCGGCACCCCTTGCCACAGGCCGAGCGCCAAAGGACGCCCCGGCTTAACCGCAATCCGCCACAGCTGCATCGCCCCCGCCTCGGCCAGCAGGGCCGAAACGTGATCTTCGTCCCCCGCCGACGCGCCGCCACTGGTAAGGATCACATCAACTTGCTCTGCCGCCGCGTCAAGCCGCGCGCGCAAGGCCGCCCGGTCGTCAGCCACTCGGCCCAGATCGACCGCCTCATGGCCGAAGTCCGCCGCAAGTTGCAGCAACATGGGGCGGTTTGCGTCATAGATCTGACCATCGCGGGCCGCCTCGCCCATCTCGACCAACTCGTCGCCGGTGGAGATCACCCCCACCTTCAGCCGCTTGCGCAGGCTCACCTCCGCCACGCCCGCCGCCGCTAGCAGCGCCAGCTCAGCAGGGCCGACGCGCGTACCTGCCGCGATGATCATATCCCCTGCCTGTACATCCTCACCGGCTTTGCGAGTGTTCGCCCCCTGCCTCACCGACCCGTTGAACCGCAGTACGCCGCCTTCGGCAGTGACATCCTCTTGCAAGATTACGGTATCGACCCCTTTGGGCAGTGCGGCCCCGGTCAGCACGCGGATCGCCTGCCCCGTGGGCACGGCACCGGGTCGATCCCCTGCCGCAGCGCGCCCGGCTACCAGCGGCATTTCATGCAGCCCCTCGCCGCGTGCACCGGCAAAGCCATAGCCATCAACTGCGGTATTCGGCAGCGGCGGGTTGGCGCGAATGGCGGTGACGTCTTGTGCCAAGATACGCCCCCCGGCCTCGGCGGCAGGAAGGGTTTCCACTTCAGTCACGGGGTGGAGGCGATTTTCCAACAGGTCCAGCGCCTCGTTCACCGGGGTCCAACGCACGCCGGGCGGCAGGGCAAAACAGTCGTTGCGCAAGGGCGGCGGGGTGGCGGTGGTGGGCATGGCGGGGACCGTGATCAGCCCTACCTCGCGCAGGATGAAATCAGCTATTGTCTTGGTGTCGTTCAGATCGAACACAGGCCGATCCAGCTGCAGCGCCACGTCGCTGGCCACCGCGCGCACCGTGGGATCGTCGGGCGCGATCAGGGCGTTTCCGGTCTCCGCCCGATGCGCTTCGACCTTGGGATGGCCATCGCGTTTGTAGCCTTCGATGAGCACCAGATCGACGGGCGAGAGCCGCGCAAGATGAGCCTCCAGAGGTGGCTCCTCTGCGCCGCGCAACTCATGCATCAAGGCAAAACGTGCGCCCGAGGCCAGCAGCACCTCGCGTGCGCCAGCGACGCGGTGGCGGTGGCTGTCTTTGCCGAGGTGGTCCACGTCGAAGGTGTGATGCGCATGTTTGACGGTGGAGACGGTGAAACCACGACCTGTGATCTCGGCCACGAGCCGTTCCATCAATCCGGTCTTGCCCGCGTTCTTCCACCCGACGACGCCGTAAACCCTCATGCCATCGCCTCTGCTTTCGCCAAATCCTCAGGCGTGTTCACGTTGAAGAACGCCGCTTCGTCGGGGAAGAGCGCCTCGCGCCCGTCATGCGCGTGCGTCCAAAGCACCACCTTGCGCAGCCCGCCCTGCAAGGCCGCGCGCAGGTCGTCGCGCAAGGCCACTGGCCAGAGGCCGAAGGTCGGATGCCGGGCGCTACCGCGTTTGGCGTCTGGGGTCGCAGCCAAGGCGAGCGGGTGGGTCATGCCATCAGCGGCGAGCAACAGACGCGGCACCAAATCGCAGGGGAAGAAAGGCGTGTCGGCAGCAGCGGTGACAATCGTCTCCGCCCCCTGCTCCGCCGCCCAATCCAACCCGGCGAGCACGCCCGCGAGCGGCCCCGCAAACCCTTCGATACTGTCGGCCAGCACCGGCAGACCCAGATCAGAAAAACGCGCCGCATCGCCATTGGCATTGAGCGCGAGCCCTGCCACCTGCGGCTCTAGCCGGTCGATTACCGACGACAGCAACGTACCTTGCCCAAGCGGCAGCAGCCCCTTGTCACCACCGCCCATACGGGTCGCCTGCCCGCCCGCCAAAATGACGCCAAGTGGTTGTTTCATTATCTTATTCCTTCGCGCCCTTGCGGCCACTTTTGCGCGGCTCGTCAGCCACGCTGGCGGGGTCTGCATCGCGGATCAACCGGTTTTCCCCGGCCAAACAGGTGAACCGCTGCCCGCGCATTCGCCCGATCAATGTGAGATTCACCTGCTGCGCAATCTCCACCCCCCAAGCGGTGAAGCCCGAGCGCGACGCCAGCACCGGTATACCCATCATCGCTGTCTTGATCACCATCTCAGAGGTCAGCCGCCCGGTGGTATAGAGCACTTTATCCTCGGCCCCGACCCGTTCGGAGAGCATCCAACCGGCGATTTTGTCGACCGCATTGTGGCGGCCCACGTCTTCCATATAAACGAGTGGCCGGTCGCCCTGACAGAGCACCGTGCCATGGATCGCCCCAGCCTCAAGATAAAGGCTTGGGGTGCGGTTGATCTTGGCCGCCAGCGCGTAAAGGTCCGAGGTGCGCACCGGCGTGTCGGGCAGACGTACATCGGCCAGCCCCTCCATCATATCGCCAAAGACAGTGCCCACGGCGCAACCGCTGGTGCGGGTCTTGCGCTGCATCTTGTCTTCGTAGTCGGTGGCGCGTTTGGTGCGGACGACGACGGTCTCAAGCTCTTCGTCATAGTCGACGCCGGTGATCTCTTCGTCCGGGCGCAGCATCCCCTGATTGCGCAGAAAGCCCAAGGCCAGATAGGCCGGATAGTCGCCAATGGTCATGGCGGTCACGATCTCTTGCCGGTTGAGGAATATCGTCAGAGGGCGTTCTTCAACCACATTGATCGCCACCTCCGCCCCGGTGTGATCCACGCCAGAGACATTGCGCGTCAGTCGAACAGCACTCGGATCGGGGGCGATCAGGTAATTGCTAAGTTCATTGTCTCGGGCCAATTGTATCCCCTTCCGGTTAGGTCTAAGCCTTTGACATTATATTTAAGAGTTCGTCATGGCCATCACCACCACCAAATCCGCCTATCGCAAAGGTATCGTTGACGCATTGCCCTTTGTGCTCGTGATTATCCCCTTCGCCTCGCTCTTTGGCCTTCTGGCCACCGAAGCCGGGTTGAACGTGTTCGAGACGCTGACCTTCTCTATTGTGGTGATTGCAGGGGCCGCGCAATTTACGGCCCTGCAACTGCTGCAAGAAGACGTGCCGACGGCCATCGTTCTCGCCTCGGCGCTGGCGGTGAACCTGCGCATGGCGATGTATTCGGCCTCCCTCACCCCGTGGATCGGGGGCGCGCCGCTTTGGCAGCGGGCGCTGGCGGCTTACATGACGGTGGATCAATCCTATGTCGCGGCCATGACCCAATATGAGCGGGAACCGCAGATGACCGTGCCGCAGCGGATGGCCTATTTCTTTGGGACCGTGACACCAGTGGTGCCGCTTTGGTATATTTTCACGCTGGTCGGTGCGATGGTCGGCTCAAATGTGCCAGACAGCTGGGCGCTGGATTTTGCAATTCCGATCACCTTCCTTGCCATGATCGCGCCGATGTTTCGCACCTTGGCGCATGTTGCCGCAGCACTGGTCGCGGTGATCGTGAGCCTCATCGCAGTCGATGTGCCCTATGCGCTTGGGCTGATCATTGCAGGGCTTGCTGGCATGATTACCGGCGCGCAGGTTGAGGCGTGGATGGAACGGCGCAAACCGGGGAGCACGGCACGATGATCGATAAAACCGCACTTTGGACCGTGATCATCGGTCTTGGTCTGGGCAGCTTTTTCCTGCGCTTCGTTTTTACCGGGTTGGTGGGCAACAAGCAGATGCCTGCGTGGCTGTTGCGGCACCTGCGCTATACCGCCGTGGCGATTCTGCCCGCGCTGGTGGCACCGCAGGTGCTTTGGCCCTCGGGGACGGACGGGCAGTTTGATCTGCCGCGCGTGACTGCAGCGGTGGTCACGCTGGGTGTGGGGCTTGTGACCAAGAACGTGCTCGCCGCGATCCTGTCTGGGGCCGCGGCGCTTTATGGGATGCTCTATCTGGTGGGGTAAGCGCGGGCGCTACTGGCGGGCCAGTTGCGCCGCACGCAGGGCGTCGATCACGTCGCCCTCATCGTCTTCGTAGTATTTCGTCGTGGTGACACCCGGCAGCATCTCAAACCGTTCTTGCAGTTTGACGGGATAGAAGGTCGAGCCGACGTTTTGAAAACCGGGGATTTGGCTAAGAATGCCGCTGGTGGCATTGGCGCAAAAGGCGCCGGGCACCGCCCCGTTGGAGGTCACCAACTGAAGCGCCCGCTCGGCCACTTCGGGGCTGACCGGGATTTCCTGACTGACCACATGAAAGGTGCTGCGGGCATGGGCGGATTTATAGGCCTGCAGCCACGCGGGCGTCACCCCGTAGAGCACATCGCCACGCTCGGCCATCCGCGCGTCCCGGAACGATCCGGCAGGGTCAAAGATTACACGTTGAGACCCATTCACCATCAGCGCGGAATGCCCGCCGCTGCCGGTGCGGTTGTTCACCATGGTCATCAATGTGAGGGACGGCGGCTCGGGCGAGCGATAGGCTGCACGCGCGACGACATCGGGCGGGCTATCGGGGCTTTGATCCACCGAACAGCCAGCCAGAACGCCCACCAGCACGATCGTAGTCAAGAGAGATTTCAAAGACTTGCCCTCTTGGACAGGAGTACGAAGCGATCAACCGGCAAAGAGTGCCAGCAGAACCAAAATCGCGAGGATGGCAACGACGCTGCGTGTCACAAAGGTCATGAACCCGTCAAAGGTCTTTTCCTGAGCATCGTAATCCATGCTGCCATGTTCATGTTCAGCCATTCTCGTCTCCCTAAAACAACTTGTTGGCGCTGATTAACCTATTCGTTTCACGCTGTCACGAGGGGATAGACATCAGAATACCATACTAGCATTACGCATGACTGCGCGTTATAGGGGAATCTCTTGCGTGTTTGCACCCAGAGGATTCCTTTTCGATCAAGTGTCCTCTAGATCGGCGACCAATCGGAACCCGATCCGTTGTGGCGCGGCATCGGGCACCTTCTTTGGCAAGGCCCGGAGCATCACGTTCAATTGCCCCACATGCTGCACCAATTGCGCCCGCGCCCCTGCCGGATCAACGCCGTAGAATGTGATGATATCTGGGTCGAAATACCCCATTCCCTCGATCCGAAGCACGCCCGCATCGCCCCCGGCAAAGCCCATCGCCGCCTCGTGATCATTGTCGAGCTTTTCCTCAAAATTCTTGAGGTAAAGTATCACGCGCTCATAGGCCCACTGAGCCGGAGATTTTTGCTTTACCGATTTGGCAGTCATCGATTCCGGCAGCGGCTGGTCGCCTGATTTGGGCTGCTCCGGGTCCGTATGCACGTCATGCATGCGCGGTAATGCCGCGGCTTCATAGGCCTCGGCGGCTGTTTCTACCTCATCACCCATCGTTCACCCCCTGCGCTGATACACCCAAGCGCCGTCGGCGTCGCGCAACGCGCGCGTGGCCTCTCCGGCTTGGTAAAGGTGGCTTAGATGAGCGACGGCTTCAACCAGCGCTAGGCCATATTCCGCCTCACCGATGTTGCGTTTGAACAGCGATCCAAAACATTCCGCTGCCGATTTCGGCGTGTCGATATAGATCAGCAGACGGCGCAGCGCAGAGTGGTGGTTTTCGATCAACTGTTTCAGGCGCGTCGGCAGACCGGTGAAGGGCAATTTATGCCCGCCCAGCACCAGATGATCTTCGCGCGCGAGCGGAAGAAGACGCTCGCAGGCTTCCAGCCATTCTCCAATCGGATCGGCCATCGGTTCGGTCGGATAAACGCCGATGTTAGGGCTGATCGAAGACAGGATTTGATCGCCTGCGATCACCAGATTGTCATCCCGGCTCCAAAAAGTCGCATGCTCGGGTGCGTGGCCATTGCCGATATGCACCTCCCAATCGCGCCCACCCATGCGGATTACGTCGTCTTGGCGGATACGGGTAAAACCGAGCGGCAGAGGGGCCACTACATCGGAAAAGTTAAAGGGACGCTCACTAGCGCGTTTATCGTAGAGTGCCGCCGCCATGCCCGCCTTGCGGTAGAACGACAGGGATTCGGCGAGTGGTACCTCTTGAACATCCAGCGTTAGCATGCGCGCGGTGAGCCAAGCTGTGCGGGTGGTGACTAGTTCCGCGCCAAACTCCGTTTGCAACCAGCCAGCAAGGCCGATGTGATCGGGATGATGATGGGTAACGACAACGCGCGAAACCGGCTTGCCGCCGAGCGGTCCGGCCATCAGCCCCCGCCAGATGTCCTTGGCCCGGCGCGAGGCAAAGCCCGTATCGATCACCGTCCAACTGTCGCCATCGTCCAATGCATAGACGTTAACGTGATCCAGCTTCATCGGCAGCGGCAGGCGGAACCAGAGCACCCCCGGCGCCACATCGATCGCCTCCCCTTCGGCGGGCGGCACTTCCCAGGGGGTACGCAGCCCCTTGGGCGGTTTCGGCGTGGTGGCGGAGAGGGTGGCCTGCTCTGTCATCAGCTTCTCAAGTCTTCGACGTCGAGCGCATAGAGGTCTTCGGCCCCGGCCTGCGCATGGGCCAGCAGGCCCTGATGCTCGGGCAACAAACGCTGGATATAGAATCGCGCCAGCTTCTCCCGCGCGCCGCTGCCGCCTGCGGCTTTCTCAGCCATCGCGGCTTGCAGATGCAAATGCCCGCCCAGCACGCGGGCAAAGGCGCGCAGGTAGGGCACGGCACCGGCGAAGCGCTCATTCATGTCCTTTTGCGCGGTGATCCATTCGGTCGACTCGCGCAAGGTTTCGCTGGCCTGCCAGACGGCATCGGCCATGCGTGGGAACGGGCCGCGCGCGGATTCGGCATGGGCTTCGATCTCATCCAACAGCCGGTTCGCCGCCTCGCCGCCGTCCATCATTTTGCGGCCCACGAGGTCCATCGCCTGAATGCCGTTGGTGCCCTCATAGATCGCCGTGACACGCACATCGCGGCTGAACTGCGCGGCGCCGGTTTCTTCGATAAAGCCCATCCCGCCATGCACCTGCACGCCCATCTCGGCAACGCTCATGCCGGTATCGGTGCCAAAGGCCTTGGTGATCGGCGTCAGAAACGCGGCCCGCGCCGCCCATTCGTCGCCCTGTCCGGCGCGCGCCATATCGCTGGCATAGGCGCAGCTCAGCGCAATTGCACGAGAGGCGAAGATATCGGCCTTCATGCTCAGCAGCATCCGGCGCACATCGGCATGGTCGACAATGGTGCCGGTGCCGCCCTCGACGGGGGAGCGGCCCTGCTTGCGCTCCAACGCATAGTCGAGCGCCAGTTGATACGCCCCTTCCGCCGCGCCGATGCCCTGCTCACCGACGCCAAGCCGGGCGTTGTTCATCATGGTGAACATCGCCGCCATGCCGCCTCCCTCGCGGCCAATCATCCAGCCGGTGGCCTTGTCATATTGCATCACCGCGGTAGGCGATCCGTGCAGGCCCATTTTGTGCTCAAGGCTGACAACGCTGACGCCATTGCGCTGGCCCGGCTCGCCATTCTCATCGGGAATGAACTTCGGCACGAGGAACAGACTGATCCCCTTGGTCCCCGCAGGCGCACCCGGCAGACGTGCGAGAACGAGATGGCAGACATTGCCCGCAAAATCATTGTCGCCCCAAGAGATATAAATTTTCTGACCCGAGACCGCATAGGTGCCGTCGCCATTGTCCTCGGCCCGGCTGCTGAGCGCGCCCACGTCCGACCCGGCCTGCGGCTCGGTCAGGTTCATGGTGCCGGTCCATTCGCCGCTGATCAGCTTGGGCAAGTAGAGGTTTTTAATCGCGTCCGAGGCATGATGCTCCAGCGCCTCAATCTGGCCTTGGCTCATCAACGGGGCAAGTTGCAGCGACAAGCAAGCGCCGCTCATCATCTCGTTAACCGCGCTGGTCAGGGTCATCGGCAGGCCCATGCCGCCGAACTCCGGATCGGCCGACATGCCGATCCAACCGCCTTCGGCAATCGCGGCATAGCCCTCTGCGAACCCCGGCGAGGTGCGCACAATGCCGTTTTCCAACTTCGCCGGATGCAAATCGCCGCCCCGCTGCAAGGGGGCCAGCACATCATCGCAAAGCCGCCCCGCCTCGGACAGGATCGCCCCGGTGACGTCTTCACTGGCTTCAGAGAAACGGTCGGTGCTGCGGAGCGTTGCGAAATCCAGTACGTCCTCAATCAGAAAACGGTAGTCATCCACGGCGGCGCGGTACGGCATATCATATCCTCCTGAAAGGCGCGCTTGATCTGGCAAGCCTGACATGGCCCTGATAAAGGCTGGTTTATGTTGCCGCCAGCATGAAATGCCCGGCCGCCCCCCGCAACCCAAACGCGGCGTCACGGGATGCCGCATGATCCGACAGGATTTACCCTGCCATGACCGAGACGCTGACCCCCACGCCCCAAGGCATCGCCCGCGCGGCACGCCTGTTGCAAGACGGCGCGCTGGTCGCCCTGCCGACGGAGACGGTTTACGGCCTTGGCGCGGACGCGCGCAACGGGGAAGCGGTGGCGGGGATCTACGCGGCCAAGGGGCGGCCCAGTTTCAATCCTCTGATCGTGCATTTGCCGGATACCGAGACCGCCAAACGCTATGTGCAATGGACCGATGAGGCCGACCGTCTGGCGCAGGCCTTTTGGCCCGGCGCGCTGACATTGGTCTTACCGCTGAGGCCCGACAGCGGGCTTTCATCTCTTGTCACGGCAGGGCTGCCCAGTCTTGCAGTGCGCGTGCCAGCCCACCCTGCGATGCGGCAGGTTTTGCAGGCGCTTGACGGTCCCGTGGCCGCGCCCTCGGCCAACCCCTCGGGCAAGATTAGCGCTACCACGGCCGCGCATGTGCTGGCGGGCCTCGACGGTAAGATCGCGGCGGTGCTGGATGACGGGGCTTGCAGCGTGGGTCTGGAAAGCACGATCATCGGCCTGACCGGCCCGCGCCCGACCCTGCTCCGCGCAGGCGGTCTGCCGAGTGAGGCGATTGAAGCGGCACTCGGGCAGACGCTCGAGATCGTAGATGGGGCAGAGATCATCGCACCGGGGCAATTGGCCTCCCACTACGCCCCCGGCGCGGCGGTGCGGCTGGATGCAGAAACGGCTGGGCCGGGCGAAGTGCTGCTTGGCTTTGGGACGATGATCTGTGACCTCAACCTCTCGCCTGCTGGCGATCTGACTGAAGCTGCGGCGAACCTTTTCGACCATCTGCACCAGCTTGACGCGACCGGTCAGCAGATCGCCGTGGCACCGATCCCCAACCACGGGTTGGGCCGCGCAATCAACGACCGTCTGGCCCGCGCAGCCGCCCCCCGTTAGGCGTGCCCAGCAGAGGCCGACAGCCCCAAGGGGTCGATGCCCAGCGTTTTCAGCGCGGCGGACCATTTCTTGGAATCCGGCAAATCGAAAATAACTTCCGGCGACGCCTCACAGGTCAGCCAACCGTTCTGCGCAATCTCGCCCTCCAACTGCCCCGGACCCCAGCCCGCATAGCCCAGCATCAACTGGGCGCGTTCTGGCCCTTTGCCAGTGGCGATGTCTTCGAGGATGTCGCGCGTGGCAGTGAGGGCGATGCCATCGCCCACCCGCAGCGTTTCAAGGGCCGAGCGGTACTCATCGGAATGCAACACGAACCCGCGCCCCGTCTCGACCGGCCCACCGAAATGAACCACTAGCGATTTCGCCTGCGGCGGCGTGTCTTCGACCAATTGATCCAACACATCCGACAGACGCAATTCCGGGGCGGGTTTGTTGACCATCAGCCCCATCGCGCCCTGTTCTGAATGCGCGGAAAGATAGATCACGGCATGGGCGAAACGTGGATCGCCCATGCCCGGCATCGCGACCAGCAGCTTGCCCGTCAGTTCCATTGTCTGACCCGTCAACGCCCACCTCCTAAAGGTAACCTTTCTTTGAACATGGCCGCTTGCGCCCCACAAAACAAGAGAGCTGCCGTGCGCCTGCCCGCATCGGCGAAACATGGATGATGCAAATGTGACTTGGCAGGCGCGGATGGATACCGCATCAAGGCCAGATGTATATATCACGCCTCTTCTCCGCCCTAGTGTCCTGCCTTGCCCTTGCCCTGCCCGCTGCGGCGCAGGACGGTGTCGGCACTCCGTTGCAGGGCGATCTGCTCACCGGTTGGCAACAGTCTGACGGGCGGCGGGTGGCGGCCATTCGGCTGCGCATGGCACCCGGTTGGAAAACCTATTGGCGCAGCCCCGGTGACGCAGGCATTCCGCCAGAGTTCGACTGGTCCGCTTCGGAAAACCTGCGCGATGTGCAGATCACATGGCCCGCGCCCAAGGTCTTTGACCAAGGGGGCGTGAACTCCATCGGCTATGCCCGCGAAGTGATCCTGCCGCTGACCATCACCCCGCGCAGCCCCGGTGCCCCGGTGACCTTGGACACCAGCATCGACCTTGGCGTGTGCAGTGACATCTGCCTGCCGCAAACGATACACCTGCGTGCCGTGCTTGATACCAACGACAGCAAGCCCACCCCGGCCATCGCAGCCGCCTTTGCCGCGCGGCCTTTTTCGGGGGCCGAGGCTGGTATGAAAAGCGCCGAATGCAGCCTGCGCCCCACGGCGCGGGGACTGGCGATTGAAACCCAGCTCGCCCTGCCCTCTGCCGGGGGCAACGAAACCGTGGTGATTGAGCCCGGCAATCCCAACATGTGGATGAGCGCGACGGAAAGCCAACGCTCGGGCGATACGCTTGTCGCCAGTGGCGAGATGATTGCCGAGAACGGCACGGCGCTGGCATTGGACCGCTCCGCCATACGGATCACCGTGATCGGGCAGGATCACAGTGTCGAGATTACGGGCTGCACTTCGGGCTAATGCGGCGCTACTTTCGGCGCTGATGCTCGTCCAACCGGGGCATGATCTCAACGAAATTGCAGGGCATGTGGCGGTAGTCCAGCTGCTTGAGCAGGATGCCATCCCAAGCGTCTTTGCAGGCGCCGGGGCTGCCCGGCAGCGCGAAGAGATACGTCCCCTGCGCGACGCCGCCTGTCGCACGGCTTTGCACGGCGCTAGTGCCGATTTTCTCCATCGAGATCATGGTGAAGACCGTGCCGAAAGCATCGATCTCTTTCTCATAGACATCGCGATGCGCCTCGACCGTTACGTCGCGCCCGGTGAGGCCAGTGCCGCCGGTGCTGATCACCACGTCGATCTCAGGGTTCGCACACCAGTCGCGCAGTTGCGCCGCGATGGCGGGGCGGTCGTCGGTCACGATCTCGCGCGCGGTCAGTACATGGCCCGCAGCTTCAATCCGCGCGACCAAAACGTCGCCCGAGCGATCCTCGGCCAAGCTGCGGCTGTCCGAGACGGTCAGCACGGCGATTCTCACGGGGATGAATTTCCGGCTGTCGTCGATCCTGCTCATGTTCGCTCCATCATTGCCAAACGCGCGGCCAGTGCCACGAAAATGCCGCTGCTGATCCAGCCGAGCACACGCCCGCCTCCGGCCAGTCGTCGCCCGATCCCGGCAGCGAAAACACCCACCGCGCCGTTGATGACGAAGCCGCCCAAGGCCAGCACCGCGCCGAAGGTCAGGAACTGCGCCAAGACCGGCCCGGCGTCGGGCACCACGAATTGCGGCAAGAACGCCAGCACGAAAAGGATCACCTTGGGGTTGGTCAGATTGACGATAAACCCGGTGTTAAACGCGCGCCAGCCGCCCATGCCAGGCGTCGTATCCCGCGGTTTTCCGGCTTGCCGCAGCGTTTGCACCGCAAGCCACAGCAGATAGGCCACGCCGAGCCAGCGGATCAGATCAAGCGCCCAAGGCAGCGCCGCCACCAGCGCCCCAAGACCAAGCCCCGCCAGAGTCACATGCACCAAAGCGCCCGCTGAAATCCCCGCACTCGCCGCCAATGCGGCACGCGGGCCTGACCGCAGCCCCTGTCCAAGGCAGAACATCATATCCGCCCCCGGCGTGAGGTTCAACGCCAAGGCGGCGGGCACGAAGGCTAGAAGGGTCAGCGCATCAACCATCGCGCAGCTTAGCCTGAACGCTGAGCAGATCGGCCCACGCCTCGCGCTTGGCCTCCGGGTTGCGCAGAAGGTAGCCGGGATGCACCATCGGCATGCAGGAAAGATCGGCGGCCTTGGTCCAATTGCCGCGCAGGCGCATGATGCTGCGCTTTTCCAGCAGTGACTGGCAGGACCAATTGCCAAAGAGCACCAGCACCTTGGGCTTGGCCAATTCGATATGACGCTGCACAAAGGGGCGCATCATCGCGATTTCATCTGGCTTCGGGTCGCGCCCCTGCGGAGTGCGCCACGGCAGGATATTCGACAGATAGACATTGCGGTCCCGCCCCATGTCAATCGCGGCCAGCATACGGTCGAGCATCTGGCCTGTGCGTCCCACGAAAGGCTTGCCCGCGCGGTCTTCGTCGCGGTCGGGGGATTCGCCAAAGATCATCAAAGGCGCGCCCGGCACCCCATCGGCGAAGACCAGATTGCGCGCGCCCTTGTGAAGCTCGCAATGTTCGAACCCTTGGACCGCGGCACGCAACTCTTCCAAGGTCTGCGCGCCCCGCGCGGCGCGGCGGGCCAAGGCGACGGGGTCGGGCGTTTCCGACGCCTGCAAAGGCTGGGGGCCCTTGGCAATCTTGGCGCTCGCCTTGGGCGGGCTTGCGGGCACCTCATAGCGGTTGACCGGGGCGTCGCAAATCGCCTCGGTCGCGCCAAGCTCGACCTGCCACGCCAGCAATTCTACCGCCTGATGATAATCGAATGATTCCATGGCCGCAGCTTACGCTCTGCGCGCGCGGGGCGAAATGCCCCATCGCTGCGCTTTACCTGCCAAGCCGCCCGCGCCTATAAGGCGGCAACAGCAGAAGGGATCGCCACCATGTCATTCGCCCATCGCCACCTGCTTGGCATTGAACAGCTCTCGCAGTCCGACATTACCACCCTGCTGGATCTGGCCGACACCTATGCCGACCGCAACCGCCAGCCGAACAAGCATTCGGACGCGCTGCGCGGGCTGACGCAGATCAACATGTTTTTTGAGAACTCCACCCGCACGCAGGCGAGTTTCGAGATCGCGGGCAAGCGCCTTGGTGCAGATGTGATGAACATGGCGATGCAAGCCAGTTCGATCAAAAAGGGCGAAACACTGATCGACACGGCGATGACGCTAAACGCAATGCACCCCGATCTGTTGGTGGTGCGCCATCCGCAGTCAGGCGCGGTGGACCTGCTGGCGCAAAAGGTAAACTGCGCCGTGCTGAACGCAGGTGACGGGCGGCATGAGCATCCCACGCAGGCGCTGCTGGATGCTTTGACGATCCGCCGCGCCAAAGGGCGGCTGCACCGGCTCAGCATCGCGATCTGCGGCGACATCGCGCACAGCCGGGTGGCGCGGTCCAACATCCTGCTGCTCGGCAAGATGGAGAATCGCATTCGCCTTGTCGGCCCGCCCACGTTGATGCCTGCCCAAATCGACCAATTCGGCGTCGAAGTCTTTGACGACATGAAAAAGGGCCTCGAAGGCGTCGACGTGGTGATGATGCTGCGCCTCCAGAAAGAGCGGATGGACGGCGGCTTTATCCCGTCCGAGCGCGAGTATTATCACCGTTATGGGCTGGACGCCGAAAAGCTGGCTCATGCCAGCCCCGATGCCATTGTCATGCACCCCGGCCCGATGAACCGCGGGGTCGAGATTGACGGCACACTGGCCGATGACATCAACCGCAGCGTCATTCAGGATCAGGTCGAAATGGGCGTCGCCGTGCGCATGGCCGCGATGGACCTGCTGGCGCGCAGCCACATCGCCGCCCAACCCGGCGCGGCATAAGCGGAACTCCAAAGGGCCAAGCGGCGTTTTCCTGAGAACAGATAAAGGAAACCGTCATGCCCCATACAGAAGTCGCCCCGCAAGAAGCCGGCAAAGTCCGGGTCTATACCCTCTCGCTCTCAGATGACGAGGCGCGGGCCATGCGTGATGATGAGACCGCGCAGGCGGCAGCCCTTGGGGTCGAACGGATCGACGCGGCCTATACAGAGGTGTTCCGCGTGGCCGATCTCGATCAACTGGGGCTTCCGGGCTATCTGCGCGACGGCAATGGCGTGAACCCCGATCAAATTGAGAAAGACCGCAGCAAGCTCGCCGCGCTGGATGGCTGGGTGTTGATCGTCTACTCCCGCGCTTTCGCCGGGCAATCACTGCACTTGGCCCCGATCCCCGCCCTCACCCATATCGGCACCTATACCGAAGGTGGTCCAGACACCCCCGTGCAAGCGATGGAGGCCGAAGCCGCTCAGCCCTACACCGGCATCCCGCGCGTGTCTCCGCCTCAGCCTGCCAAAGGTGGTGGCGCTAAGACCATGGTCATCATCGGGGTCGCCGCTCTGATCCTGATTATCATCTGGTGGCTGCTGGCCTAACGGCGAATATCGCTGGCGCCCTTGGTGCCAGCGAGGTACATCAACCCTATGCAAGAACCTGAACACGATCCAAAAATGTCTGGCCGTATCGCCATGATCGCCCTGCTGGTCGCCTTTGGCGTGGTTGGGATGATGGTTTGGGTTGGCGGTTAAGGGCTAGCTGCCCGCTGCCCTGCGCGGAAACAGCTTCGTAAATCTGCTTGGTTCGCGGCGCGATTTGGGGCATGACAGCGGCGCATCCGCTCTCGCATCAAAGGCCCGCCCATGACCCAGCTTTTCACCAATCTGCGCCTGCTTGATCCTGAGGCAGGCACGCTTGAGCCTGCGGCGGTTCTGGTCCGCAACGGGGTGATTGCCGAGGTTCTGGAGCGTGGGGCCACTGCGGCGGACGGCGCAAAGGCGATCGATTGCGGTGGTCATATCCTCGCCCCCGGCATCGTCGACATTGGCGTGAAAGTCTGCGAACCGGGCGAGCGGCACAAGGAAAGCTACCGCTCTGCCGGGTTGGCGGCGGCAGCGGGTGGGGTGACCACCATGGTCACGCGCCCCGACACCGATCCGGCCATCGACAGCCCCGAAACACTCGAATTCGTCACCCGCCGCGCCAATGAGGCCGCCCCGGTGAATGTAGTCCCCATGGCCGCCCTCACCAAAGGCCGCGAAGGGCGCGAGATGACCGAGATCGGTTTTCTGATGGACGCCGGAGCCGCTGCCTTCACCGATTGCGACCGCGTGGTGACCGATACCAAGGTCTTCTCTCGCGCGCTGACCTATGCCCGCAGCCTTGGCGCGCTGGTCATCGCGCACCCGCAGGATCCGGGGCTGAGCAAGGGGGCTGCTGTCACCTCCGGCAAATTCGCCTCGCTGCGCGGCCTGCCCGCCGTGTCGCCCATGGCCGAACGGATGGGGCTGGACCGCGACATCGCGCTCATTGAGATGACCGGCGCGCGCTATCACGCGGATCAGATCACAACCGCCCGCGCCCTGCCCGCGCTGGAGCGCGCCAAGCGCAATGGGCTCGACATCACGGCTGGCGTGGGCATCCACCATCTGACGCTGAACGCGCTCGACGTGGCCGACTACCGCACCTTCTTTAAGGTGAAGCCCCCGTTGCGCGACGAGGAAGACCGCATCGCCGTGGTCGAAGCCGTCGCCAGCGGCCTCATCGACATCATCTGTTCTATGCACACCCCGCAGGATGAAGAAAGCAAACGCCTGCCGTTTGAGGAAGCCGCCAGCGGCGCGGTGGGATTGGAAACGCTGCTGCCCGCCGCCCTGCGACTGGTCCATGCCGAGATGATGGACCTGCCGACCCTTTGGCGCGCGCTGTCGCTTAACCCGGCCAAACGCCTCGGCCTGCCCGGCGGGCGGATCGCAGTGGGCGCGCCTGCGGATCTGGTACTGTTTAACCCCGATGCCCCCTTCGTGCTGGACCGCGCGACGCTGCGGTCAAAATCTAGAAACACGCCCTTTGACGGGATGCGGATGCAAGGTAAGGTCGTCGCAACTTATGTTGCAGGCTCCTGCGTTTACGAGGCGAATTGATGCCCCCTATCGATACTTCCATTGAAATGATCCTCTTTTGGGCGCTGGCCGGGTATATCATCGGCTCGATCGCCTTTGGCATGGTGTTGGCCCGAATGATGGGGCTGGGCAACCTGCGCGATATCGGCTCAGGCAATATCGGCGCGACGAATGTGCTGCGGACCGGCAACAAAAAAGCCGCGGCGCTGACACTGCTGCTGGATGGTGCCAAGGGTGCCGTGGCGGTGTTGCTGGCCCGTGTTTTGGCGGGCGAGGATGCGGCGCAGGCGGCCGCACTTGGTGCGATGATCGGTCATTGTTTCCCGATCTGGCTGGCCTTCCGCGGCGGCAAGGGAGTGGCGACTTTTCTGGGCATCATGCTGGCGCTGGCTTGGCCCGTCGGTCTGGCCTGCTGTGCGATCTGGCTGATTACCGCGGCAGTCTCGCGCATCTCTTCCCTGTCCGCGCTGACAGCGGCGGCAAGCTCGACTTTCTTGCTGGTGTTCCTCGGGTATGGCGAAATGCTGCTCTTGGGCATCGCATTGACGCTGCTGATCTTCTGGCGCCACCGCGACAACATTCGCCGCATTCGTACCGGCACTGAATCGCGGATTGGGCAAAAAGGCTGACACCGCCCTGAGGGCGGTATCAGCTTCTTGATCATTCAGTAGGAATATTCGGCGTAGATGCGGCTTAGGTCGCCGTTCCATGGCCCATGGTAGTCTGCCAGAAGATCATCGGCTGGCACACGGCCCGTCTCAATGCTGTCGCGCAGCGCGTTGAGGAAATGCGTTTCATCCGGCACAAGCCCACCCGCGCCACTGCGGGCACGCGCCTTCAAACCGGCCTCTGACAGAGCCACCGCTTCGCGCGCCAGATCATGCATCTTCAGCCCACCGACCTCGGCCTGTAGCCCGTGGGTTGAGGCCGCAATCCGCAGTTCTTCGCGGGTCTCAGCATCCCAGTCCTTGACCAAATCCCACGCGCCGTCCAGCGCGGATTGGTCATACATCAGCCCAACCCAGAACGCCGGAAGGGCGCAAAGGCGCCGCCACGGGCCACCATCGGCACCGCGCATTTCAATGAATTTCTTCACCCGCGCTTCAGGGAAAAGTGTGGTGAGGTGGTCGGCCCAGTCGCTGAGCGTGGGCTTTTCGCCGGGCAGCGCGGGCAATTCG
Organism: Sulfitobacter sp. AS92; assembly: GCF_038900015.1. Lineage (NCBI taxonomy): Bacteria > Pseudomonadati > Pseudomonadota > Alphaproteobacteria > Rhodobacterales > Roseobacteraceae > Sulfitobacter > Sulfitobacter sp. AS92. The sequence goes on from NZ_JBBMQL010000009.1 coordinate 27,056, forward strand.
CCTTTGAGAAAATCGCGGAAGGACTGGCCAAGCGCGTCGATATATTTACCGTCGCGGTAGACAAAATACATCGGCACATCGAGCGCATATTGCACCCAAGCCTCGAACCCAAAGCCGTCGTCAAAGACGAAAGGCACCATGCCGGTGCGGGCATCATCCAGATTGCGCCAGACCAGACCGCGGGTAGATTTCACCCCGTTGGGTTTCCCATCAAGGAACGGCGAATTGGCGAAAAGCGCGTTGGCGATGGGCTGCATTGCGACGGCCACGCGCATCTTTTGCACCATGTCGGCCTCACTCGCGAAGTCGAGATTGACCTGAACCGTGCAAGTGCGGCGCATCATGGTGGTGCCCATGGTGCCGACCTTCTGCATATAGCTGTCCATCAGCTTGTAACGGCCCTTGGGCATCAGATCCATTTGTTCATGCGACCATTCGGGGGCCGCGCCCAGACCGATGAAGCCGACGCCGATATCATCGGCCACGTCTTTCACTTCGCGCAGGTGGGTGTTCACCTCGTCGCAGGTCTCATGAATCGTCTCAACCGGCGCGCCCGACAGCTCCAACTGGCCGCCCGGCTCAAGACTGATGTTCGCGCCGTCTTTCTCCAGACCGATCAGCTTGCCGCCCTCTTCGACCGGGGCCCAATTGTGACGGTCGCGGAGCCCTTCGAGCATCACCCGGATCGAGCGGTCGCCCTCATAGGGGAGCGGCTTGAGCGTGTCTTTGCAATAGCCGAATTTCTCGTGCTCGGTGCCAATGCGCCAGTCTTCGCACGGCTTACAGCCGTCGGCAAGATACTCGGCCATTTGGTCGTGATGTTCGATCGGGCCGCCGCCGGATTGAGGAATGGACATATGCGAGGGCTCCGTTTTGAAGGGTCGTCTTGGGTGTCTTCTGAATTGTCGACTTGACGTCGTGTCTTGCAGGGATGGGCGGAATTGCCGGGGCTGTCAATGCAGCAAGACATGCGCCGGGCGCAGGGGTGCGCGCTCCCAGATCACAACGGCGTCATGGCGGGTCTTGCGCAACTCAAAGAGCATCCTCTCGGTGCGCAGCCCCGGCAGGGCGGCAAAAGCGTCAAACAGCGCCTCGGATCCGGCAGCATTCACCGGGATCAACAGGGGCGTCTCATCGTCGCGCGGCTCAAGCCGCCAATGGGCTGGAAACATCTGCCGGTCGAGGCTCAGCCGTTGCAGTTCGCGCAGAGAAACCGTGCCCCCGGTCAGCGGGCCGAAATAGGTAATCTGCCCCTCGACGACCTGAACGGCCCCCGCCCCGTCACCTTCACCGCGAAAGCGGGCACGTTGCACGCCAAGCCAGATCAGCGCCGCGCCCCCAGCAAGCGCCGCATAGCCCGGCACCGCGAGTAAAAACCCCGGCCCGGCCACCAGCCAGAGGCCCAAGAGCATCAGCACGCTGCCGACAATCGCTTCGCGCCAACGCCAAAGCTGGTCGCGGGCCCCTTGGCGCAGAAAACTCATTGGGCCATCCTCTGCATCACCAGTCTCCCAAAGCCTGCTGCCACATGGTCATCGCAGCCACCGCCGCCGTATCGGCACGCAGGATGCGCGGGCCTAGCGTGACGGCATGGGCGTGATCGAATGAGTGGAGCCGTTTGCGTTCGCTCTCGGAAAAGCCGCCTTCGGGGCCAATCAGGATGGCCCAAGGCCCCTGCGCGCCTACGGGCAGCGCGCCGCTCTCTCCGACCAGAGCCTCATCGCAGAACATGATCTGCCGGGTGCTGTCCCACTGATCCAGCAACCGCCCCAGCTTCTCGGCTTCGGCGACCTCGGGCACATAGGTGCCGCCGCATTGCTCTGCCGCCTCGACCGCATGGGCCTGAAGGCGGGTTTGTTGCACGCGGCCTGCGTTGGTAAACTCTGTCATCACCGGGACAATGCGCGACGCGCCCATCTCGGCGGCTTTTTCGACAATAAAGTCGGTGCGTGTCTTTTTTATCGGGGCAAAGAGCAGCCATAGGTCTGGCGGCATCTGCAACGGACGGGTCTGCTCCACACAGGTCAGCGCCCCACCGCGCTTGCCCGCCTCGGTCACCTCGGCCAGCCATTCGCCATCGCGCCCGTTGAACAGCAGCACCCCGGCCCCAAGCGCCTGCCGCATCACCCCAAAGAGGTAATGCGCCTGCTCGCGCACCAAAGGAACCGTTTGCCCCTGCCCCAAGGGCTGATCTACATACAATCTGATTTTCGCATTCATGGGGCCAGATATATGCATAACCAGCCGCCTTCGCCAGATGCTACGCCCGATGCGCCTGTTGCCGATGCTGTGACCGACAATTGGGTCGACCGCCACGCCCCCCGCGCCCTGCGCCCCTATCTGCGGCTCAGCCGCGCGGATCGCCCCATCGGGACATGGCTTTTGCTGCTCCCCTGCTGGTGGGGGCTGAGCCTTGCGATCTTGTTCGATCAGTCGCCGCGGTGGGAGGATCTGTGGATCTTTACGGGCTGCGCCATCGGCGCGTTCCTGATGCGCGGCGCGGGCTGTACGTGGAATGACATCACCGACCGACACATCGACGGCAAGGTCGCCCGCACCCGCTCGCGGCCCATCCCCTCGGGGGCGGTCACGGTGAAACAGGCGTTGGCGTGGATGGTGCTGCAAATGCTGGTGGCGCTGGTGATCCTGCTGACGTTTAACCAAGCGGCCATCGCCATGGGTGTGCTGGCCCTACTGCCGGTGGCGGTCTACCCCTTTGCGAAACGCTTCACGTGGTGGCCGCAAGTGTTTCTGGGGCTGGCGTTTAACTGGGGCGCGATGCTGGCGTGGACCGCGCATGCGGGTACGTTGCACGCTCCGGCCATCGTTCTCTACCTCGCGGGCATCGCTTGGACGCTGTTCTATGATACGATCTATGCCCATCAGGATGCCGAAGATGACGCGCTGATCGGGGTGAAATCCACCGCGCGGCTCTTTGGTGAGAATTCGGGCCAATGGCTGCGGCGATTCTTGATGGCGACCGTGGGGCTGATGGGGATTGCAGTGATCTATGCCGGGCTGCCGCGGGCTTCGGTGCTAGCGCTTGCCATCGCCCTTGGCGGGCCTTGGGCCATGGGCTGGCATATGGCATGGCAGCTGCGCGGGCTGGATACTAACGACAATTCCAAGCTCTTGCAGCTCTTTCGCGCCAACCGCGATACCGGCATGATCCCGCTGTTGTTTTTCGCAGCAAGTCTTCTGGCCTGATTGCACCCACGGCAGGACGCGCGTATCAAGTCTTGAGCTTAACAACCAGAAGTCCGCCCATGCGCCTGTCCGCCATTTTCATGATCGCCCTGACCTTTGCAGCCGCAGGGGTGGTCTCTTTGGTGGCGGCAAGCTTCTCGGTGCAATTGATTGAGGATACCTCCGAGATTGGCGTGCGTGACGCGCTGGACGATCAGGGCATGACCTGGGCCGAAGTGCAGGCCGATGGTTTGCAGGTCACCCTCGCCGGGATCGCGCCGACCGAAGCGGTCCGCTTCCGCGCCCTGTCGACCGCAGGCACCGTGGTCGACGCCGCCCGCGTGATCGACGAGATGGAGGTCGAGGCCCAATCCGGTATTGCCCCGCCGCGATTCTCTGCCGAGGTACTGCGCAATGATGCAGGCATTTCGATCATTGGCCTGATTCCCACAAGCACCGACCGCGACGCAGTGATCGAGGCTTTCGGCGACATGGCGGGCGATGCCACGGTGACCGATCTGCTTGAGTCTGCTGATTATCCGTCCCCCGAAGGCTGGGAAGACGCGCTGAACTTTGCCGTGCGAGCCATGGCCGACCTGCCCCGCGCCAAGGCATCGGTCAACGCGGGCCGCGTGACAATCACCGCCATCGCCGACAGCGCTGCCGCCAAAGCGCAGATGGAGCGCAAGTTGCAACGCGCAGCCCCGCCCAGCCTGCGCCTGAGGCTCGACATCGCCGCACCGCGCCCGGTGATTACGCCCTTCACCCTCCGGTTTGAGATCGACGCCGAAGGCGCGCGATTTGATGCCTGCTCTGCCGACACAGAGGCGGCCGCCGCGCGCATCTTGAAGGCAGGCATCGCCGCGGGCGCCTCTGAAAACGCCAACTGCACTGTCGGTCTTGGTGTGCCGAGCCCGAACTGGGGTCGCGCCGTGGCGCTGGCGATCGAAGCGCTGAGCCGTGTGGGCCAGGGCTCGATCTCTTTCGCGGACGCCGACATTACCCTGCTCGCCGCGCCCGGCACCGATTCCGATAGCTTTGACCGCGTCGTCGGCGAGTTAGAAAACGCGCTGCCCGATGTCTTTGCCCTGACAGCGAAACTGCCCAAGGTCGAAGACCCCAACGCAGGCCCCCCTGAATTTACCGCCACCCTCTCCCCCGAGGGGCAGGTGCAACTGCGCGGGCGGCTCACTACCGAAGGGCTTCGCGATCTGGCCGACAGCTATGCGAAATCACATTTTGGTTCGAGCAACGTCTATACCGCCGCCCGCCTAGACGAGACCCTCCCCGCCAATTGGGCGACACGTGTGCTGACCGGGCTGGAGGCGATGGCCTCGCTTGCCAACGGCTCTGTCACGGTCACCCCGGATCGGCTTGAAGTGATCGGCAATACCGGCAAGAAAGAGGCGAACACCACGGTTGCTTCGCTTTTGGCTGACAAACTGGGCGAAAGCGCCGATTACAGTATCGATATTACCTACCAAGAAAAGCTCGACCCGATTGCCGGCCTGCCCACGCCCGAAGAATGCGAAGCCGAGATTGGCGAGATCCTTACCATTGGCAAGATCACCTTTGAGCCCGGCAATGCCACGATCGACGCCTCGGCGCTTGGCACGATGGACGATATCGCTGAAGTTCTGAAACGCTGCGGTGACATCCCGTTGGAAATCCAAGGTTATACCGATAGCCAAGGCCGCGAAACGATGAACCTATCGCTGTCGCAAAGTCGCGCGGAATCGGTTCTGAACGAATTGCGCGCCCGGCGGGTGCTGACGTCTTCCTTCCTCGCCAAAGGCTATGGGGAGGAAAACCCCATTGCTGACAACCAGACCGAAGAGGGTCGCGAGGCAAACCGCCGCATCGAATTCCGCCTGATCCAAGCGCAAACGGACGCGCCCGAAGACGAAACAACGCTGGAAACTGCCGAAGAAACGGGCGATACCACTGCAGAAGAGATCGGGGAACCCGACGAAACCGAAGAAGGCAGCGGTGATGAGCAGAACTGAGTTTGTCCTGGCAACAGCCATCATTCTTTTCGTGGCATTCTGCATGGGATGGTTCGCAAATTGGCTGCTGAACCGCTTTACCCGCGTGGCCGCCGACGATGTGGCACAGCTTGACCGGATGAGCCAAGAACTCCACGAAGCCGAAGAAACCCGCGATCAGGCGATCACCTATCTGCAGCAGCGCGAAGCCGAACTGACCAACCAGCTCGCCCAGACCGAGGCAGAGCTGCGCGCCGCAATGGACGGCCTGCGCGATGCCCGTCACGAGGCCGAAGAGATGCGCGCTTACATCGAGCGTCAGAAGGCCTGACCCCCAAGCCCTTCCGGAGACTTCCATGGCCAAACTCGCCCATTCTATGATCCGCGTCCTTGATGAGGCGGCATCGGTCAAATTCTACCAAGACGTATTCGGCCTAAAGATCGCCGACCGCTTGGATTTTGAGAAATTCACCTTGGTCTATCTGCGCGACGCCACGGGTGAGTTTGAGTTTGAATTGACCGTCAACAAAGACCGCGAAACGCCATATGACCTTGGCGACGGTTATGGCCACATCGCCTTTGTCGTAGACGACCTTGAAGCCGCACGTGAAACCGCGATCAAGGCCGGTGCTGCCCCGCGTGACATCGTTGATTTCCGCCCTGCCGGAGAGACTGTCGCGAAGTTCTTCTTTGTGGCGGACCCCGATGGCTATCAGATTGAAGTCATCGAAAAAGGCGGGCGTTTTACCTGAGACGCGGCGCTACCAGCGCTTTAGCGCGGCCTCATCTTCGTCTTTTGCAGCGACCCAAGCTTCACCCTCAGCCGTGATCTCGCGCTTCCAGAATGGCGCGCGGGATTTAAGATAATCCATAAGAAACTCCGCCGCCTCAAAAGCGCTGCGGCGATGCCGCGCGGCGCTGGCGACCATCATGATCTGCTCACCCGGCACCAGCCGTCCGTAGCGGTGGATCACCAGCGCATCTTGCAGATCAAACCGCGCCATCGCCTGCTCTGCGATCTCGCGCAGCGCCTTTTCGGTCATGCCGGGGTAATGTTCGATCTCCATCGCGCTCAGCGTGCCTGCATCGTTGTCGCGCACGACACCCGTGAAGGTCACAATCGCACCGCTGCCCCCCTCGCCCTTCGCGAAACGTGCAGTTTCCTCGGCCAGATCAAAGGGCGCTTCCTGAACCAAAACGCGCATGGGTCAGCCCCCGGTCATCGGTGGGAAAAAGGCCACTTCGCGCGCGCCTTGGAGCGACGCGTCGAAATCGGTCAACTCCTGATCCACGGCCACACGCAGTGCGGAGAGGTCTGAGAACGCCATCTCGTAACGCTCCTCTCGCCCCCGCAATTCTTCGACCAGTTCGGCCACGGTCGTGGCTTGGCTTTCCACCCGCTCACGCGGCAGGCCGATCCGTTCGCGAACCCATGCAAAATAGAGGACATCCATTAGATCGGCTCCTTCAGATGTGGCAGCGCCTTGCGCAGGTAGTCAAAGCCGGTGATGGCGGTCAGCACCGCCGCGATCCACAGCAGAACCAACCCCAGCAGCCCAGCCCATTCCATCCCGGCGAGTTTCCAACCCAGCCCCAGAGTATCTTCGACCTCGCCATTAAGGATCGCTTCGATCATCTGCTGGTCCATGCCGAAAACGCTCATCCCAAGGTAATGCTCGAACACCCCTTGGGAAAACAGCACGGCAATCGCGATCATCTGTAGCGTGGTCTTCCATTTGGCCAATTGCGTCACTTTCAGCGTGCCCGCAACGTCGCCTAGATATTCCCTAAGCCCTGAGACAAAAACCTCTCGGAATAGGATCAATGTGGCGGGCAGTACCAGCCAAGGCGACCAGCTTGAGAAGGCAACGATGACCATCAATGCGATCACCACCATCGCTTTGTCCGCAATCGGGTCGAGCATTGCACCCAGTTTGGTCTCTTGCCCCCAAGCGCGGGCAAGATAGCCGTCAAACCAATCTGTGATTGCCGCGCTTACGAACAGCAGCAAGGCGAACCAGTCGGCATAGGGCCGCGTAAAATAGAGAAACATGACCGCCACACCGGGGGCCGCGACCAGCCGGAGCAGGGTCAAGATATTAGGCAAATTCCATTTCATACCGTCACCCTATCGCGCGGCGTTGGCGGCTGAAAGGACGAAACCGCGCCAGCGGTTTGCCCTTCGGCGGGCACGTACCTAACCCTTCTCATGAAAATAGCCATAGATCGTTTCTGCCAGCGCATCCGACACCCCCTCGACGGCCTTGAGGTCGCTGAGGTTCGCGCGGCCCACCGCCTTGGCCGAACCGAAATGCGCCAAAAGCGCGCGTTTGCGTGCAGCGCCCACGCCCGGCACGTCATCAAGCGGCGTGGCGCTGACCCCCTTGGCGCGTTTCGCACGGTGGGTGCCGATGGCGAAACGGTGCGCCTCGTCACGCAGACGCTGCACGAAGTACAGTACCGGATCATTGTGCCGCAGTGCCATGACGCGCTTGCCGACGCGGTGGAACTCTTCCTTGCCCGCGTCACGATCAATGCCTTTGGCGACGCCGATCATGGGAATGTTTTGCACCCCATGCTGCGCCATGATGGAGGCCACCGCACTCACCTGTCCCGCGCCCCCGTCTATCAGTAGCAGATCGGGCCAAAGGCCCCGGCTGCGGTCCGGATCTTCTTTGATGAGCCGTTTAAAGCGCCGATGCAGCACCTCTTTCATCATGCCGAAGTCGTCACCGGGGGTCAGGTCATCGCCGCGGATGTTAAACTTGCGGTATTGGTTTTTCATCATGCCTTCGGGGCCGGCCACGATCATCGCGCCCACAGCATTGGTGCCTTGGATGTGCGAGTTGTCGTAAACTTCGATCCGTTCAGGCGACTTAGGGAGATCAAAAGCCTCAACCAGCCCTTGAAGCAGCTTGGTCTGGGTCGCTGTTTCGGCCATCTTGCGGGCGAGGCTTTCGCGGGCATTGCGCAGCGCGCCGTCTACCAGCTCGGCCTTTTCGCCCCGCTGCGGCACCAGCAGCTCGACCTTACGACCGATCTTACCGCTGAGCGCCTCGGCCATCAGATCGGGGTTTTCGATCTCGTTGCTCAGGATCAACTGGCGCGGCGGCTCGCGGGTGTCGTAGAACTGGCCGATGAAGGCCTCCAACACCTCGGCGGCATCCACATCGGCCCCAACGCGGGGGTAGTAGTCGCGATTGCCCCAGTTCTGATTGGCACGGATGAAGAAGACCTGCACACAGGCCTGTCCGCCCTCCATATGCAGCGCGATGATGTCGGCCTCATTCACCCCCTGCGGATTGATGCCCTGCGCCGTTTGCACCTGCGTCAGTGCCTTGATCCGGTCGCGCAGGGCGGCGGCGCGTTCGAACTCCATCGCTTCAGACGCTTCGGCCATGTCCCGTGCAAGCCGACCCTGAATTTCGGTCGACTTCCCGCTGAGAAACCGCTCCGCATCACGCACCGTCTGCCGATAGTCCTCAGCTGATATCTTACCCACACAGGGCGCTGAGCAGCGTTTGATCTGGTGCTGCAAGCAAGGTCGCGTGCGGCTGTCGAACATCGAATTGGAACAATCCCGCAATAGGAAGACCCGCTGCAATTGATTCAATGTCCGGTTCACCGCGCCAGCGCTGGCGAAGGGGCCATAGTAGCTGCCCTTCTCTTTCTTCGCGCCACGGTGTTTCTTGATCTGCGGATAGTCGTGATCGGCGGTAACAAGGATGTTGGGAAAGCTCTTGTCGTCGCGCAGCAGCACGTTGAACTTGGGCTTAAGCTGTTTGATCAGATTCTGCTCAAGCAGCAGCGCCTCGGTTTCCGTTTTGGTGGTCAGAAACATCATCGAAGCGGTGTTGGCGATCATTCGTGAGATGCGGCCAGAATGCCCCGTGGGCCGCGCATAAGACGACACCCGCGCGCGCAGGTTCCGGGCCTTGCCGACATAGAGCACGCGGCTTTCCGCATCGAGCATCCGGTAGACGCCCGGCGACGAATCGAGCGACTTCAAATAGGCCTGAATCACCTTACGGCCTTGTGGCGGTGGGCTGTCGTTGGGCGTGGTCATATTAGGCGCTGATTCTCGTGGTTCGCTGCAATAGGAGGGCAATGGTAGCAAGCGTTAACATGTCCACCGAAGATGTGGATAAGTCTGACGATAACTTCTGGGCATCTCGGATTTTTCTTTGTTTTTAACATGGTTCGCCGATTTGCCTAATTTTTAGGCGCGCCAATAATCTGTTGATTTCGCTTATTCTTTTGTTTCTCTTGAAACAAGCCCCTGAAAACAAAGAGGTTTCGGTAACACTTTCGTTACACAGATTAAGAACGTGCAAAACTTCCCGCATGACGTTCACCTTTGGGGGCTTTTGGGGCTTGTATCCCACTGCAAATGCTCTCCTCCGTCGGTGCAGATTAACTGCCCTGTCACCCCCGGCGAATCGATGAAATAGCCGAGAGCCGCTGTGATATCCTCAGGATTTGCGCCGCGGGCTAAAACCGTATTGCGGCGCTGCGCTGCAAAGTCTTCAGCGCTCTGAGCACTGCCTTTAAGCGTCGGGCCGGGGCCGATACCATTAACTCTAATTGCCGGTCCCAATGCCTGTGCGGTGGTCCGGGTCATGGCCCAAAGCCCCATCTTGGCGATCGTATAGGTCGTGAACTCTGGCGTGAGGTTGCGCACCCGCTGGTCGAGCATATTGACGATCAGTCCGGCGGCACGCGGTTCTCCATTGGCGTCCGCCTCAGGTACCAGCCCCTGCCCCGCCATCGCCTGGGTCAGCACGAAAGGGGCGCGCAGGTTGCTGCCCATATGCCGGTCCCAGCTTTCGCGGCTGGCGCTGGTGATGTCGTCATGTTCAAAGATTGAGGCGTTGTTCACAAGGCAGGTGATCGGCCCGTCAAGCGCCTCTGCCGCGCGGGGCAAAAGCGCTTCGGTCGCGGCATCATCCAAGAGGTCTGCCTGTAGGGCGACTGCGTGACAGCCCATGCCGGCAATCTCGGCGGCGGTCGCCTCGGCCTCATCTTGCGAGGTGGCGTAATGCACCGCCACGTCAAAACCCCGCTGCCCGAGATAGAGCGCCATGGCGCGGCCCAGACGTTGCCCGGCTCCGGTCACCAATGCCCGCCGCATCTGCCGCCCTCCTCAGATCAGGATGATAAACATATAGAGCCCGTAAAGCGCGGTTAGCGCCACGCCCCAAAGTCGAGTAATATCCCGACCCAGATAGACAAAGGGGATCAGCAGCAGCGACGCGCCCAGCATCACCCACAGGTCCATCCGCAAGAAGGCTTCGTCAACAGTAATGGGCCCAACAAGGCTCGCGATGCCGATGATTGCCAGCAGGTTAAACATGTTGGAGCCGATGACGTTACCAAGTGCCACATCCGCCTGACGGCGCAGCGCGGCCATCACAGTGGTCGCGAGTTCAGGCAAAGATGTGCCCACGGCCACCAATGTCAGGCCAATCACCGTGTCACTGACACCATAAGCCTGCGCGATGATCGTGGCGTTATCTACTAGAAGGCTCGCGCCCAAGGGCAGGCCAATCAGCCCTAGGATCAGGAAAAGCGCGATTTGCCATCCCGCCATATTGGGGTCAGCACCCTCGGGCTCCTCCTCATCCTCTGCCGCACCGCTCCGGCAGGCATGACGATGATCCTTGGCGTCGCCAAAGGCATCATAAAGCATATAGGCCAGACCAGCGAGCAGGATGAGGCCCGCGATCCAGTCAAACACGCCGCGGAAGGCCAGAGCGATGAACAGAACCGAGGCGGCGATCATCTGGTTATAGGTCTTGCGCGTGCTGCATTCAGAGGTGTGCATCGTCGCTAGTAGCGCGGGAATACCCAATACCATCAGGATGTTAGCCGTGTTCGACCCGACGACATTCCCAAGCGCCAGCCCCGGCGAATTGTCCAAGATCGCCTTGATAGAAATCAGCAATTCAGGCGCAGAAGTGCCAAAGGCCACGATCGTCAGACTGACGATCAGCGCGGGCACCCCAAGGCGCAGCGACAGGTTCACCGCCCCTTTTACCAAAGCGTCCCCCGCGAACAGCAGGATTACGAGGCCAAGCCCCGACAGTAGCCACGGCATCAGCATCAACGCCCTCCCTTACAGGCGCATTCGCCCTTGCCAATACGGTAACGTCCGCAGTCACGGCATTTGGTCCGGGTCAGGCGTTTGCCTCCCAGCCAATGCATTTTTCCAAACCAAGCCAAAAGGCCCATGGCCACCAGAAAGAGCAGAACGACCTTAAAAACCATGCGCTAGAGACCAAACCGCGCATAGGCCGCGCGTTCCTCTATGCCCTGCACCGCGTCTTGCACCATCTGTACGCCAAAGCGCGAGAACAGCCCGCGTTTCACGCCGTAGCGGCGCAGTTTGACCTTCTCGCCAAAGCGCTCTTTCAACAGCGGTTTCAGATGACCAATTCCGTCGATTAACCCCAGTTCGGCGGCGCGTTTCGCCAGCCAAATTTCCCCGGTGAAGAGGTCTTGCCCCTCGGGCAGCTTGCCCGCGCGGCGGCTCTTCACATGGTCGATAAAATTCTCGTGGATGTCTTCCAACAACGTTTTCAGCCGGGCGACATCCTCGGGGTTTTCAGGGCGGAACGGGTCGAGCATGGATTTGCTCTGCCCTGCCGTATAGACGCGCCGCTCAACCCCGTGTTCGCGGATGAACTCATGCACCCCGAAGGAGGCCGAGATCACCCCGATCGAGCCCACGACCGAGCTTGGGTCCGCATAAATTTCATCCGCCGCAGCCGCCAGCCAGTAGCCGCCCGAGGCGGCGACATCTTCGACAAAAGCGATGACGGGGATATTCTTTTCTTCAGACAGCCGCCGAATACGCGCGCCGATCAACGACGATTGCACCGGGCTGCCACCGGGAGAGTTAATCTCCAGCGCGACAGCGGCAGGCTTGCCCTTGGCAAAGGCCTTTTCGATGACCGGGCCCATGGAGGCGTCGTTCAACACCGCGCGGCCCTGCGATCCGATCATGCCGGAAAGCCGGATCACGGAAACGCTGGGCGGGGAATTAAGGAAGGGGAGCCGAATTCTCATTCCTCCCATGTAGAACGCCCACCCGGTGCAAACAAGGCGGGCGCCCAAGTTTCGCGGCCCTCAGGCCCGCAGACGCCAGCCGGTGCGGAAAATCCACCAGATCACGCCGAGGCAAAGCGCCGTGAACAGCGCGATTGCCGCAAGGCTGGTCAGGATCGGCACATCGGCAGAGCCGAAAAACGCCCAGCGGAAGCCTGAGATCAGATAGACCACCGGATTGAAATGCGAGATCACCTGCCAGACAGGCGGCAGCATTGAGATCGAGTAGAAAGACCCACCAAGGAAGACCAGCGGCGTGACGATCAAAAGCGGCACCAGTTGCAACTGCTCAAAATTCCCCGCCCAGATGCCGATGATAAAGCCCATGAGCGCAAAGCTGATGCAGGTCAGGACGAGGAAAGCGACCATCGCGATGGGATGCTGGATGGTAATATCGACAAAGAAAAACGCCGTGATCAATATGATCGTGCCGATAAATAGCGCCTTGGTGGCTGCTGCCCCGACATAGCCGATGACGATCTCGAAAAAGTTGATCGGGGCCGAGAGCAGCTCGTAAACCGTGCCGATAAATTTCGGGAAATAGATGCCGAAAGAGGCGTTGGAAATCGACTGGGTGATGACGCTCAGCATGATCAGCCCCGGCACGATGAAGGCGCCATAACTCACGCCCTCGACCTCTTCGATACGGCTGCCGATGGCCGCGCCGAAGACAACGAAGTAGAGCGAGGTCGACAGCACCGGCGAGATGATGCTTTGCGTGATGGTGCGAAAGAAACGCGCCATTTCAAAGGCGTAGATGGCTTTGATCGCGGTCCAATTCATGCCGCATCCTCCTTCAGCAGGTCGACGAAAATATCTTCAAGACTGCTTTGCCGCGTCGCCACATCGCGCAGCACCAGACCGCTCTCGGCAACTTTCGACAGCAGTTTGGTGATGCCCGTGCGCTCAGCGTTGGTGTCATAGGTGTAGATCAAGGACTGCCCGTCTGCCGACAATTCCACATCGGGCGATTGCAGCGCCAACGGCACTTCGGTGATCGGCTCAGAGAGCTGAACCTCAAGTTGCTTTTTGCCCATCCGCGCCATCAGTGCGTTCTTTTCTTCGATCAGCAGCAATTCACCCTTGGCGATCACACCGATGCGGTCCGCAATGGCCTCTGCCTCTTCGATGTAGTGTGTGGTGAGAATGATCGTCACGCCAGAGGCCTTCAGCCCGGCGACGATCTCCCACATGTCCTTGCGGAGTTCCACGTCGACACCGGCAGTAGGCTCGTCGAGGAAAAGCACCTGCGGGTCATGGGCCAACGCCTTAGCGATGAGCACGCGGCGCTTCATCCCACCCGAAAGTGCGCGGATCTGGCTGTCTTTCTTGTCCCAGAGCGAAAGTTGCCGCAGGATTTTCTCCAGCACCGCCTCATCCGCTGGGCGGCCAAACAGCCCGCGTGAGAAACGTACGGTGTTGATGACCTTCTCAAAGGGTTCGAGATTGATCTCTTGGGGGACCAGCCCAATCATCGAGCGCGCGGCGCGGAAATCATCGTTAATGTCATGGCCACCCACAGTCACCTTGCCGCTGGTCGCGGTGGTGATGCCACAGATGGTCGAAATCAGCGTCGTTTTGCCCGCCCCGTTGGAGCCCAAAAGCGCGAGGATTTCGCCCTTCTCGATCTGTAGGTTGACCCCTTTAAGCGCCTCGAAACCGCCCGCGTAGGATTTGCGCAGGTTCTGAATATCCACGATTGTCGGCATGGTCGTCTCCGCTTTGGTAAGACGGGCAACCTAACGGGCTTTGGGCTGGGTGAACAGATGCGTTCAAGTCTTGGCGCGTCCGAACCAGCCCTTTTTGGCGGGGGCGTCTTCGCCGGGGGTTTCGGGCTTGGCGCCCTCTTCCGGCGTGCCTTCGAGCGAAGATTGCAGATTGTCGAAGAACTGATCCGCCATTTTCTTGGCAAAACCGTCGATGATCCGGCTGCCAAGCTGCGCCAGCTTGCCACCGACCTTGGCCTCGACATCATAGCTCAACTCGGTACCGCCGTCCTTTTCGGCCAGCCGCACTTCCGCGCCGCCCTTGGCGAAACCGGCAGCACCGCCCTTGCCCTCGCCGGTGATCGTCAGTGCTTCGTTCGGCACCAAATCAGAGAGTTTCACATGCCCCTTAAAGGTCGCCTTCACCGGGCCGACCTTTTGCACCACTGTCGCATCATAGCCCTCTTCGACCGAGCCTGTGACATCCTGCGCGCCGGGCACGCAGGTTTGCAGCATCTCAGGGTCCAGAAGGGCTGCATAGACCTCGACCGGAGTGGCGGCGATCTGGCGGGTGTCGGACATCTGCATTGCTGGCTCTCCCAATGGCGTTTCATGCCAGCCTAGCGGGTAATTCTGTGCAAACCAATGTCAAAGCGCTGGACCTTTCTCGCCGGGCTGGTAGGTCTTTGCCATGATAACTACTTCTCATAACCGCGCTGGTGTGGCGATCGGGCTGATCCTTCTCGGCGTGGCTGCGATCTCGGTCAACGACATGCTGATCAAACGCCTATCGGACGGCTATCCGCTGCATCAGATCGTTTTTACCCGTTCGGCCATCGGGATCGTGCTGGGGCTGGTCTTGGTCAAACTCGAAGGCGGGCTTCATCTACTCAAGACCCGCCAGCCGGGGCTGCATCTGCTGCGCGGGCTGCTCATCGTGATTTCAAATATGTCGTTCTTTTTGGCCATCGCCGCCCTGCCCTTGGCCGAAGCGACGGCGCTGTTTTTTGCCGCACCCCTGTTTATCACCCTCCTGTCGATCCCTATTCTGGGCGAAAAAGTCGGTCCTTTGCGTATGGGTGCGGTGGTTGTCGGCTTTGTTGGCGTGGTCATCATGCAGCGGCCTTGGGCCGGCGGGGACGCCTTGCAGGCGTCACGACTGGTGCTGTTCCTACCGGTTTTAGCGGCGCTGACCTATGCGTTGAACCAGTTGATGACGCGCAAACTGGGGGTAAGCACCAAGGCTTCGGTTCTGTCGGTCTATATTCAGGCAGTGTTTATCGTGGTTTCGCTTGGCTTTTTCGTGGTTGCTGGCGATGGCCGTTTTGTGGCGGGCGACAGCAGTGCATCGCTTGAGTTTTTGCTGCGGGCATGGGTTTGGCCTGCACAGGATGATTACCTCACCTTCCTCGGCGTCGGCCTGAACGTGGCGCTGATCGGCTATTGCCTGAGTCAAGCCTACCGGCTGGGCGATGCCGCCACCGTCGCCCCGTTTGAATATATCGGCCTGCCCCTGGCGGTTTTCTGGGGCTTCGTGATTTTCGGCGACCTGCCGGTCTGGGAGGTCTGGGTCGGGATAGCGCTGATCCTCGCCTCTGGCCTTTTCGTTTACCTGCGCGAGCGCCAAAAGGCACTGCGCGTGACGCGTTTGCAGGGCGGACGACGGGCCTAGCTAGCCCGCGACCTGCACCACCACCTTGCCCGTCGCCTTGCGGTCGCGCAGCAGGGCCAGCGCTTCGTTGGCCTGCTCCAACGGCAAGACGTTACTGACATGGGGCTTCAGCTTTCCAGCCACATACCACTCGATCAGCTTGGCAAAACTGTCGGTGAGCACCGAGGGTTTGATCTTGGCATAGCCGCCCCAGTAAAACCCCAGCACGCTCAGGTTCTTGACCAGCAGGATATTGGCCGGAATCTGCGGCACCTCGCCACTGGCAAAGCCCAGAGGGATAAGCCGCGCTTCAGGGTTGCAGGCGCGCATGGCGGCTTTGAATTGGTCGCCGCCCACCGGGTCATAGACCACATCGGCGCCGCCCAATTCTTTGACGATGGCGCGGATGTCGTCGGTTTCGGAATTGATCAGATGATCGGCTCCGGCCTCTTTGCAGACCGCCAGCTTGTCGGCTCCGCGCGCCACGGCGATGACCTCAGCGCCCATCATCTTGCCCAGCTCCACCGCCGTCAGCCCAATGCCGCCCGACGCGCCCAGCACCAGTAGCCGTTCGCCCGGTTGCAGCCGCGCCTTATAGTCCAGCGCCACATGGCTGGTGCCATAGGCGATGAGAAAGGCTGCCGCATCCACGGCGGTCATCTCTTCGGGGATCGGCACGCAGACTGCTGCTGGAATGGCGGCATATTCGGCCAACCCGTTAAACCCGGTATAGGCTGCCACGCGTTGGCCGACTTTCAGGTGATCAACCCCTTCGCCCAAGGCGGTGATCGTTCCCGCCATCTCCATCCCCAGCGTGAACGGCAGCGGCGGCTTTTCCTGATAGGTGCCCTTAATGATCAGCAAATCGCCAAAGTTCAGCCCGCAGGTATCGACTTGGATCAGCACCTCGCCCTGCCCCGGCATTGGCATCTCAAGTTCCCGCAGGGTGAGCGGTTCGTCATAGGCGGTGACTTGCATGGCGCGCATCGGGCTGTCCTTTCGTGCTGCTTTGGCCGTGAAGAGGCCAGAAGCCGCAGCACTTGGCAAGACCCCACGCCCGCGCCGCTGCGTCAGCCGGGCATGATCACCAATCGTATCGCATAGGCCACCACCGTCAGCAGCGCCACGCTGGCCAGCCAAAGCGCCACGAACCAGCCGCTGCGTTTTAGCCATTTCCCCATCAGTGATACCCCTCCTCTGGGTCAATCTTGCCGCGGAACACCCAATAGGCATAGGCCGTGTAGCTGAGGATCAAGGGCAGCAGAACCAACGTTCCGACGAGCGCAAACATCAAGCTTTCGTCAGGGGCTGCGGCCTCGGCGATGGTCAGGCTCGGGGGCACGATATGCGGATAAAAGCTGATCCCGATGCCGATGAACCCCAAGACGAAAAGCGCCTGTGCGCAGAGGAAGGGTTGGATATCGGCCTTGCGTTGCAATCCGCGCAGCATACCAAAGGCCGCCAGCGCCACCAGCAGGGGCACAACGCCGCTAAACAGCGCGGTGGGCCAAGCGAACCAGCGCTCAAAATAAACCCCATCCTTAAACGGTGTCCAAAGGCTGACCAGCGCCATGAAGACCAAAGTCGCAACCGCCAGCGGCCATGCCAGACTGCGCATGTGACCCTGAATGCGGCCCTCAAGTTTCATATTCAACCAAGTGGCCCCCAGCAAAGCATAGCCAGCCGTCACCGCCACCCCCGTCAATATTGAGAACGGCGTCAGCCAGTCCCACCACCCGCCCGCATAGGCGCGGCCTTCGATCTCAATACCCTGCACCAGCGCACCAAGGGCAATGCCCTGGCAGAAAGACGCCACCAGCGAGCCGCCGAAGAACGCCATGTCCCACAGGGGCTTCCAACGTTTCGTGCGCCAGCGGTATTCGAACGCGACACCGCGAAAGATCAGCCCCAGCAGCATCAGGATGATCGGCATGTAAAGCGCGGGCATCACCACCGCATAAGCCAGCGGAAAGACGGCAAACAACCCGCCACCGCCCAGCACAAGCCATGTCTCGTTGCCGTCCCATATGGGCGCGACCGAGTTCATCATCACATTGCGCTCGCCCTCGTCCTTGGTCATCGGGAAAAGCAGCCCGACGCCCAGATCGAAGCCGTCGAGGATGACATAGATCAGCACGGCCCCGGCGATAATTCCGGCCCAGATGAATGAAAGCTCAAATCCCAACATCTCAATTCTTCCCCGGTTTGTCTTTGACGGCCACCTCTTCGCCCACCGCGAGGGTTGGACCGTCGCCCTGCACCTCGTCGCGTTCGTCTTCCAACACATGATCCAAGACCGGCTTGCGCATCATCGCAACAATGTACCAAGTGCCCGCCCCGAAGACGAAGAAATAGACCACAATAAACGCAATCAGCGAAGCCGCCACCGCGGGGGCCGCCACCGGCGCGAGGCTGTCTGAGGTACGCAGCATCCCGTAGACGGTGAAGGGTTGCCGCCCCACTTCGGTCGTAATCCACCCCGCCAGAACAGCTATGAAGCCCGTCGGCCCCATGAGCAGCGCCATTTGGTGCAACAGCGGCGCATCATAAAGCCGCCCGCGCAGCCGCGCCAGCGCTGCCCAAAGGCCCAGCCCCAGCATCGCAAAGCCAAGCGCGATCATGATGCGGAATGACCAGAAGACAATCGCAACAGGCGGTTCATCCTCATCCGGGATCGTATCCAATCCGTCCAAGGGCGCGTTCAGGTCATGCTTTAGGATCAACGACGACAGTTTGGGGATTTCAATGGCATAATCGATGCGCTTTTCCTCGGGGTTCGGGATGCCGAACAGGATCAGCGGCGCGCCGTCAGGGTGGCTGTCGTAATGCCCCTCCATCGCCATCACCTTGGCCGGCTGATGCTCAAGCGTATTCAGGCCATGCAGGTCGCCCGCAAAGATTTGCAGCGGCGTTACCAGCACCAACATCCACATCGCCATGGAGAACATCTTGCGCGCAGCGGCGTTTGCCTGATCGCGCAGCAGATGCATTCCGCCAACCGCGCCCACGACCAGCGCCGTGGTCAGATAGGCGGCCAGCACCATATGCACCAAGCGGTAAGGGAAAGAGGGGTTAAAGACGATCGCCCACCAATCTTCGGGGACAAACTGGCCAAGGTCATTTATCCCAAAGCCCGCGGGCGTCTGCATCCACGAGTTCACCGACAGGATCCATGTGGCTGAGGCTAGCGTGCCGAGCGCCACAAGCGCCGTGGCGAACATATGCAGTCCGTCGCCAACCCGTTTGCGGCCAAACAACATGATGCCCAGAAACCCTGCCTCAAGGAAGAAGGCCGAGAGCACCTCATAAGCCATCAATGGCCCGACGACCGGCCCGGCCTTGTCAGAAAACACCGACCAGTTGGTGCCAATCTGGTAGGACATCACAATGCCCGAGACGACCCCCATGCCAAAGGCCACGGCGAAGATCTTCTTCCAGTAGTTGAAGAGGTTCAGATAGGTCTCATCCCGCTTCCACAGCCACAGCGCGTTCAGCACGGCCAGAAAACTTGCCAACCCGATTGAGAAAGCCGGGAAGATAATGTGAAACGAAATCGTGAATGCAAACTGCACCCGCGCTAGGATTTCGGCGGTGTAACCGTCGAGCATGAGAAGCCCTCGCGTGTTGTTTCCTGACCTATATAGGACCGGGGGGCGAGAGAGGCACAGGCTAAATTGCCGCAGCCATTTGCATTTGTCCTAACTGTCGAATGTCACCACCACGTGCAGCCCCGGCGCGTTGTCGATGAGTTCCAGCCTTGCCCCATGCAGTTTCACGACCCCATCGACCAGCGCCAACCCCAACCCGTGACCGGGCGTGCCCCGGCTGCGATCAAGGCGGTAGAGCCGCTGCAACACTTTGTCGCGATCCGCCGCCGGAATGCCGGGGCCGCCATCTGCGACGCTGAGTTTGACCTTACCCGCCGCCTGTTTTAGCGACACGGCCACCGCTTCGGCACTGCCAGAATGGCGCAGCGCATTCTCAATCAGGTTGGCGATCATCTGTCCCAGCAATGCACGGTCGCCTGTAACATGGGCAGGCGTCTCCGGCAGGGTGCAGATCAGGCGTTTGCCTTGTTCTCCCGCCGCGGGCTCATAAAGCTCAATCATGGTTCGGCACAACGCAGTCAGATCGACAGGGGTGAAATGGGCGCGGGCGTCGCCCTGCTCCACCTGCGCGAGTTGCAGCAACGATTGAAAGATCGCGGCGATGCCGTCCAGCTCGGCACGGGCGCAGGCCAGCGGCTCGGCGCGATCTTCGCCCGTGGCCTCGGCCCGGTCGAGATCGTCCAGATGCACCGAAACGCGCTGGATCGGGGTTTTCAGGTCATGCGCGATATCAAGCGAGACCTGCCGCAGTGCTGCGACGGAAGTTTCCTGCGCCCGGGCCATTTGGTTCACCGCCTCACCGATTCGCAGCAGGTCATCCGACCAACGCGGCCCCGGCGACACCCTTGCTGCCAACTCGCCCGCGGTGAGCCGGTCCAGCGTGGCGCGGATCACCTCAACATGCCGTTTTGAGCGTAGGGCAAGGATCAACCCGCCCGAAAGCGCGATCAACACCGTGGGCAGCAGGCTGACGAGCAGGATATTCACGAAAACCTCGCGCAGGGCGGTGATCTCGGCCCGGCTGCGCGCGATGGTCAAAAGCCCTCCGTAAAGCGTGTCGGTGAGGGTTAGGTAGACCCCGTCATACTGCGCCCGCGCCGCGCCGATTGAAACGATGTGATAGCCCTCATTGTCCCGCGCGATGGCCCCGTTGCCATAGATGCGGCCATTGGGGCCGATGTAGCTGATGATTAATCGATTGGGATCGGTCTCGCGCGATTCCGCCTCAACCAGCCGCGCGAGGGCCGAGGCGCCGGGGGCAGCGCGAAACCCGGCCATGTCTTGCGCAAGGTCAGCGCGGATTGCCTGCTCAAAGGACCGTTGAGTGACGGCATAGCTGGCGGCGAGGCTCAACAGGCTGACGATGGTGAAAAGCAGCACCAACAGAAGCGCCAGCCTCAGCGGCATAGAGCGCCAAAGCCCCGCAAGCCGCGCCTTCACGCGTCAATCCTATAGCCCGCGCCGCGCACGGTTTGAATCAACTCGACGCCAAAGGGCCGGTCAACCTTGGCGCGCAGGCGGCTGATATGGGTTTCGACCACATTGGTCATCGGATCAAAAGAGATGTCCCAGACCGCCTCAAGCAGCATGGTCCGCGTTTGCACCCGGCCTTTCCGGCGGAGCAGATGTTCTAGCAAAGCAAATTCGCGGGGCAGTAGGTCGATCTCTTGGCCCGCGCGGGTCACCCGACGGCTGATCAGGTCCATCGTCAGATCGCCAGCGCGGAGGGTCGTTTCCTGCTCTAGCGCCTGCGGACGCCGGGCCAGCGCATTCACCCGCGCCGACAGCTCGCCAAAAGCAAAGGGTTTGACCAGATAGTCATCCGCTCCGGCGTTCAGCCCGTCGATCCGGTCTTCTACCGCGCCCATCGCCGTGAGCAGCAACACCGGCGTGGCATTGCCCGCACCGCGCAGGGTTTTTAGCAGCGTCAGCCCGTCCACCTCAGGCAACATCCGGTCAAGGATCAGCACGTCATATTGCCCGGTGGTGGCCTGCACCAAACCGTCGCGGCCATCGGCCACCACATCCACGCCATGCCCCTCTTCGCGCAGGCCGCGCGCGATATAGGTGCTGGTGGTGGTATCGTCTTCGACAACAAGCAGTTTCATTGAAGTCTCAATCTAGGGTCCACCAAGAGGTAGGGCAAATCCGCTGCTCACGCATCCCGCTGCCTGCATTCTCACAGATTTGTATAGCGCCTGCGACGACGCTGTAAAACGCAGCCCTCAGATAGGGTTTCAGAAACACCGAATGCACAGCAAGGAGCATCTTATGAACAAGACCCTTTCCAAGGCCCCCCGCGCCGCCGCCCTTGCGCTGAGCGCCGCCGTCGCTGCGACCCCGATGCTGGCGCTTGCGCCGTCAGCGGCGTTGGCCGTTCCCGCGGGCGGCTATGCCGACCTTGTCGAGGCCGTCTCCCCCGCCGTGGTCTTTATCGAAGTGACCGCCAGCCAAGAGAACACGCAAATCCAACAGCAGCTTCCCCCCGGCATGCCTGAAGAGTTACGGCGGCGGTTCGAGCAGATGTTGCCCGACCAGAACGGCACCACCGCCACCCCACGCCAAGGGCTTGGATCAGGCTTCATTATCTCAGAGGATGGCACCATCGTCACCAATCACCACGTCGTCGCTGGGGCTCAAACAGTGACCGTGAAACTGGCCGATGGCCGCAGCTTTAACGCCGAAGTCGTTGGCAGTGATGCGATGACGGATATCGCTGTGCTCAAGGTAAAGGCAGACGTGGACCTGCCCACTGTCGCATTTGGCACCTCTAAAGCACTGCGTGTTGGCGATGAGGTCGTGGCCGTGGGCAACCCCTTTGGTCTCGGCGGGACTGTGACATCTGGCATCGTGTCGGCCCTGTCGCGTGACATTCAGGCCGGGCCTTTCGATGACTTCATCCAAACCGATGCGGCGATCAACCGGGGCAACTCGGGCGGGCCGCTTTTTAACAACGAGGGTGAGGTCGTGGGCGTGAACACCGCGATCCTATCTCCGGGCGGTGGCTCGGTCGGGATCGGTTTTTCGGTGCCGTCTGATCTGGTGCAAACCATCGTCGCGGATTTGGCCGATGACGGCACGGTTGAGCGCGGCTGGCTGGGCGTTCAAATCCGCCCGATGAGCCCCGAGGTCGCCAATGTGCTGGGCTATGAAGAACCCCGCGGTGCGGTGATTGAGGCCATCAGCGAAGACAGCCCCGCCGCCAAAGCGGGCCTCAAGAAGGGCGATATCATTCTGTCCTTCGGCGGCATCGAGGTTGACGATCTGCGCGACCTGACCCGTGCCGTGGCCACCACCACGCCTGAGACTGCGGCAGAGGTTGTCGTGCTGCGCAAAGGTGCAGAACAGACCCTCGACGTGACCGTGGGCGCGCTGGAACCCAAGCCAGTGTGACCCATGCCTTCCTGGCGATCCTCATGCCGCCGGGAAGCCCCCAGCCCTTCCCCCTCGCCGGGGCTGGGTGTTTTGCCCCGGTAGCCTCCGTGCTACCGGGGTTTTTTGGGCTGCTAACCTACTTCGAATTGTGATGGCGTCGCGCTGTGAAGGTGAAACCGCACCAATTCCGCTACCGAATTGGCCTCAAGCTTGCGCATTACCCTTGCGCGATGCACCTCGACCGTTTTGACCGAGATATCCATCTCGCTGCCAATCTCACGGTTGGACAGCCCTGCCGCGACACGCTCGAACACCCGGTGCTCTTGCGGAGTAAGCCGCGCCAGCAACTCCGCATTCTCAACTTCGGCTTCAATGTTCTTGCGACGCGCCGCGTCGGTCTGAAGCGCAGTGTTTATAAGATCGAGCATGTTTTGGTTATTGAAGGGTTTCTCGATGAAATCCACCGCACCCGCCTTCATCGCTTTGACGGCTGTCGACACATCGCCGAAGGCCGTCATCAAGATGAACGGTATCTCGATGCCGCGTGTATTTAGCGCTTTTTGCAATTCCAAACCGCTCATTCCTGGCATGCGCACGTCGCTGACAAGACAAGAAATACCGGTATCGCTGTATCCCTCAAGAAATTCAGCCGCCGATGCGAAGGAAATGGCACGCAACCCGACCGAGCCGAGCAACCACACCAGAGAGTCCCGCACGGCGGCATCGTCATCGACGACGTAAACGATCCTATCTTCAGTCATTCTACTCTTGCACCTCCAACGGAAGACGTACCGTCAGGCAGGCCCCTTGCTCATCAGATTTACTCACTGCAATTGTCCCCCCATGCGACAGCACAATGGTTTCGCAAATTGCCAGCCCCACGCCAAGACCCTTCTCTTTGGTTGATCGGAAAGCGCTAAAAGCCGTTTCTGCAGGCATATCCGGGGCAAAGCCACGCCCATCGTCGGTCACGTCGATCACGATCTCCCCCTCCGAGCAGTGTGCGGAAACAGAGACTTCGGCATAGGCACGCTGCGCGTCACGGCTGGCATCAATGGCATTTTTTATCAGGTTGATCAGCAGTTGCTCAATCTCAATTCGGGCGCAATGAAGTTCGACGCCATCGCATCGATCATCCATTACAACACTGACGCCTGAGGCAGAGCTTTCGGGCTGGATCAGCAGCTGCACGGAGCGAAGGATGTCATCAAAACGCACGGCGTTTCGGTCCGCATCATCGTTGTGCAGGTAGTTCGACATCGACCGTAGGATGGCACTGGCACGTTCTGATTGGCTTTGCATATTATTGAGCACGGCGATCATGTCCTCTCTCTCAAGCTGGTCGTTTTGGGCACGCAGCACACAGCCTGCAGCAAAGTTGTGAATAGCCGCTAGAGGTTGGTTCAGTTCATGGGCGATTGCAGCGGTCATCTGGCCCAAGGTTTCGCGGCGGTTAAGCAATTGAAGCGCTGTTTCATGTCGGTGCAGCCGCTCTTCGCGTTCAACCTTTTCGGTGATGTCAGCAGCAATCGTCAAAAGCCCCCCAGCAGGCACGGGATAATCTGTCACCTCAATCCAGCGCCCACTGGCAGACCGGGCGCGGAAGAACTTGGCCGGTGTGTTTCGGCGGTCGCGGCGCTGCTCGCTCCAGCGAACTTTACCTTCGGAAGTCATGGCAAATTTGTCAGAGCGGGTGAAATGCACCAGCAGCTCATCGAAATGTCGGCCAATGATGTCGTCGCCCATACCGGCATAGGTCGCGCGATATTTTTCGTTGCAGTAGACCAGACGATCGTTGCTGTCGAAAAGCGCGACCATCGTTGAGATATTTTCAAAAGCCAGCGCCAAGGCTTCGAGCGCGCTTTTACGCTCGGTCTCGGCCATGACGATCTCTGTCATGTCAAAACAGGTGCCACGATAACCTGCCAATTCCGCGTTGCTGTCGAAAAAGGGCTTACCAGACATGTCGATCAACCGCTCTCGCCCGTCGGTCGACGGAAATACCAATCGCAAATCGCGAAAGGGGGTTTGCCGGGCCAACCGCTGCTGCAACACGTCGTAATCACCCTCGCCTTGTGCGATATCGGCCTGCGCAAGCGTTTTACCCAGCTCAAAGATCGGGGTTTCCGCATCGGTCTGCCGCCCCCCGCCTGACAAAAAGGTAAACCGCCGGTCTACGTCCATCTCCCAGACCCAGTCGGTCGCGCTTTCGGTGAAATCGCGGAAGCGGGTTTCGCTTTTCACCAGATCGTCCAGAACGTGCTGCTGATCTGTGACATCTTGGATCGCCGCCAAAAGATGCACGTCTCGCCCCCGGTCCAAACGGCGGATGCACGAACGGGCCTCGATCTGACGGCCATTGGCGGCGAGAAACTTTACATTCTCAATCACATCGCGCGGACGGCTCCCCGCCATATGCAGATTGTTGCGAATGGTGGCGCGGCTGCGTGGCTCGACGAAGCTCTGCCCCTGTTG
The DNA here is from genome assembly GCF_038900015.1 of Sulfitobacter sp. AS92. Classification (NCBI taxonomy): domain Bacteria; kingdom Pseudomonadati; phylum Pseudomonadota; class Alphaproteobacteria; order Rhodobacterales; family Roseobacteraceae; genus Sulfitobacter; species Sulfitobacter sp. AS92. The sequence continues at coordinate 52,149 of NZ_JBBMQL010000009.1, forward strand.
CCACATCTCACGCAGGCTTTGCGCATCACGGCCTAGCAGTGCCTCCACCTCATGGGAGACATCGACCAGCGCACCGTCCTGATCCCATTCCAAATAGCCTACGCCTGCTACCTCGGCCGCGAGCGCGTGTTTTGTCGCGCTGATCTCAGCATTATAGACCGCGTCCTGCACGGCAGAGCGGTCCATCACCATAACCAAGACGCCCACCACCTGACCCCGGTCCGACAGGGGCTGATAAATAGCCGATCCTTGGTTGCGCGCCAGCACTGGGCGGGAAAAATCGAAATGCCATGTCACCTGCCGTCCGGCCAATGCCTTTTCAACATTGGCCGTCACCTCGGCTAAAAGGTTCGGCGGAATGATTTGGGATAGATGCTGTCCCTCTATTTCACTCGCTGGCTTCCCAAAGGACGCGCTATAGGCATCGTTGACGAAAGCGTATGTCATATCTGGTGTGAGAAAGGCCGCTTGGACAGGGAGATCGTTCAGCAGATCAGGCAGGTTTCTACGGGCCGCGTCGCCATCGTTTACGCCATTCAACTTGCGGTGGTTGCGCAAGACCCGCCAGACCTGCGCAATCAACAACGCAAACGCCGCAGTCGCTAAGACAAGTTCAACCGGATCGCGGTAGAAGAGCCCGCGCTGGTCGGCCACCAAAGCCAGCGTTACTCCGATGTATAAGAGCAAGACTACAACCGCGCCAAACACGCTGAAGCGATTGACCGGATCGCCTGTTTGCTTGGCGATCATCACGCAAGTGAAAACTATTCCGCACAGCGCAACCAATGTGAACGCCGCGATAAAGCTCATGCAGCACCTCTACTTTCTCTTGAAAAAGAGAACTTTTCTGCCGCCCTGTCTATTGGGGAAAACCCTGATAGCCCCTGATAGGGCGGGTTAAACTACATTTTATGTACCGCCATGCGAAACAAACGCGTGAAAATAACTTTCGCAATTTCAGCATCTTGCTTCAGGCTATTAGGGATAACCCTGATTCATCAGGGGATTTGCCCAATTGGCGTAAAAATTGGAGGTCTGTAACGTAACCTGTAGTCACGGAATTACCCGTGAACTTTCGGGTTAAATGCGGATTAGTACAGTGAAAAATAGCCAATACTCCATGTCAAATATGACTGATGAGACCTCGACACCCAACAAGGCCCCGACGAAAGCAGATTTGATGGAAATCCGCAGCCTTTATGCTCAAGCGGATGCGATGATCGAGGCCACAGAAAAGCCTGAGAAGCGCGATGAACAAGGCGATACCGCGTAAAGTTCAAGACCGCTTATCTTTGGCTGTTGGATACCACATGGTCACTGTCGATACCGCCCAGTGAATGAAACAGGCCCGAGGTATTATTTACGCCAAATTTCTTAAGCAATTTGGCGCGATAGACCTCCACTGTGCGATGCGAAATATCGAGCTTGATGGCAATTTCCTTGCTGGTCAGCCCCTCAGCCAAATGGCTTAATATCTCACGTTCGCGGCGGGTTAGCGGCAGATAGGGCCGCTCGCCCGACAGGTCGGCAAAGCTCCAGACTGCGCGCTCAAGCGGGCTTTCCGGGGTAAAGGAGTGCCCGCGCACCCGGCACCAGAACAGGCTACCATCGCGGCGCGCCATGATGCGCTCATCCCAATAGGTGTTGGTCTCGCGCAGTTGCACCACACCCCGGTCGCGGATGTTTACGAATTCTTCATCGGAGGGATAAAGCACGGAAAACCATTGGTCACGCAGGGCCGCGCACTCATAGCCGAACATCTGCGCAAAAGCGATGTTGCATTCGCGGATAACCCGGTTTTCCGTGACCACCAAACCGATGGGCGCATGCACGAACGCCAGTTCAGCGAACTGCCCATCGCGAAAGCAATCATCGGTACGTATTTCCACCATCTTGCCCCAATCACCTCTTTCTCGGATGCTCGAAACTCAAGCTAGACGACGGGGGGAGACGGCGCAACAACGCGCTGGCCCGTCAAGGGAGGATACCATGAAGACACTCACGCGGATCGCCACCGTGACGGCAAGTGTTGCGGCATTTGCCAGCGCGGCCTGGGCGCAAGACCCGATTAAGATTGCCCTCGTTCACGGGCTGTCAGGCAGCAGTTTCGAAGCTTTCTCCAAACAGGCACAGACCGGTTTTGAGCTTGGCATCGAATACGCCACCGACGGGACCAATACCGTCAAGGGCCACAAGATCGAACTCATCATCAAGGACACGCAGTTCAAACCCGATGTTGCCCGCGCCGTGCTGGCCGAAGCTTACGGCGACGACGAAGTTCTGATGGCCATCGGATCGACCTCTTCGGGGGTGGCCAAAGGCATGCTGCCCATCGCCGAGGAATACGAGAAAATCCTCATCGTCGAGCCTGCGGTGGCCGACAGTCTCACCGGGCCGGACAGCAACCGCTATGTGTTCAAAACGTCGCGCAACTCCTCGATGGACATGCAGGCGCAGGCGCTGGCGCTGAAGCCCGATGAAAACCTCTTTGTCGCGACCATTGCCGAAGATTACGCCTTTGGCCATGACGGGATCGACGCCTTCAAAGCCGCGCTGGACGGCACCGGCGCTACCGTGGTGACAGAGGAGTTCGTGCCCCAAGGCACCGCCGATTTCACTGCCGCAGCCGAGCGTATGTTCAACGCGCTGAAGGACAAGGAAGGCCGCAAGGTGATCCTCGTTTATATCGCGGGCGGTGGCGATGCGCCGGGCAAAATTCAGGCGCTGGATCCGTCGCGCTTTGGCATTGAGATCTCCATGGGCGGGCATATCCTGCCGGTGCTGCCCACCTACAAGCGCTTCCCCGGCATGGAAGGTGCGGTCTATTACTACTATGAGGCCTACGACAATCCAGTGAACGATTGGCTGGTCAAGACCCATCAGGAACGCTTCGACGGCCCGCCTGACTTCTTCACCGCAGGCGGCATGGCGGCGGCGCTGGCAGCGGTCAAAGCGATTGAGACAGCCGACAGCCTTGAGACCGAAGACCTGATCGCGGCGATGGAAGGCATGTCTTGGGAGACCCCAAAAGGCACCATGACCTTCCGCCCCGAAGACCATCAGGCACTGCAGTCCATGGTTCACTTCAAAATCCGCGTCGATGAAAACGTCGATTGGGCGATCCCCGATCTGGTGCGCATCATAGAAGCGGATGAGATGGACATCCCCATCGGTCGCACCAACGACTGATCGTACCCCCGGCTGGCCTGCCCGACCCATCGCATGCGGTGGGCCAGCCCCACTGTGCCAATTTCCGTACCAAAGGCTTTTCAGATGTCCACGCCGTCGCTCATCACGCGCGATCTGACCATTCGTTTCGGCGGTCATGTCGCCGTCAATCAGGTCTCAAGCGCTTTCCACCCCGGTGAACTCACCGTGATCGTGGGGCCGAACGGGGCCGGTAAAACCACCTATTTCAACCTGATCTCAGGCCAGCTCACCGCGACCTCGGGCAAGGTGTTGAAAGGCGAGGTTGATCTGACACGCATGGCCCCCTCGGCGCGCGCGCGCCAAGGTGTGGGCCGCGCCTTTCAGCTGACCAACCTCTTCCCGCAACTTACTGTCTTGGAGAACATCCGCCTAGCTGTGCAGGCCCGCGAAGGCGACGGCTGGCGGCTGCTGCGCCCGGTGCACCGCTTCACCAAACTCACGCAAGACGCTGAGCATTACCTCGAAGCGACCCGCCTGTCGCGCGTCGCCCATCTGCCCGCCGCCGCCCTGCCCCATGGCGACCAGCGCAAGCTGGAGGTGGCGCTGTTGATGGCGATGGAGCCTGACATCTACATGTTCGATGAGCCAACCGCTGGCATGTCGCTGGACCACGCGCCCGACGTGCTGGAGCTGATCGCGCAGATCAAATCCGACCCGACCAAGACCGTACTGCTGGTCGAGCACAAGATGGATGTGGTCCGTGCGCTGGCCGACCGGATTATCGTGCTGCACAACGGAGAGTTGCTGGCCGATGGCGCGCCTGCCGAAGTCATGGACAGACAGATCGTGCGCGATGTCTATCTTGGCACCGCGACGGAGGAGACGGCATGAGCCTGCTAACCCTCGACAAGATGAAAACCGATATCGGCCAATATGCCGTGCTGCATGATGTAAGTCTTGAGGTGCCCGAGGGCGGGGTCTTTGTCCTATTGGGCCGCAACGGGGCGGGCAAAACGACCACGCTCCGCTCGGTCATGGGCCTGTGGAAACCCAGCCCCGGTTCGGTACGCTTTGACGGCGATGACCTTACCGGGCTGCATACTGCCGATATCGCCCGCCGCGGCATCGCCTATGTCCCGGAAAACATGGGTATCTTTGGCACCCTGACTGTCGAAGAGAACCTGATCCTCGCCACTAATAAAGGGCGGTTTGACCAAGCGCGCTTGAAACGCATCACCACGCTCTTCCCAGCCTTGGAGCGGTTCTGGACCAAACAGGCGTGGTCGCTTTCAGGCGGTCAGAAGCAAATGCTTTCCGTCGCCCGCGCGATCGTTGAGCCGCGCCGTCTGATCCTGATCGACGAGCCGACCAAGGGACTGGCCCCAGCCATTGTCGCCGCAATGGCCGAAGCCTTCACCGAGATCAGCCGTGAGGCGACGATCTTGCTGGTTGAGCAGAACTTTCATTTCGCCCGCAGCATCGGTCGCGACATGGCGGTGATTGACAATGGCCGCGTGGTTCACAGCGGTACTATGGCCTCTTTCGCTGCCGATAAACCATTGCAAGACCGCCTGTTGGGCCTGTCGTGATGAGGGACACTATGGATAGAATTTCGGAAACGCTTGGCCGGTTCGGCGGGGTCTACCTGCTGCCACTCGCTCTTGCTGCGCTAGGCTTCGTGCTGATCGGCGCACCTTCGTCCTGGGCCACGCTGACCGTCGCGGGGCTGGCAATGGGGATGATGGTATTCCTCATGGCCTCGGGTTTGAGCCTGATCTTCGGGCTGATGGACGTGCTGAACTTTGGCCACTCCGCCTTTGTCAGCTTTGGCGCATTTGTTGCTGCCTCGGTGCTGGCCGCGCTCAGCGGCTGGGTGGGAGCCGACAGCATCTTTCTGAATGCCGCCGCACTGGCGCTGGCAGTGATCGCGGCCATGTCCTTTGGCCTTGCTGCCGGGTGGTTCTTTGAGACGGTAATCATCCGCCCGGTTTATCACGACCACCTCCGGCAAATCCTGATCACCATGGGTGCGCTGATCGTGTCCGAGCAGATCATCCTCGCCGTTTGGGGCGGCACGCCGATTACGGTGCTGCGCCCGCAGTTCCTTGAAGGGGCGTGGATCATTGGCGACGTGAGCGTTGAGATTTACCGCGTCTTCGCCTTTGGCCTCGGACTTGCGGCGTTTATCGGCCTTTACCTCGTTCTGAACCGAACCCGGCTGGGCCTCTTGGTCCGCGCGGGCGTCGAGAACCGTGAGATGGTGGAGGCGCTAGGCTTTCGCATTGATCGGCTGTTCATCGGTGTCTTCATGGTGGGCTCGGCCCTTGCTGCCGTCGGCGGTGCGATGTGGGCGGGATACGAGACGTTGATCACCCCCGCGCTTGGTGGCGAGATGATGATCGTCGTCTTTATCGTCGTCATCATCGGCGGGCTTGGCTCGATCGAAGGCACGCTTTTGGGCGCGCTGCTGGTGGGTCTTACGGCAAACTACGTGGGCTTTCTAGCCCCTAAATTGGCGCTGGCGAGCAATATGATCTTGATGACGGCGATCCTGCTGTGGCGGCCCAATGGCCTGCGCCCGGCGGTGAAGTGAGGTGACCATGCAGACCAAATCCACCTATGGCACCATCGCCGTGAAAACCGCCGTGTTGCTAATCGCCGCCCTGCTGCTTTTCGCGCCTTTCCTGTTTCAAGACGTCCGCGCGCTGGAGGTGGCAGCCCGCATCTGTATCTTCATCGTGTTGGTGGCAAGCTATGACCTTTTGATCGGGTACACTGGCATCGTCAGTTTTGCCCACACGATGTTCTTCGGCTTTGGTGCCTACGGTGCCGCCATTTCTTTGCGTGAAATGGGACCGGGCTGGGATGCCGTGGCCTTGGGCGCTGTCGCCGGGGTGTTGGTCTCGCTTGTCGTGGCGACGGCGGTCGGTCTTCTGAGCCTGCGGGTCAAGGCGATCTTCTTTGCGATGATTACGCTGGCCACGGCCTCTGTCGCGCTGGTGCTGGCCTCGCAACTGTCGCAGTTCACCGGAGGCGAAGACGGTATCACCTACCGCGCGCCGGACCTGTTCAAACCCGCCACGAAACTGATGGTGGACAGCGAAGGGAAAGTGGCCCGGCTCTTTGGCGTAAGACTGAACGGCAAGCTCGCGGCCTATTACTTTGTTTTCTTTTCATCGCTCGCGCTGTTCTTGTTAATGCTACGGGTCGTCGCCGCGCCTTTGGGGTCCGTCCTCAAGGCCATCCGCGAAAACGAAGCCCGCGCCGAAGCCATCGGCTACCGTGTCGTTGCCTACCGCACGTTCGTCTTCTGCCTGTCGGCTGCTGTCGCGTCATTGGCGGGAACGATCTATGCTGTCTGGCTTAAATACACCGGGCCGGACACCACGCTTAGTTTTGCAATTATGATCGACATTCTGTTGATGGTGGTGATCGGCGGCATGGGCACGATGTGGGGCGCGGTTGTTGGCGCGGTGCTGATGGTCATGGCGCAATACTACCTGCGCGACCTTATGGGGGCGGCTGCCGAGGCAACCGCAAGCCTTCCCCTCCTGCCCGAGCTGCTTGACCCTGATCGCTGGCTCTTTTGGCTTGGCATCATCTTTATCCTGCTGGTCTATTTCTTCCCTCGGGGGATCACTGGCACCATCATGCAAAAGGGTGCGCGCTGATGACCTCCCCCCGTTTTCGCTTTGTCCCTGTGATGGACCACGAGATTCACGTTACCGAATGGGGCGACCCGACCAAGCCCGCACTGATGATGTTGCACGGCCTAGCCCGTACGGGCCGCGATTTTGATGAGGTTGCAGCCGCGCTATCGGACAATTTCCATGTGCTTTGCCCCGATATGATTGGACGCGGCTTGTCGAGCTGGTCGCGCAACCCAGAGGCCGAATACTCGGTCGAATACTACGCCGGCATCGCGACAGATGTGATGGACCACTACCAAATCGACTGCGCGACATGGTTTGGCACGTCGCTGGGCGGTATGATCGGGATGCACATCGCCTCGGGCCATGACGCAGACCGGATCAGCGCGTTGGTGGTGAACGACATCAGCCCCGAATTGCCCAGCGAGGCCGTCGACCGGATTTTGTCCTATGTCGGCAGCCTGCCGGATTTCATTACCTTCACCGAAGGCGAGGCGTGGCTGCGCGACACCTACGCCCCCTTTGGCCCGGCATCCGACGTTTTCTGGCAGCGCATGGCGCGAACATCTTTGCGCCGCCGTGGTGATGGGAACCTTACCCTGCATTATGACCCTCGCATAACCGTGCAATTCACGGCTTCGGCGCATGAACTTTCGACGTGGGACCGCTGGGGCCGGATCACCACGCCCACGCATCTTCTGCGCGGTGCCAAATCGGACCTGCTGCTGCCCGAGGCCGCCAAGCGCATGACACAAAGCGGCCCGCGCCCCGGCCTTACCATTTTCCCCGATTGCGGCCATGCGCCAAACATGTCCAACCCCACGGACATCGCACAGCTTCGCCGGATTTTGCGAGAGATGTTGGGCAAAACCACAACATAGAGAACAGCCACATTTGCAAATTTGACGCTGTTGCCCGGTGATTTGCCTGCCAGTGGGTATTTACCTTGCCTCAACAAAGAACTCTGCGGTCTAATGACTTAGGGGCGTACTAGGCACTTAGAAGGCCATGGCGCAAAGGGCAGAGACCGACTTGGGCAAAACCGGCATGAAAAATATTAGAAATGCGCTATCCCGGCGTGCGACACAGATTTTCATTCTGGTTGCATTGGGAGGTGTAGTCCTTGGCTTTGGTCAAAGGATCGAGACACTTTCCTACCAGACCTACATGCAGGATCTGGAGCTTGATACCACATTGGAATTGATCGAAGTGCGTGAGCGGATCCGCGCAGACATTTTCGATCAAATCCTCAAACTGCGCGAATTGGCCACGGTCGTTAGCGAGAACCCCACGATCAGCCAAGCCGAGTTCAGCGCCCGCGCGACAGAGTTCATGGCCGACAATCAGGACGTTATAAACATCGCCGTCGCCCCTGACCTGGTTGTTACGATCATTCACCCCCTTGAGGCCAACCGAAGCGTACTGGGGTTGGATTACCGTCAAAACGAAGCGCAGCTGCCCAAGGTCCAACAGGCCATGCAGACTGGCGAGGGGCTCGTCACCGGGCCGGTTGATCTGGTCCAAGGCGGTCGCGGATTGATCTTGCGGCACCCGGTTTTCTATTCAACCGGCGGCCCAGATACCGAAGCAAACCGGCCTTGGGGCATTTTGTCCATGGTTCTTGATTATGACGCCTTCGTCGCACGGCTGCAAATTCCCGAACTGGCCGAGAAATACGATCTGGCCATACGCGAGCTGAGCCCGGCAGGCGAGATTGAGCAGACGATCATCGGCGATCCGAACATAAATTTGGTCAATCCGATCGAGCTTGATTTCAACTTTGCCTTTGGGGTTTGGCAATTGGCCGCCACCGTCAAAAACGGCTGGCCCGAGCACCGCCCCGATTTCTGGCTGCACTGGCTCCTGCGCTTGCAAGGTGCTGCCGGGGTCACGATTTTTGCTTGGTATATCATGCGCTTGGCCGAGAATCGCAAACTTGCCGAAGAACGCCTGCGGATGGGCATTGAAGCGCTCGATCATGGGTTTGTCATGTATAATGCCAAGGGAACCTTGGTGCTGTGCAATGAAAAATACCGTGAAATTCACGATTATAGCGAGGTGGTAAAGCCCGGATCCTCCTATGAGAAAATCGTCCGTGACAGCATCCGCCGTGGCATTGTGCCCGATGCTGTCGGCAAAGAAGAGGAATGGATCCGCGTCTGGCTGGAAAAGCGCGAAAACGGTGCATTTGAAACCGAGCAGCGGATGCCCGATGGCCGTATCATCCGCACCTCAGACCGGCGCATGGAGGACGGCAGTGTTGTTGGCCTACGGATTGATGTGACTGATCTGAAAAAGGCGCTGCTGACAGCTGAGGATGCGAACAAGGCCAAAACCGACTTTATGGGTGTCCTCAGCCACGAACTGCGTACACCGCTGACCGTCATTCTGGGCCACGTGCGGCTTGCGCGGCATTTCGACCGGACCCCAGCGGCGCGCGACCTCAGCACTGCTATCGACGCCGATCCGCAAACACGTGAAACACTCGCCCCGAAACTTGCGACCACGCTTAGCAAACTGGGCGACATCATGCAGACGGTTGAGCGTTCTGGCAATCATCTGCTGACTTTGATCAACGAAGTGCTCGACTTTGCCAAGATCGACGCAGGCAGTCTGTCGATCACGATGGAGCCCGTCCAAATCGACGACATCGTCGCCCCCGCCGTCGATCAGTTGCGCCCGATGATCGAAGACAAAGGGCTAGAGTTAAAGGTAAAATCGGCCACTGGCGTGATGTTGGCCGATGGCAAGCGCATTCAGCAGATTTTGATTAACCTGCTGAGCAACGCGACGAAATTCTCTGACCAAGGCACCATCTCACTGACCTGCCGGATCAGGGGGGAAGTGGTTGAATTTCGCGTCACGGATACCGGCATCGGCATCCCCGAAAACGAGCTGGAGCGCGTTTTTGAGCCTTTCCATCAGGTCGATTCCACCGCCACGCGTCGTTTTGGCGGCACTGGGCTGGGGCTTGCCATCTCGCGCGATATTGCCACGGCCCACGGCGGCAGCCTTGTCGCGACAAGCATAATCGGCAAAGGCAGCAGTTTCCTGCTGACCCTGCCCCTGCGCCCCGCAATTGCCGTGGCCGCCGCCGAAGCACGAGAGGCCGAGGTGGCGTAACTTCCTCAGCTTTCGGGCAGGCGTTCTACCACCTGCTCTTGCTCACCCAGGCCTTCGACACCCAGACGCACCCGGTCGCCCGGATTGAGGTAGCGTGGCGGTTTGAGCCCCATGCCCACGCCGGGCGGCGTGCCCGTGCAGACCAGATCGCCCGGCTCTAGCTGAATGAATTCAGACATGTAGGAGATGATCGTCGCCACATCAAAGACCATCTTTTCGGTCGTGCCGTCCTGTAGCCGTTCGTCATTGATATCCGTCCAAAGGGACAGCTTGCCCGCATCACCCAACTCATCGCCCGTTACCAAAACCGGCCCGGTGGGGCAAAAGTTGGGAAAACTTTTGCCTTTGACCCATTGACCGCCCCGCTCGGCCTGCCAAGCGCGCTCTGACACGTCGTTTACAACGCAATAGCCCAGCACATAATCCAGTGCTTCGTCGCGGCTGACGTTCAGCGCCGTGCGTCCGATAACCACACCCAACTCGACCTCCCAATCAAGCTTGGTCATCCCCTTGGTGTAAAATAGCGGATCATTTGGCCCACAATAGCTGCGGCTGGCCTTGTTAAAAAGGATCGGCTCAGTTGGCACTTCCATCCCGGATTCCGCCGCGTGGTCGGAATAATTCAGCCCAATCCCCCAGATGTTGCGCGGCTGGCTTACGGGTGCTGCGATGCGCTGCCCCTGAGGCTCAAACAGCGGCAGCGCCTCTAGATCGACGCCGTCTAGCGTTTGGCGCAATGCCTCGATCGTTTCGGGTGTGAAATCTGCCACAAGGCTTGAGACATCCCGTGCCTGTCCTGCCGCATCCAGCACCACTGGCGTTTTCGCCCCGTCGCGCGCCCCGTATCGCATCAATCGCATGGTCTGGTTCTCCCTTTCTTAACCATCATTGGGGGCACCATAGCCAAAGACGCGGCGCTGACCACACCTTTGCCAAGGGGCATTTGAGGCCACCTGACGTTGCGATCCATTAGGAACCGATAAGATGTGAAGGGCGTTGGCTTGATGAAGGGGGTTCCCATGAAAAACCTGCGCACCGACCTGCTCACCAAACCAATTTACCGTTGGGCCAAGAAAGCCCTGCCCGCGTTGTCCCAGACCGAAAGCGAAGCGCTTACCGCCGGCGAAGTCTGGTGGGAGGCGGAGCTTTTCTCCGGTAATCCTGATTGGTCCAAGTTGCAGGCGGTCAAGGCGCCCCGCCTTAGCGCAGAGGAACAAGCTTTCTTTGACGGTCCGGTGCAAGAGTTCTGCGCCATGATCGACGATTGGAAAATAAACCACGAGGCCGCGGATCTGCCCCCGGAGGCGTGGGCCTTCTTACGCGACAAGAAATTCTTCGGCATGATCATCCCTAAATCCCATGGTGGTTTGGAGTTTTCAGCCTTCGCCCACTCCGAGGTGGTACGCTTTATCTCGTCGCGCTCTGTTGCTGCGGCGGTCACCGTGATGGTGCCCAATTCTCTCGGCCCCGGTGAGCTGCTGCATCAATTCGGCACGGAGGCGCAGAAGGATCACTGGCTTCCACGGCTTGCGGATGGGCGCGAGCTGCCTGCCTTTGGCCTCACCAGCACCGAGGCAGGCTCGGACGCGTCGGCCATGGTGGATGAGGGCGTGATTGAAAAAGGCATGTGGCAAGGCGAAGAAGTGCTGGGCATACGTCTCAATTGGGCAAAACGCTACATTACCCTCGCTCCGGTTTGCACGGTTCTTGGCCTTGCGTTTCAACTGCGCGACCCCGACGGCTTGTTGGGGGATACGCCTGACATCGGCATTACCTGCGCGCTTGTTCCGACGGATCTGGCTGGCGTGGAAACGGGCCGGCGGCACCTGCCATCCTCTACCATGTTCATGAACGGGCCGACGACCGGTAAGGACGTGTTCATCCCGCTCGACCACATTATTGGTGGGGCAGACTACGCGGGAAAGGGCTGGATGATGCTGATGTCGGCCCTGGCTGCTGGCAGGGGTATCTCTTTGCCGTCAATGGGTTGCGCCGCCATCGCTTTCTCCGCACATACCACAGGCGCCTATGCCCGCATTCGCCAACAGTTCAACCTGCCAATTGGTAAATTCGGCGGGGTGCAAGCGCGGATGGGGCGGCTTGCGGCGGACGCCTATGCGATGGACGCCACCCGCCATTTAACCTGCGCTGGCTTGGATGAAGGCCGTGCACTTTCCGTCATTTCAGCCATTATGAAAGCCCATGCGACCTTTAAAATGCGCGAGGCGCTGAATGACGCGATGGATGTGCATTCCGGCAAAGCTGTGATTGACGGGCCGCTCAACTACCTGCTGCCGCTCTACCGCGCGGTACCAATTGGCATCACGGTGGAGGGCGCGAATATTGTCACCCGCAGCCTGATCATTTTCGGCCAAGGGTCTATCCGTGCGCATCCTCATATGCTCGACAATATGCTGGCATTGCAGATGGAGGATGAAGCCAAGTCTCTTGAGGCTTTCGATAAGTCTCTTTGGGCGCATGTGGGGCATACCACCAAAACGCTGTTCCGCGCTTGGGGCCGTGCACTGACGGGCGGACATTTTGCCCCTGCCCCTGATGCAGGTGCTGCGACACCGATTTACCGCGAGCTTGCGCGCTGGTCGGCGGCCTATGCGCTAACGGCGGATTTCCTTTTCCTCACTCTTGGCGGCGCGCTAAAGCGAGAAGAGATGATCTCAGGCCGAATGGGCGATATCCTATCTGAGATGTATATCCTTTCGGCCGCGCTTAAGCGGTGGGAAGACGAAGGCCGTCAACAAGCCGATCTGCCGCTGCTGCAATTTGCTGCCGCCGACGGCTTTTCACGCATACAAACAGCGCTTGATGGGGTGATCGCCAACCTGCCAGCCCGCTGGGCCGCGTGGGTGTTGCGCGCTCTTACCCTACCGGGCATGGGCCGCCGCGGGCCGGACGACACGCTTACCGAAGAATGCAGTGCGTTAATCTATGCCCCCTCAGCCACCCGTGACCGCGTCATTGGGCGGCTCTTTCAGGGGAGCAAAGGTGACGGAATTGATCTGCTTAACCGCTGTTATGTCAAAGTGGTCGAGATGGAGCCGGTGATGAAACGCCTGCGTGACGCTAAAAAGACACCGTCGGAAGCACGGCAAGCGGGGCTCATCAGCGACGCTGACATGACCGAGCTTGCTGCCATGAACGACCTCGTGAAAAAAGTGGTCGCCGTGGATGACTATACGCCCGAAGCGCTGGCTTATTACTTCCCCGACCTAGATGCGCCGCGAGATGATCCTAACGAAAACGCCAACCCGAGAGAGGCCGCCGAATGACCCATCCCAAAGCGCAGCGCGTCTTTCTGGTCGATGGCGCCCGGACCCCATTTATAAAGGCACGCCAAGGCCCCGGCCCCTTTACGCCGGTTGATCTGGCCGTGCAGGCCGGGCGCCCCCTACTGGCCCGACAAGATTTTGACCGCGCAGCATTCGATTTAGTCATTCTCGGCTGCGTCAATGTGATTGCGGATGAAATGAACCCTGCCCGTGTCGCCGCACTGCGGATGGGATTGGGTGAGCAAACAGTCGCCTTTACCGTGCAAATCAACTGCGGCTCCGGCATGCAGAGCATCGACACCGCATACCGCTACATTCGCGACGGCAGCCATCAGATGATCCTTGCGGGCGGAGCAGAGGCCTTAAGCCACGCACCCTTGGTGCTGCGTCAGTCTGCGGTGGAATGGTTCGGTCGGATGAATGCCGCCAAGGGACCGATGGATATGGCCCGCGCCATGACCGGCCTACGACCGGAGTTTTTCAAACCCGTTATTGGGCTGGAGCGCGGCCTGACCGACCCGATCACGGAACTTAACATGGGCCAAACGGCCGAGGTGCTGGCGCATCGGTTCGGGATCGACCGTGCGATGGCAGATACCTATGCAATGGAAAGCCACCACCGCCTCGCCGCAGCGCAGAAAGACGGGCGGCTTTCTGATGAAGTCATGCCTGCCTTTGACCGCGATGGCACCGTTTATGACCACGACGACGGCGTGCGCCCCGACAGTGATATGGAGAGCCTTTCCAAACTGAACCCGGTTTTCGAAAAGCCCCATGGCAAGGTAACTGCGGGGAATTCCAGCCAGATTACCGACGGTGCAAGCTGGGTCATTGTCGCCTCTGAACGCGCGGTAGAGGCGCATGGGCTGACGCCCCTGGCCGAGATCACCGACAGCGAATGGGCGGCACTTGACCCGTCGATCATGGGGCTGGGCCCCGTACTGTCCGCTACCCCCATCGCGCAACGGCATGGACTGGAGTTGAGCGACATCGACCTATGGGAATTGAACGAGGCCTTTGCCGCACAGGTGCTTTCTTGCATCGCCGCATGGAACGACGAAGACTTCTGCCGCAACGTGCTGGGCTATGACGCGGCCTTTGGCCGGATCGACCGCGATAGGCTGAATGTCGATGGAGGGGCAATCTCACTTGGTCATCCAGTCGGCACCAGCGGCAACCGGATCGTGTTGCATCTGGCCAATGCCATGAAAACGCGCGGTGCCAAACGGGGCATCGCCACGGAATGTATCGGCGGCGGGCTTGGCGGCGCAATGATGCTGGAGGCAGTGACATGACTGGGCATGTGTTAAAGCATTTGGGCGAAAGCAAACTTGAACTCGGTGCGGCAGAGGAGCGTAAGGGGAACTGGCGCATGGGCCGCGACCCAGAGGGCATTCTGTGGCTCGCGCTTGATAAAGCGGACAGCAGCACCAACACGATTTCGGGTGATGTGCTGCGTGAACTGGAGCGCCATGTCTCTGCCGCTGAAGAGGACCCGCCTCATGCCGTGGTAGTTCGTTCGGCCAAGCCGGGTGGCTTTGCTGCCGGGGCGGATATCACCGGTTTTGCCAAAATGAGCGATGAGGGCGCGGCGGAATTACTGACCCAAGGCCATGCAGTTTTGGACCGGCTTGAAAAACTCTCTTGCCCAACAATTTGTGTGGTCCACGGCGCAGCACTTGGTGCGGGCTTTGAATTGGCTCTCGCCTGCGACATTCGCATCGCGGTGCCGGGCGCATCGTTCGCCTTTCCTGAGGTGCAGCTTGGTCTTCACCCCGGCCTTGGCGGCACGTTCCGCCTGCCCGCACTGATCGACTCGACCGAAGCGATGACGATGATGCTGAGCGGGAAAACCGCCCACACCAAACGCGCCAAGACGCTGGGGATCGTTGATGAAATCGTCGAAGAACGCCACGTCGCCGCCGCTGTTCGCGCGTTTGCCAAGACTGGGATAGAACGGGCGGAACCGGGGCTGAAAACCCGTGCGCTCGGGCTGGAACAAGCGCGCACTTTGCTTGCACGGCAAATGCGCAACCGCACCGAAGAACGCGCCCCCGCAGACCACTACCCCGCGCCGCATGCGCTGATCGAACTTTGGGAAGAGCACGGTACCGACCGCAGGACCATACAGCGCGGAGAGATCCGGTCTTTCGCTAACCTTCTAAAAACGCCCAGTTCCAAGAACCTCCGCCGTGTCTTTTTCTTACGGCAAAAGCTGAAAGGCACGGCACGCGGTGACGATGATATAGCCCATGTGCATATGATCGGCGCTGGCACCATGGGAGCTGAGATTGCCGCCATGGCCGCGATCCGTGGCAAGCGCGTCAGTCTGAGCGATCTAGATACCACCGCCCTTGGTCGCGCCATTAAGCAGGCGGCCAAGCTCTGCGAAGACAAACACCTAACCAATGCAGAAACGCGCGATGCCCTTGACCGATTGATGCCAGACCCCAATGGCTATGGCATTTCCCGTGCTGATCTGGTGATTGAGGCGGCCCCAGAACGCATGGAGGTCAAAGAGAAAATCTACACCGAATTGAAGGCGCAGATGAAAGAAGGCGCGATCCTTGCATCCAATACTTCCAGCCTTTCTATCGATGATCTCAGCGCCCACGCCCCTGATAAAACCCGGTTTGCGGCGCTGCATTTCTTTAATCCCGTCGCAAAAATCCCACTTGTCGAAGTGGTGGTCGGAAGTGACACAGATACGCAAACCGCCGCTCGTTTGGCGGCCTTTTGCGGCGCCATTGGCAAGCTGCCGGCACAGGTTGGCGATTATCCCGGATTCGTGGTGAACCGCATCCTGACCCCCTATCTTATGGAAGCGATGGTACTGATGGATGAAGGTGTGCCAAAAGACGTAATCGACAGCGCCGCTGTGCGGTTTGGCATGCCTATGGGGCCAGTAACACTGGCCGATCAGATGGGGCTCGACGTCGGGTTGCATGTGGCCGAAAGCCTGCGCGATCGGCTTGATAAATCGATGGCTGAGATCACCGATATGCTGCAGGCGCGCGTCGAACAGGGTGATCTGGGCCGCAAGACGGGGCGTGGATTTTATGATTGGTCCGACGGCACGCCACATCCCGATAGCGAAGAGGATGGCCCCGCGGACCTGACCGACCGGCTGATCTTGCCAATGCTGAACGCCGCTGTCGAAGTGCTGGGCCAAGGTGTCGCCAAAGACGCAGATCAAATCGATGCCGCGATGATCTTCGCCACGGGCTGGGCTCCCTTTCGTGGCGGCCCGCTGCAGTACGCCCGCACCCGCGGCACACGCGACGTGAGCGACCGACTGCGCGCTCTCGCCAAGGCGCACGGCCCGCGGTTTGAGCCCGATGAGGGTTGGCAAGGGTTCAACTGACCCACGGGCGGGGCTGCGCTTGCTACTGGCCAGACCCGCCTTTGCCATGATAGCTCCTTTCGCATAAGCAGCGAACGGAAGCCCCCCGATGACCACCGTAAAAGTTTTCGACGGCCACAACGATTTCCTGCTGCGTCTGCTGCGGGATCCTGCCAATCGCGAAACCACTTTTCTGACCGATACCGGCCAAGGGCACCTTGACCTCCCCCGTATGCGGCAGGGTGGTTTTGCCGGGGGGTTTTTCGCCATCTATATCTCATCGCCCGCTCCCGCGCCCGAGACCGATCTGATGGCGCAGATGAACAACCCGCCCTATGCGCTGCCCTTGCCCGAAGAGGTGCCATTGTCCGAGGCACAGCCGGTAGCGCTGGCCATGGCTGGGCACTTGAAATGGATGGAACGCGCGTCGGATGGACAGTTTAAGATTTGCCGCACATCGGCAGAGCTTCGTCATTGCCTTGATCACGATATCATCGCCGCCATCATGCATATTGAGGGGGCCGAGGCGATTGGCCCGGACCTTGATGCGCTCTATCTATTCCATGATATGGGTCTGCGCTCTCTTGGCCCCGTCTGGAGCCGCCCGACGGCCTTTGGGCATGGCGTGCCCTTTGCGTTTCCCGCCTCTCCCGATAGCGGGCCCGGCCTGACAGCTGCGGGTAAAGACCTGCTGCGCCTGTGCAACCGGATGGGCATTCTCTTTGATTTGTCTCACCTAAACGAGGCTGGCTTTAATGATGTTGCGGCCCTCTCAGATGCGCCGCTGGTGGCAACCCATTCCAACGCCCACGCCATTGCGCCCTCGTCGCGCAATCTGACTGACCGGCAACTTGGCATGATCCGTGACAGCGACGGGATGGTTGGGGTAAATTTCGCCACCGGCTTCCTGAACGCCGATGGGCGTAAGACAAGCGATCAGGGGTTTGACGCCGTGCTGCGGCATCTCGATCACCTCATCACTCAGCTGGGCGAAGACCGTGTCGGGTTTGGCTCAGATTTCGATGGGGCCGAGGTGCCTGCGAAACTAAAAGATGCAGCCCGTTTACCCGCCCTTTGCGATGCGCTGCGTGCGCATGGCTATGACGAAACCTTGCTGGCAAAAATCTGCCATGAAAATTGGCTTGCCGTGCTTGAACGGACTTGGCGGAATTAACAATCGCAGCTCTTCGGCATGTTCGGGAGGATGAAATGCCTGCCTTTCGCCCTAGCTTTTCTGCTGCGCCATTGGCAGCCGGGCTTGAGGGCGATACCTTAAGAAGAAAAGCCGCCTTCTAAACAGGCCTAGTCAAGAAAAACGCGAGCAGAGCAGAGGCCTAGATGAACGATTTTTACGACGCGATGGCGGATTTCGATGATCCGCTTCGGCAACTCTATATGCTTGCTGTCGAACCAGACCTTTCAGTCGAAGATAAGATTGCCAAACTCCTTCAACTGGGCACCGAGGCGCTTGGTCTCGAACTGGGCATCGTCAGTCGCATCGAGCATCCTGTCTACGAATGCCTTTTTGTCCACGGCCCCGACTGGGCGCCTGCGCCCGGCACCACCTTTGATATCAATGGCACCTATTGTCTGCACACGCTTAACAACGCTGATGTGACCTATTTCCACCACGCCGGACAGCAAGAGATCGCAACCCACCCGTGCTATCTAAATTTCGGTCTGGAAAGCTATATCGGGGCGCCGCTGAAATGTGGCGGTAAGTTGTTTGGCACAATCAACTTTTCGGGCAGTGCCCCCCGTTCGGCGCAGTTCAGTAAAGCACAGATACAGTTTGTTCAGTTCCTCGCTCGTTGGCTGGGCAGTGAACTGACCTTGCAATCCGAGCGTCGCGAGCTGCGCGAGCAGCGCGGCCTGCTTAAGGCCATGGTAGATGCCGTGCCCGAAGCGATTATCATGGCCGATCCCAACCGCCGCGTGGCGCTTGTAAACCCTGCCGTCGAAACGCTGTTCGGCTATGAGCCAGATCAGCTTCTGGGGCGGCAAACGGCAGTCCTATACGAGACCTTGGGTAGCTACGAACGCGCAGGCGAGGAGCGTTTTAACGCGAAGGCACCCAATGCACCGGGTGAATTTTCGATCGCGTGCCGCCGCGCCGATGGATCGACCTTTGAAGGCCAAGTTTCAACTGCCAAGGTTGAAACCGATCTCGGTGAGCATCTGGGCTTTCTCGGCGTCGTGCGAGACGTGAGCGAACAGCGCGAGTTTGAGCGCGCCAAAGACCAGCTTATCGCCACGGTTAGCCACGAAATGAAAACCCCCCTCACCTCGCTGACCGGCGCACTGCGCCTGCTTGAGGCCACGCAAGACGACCTGCCGCCGCAAAAGCAAAAGCTGCTGCGGCTGGCACTGCGCAACGCGCGAGCGATTGACCAGATGGTGGCGGATATTCTTGATGTGGAAACCCTGCGCAGACCGGATCAATCAGGGTTCACCGAACGTCCTTTGGCGCCTCTGTTGGCGCAGGCCGCTGAGGCCTTAGTTTCTTACGCTAAGGACCGCGATGTCCATCTAGAAATGGCACCCGGTGACGCGCCCGCCCCCCTGTTGCAGCTTCATGAAGGGCGGCTGATGCGCCTGCTGTCGAACCTGTTGTCCAACGCGATCAAAGCCTCTGACAAAGGGGGGAAGGTTAAGCTGGGCATCTCAGAAAACGGTGCTGGTTTCTGGGTGCAGGACCAAGGCGGCGGCCTGCCGCTGGACCTGCAACCGGTCCTATTTGAGCGTTTCTCACGCGGGTCCAGCTACCGGGTCGAAGAGGGGCACGGGCTGGGCATGAGCATCGTCAAAGCCATCGTTGACCAACACCTCGGCAACATCAGGTTTGAAACAGCCGAAGGCGAAGGCACCACCTTTTTCGTGGATTTTCCTACGCCTAAAGCGAATTCAGATGCGATGGCCCCCTCCTGACGGCCACCACGGGCATCCCTAAGCATTAGGCCAAGAACGCCCGCAGGGCTTGCAGGGTCCGCTCGATCCCTGCAGCGGTTGTCAGCACCCCAGGCGACATGCGCAGAATTTGACTGCGGTTGTCGACGTAAATCTCCAAGGCCGCCAGATGCGCCACCACGTCGGCAGCGTCGATGTGATCCGGCAAGATAACCATCAAGCTACCACCCCGCTGGTCTGGGTCAGCGGGGCTTGCAAGGTTTAGCCCCATCTCATCCAGACCCGCCTGTAACTGGCCGGTCAGCTTGCGGTTATGCGCGGCCAACGCGTCCGTATTTTGCCCCATGCGCCATTTCATCGCCGGAAGGCTCGCCACCGCCGGCACCGTCGAAGGCGTGCCACTGTCGAGCCGCCGGATATCGGGCGCAAACTCAAAAGCGTCCAAATCCCATGAGAACGGATTGCCCTGCGAGAACCAGCCGCGCATTTCAGGGTCGCATTGTGGGATCAGATCAGCGTCCATGTAGACCACCCCGGCCCCTGGCGTGCCGCACATCCATTTGAGGCTCGTCGACAGCGCGAAATCCACGCGCGGTTCGGTCACGTCATAGGGCAGCAATCCCACCGCCTGCGTCATATCAACCCCGATGAGTGACCCCATATTCCGGCCATGTTTCACCAACGTCGGGATATCCAGGCGGTGCGAGGTGGTCGAGCTGACCCATGTCAGCAGCGCCAACGCCACGTCTTCGTCCCAATGCGCGATGATATCTTCGGCCTCGACCCAATGCCCGCCTTGCCGGATTGGCACAGTGTTCAACGTGAAACCAAAACGTACCGACAGGCCGGTGAGCAGGAAGTGCAGCGAGGGGAAGCCGTCTTCGGCCACCAGCACCTTCTTGCCACGGAGGGTTCCTTCGGGCAGCGCACCGATGACGGCCATCAAACCGGTAGTGACACTCTCAGTCGTGGTAACGGTCCCCTGTGGCGCGCCGATAAGCTTGGCCCAGAGGTCGATGAACTGCTGCCGCTTGGGCAGCACCTCCGCCCATTGATCACCGTTCGGCGCGGCCCAAGCATCGGTAAAATCGGTGAGCCCCGCCAACATATCGGCATGTTTGCCGGGGTATTGGCCGATGGAATGATAAAGGAGATAGGCGTCGCCCGTTCCTGTTTTTGTGGACATTGTTATCTCCGTAGGGTGTTGGCCGCGCGGGGCGCGAGACGATAGGATTGATGTGAATTTTTGCTGAAAGGGTCAGCGATAACCGCGTTTGTAATGCTGCTCGAGCCAGCCGGTAAATCGCACCATGGGCCAAAGGATTGCGATATAGAGCAGCGCGGCCAGCAGCAGTGGTGTGGGGTTCGCAAAAAGCGCCTGCGCGTCGGTGGCCTGTTTCAACAGATCATCCATCGCCACGACCGAAGCCAGCGATGTGTCTTTCATGATCGCCACGGCATAGGATGCCAGCGGCGGGATCATCATGCGAAATGCCTGCGGCAGGATCACCTTGCGCATGGTGGTGGCGAAAGACAGGCCAAGCGCATCGCAAGCCTCAAACTGGCCACGCGGCACGGCTTCGATCCCGGCGCGCACGACCTCTGCCGTATAGGCCGCCAGTACCAGTGCCAGCGCAATGGTCGCCGCCACGAACGACGAGAAGACAATGCCAGCGAAAGGCAGCGCATAGTAAACGAGGATCAGAACCACAAGAACCGGAATGGCGCGGAAGATATCCGTATACAGAACCGCGAGCAGCCGGAACGGTTTCGCCGCATAGAGCCGCACCAGACAGACCAAAACACCCAGAATTCCGCCAAAGAAGATGGCCGAAAAGCCGAGCAGGATCGTGTTGACCAGCCCACGCATCAGGATGGGGAAAGCGCGGCGCATCACGTCGAGATTGAAAAAGATGTCGAAGATTTCCATAGCGCATTCCGTAAGTTAGATCGAAGGAAGCCAGCCTTAAGGCCGCAAGCGGAGAGCGCCCCGCCTGCGGCCTCAACTTTGTCAGTCAGCGGAAGTTGGTACGGGCAGTGGAGTGACCGCAAGGCTGCCTTCCGCAGGTGCTACGCCAAGCCATTTTTCATACAGCGTCGCCATGGTGCCATCCTCTTTCATAGAAGAGATCGCGTCGTTGACCGCTTCCAGATGCTCAGACCCTTTCGGCATCATGATCGCGAATTTGTCGCCTGTGGGGATTTCGACCGAGACCTGAAGCCCCTGCATTGTCGGCTGCGCGAATGCATAACGCAGACTAACGATATCGTTCACGGCGGCATCAATCCGGCCACTGCGCAGGTCGGTCAGCATATTCGCCGTCGTGTCATAACTGGAATAGGATGCATACCCAAGCTCGGCCTCGCGCTCCTTCAACCAATTCTCTGGGAACGAGGTCGCGATGGAGCCGATGCGCTTGCCTTCCAGCCCGTCCAGATCTGCGATCCCGGCATCGGTTTTGGTCCCCACGCCAAGCGCGCCCGAGAAATAAGGCTGCGTGAAGGACTGCGCCTCAAGCCGCTCATTGGTGATGGTCAATGACGAGATCACCGCGTCCACCCGGCCCGAGGCTGTCGCGACGAAAAGCGCGCGGAAGTCGTAGCCGCTGATCTCGGTCGTCTTGCCAAGGCGCGCGGCAACTTCGTTGATGATGTCGACTTCAAAGCCTTCAAACTCTCCGGCTTCGTTCTTGAACTCCCACGGCGGGTTCGCCGGATAGGAGCCGATTTTCAGCACATCCTGCGCCATGGCAGAGACGCCAGACAGTGCCGTAAAGGCCGCGACGGTGAGGCCAACGATCAGATTTTTATTCAGATTCATGTTTTTCTCCCTGTGAACATGCCCGCGCAATGCGGCTAGTTTCACATCATGGCTGCCAGCTTTCGTATACGAATACAAATGAATTTTGATGGACAGAGTGATTAAACCTAGCCATACGCGCAGTTTTTGCGCATGATTGCAGGACAATTGAATACTTTTCTACGAGGTGAAAATGCCCCGCACAGCCAAGCGCCATATGAAAGATCAGATCTACGACATCTTCCTTGGGCGCATTCAGCGCGGTGAGATCAGCCACGGCGAACGCTTTGTCGACACTGCCGTCGCTGAGGAGTTCAATGTCTCGCGGATGCCCGTGCGCGACGCGCTGATGCGCCTGTCACACGAAGGCTACCTCGACAGCACCACGCGGGGCTTCACCCTGCCCAGCCTCTCGATGCGTCAGATTTGCGAGATTTTCGAGCTGCGCCGCCTGCTAGAGCCACGCGCCGCCGCGCTGGCGACCAATCAGCTGACCGACGGCGATATCGCGACCCTGACGCGCGCAGTGCAACAGGCCGAACAAACGTTGGAGACTGGCGAAATTGAGAGCCTCTTTGCCGCGTCCGAAGACATCCGCCGCACATGGATTATGGCCGTGCCCAACATTGAACTGCGCGACACGATCCTGCGTTACATGGCGCAAATTCAGGCCGTTCGTATGGCCACTCTGCGCGATGCTACCGCCCATGAAACGCTTATTGATCTGCAACGCGACATGCTGCGTGCCTTTGTTGAACGCGACGCTGCCAAGGTCGAACTCCTTCTGCTGCGCTATGTTCTCGCCGGGGAAGACAGCTTCTTGCGCCTCAAAGCCAGCGAATGCGGTTAATCCGCTCCGCGTTTGGATAAGGCTCAGTTCATTCGCAGCGGCCCATTCGCAGCGGCGCGGGCGTACATTCTGGCTTGCCTACTCGTGCCATCAAACTGGATGCCGAGCGGGTTATTCTTGCAACCTATAGGTTCCAGTACGGGGCACTTGCGGATCGGCCTTGCAGTTCATCCAGCCCCTCGGAATAGTGTACGAAAGCGGTACAGCCGGAGGCGCCGATGACCAACACACCAAACCACCCCCTGCGCCGCATTCTACTCAGCCTTGCGATTTGGTTTTTCGTGGTGACCGTCGTGGTCCTGATCTACGCCAAAGGGGACGATCCGATGCCGCTGAGTTTTCTCAGCCGGCTAGGCATCGCCGCGGGCATCGTTGCCTTTATGAACATCCCGCTGATACGCAAGATTGGGCATATCTATCTGCATACAACGCCGGACGACGGCGATCTTGACGACTAGAGCGCTCTGCCGCCGGGCGGCTTGCACGTCGCAGGAAACACCCCATATTTCCCTCATAGTGTACAACCGCGAGAAACCAAGATGGGCTATGTAAAGACAGCAATGCTGATGGCGGCGATGACCGCGCTTTTCATGGGCGTTGGCTATCTGATCGGCGGATCGGGCGGTGCGCTGATCGCATTGGTCGTGGCAGCAGGGATGAACGCCTTCACCTGGTGGAACTCCGACCGCATGGTGTTGAAGATGCACAAGGCGCAGCCGGTCTCTCCCGGGGATCGCAACGGGCTTTATGCTATGACGGCCGAGCTTGCCCGCAACGCCGGGCTGCCTGAACCCAAGGTATATTTGATCGACACGCCGCAGCCCAATGCCTTTGCCACCGGGCGCAATCCGGCCAATGCTGCCGTGGCGGTGACGGCGGGCCTGATGCAAAGCCTAAGCCGCGAGGAACTGGCCGGGGTGATCGCCCATGAACTGGCCCACATTCGCAACCACGACACGGCGATCATGACCGTGACAGCCACCTTTGCCGGTGCGATTTCCATGCTCGCGAACTTCGCGCTGTTCTTTGGCGGCGCGCGGGAACGGATGGGGATGATTGGCACGCTGATGATGATGTTCCTTGCGCCCATGGCCGCGGCCTTGGTGCAGATGGCAATCAGCCGGACCCGCGAATACGCCGCCGACAAGGCCGGGGCTGAGATTTGTGGCAATCCGCTGTGGCTGGCCTCCGCCCTTGAGAAGATCGCCATGGGCGCCGCGCGGATCGACAATCATGCTGCCGAGCGCAACCCGGCCACGGCACATATGTTCATCATCAACCCACTGCACGCCCATAAGCACGATCGCCTTTTCGCCACACACCCCGCGACCGAGAACCGGATCGCAGCCCTGCGGGCGATGACCCCCAATGCAGTCCCGGTGCGGGCGCAAAGCTCCCGCCCTACCAGCAGCAGCCGCATTCCCAAGACCGGCAGACGCGGGGACGCAGGACCATGGAGCTGAGCCGCGCTCAGTCCCGCCGCCAGTAGGCCGTGCAAATCTGGCGTGTCTTATCCGTGCCAGGCGCAGATTTGAAATGCCCGTGCAAAACATCCGCCATGCGGATCGTCACTGACTAAGAAATTTGCGGAAGCTTAGCCGGTCCGTAACATATACCGATGAGGCAAGTTAAAGCTCTGGACACCGCAGCTGTCCGCACAGAGAGAAGCGCCGTCACGTAACAATGGGGGATGCCAAGGGCGGCCGCGCCCGGCAGTCAAAGGCCTACCTGAGCTTTCATCGCCGCCTGTGTGGCGCACCATGTGCCCGGCAAAGCTTCGCATAGGCCCCGCGCCCCTTCGTGTTTGTCGGTCTTACACGCGGTCTCGATCTCTTTGAGCAATCCATGCAGACGGTCCGCCCCAAGCATGCCACACATCCCGGCCATGCCGTGGGCCCGCGCTTGCAAATCGGGTAAACTGGCAGCGGCCATCAGATTGGGCAGGTCATCCGCCACTTGATCGATAAGCTTTTGAACACGCTCTCGCAGTTTCTCATCTCCCAGAAGATCGAACAAATCTGCCATCTGTCTTTCGTCCAACAGCGGCCGTTTCGCAAATTTCCCTTGCACCAGTGTCTGCGCATTGGTGAGGCGCACTGGCAGCGGTTGATCTGGCATGACCTCGCGCACCGCGATCTCCTGCAAGCGTGCGCGGAGCACTTTCATATCTAATGGTTTTTGCAAGAACCCCGACATGCCCACTGTCGCAAACTCCGCGCGCTCTTTGGGCAAGGCATGGGCCGTTACGGCAATTATCGGCGTCGTCTGGTTGGGGCCATCGCCAGACAGGATCGCCTTGGTTGCCTGAACGCCATTCACGTCTGGCATCGAGATATCCATCAAAATCGTATCGAAGGCCGCGCTTTCCGCAAGCGCAATCGCCTCGCGCCCTCCGCTTGCAAGGGTGACCTCATGGCCGATCCTTTCAAGCATCGCTTTGATGAGATCGCGGTTAATCTCATTATCATCGACCAAGAGCAGATTGAGCCGCACTGCCGGGGCCTGTTCTATGCGTTTTTCGTGCAAGTCCGATATGTTATCCGACGGATCAGCCTGCACGGCATCCACGACCTCAACCGGCAGGCGGATTGTGAAACACGCTCCCTTCCCGAGAATTGACTCGCATTTGATTTCCCCGCCCAAGCGCTTGACCAAACGGCGCACGATCCCAAGCCCCAGACCAGTGCCCCCGGTTCGACGCTCATAGCGACTATCGAGTGAGACGAAATCTTCGAAAATGCGGTCTATATCTTCTGCTGGGATGCCAGAGCCGTCATCTTCGACTTGAAGGTGAAACTCCTCGCCCGCCTTTGTTGACGTTTCTGCAAACCACCCCCTGAGGGTCACATCACCTCCCGGATTGAACTTGATCGCGTTGCTTAGAAGGTTGACCAGTATCTGCTGAATCGCCCGTGGGTCGGTTACGATGGGTTTGTCTTCCAGCCGCGTCAGATCAAGATGCAGCCGGGTGCCACCCGCCTCGGCCAAGGGTTCCATCGTGTTGATGATACCCGCCATCAACACGGTCATGCCGCAGGTCTGCTGAACCTGCTCATAGGTGCCCGCTTCGCTGCGCTCAATCGCAAGTACATCGTTGATGTGGCTCAGAAGAATTTCCCCCGAAGTCATTGCTGCATCAACATAGCGCTTTTGTTCGTTGTCGAGCCGATCGTCCTGAAGCAATTGCAATGCAGAGATCACGCCGTTGAGCGGCGTGCGCATCTCATGGCTCATCATGGCAAAGAAACGCGACTTTTCTTGATAAGCATCCAAAGCTTCATCACGCGCGGTGATGATCTCGGCTTCACGCTGACGCTTTTCGGTGATGTCACGAATGTAGGCGATGAAAAGCGACCCTTCCGCCGAAGGTGATTGCGACACCGACATTTCTACGGGGAAAATACGGCCATTCTGGTCGATCATCTCAAATTCGCGGCGGCCTTTGTCAGCGACTTCAGTTTCACCCGTCTCGCGAAATTTCATCAGCCGTTTGTGGTGGGCTGTGCGGTCAGCTGGCGGAATCAACAGGCTCACATAGTTTCTGCCTTTCGCCGCTTCATGGGTAATTCCGAATATCTCCTCAGCTGAGCCGTTGAAATCTTCGATCTCACCCCGCTCATTGATAACCACGATAGCGTCAAGCGATGCTTGGAGCGTCTTGGCGAGGCGCAGGTGGTTTTCTTCGACCATTTGCGAGGTGCGGTTTAATCGGCTGGCCTGGCGCGACAGGCGATAGACGGCGCCGACCAAAGCGAGTGTGACGATCAACACAATCGCTGCCATCACTTCGATCAGTCGCACAATCTCATGGCGTTCGTTCTGAGACATTTCGTTGGCGATCGCGATCGACGCCAACGCGATCTCGCGGGGTAGATCTTCTACGGTACGCAGCATCGTATCAATATCGTCGAGGGCGGCGGCCAATTGGGCATCCGTGCCATCAATCACCGGCAGGAAACTGTCGAGCAAAACACGCAATTCGCGGATCTGTGGCTTTGCCTCAGCATTGTTGCGCACCCGCTCTGCTAGCAGGACGCGGCTGTAGAAGATGTCGAACCGTTTGCGAAACTCAACCAAAGCTTCAGGTGTAGCGGATTGCGCTTGTGTCAAAGCGCGGTCGGTCTTGAGGAACTCAATCTCAATCTGGGTAAAGACCCATTCGGCGTGGTCCTGCTGCGCACTGTCAAGCGCGCGGATCCTGTCCCAAACGTTATAGGCCAGATAGGCTGCGATGCTCATCCCCACGACAAGGGCGAGCATCAGCACCTGTCGGCTTCTGGCGCGCGCGGGCCCAAATTGTGCTGCGTCCTTCATCTGAGCCCTTCGCGCCATGTTCAGTTACTCGACACTAATTCGGTCAAGCTGCCAGATCGACCGGCTGTAGACCAGTTCAGTCTGGTAAGCGATGTCGCTGTCATACGGATAGACAACCCAAAGCGGCCCCTTATCGCGGCGTGACATCTCTTCCCCATTGGTGTGGTAGGCGATGATTGGGCCATCCTCGACTGCATCCGTCATCGGGATTTCCACGGCGTAGTCATTGATTGCCGTTGCCGTGATCGTACCTTCGTCGATGCTCAAGGTTTCGAACAATTGCTCTAAGGAGACACCTTCAAATTCCTGCGTACCATCGGTCCAGATGGTCGTGGTTTCAAAGCGCGACACCGGCATCGACTTAAGATCCGATAGGGTGAAGCTGTGGGTTTCCTCGGCCAGTGTCACTTGGAGCACAACCTCTTCGTTTTGGGCGGCTACCGCCGATGCAAGGCCAACGGTAAGTGCGGCGACGGTGGTGATTCTGCTGAGGCTTTGAAAGATCATGTCTGGTTCCCTTATTTAGCGGTATGACCTGACCATACCCCGCACCTGTGAGCGAGGCGAAGGTGCAGAAGCGCATCCTTCTATACCAAAGGATAGGAACGCCCGCCTTGGCCTGCTCCTACTGCCCATACCAAAGAATAGCGGCGCATGCCTTTGCCCCCTCGACCCCTCAGGCTTTCATCTTTCTTATCAAACAGGCACACTCTACCTATTAAAGAACCCCGGTCACGTTTGGCCTTAGGAGACCTATTATGTCTTTGCGAATTTTAATTGCTGATGATCACGACATGGTCCGCGAGACCATTGCGATGTTTCTTGATGCTGACGGTTCGACCGTAACTGAAGCTGCAAGCGATCTGGCAGGCGCGCTGGATAAGATCAAAACCGAGCCACCCTACGATCTGGTTCTGCTGGACTATACAATGCCCGGCATGAAAGGCCTGCAGGGTCTGCAAACCGTGCTGGGTATCAACGAAGGCCGCCCGGTGGGATTGATCTCTGGCACAGCCACCCGGCTTATTGCGGAGCAGGCATTGGAAATGGGCGCAATCGGTTTCCTACCCAAAACATTGCCTGCCAAGTCATTGGTCAACGCCGTGCGCTTCATGGCAGCAGGCGAGACTTATGCCCCGGTCTCTTTCATGTCCGGCAAGGATAACCCCGAAGAGACCGATTTTGAGAAGGCTCTGTCTGAACGTGAGCGTCAAGTTCTGCGTGGATTGATGATCGCGCAGTCCAATAAAGAGATCGCGCGCGACCTCGATTTGCAGGAAGTGACGATAAAACTGCATGTCAAGACACTTTGCCGAAAACTGGACGCAAAGAATCGTACGGATGCTGCGATTATTGCACGCGACGCGGGCTTCGTTTAACGCGCCTATTTCGCGTTTGATCTGGCCCAGCGATAACAGCACGTGCCCGCCGAAGCGCGCCTAAATCTCCCTCCTCCTTGGTAACCACAATCGCCCGCCTCGTGCGGGCGTTTTTGCGTTTAGTTCAAGGGGCCAATCACCGAATCAGAATTTCCGAAGCGGCTCTTTTCCCTGCAAAATTAACCATATGCTTGCTTTGCCTCAGCGCTGATGCCGCGCCGAATGATAGGCCCCGGCGCGACCTGATAGGGCTCCCTATTCTTTCGGCTAAAGGCCTGGCCTCAGGCTCAGCGCGTTAACCGTTCGCTCAGATGATATCCGTATTCGGTTCCTCGAAGATGAGAACAGGACAGCGCAATGGGCGTGTCCGTTCATTGCAACTGCCGGCTCTTCACCGGCCAACGAGGGAACTACTAGATGCGTATCAATATCTCCCAGTTATCCAAAACACTCATCGCGAGTACGGCTTTGTCTATCGCCGGCTTCGCAGCCGCTGCCGACGCGCTGTCGAGCGAATTTTCTTTCCGCGTGGTGGAGACCAACGCCGAGGGCGAAGAAGTCCTCGTGGAGCGCGAAAGCATCCGCCCAGGCGAGATGATCTCTTATGAGCTGCGCCACGAGAATATGACCGACGGCGCGATGGCAGGTCTCGTTATCGCTGCCCCGGTCCCGGATGGCGTCTCACTCGCATTTGGGTCTGAAATAACCTCGGTCGCCGCAGTCTTTGAAGTCCAAGCCGAGATGGACCCCGAACAAGAAGGGCTGGAATGGTCGACCGTTCCCGCCATCCGCAAGGTCATCGATGCCGATGGCAACATGGTCGAAGAGCCGCTCCCCGAAGAAGCTGTCGCCGCTGTGCGCTGGACCCTCTCGGAACCGCTCGAAGCAGGCGATTCTGCCTTTAACAGCTACCGCGTGCGTCTGAACTGAACCCGGCGCCTCTCTCTCCAACTACCATAGAACTAAGGAATATTAACGTGAAATACCAAACAACCTTCCTTCGCTCCGTCAGTGTCGTGGCCCTGACTTCCGTCATCGGCACAGT
Organism: Sulfitobacter sp. AS92; assembly: GCF_038900015.1. Lineage (NCBI taxonomy): Bacteria > Pseudomonadati > Pseudomonadota > Alphaproteobacteria > Rhodobacterales > Roseobacteraceae > Sulfitobacter > Sulfitobacter sp. AS92. The sequence goes on from NZ_JBBMQL010000009.1 coordinate 81,997, forward strand.
CGTTTTTGCGGCCCCCGATGCGGGCTCGGTGATCGGCAACCAAGCTGTCGCGACCTATACCAATGCTGCTGGCGACACCATCACGGTAACCTCCAACACTGTTGAGACAATCGTTCAGCAAGTTGCGGGCGTCTCTATGACCTCAAACAACATTGAACGCATCGCCCCCGGCGGTAAGGCTTTCTTGCCTCACATTATCACCAACGACGGTAACGGTGCCGATGCGTTCTTGCTGGAGGCGGCGGAAAACAGCAGCGGTACGCTCGATTTGCAACCCTTGGTCTTCTACCCTGACGTCAACATGGACGGTGTGGCCGATAGCGCCACTCCACTCACTGAAACACCTACACTGGCACCGGGCGAGCAGTTCGGCGTCGTGATCGAAGCCACGGCCCCTTCAACGGCGTCCGGTTCTGACACGATCACCGTAACAGCGACTTCCAACCTGGACGGCACGGTACTTATTACCAACACCGACACGCTGACGATCTCCAACGATGCGATTATTGAGCTGGTCAAATCCATGACGGCGGACCCGGCTTCAGGCGGCAACCCCAACATCATTGACGCTGGCGATGAAGTGACCATCACTTTGACCTATTCCAGCACCGGTCTGGTCGCAGCCAATAACTACTCGGTGCAAGATGTTCTTGATGGTCGCTTGGCCTATGTGCCTGGATCGGCCCGCTGGTCTGACTCTTCGACCGCGCTGAACGATGATAACGGTTCCACCGTCGTCGATGCCACAAACGGCGGTGGTAACACAATCGCTTGGGATTATGATGATGGCCAGAACGTCAACTTCCTGATCTCTTCGGTCGGCTCTGGCCGTTCGGGCGAGGTGACATTCCGCGCCACAATCACGGACACTGCCGATGCGGGCATCATCACCAACGTGGCAACCCAAGACGTTGACGGCGTAGACTTCCCGCCGTCAAACACCGCCTCTGTTACCGTTGACAACCAATACGCGGTGGCCATCGCCGATACGGCGATTAATTCAGACGGTTCAGCGAACGCGGCGATCGCTTCGGGAACCGACGATGACGCCGCGAACAACGATATTGTAACGGAAACCGCCGATGTTTACCAAGGTGGTGTGATCCGACAGGAATTCGTGCTGACCAACCTGTCCAACAGCCCGGACAGCCTGCAGCTTGATATTGCCAATGTAGACTTCCCAGACGGTACGACTTTCCGCTTTGTCGGGGCTGACGGTATCACACCTATCATCAGCTCAGTCGGTCCGCTTGGTATTGGTGAAAGCGCCAAAGTGACGTTGATCGCAACTTTGCCAACCAATGTCACTCCGACTGCGACCACTAACTACACTGCGACAATCACCACCACTTCGGACAGCTCCGGCGTCTCTGACGTATCGACCGCTGAATTCTCCGGCGCGGTGCTCGCCGCTTCGGTTGACCTCGAAAACGCCGTAGTCGGTTCTGAAGGTGATGGAGCAGCTCCGACAAATGGTGGCAACCCTTGGGTGACACAATCGACAGACCCCGGCGCGCCGGTCATCTTTGACATGCTGGTCGAAAACAACGGCCCGACCTCGGATAGCTTCAACCTGTCGCTGGACCAAGCCCTTCCCCCAGGCTGGACGGTTGAATTCCAACTGCCCGATGGCACGGTCGTGTCGAATACAGGCACCATCCCGGCAGGGGATGTGCAGACCATCCGCGCGGTGATCACGCCAGCCGATGATGCGCTGCCCGGCGACACCTTGGTCGACATCGCGGTTGTCTCTTCCGTCTCGGGACAGGGTGACCGTATCGTCAACCAAGTCACGGTCAACGAAATCTATGACGTAAAGATCATCGACAATCAGAGCGCGCAGGCTTCGCCGGGTGGTATCGTGGACATCCTCCACACCATCTCGAACGAAGGGAACGTGGCCATCACCGACGGGACGATCACAGAAGCCGGTCTGACCAACTTCTCTGGGGCGATCTTCTGGGACCAGAACGGCAACGGCGTTATTGATCCATCCGAGCCGGTCATCGATAACTTCAATGATCTGGGTGTAGGTGGGCTGGCCCCGGGTGACAGCATCTCGCTGATCTACCGTGTACAGACACCGTCAACAGCAACCCAAGGTGTCTCCGAAGTCGGTTCGATCACCATCGGCGACACGCTTAACGGTACCGGGACCGACATTGACCTGACCAACAACGCCGTCGAAGACCGCGTGGTCATCATCTCGGGCGATGTCACACTGAGCAAGTACCAGTATATCGATGCGCAATGCGACGGCACTGCGGGTACCTTTACCAAGACGCGCCTAGACGTCGAGCCCGGTCAGTGCATCCGCTACATGGTCGAAGCCGAAAACACTGGTGCTTCTCCGGCGGACAATGTGACCATCTCGGATGCAGCACCGGCCTATACAGCCGTAACGGACTGTGGCGGCGACTGCACTGAAAGCCTATTCCCGACGACCAGCACGGCAACCATCACGCCGACAAACGTATCGAGCGCGCATGGCACGATCCTTCCCGGCGGCTTTGCTCGGGTAGAGTTCACCGTACGGGTCGAAAACTAACCGACCACTTCGGCACCTCCGGTTGAGCGACGCTCGCCCGGGGGTGCTACCTCCTCTCCCCGTTCTCGTCTCCCCATTTTATTCACGCCCTTCGCAGGGATCGCAACAGGAGCAAACTGATGCGCAGTTTCCTTATGTCTACAGCCCGCCCGGCTCTGGCCCTGATCAGCGCCTCCGCACTGGGCCTGAGCCTTCTCCCGCAAATGACTACAGCTGACCCAGCACTCGGCGGGTCTTTTATCCGCAACGTGGCAGAGGTGAGCTATTTCAACACGTCGCTCGGCATCATGGAACGCGTCTTCTCGAACCCCGTCCGGGCCGAAGTCGCCTCGGTTCCTGGGCTAGAAGTGACCGGTTATTCCGACCTTCTACTGACCCGCGGTGCATTCGGCCGCTACTACTTTGATGTGATTAACAGCGGCAACGTCTCGCTATCAACATCGCTCCGCATTGGCGAACAAGGCCAGTCAGCGATGATGTCACATCAGACGCTGTTCCCCGATCTTAACGGCAACGGCCAGATCGATCCGGAGGACGCGGCCGCAGACATGTCGGCTCCCTTCATGCTCGCGGTCGGTGAGCGGCTCCAGCTGATCTACGAATTCCGCATTTCGGCGGAAACCCCAATAAGCACTCAGTTTGCCAGCATGCTGACGGTCTCTGCTGTGGCAGAGGATGGCCAAAGCCTAACCAGTGAAGCAACGGGCGAATCGCGCGTCGAAGAAGGCGGGCTTGAAGTCTCTAAAGAGCAGGCCATTTCGGAAACTGACGACGGGGCGATCATCACATACACCTTGCGCCTGCGTAACGACTCAGAGCGCGACGCGCTTGGCTACCCCGAGATCGACGGCCAGCCCATTTTGATCGACGGTACGCCCAAGACCGGTGTTTTGCTGCGCGACGCGATACCGCTGAATACGGCTTTTAACGCGATCCAAAACTCAGGCACCATGACAGCGCTGGTCCATATGCACGGCGCACCCCTTCACGAATATGTCAGCGTTGTCCCGGCGGGCCTTTCCGACGAAGTTGATGCGGTGGCATTTTTCCATGAGGGTGACTACGCGATTGGCCATGCCTCAGACCCCAGCTTTTCGGTGCGTGTGCCTAAGGCTTTGGGCGCATTAGAAGTGCACAACACCGCCTCGGCCTTCTATAACAACCAAGAAAGCACTCTGTTGCTGGGCTCGAATACCGTCGTCTATAAGCGCGAAACGGACACGCCCGGCACGCTGGCGTTCGAGCATCCCGAAACCGGCGAAGATCAGCCCTATGGCACACCGGGTAGCGATACGCGTCTGCGTGTCACCGCTGGAGTTTGCAACGGCACCGTTGATGTCGATACGACGCCAGTTACCATCCGCAGCAAGTTGACCGGTGATGTTGAGACCATCATCGCGACCGAGACGGGCGCCAACACCGGAGTCTTCCTCACGCCCGCGCTACCAATGGCACAGATGTCGCCCGCCGTTGCCGGGGATCAGGTCATGGCAACCGATTTTGGCGATAGCTTTATCGCAACGGTGATCTGCGACGATGAGGTGCTTGAGGATGATCTAATGATCAACCCTGGAAACTTCTTGTTCAACTCCGTTACCAACGCCCCGATTGACAACGTAGCCGTTGCCCTAGTCGACGCTCGCTCTGGCGCCGAGATGGCCCGCACGCAGACCGACCAACGTGGTTTTTTCACCTTCTCTGAGATGCCTGAGGGCGACTACCGCTATGCTGTGATGGATGCGCCCGCTTGGGTCTTTCCGTCAATGCGTGCCGATTATGTGGGTATGGGCCGCACTGTGATGCAGGCAGGTTTGGGCAAAGACTTTAACCATGAGGGTGGCGCGCTCTTTGTATCTGACATTCCGGTAGATCCGCATTACGGCACGCCGCTGGCGCTCGATAAGGCGGCGGACCTTGACAGTGTTGGGCATGGCGAATTCGTCACCTATACGCTTAGCTTCACCAACAACATGCACCAAGCGCTGATTGGTGGCGAAATCCTTGACCGCCCCGCTTATGGCGTAAATTTCGTTCCCGGCTCGGTCACCTTGAACGGGGCACTGCTGGACGATCCGCAGCAAATAGGTAACGGCGATCTGCGCTTTTCGGTCGGCATGCTTGAGCCTTTATCGAGCCATGAGCTGACCTATGTCATGCAATTCTCTGCCGCCGCCCGCGAAGGCCGCAACGAGAACACTGCCATCTTATCGGGTCGCCAAGCGGGCACCGGCATGTTGCATCAATCACAAACTGCCCGCGCCATGGTGCGCTTGGACAACTCAGGCGGTGTTTTTTCCCGTCAGGGTACTGTGCTGGGCGCTGTGTTCATGGATTGCAACGGCAACGGCCTGCGTGACCGTGCATCGGATGAGCCGGGTATTCCGGGCGTGCGCATCGCGACCCAAGAGGGGCTCTTTGTGGTGACCGATATCGATGGTGCTTATTCACTGAACGGGATGCGCGCAGTGTCCCACGCCTTTCCCGTCCAGCCCGAAACACTTCCTAACGGGACCGAGGTGCAAGTTACGCGCACCAACGATCTGCGGCGGGGAGGGTCACGACTGGTTCCGCTGAAGAAAGGCGAACTGCGGACTGAGAATTTTGCCGTGGCCCAGTGTAGCCCAGAAGCGCTTGAAGAAGTCAGCAAGCGTCGCGCCCATTTCAAAGGGAACAGCCAATCCCCCGGTGTGAATGCGACCGACCTGCCGATTGATGGCCAACGGAGCAACACCCGCTCGGTACGCGGCGAGGCTGGCATCGCGACCACAACGCAGCTGACCCCCGGCATGATTGCCGCCCAAAACGAAGAGGCCGGGATTACTGCCGCTTCCGTGGCGCAATCGGCTCGCACTTCGGCCCAGCGCCAGTCGCTCGACAGTATTATCCAGAACCTCAATAGCGACCCAAGCTTCGTTGACTTTGCCGAAGACACTACAGTCACCCGCGCAACCCAGAACATCCGCGTTAAGGGTAAGGCGGACCTGACGCTAACGCTGCTGGTGAATGGCCGGGAGCTCGGCGGGGACCGTGTCGGTGAGCGCACAAATTTCGAAAAGAACAACGTGCAGGCGCTTGAATATGTCGCGGTGAAACTGGCACCGGGCGAAAATGTCCTCACACTGGTGGGCCGTGATGGATTTGGTATCGAGCGTGTCCGCAAAGAACTGCGCCTGACCGCCCCCGGCAAACCAGCTAGAATCGAAATCTTGTTGCCCGATACCGCAGCGGCGAACCCGGCCTCTGTGGTCCCAGTGGTTGTCCGCGTTCTCGATGCCCGTGGTCGCCCGGTGCCTGCCTCAGGCACGGTTACCCTTTCTGCCCGACGCTCGCTTTGGGACGTAACTGATATCCGCAGCAGCACACCCGGTGTGCAGGCGTACCTCGACAATGGTGAGGCAACCTTCAACCTGATCCCGCCGCAGGCCTCCGGCCCTGATTTAATCACGGTGCGCTCCTCCTTTGGAGAGGCCGAAGCGACGCTGACATTTACCCCCGACTTGAATGAACGGGTGTTGATCGGTGTGATTGAGGGCGCGGTATCGCTCAGCGGTGATGCCGGCAACGTGCTCGACAAGGACCACATCAGTTCGTTCGAAGAAACCACCACAGGTGTGCGCGGAGAACTTTACCTCAAAGGTGTGATCCGCGGCGATGCGCTGTTGACGCTACGCTATAATTCGGACCGCGATACAGAAGATCGTTTGTTCCGCGACATCCGGGGCGAAGAATACTACCCCGTTTATGGCGACAACTCCGAGCGCGGAGCCGATGCGCAATCCACGTCCAATCTATTTGTTAAGGTGGAAAAAGGCCGCTCCTATATGCTCTACGGCGACATTGCCATCGAGCCGGAAGCCAGCGCGCTGAAACTTGGGAATCTGCGCCGTGTCGCCACCGGGGCCAAGGGGCACTGGGAAAACGACCGCGTCTCGGTCACTGTCTTCGCAGCCCAGACTGCACAAGAACAGCAAGTGCAAGAAATCCGTGGTCGCGGCGTCTCTGGCCCCTATGACCTTGACCTAAGCGGTTATGTGCAAGGCTCTGAGCGAGTTGAAGTCCTCGTGCGAGATGAAGACGGCGGCGACATATTAACTGCCACGCCACTGCTGCGCGGGACGGACTATCTACTCGACTTCTTCCGCAATACGATCACTTTTGATACGCCGGTGCGCCAGTTCGATCTTGATGGCAACCCCGTGTCGATCCGCGTCACCTACGAAGTTGAGCCCGATGGTGCAGAGGCTTACTGGCTCTATGGCGGCGAAGTAAACTACGCCCTTTCTGAAAATACTTCTATTGGGGCACGCGCCGTTCATGCCGATGCGCCGCTTGGCAACACGGCCCACCAACGGATGCACGCTGCCTATCTGCAGCACGAAGACCGTCAGGGCGGCATTTGGGAGGCCGAAGTCGCCCGTTCGGAAAATGAAAAAGGTGAGAAAGACACCGCAGCTCGTTTGTCCTATGAGCTAAAGACCGAAACGCGTTACTTCGCTTTCGAGGCCATCCATACGGGACGAGACTTTCACGCACAGGGCGGTCTGGCCCGCGCCGGTACCAGCCAGGTCCGTCTAAGTTATGGCGCAGAGATCGACCAGCGCAGCGATATTGCTTTCAATGCCGAATACACCCGTGATCGGGTCAACAACAACGAACAGCTGACCCTTGATGCGATCTATTCACGTCGCCTCAGCAAGACCCTGCGCGGTGAGATTGGCCTAGAACACAGCCGAGACCGCAATGACGGCAGCGACGAAAGCAGAACTGCTTTGGTTCTCGGGGCAAATTGGGCGCCGGCGGCCCGCCCGGGCACGGTGATCGAAGCAAAACTACGCGCACCGCTCGACGGCGACGCCCCAACCGAACTTACACTTGGCCTATATGATGAGCCTAAGAACGGCTGGCGCGTCTATAACGAGATCGAGCTTCAGTTCGGCAGCGATGAACTTGTCTCCCGCGCGGCCTATGGCTTTTCCTACACTTTAAACGAGTGGGTTACAGGCCGGACCGAGATGACCAAAGCCAGCGGCGCAGGCGACACCAATATGGTGCAGGGCATGTCGGTCAATTGGGACATCAATCAAAGCACGACTTTCCGCGCTGACCTAGAGCATTCCCGCAACCTTGATACCGCAGAGAGTGAACTAACGTCGCTCGCGCTCGGCACAAGCTGGCAGTCGGGAGACGACAACTGGGTCGGTGACGCTGAGTTGGAAACCACATGGGAAAAGACTGGCAAAACTCACTACGCAAGCATCGGGATTGCAGGCAACGTAATCCCCGATCTTACAGTTCTGGCGCGAAGCCGCGCGGCACTAGATCGCCGCAATGGCGAAAACTCCCGCCGTCTGCGTACCCGTGTTGGGGCCGCCTATCGCCCCAAGGACAACGCGCGCCTTGATGTGCTGGCATGGTATGAGCATCGGCTGGAGGAGCAGCACAATAACACGGAAACCCACCTGTGGTCTGTAGATGCGAACTACGAAATCGACGCTGACCTACGGATTAACGGCAAATACGCTGGTCAGTACCAGCAGATTGCCACCGCAGCAGGGACATCGCCCAACACCACCACACAACTGGTTCAAGGAGGACTGAATTACGAATTCGGCAATGATCGCTTCCAGCTTGGCCTGAACGCCACACATTTGTGGGACAGTGAGGGGAACTCCTCTAACGGGATTGGCGCGGAATTTGGTTTCACCCCGCGCAAAGGTGTCCTGCTGGCACTTGGCTACAACAAAGCACGCGGCCGGGTGGCAGGGCAAAGCAGCCTCTACGATGAGGGGTTCTATTTCCGCTTTAATCTACTGTTGGACAATTCGCTCTGGACCCAGTTCGACCAGTTCCTCGGAAGCTGATCGGGAGACTCAGCCATGAGGGAGAGCCACGTTCCAAGCGCATCTGGAACGTGGCTCAACCCCATTCACGGATCCTAAGGCACAAGTGGCTACTCCAAGCGCACCAATACCTATCCGTTAGAGAGCCTAACTATCTGTCCGTGTTAAGGAAATATCGATTTTGAAGGCGCATAATCAGGGTCAACGCAATATCTAAATCAGATAGGAAACCTCGATGAGAATGCTTGCTGCCAGCACTGCCTTTTGCCTAATCGCCACGACCTTTTCCGGGGCGGCAAATGCAAACGACCTAGCTCGTTTCGATAGTAGAAAAATCGCTGTAACCGGCCTGAATTTTGCACTGTCGCCCTCTGCCTCAAAGAACCGTATTCACCTTAATCGCAGCATGATCAAAACGACCGCCGCACCATCTCCTCGCAAGCTCAACATTCCAAAACGCGGCGGGCCATCCGACGCCGTTCTTCATCTAATAGCTTCGGCTGAGGCCGGTGCCAAAGGCTATGACGCGGTTCAGCATGGCGCACGGGTCAGGCCGCCGAAGCGGCCCACGGGCATGACCATCGGCGAAATCTATCGCTGGATCTCAGCGACTCCCGGTCAGCCACATGCCATCGGGCGCTATCAGTTTATCCCCAACACATTGAAAACACTGGTCACTGAGGCGGGACTCGGCAAGAATGATGTCTTCACCCCGCAAGTCCAAGACCTGCTTGCTGATATCTTACTCGAAGATGCAGGCTTTACCCCCTTTATGAAGGGAAAAATCAGTCGCCATCGATTCATGGAGAATCTCGCCCGTATTTGGGCCGGACTGCCGACATCGACGGGGCGCTCATACTACGATGGCCATGCGGGCAATCGGGCTGTCATCACTTGGAATGAGTTCGACAGCCATATGAAAAGCATCTTTGAAAGCAATGCGCGCGGCACATCATGACCGCGGGCGGAGGCGCGTTCAATCTCTCACGGCCAAAACGCGTAATTTCTCTTCGCTTTGGCCGATTTAGTAGCTGCGCCCACGGCATCTGCCGATCGAGTAATTATTGATTGTCCGTATGTTGTTCAGATTAAGAACTGGGCGTGGCTAATTTCATTCTTTACGGCGCATGCAAATAAGCAGCGCCAAGTTCGCTGCTCACAGGAACTCAACCGATAGCTGCACCGAACGCTAGCGGAACCTATTAGTTGTAGGAATCGTTAGTCTATTGAATATGCCGTAGGAGGAATGATGCATGTGGAATAGTGAGCTTTTGATCCTGATCATGGCTACGATGGTTTTCGTAGCGTTGATCAAACGACTTCCAGTGCTTCGTCAGGTTCGGGCGGATGTTTCGCGGCCTTCTAGAAATATCTCCTCCCTGCATCGAAATTGAAAGCTCCTCACGTGCGAAGAAGTTCAATAATCCAAGGTCGGTTTAGCGATCCAGTAAGGCAGATTTTGTGCTGGCCTCACTCTTTTACGCTAAAAACAAACTGAGTTATCAAGAAATCAAAACGCTTCGCACGCAGTCTGTGTTTAAGGCTGTTCATGCAAAAAACAACGTTGAGTTCATCGCGCGCTGTATCTTCGGCTCTATGACCTACTGCTCAAGATAACGTCCTGCTCAAGCGGCGACAGGTAACGCGGCATAGATCATCTGAAGCAGACGCACTCCGTCTTCGACAAACCGCATGGAGCATGGGCGTTCTACAATCCGCCCACATACGGATAACACAGGTCAAAGCGATATCGCATCGGGCACAGTGTTATTCAATTTTTCGGGTAGTGGCGGACCGAGGAGGATTCGAACCCCCGACCCCCTGATTCGTAGTCAGGTACTCTATCCAGCTGAGCTATCGGTCCACTGAGCGGGGGTTTAGTCTTAGCCCCGGAGAGTTGCAAGCCCTCGTTTCGAGGAAATGCAATTTTCTGCGAAAGTTTATAAAGTGCCGTCGCCCTTCGGCAGGGTGATGTCGAAAACCGTGCCTTCCGGACCGGTGTTATGCAGGGCCAAAGTGCCACCGTGGCCGCGCACCAGCTCTGATGCGATGACCAGCCCCAGCCCCGAACCGCCCTTGCGCGCGCCCCCTTGAAACGCTGTAAAAAGATGTTCGCGCGCTTTGGGCGGCAGGCCCGGGCCGGTATCGCTCACGGTGATGCACCACGCCTCTGCCCGGTCCTCGGCGCGCAAATGTACCTCACCCGGTTTGCCGGTGGCCGTAATCGCCTGTCGGGCGTTCCGCATGAGATTTGCGAGAACGCGGTACATTTGTTCAGGGTCGGCGCGCACAGTCAGGTTGGCGGGGATGTCGGCGGCAAAGCTGATGTCGCTTTCAGGGTCGGCCAAGCGTTCGCCGTCGATCACTTCTTCCACCAACTCTTCTAGCAGCATCAGCGTCAGCGTCGGCCCCGGCTCTTCTGCTTTGCCAAATGCTAGTGTCGATTCGCACAGGTGAACCGCGCGTGTAATCGAGCCGACAAGCTTCGGGGCCATCCGTTTGACTGTCGGGTCTTCGGACATCTCGATCCGGTCGGTGAAAAGCTGCGCCGACGTCAGAATGTTGCGCAAATCATGACTGATCTTGCTGACCGCGCTGCCCAGTTGTGCCAGTCGCTCTTTCTGTTTCAGCGCCTGCGTCAGGTCCGTCTGTAGCTTTTTCAGCGCCTCTTCGGCCTCACGCAACTCGGTTACGCGCGCCGAAGGTTCAATGATCCGCCGCGCATCTTCGGGGGCCGCTGCGTAGCGTTGCATATGCCCTGCGACCCGTTTCATCGGCTTGAGCAACAAGGCCCGCATGGCGAAGAACAAAAGCACCGCAGTTATGACGGAGATCACCGCCGAAAGCATCAAGATGCGAATCCCGTAGTCGAGCATGGCAACACGCATCGGCGCCGTTTCCATCGTGACTTCGATCAGCAGCCCCGCCTCGCGCACCGGGGCGCCGATCACACGCACCACCTCATTCCCGGGCCGGAACAGCCGCAACATCGCGTCCCGGATCAGAACCATCGCAGAGGCATCGCGCAGGTCATAGGTCTGCGACACCGTGCGCGGCATGGGGGAGGCCAGCACCAATTGCCGCGCCTCGTCCCGGCGCAGCACCACGTTGAAGACCTCGGCGTTGCGCAGCAGCTCTTCCTCCAGCTCCGGGTCGAGCATGTCGTCAGCCAGCAGTGCCAGTGACGCGATCTGTGCCCGTTCCAGCCGTGTCAGCATGTATTCTTCGCGGAACCGCGCGATGGAGGGGACAAAAATCAGTACCTCGGCCAGCATCACAAAGATGGTGGTGAGGATCAGCAGACGGCCAGAGAGCGAGTGGATCATGGGTGATCTCAGGGCAAAAAGCGCTGCACGGCGCGCACGATCGTTTTTACCAATGCGCTTTCGAAGAGGCGCGGGCTGAAATAGGCCCCCGCCGCGCGTTTGTTAATTTCCGAGATCGTGGGGTAAGGGGCAACCATAGCCGCAATCTGGCTCATCTTCATGTTATTGACCAGCGCAAGCGACCACAGGGTGATCAATTCCCCTGCTTGATGGCCGACGATGCTGGCCCCCACGGGGCGCCCCTTGACCACCATGACCTTGATGAACCCTTTGGTCTGGCGCTCGGCGATGGCGCGGTCGTTGTGGTTATAGTGAAAACGGATGACCTCCAGTTTGTCGCCATGTTCTTCGCGTGCATGCGTCTCGGTCAACCCGACCTGCGCCAGTTCCGGCGCGGCATAGGTGACCCACGGGATATGGTGCAATTTGGTCTTGCTCGGCAGGCCAAAGAGGATCGAGCGGATCACCACCCCGGCGTGATAGCCCGCCACATGGGTGAACTGCAGCCCGCCCGCCACGTCGCCAATGGCATAGACACGGCGGTTGCTGCTGCGCAGACTGTCGTCGACTTTGATGCCCGCTTTGGTGGTCTCCACCCCGGCCTCATCCAGATCGAGCCGGTCAACGTTGCTTTTGCGGCCCACGGCCATCAACAGATGCGAGCCATTGATCACCCGGCCATCCTCGGTTTCAACCGTGATCGCGCCCGCTTCACCGCTGATCTTCGCGGCGTTGCTGCCCTCTTCAAAAGCTACGCCTTCGTCGCGCATGGTCTGAAGAACAACCTCAGCAAGCTCCGGATCATCTTTGCCAAGCGCCCGGTCGCCTTCGATCACGGTCACCTTGCAGCCCATCCGCACATGGGCCTGGGCCATCTCAATACCAATGGGGCCGCCGCCGATGATGATCAGATGCTCCGGCTTTTCCCGCAGGTCGAAGAGGGTTTCGTTGGTCTCATAGGGCACATCCTTCAACCCCGGAATCAGCGGCACCAGCGGGGACGACCCCGTGGCGACGACAATGCGCCGTGCCGTGATGATCGTATCGCCCGCCTGCACCTCTTTATCGGAAATGAAGCGCCCATATTCACGGATCACCCGCACGCCCAAGCCTTCAAACCGCTCAACCGAATCGACCGGCGCGATTTCCGAGATGACATCGGCCACGTGATCCTTGGCGGCGGCGTAATCCACCACTCCGGCGGCATTCTCGACCCCATATTGCGCGCTGTGCTGCTGGACATGGGCGGTCTTGCCAGTCTTAATCAGCGCCTTTGAAGGCACGCAGCCATAGTTCAGGCAATCACCGCCCATTTTGTGCCCTTCAAGCAGGGTCACATCTGCGCCCATCTGCACGGCCCCCGCCGCCACCGACAATCCGCCAGAGCCTGCGCCGATGATCAGAACGTCAGTCTTAATACGAGTGGTCATTTCAGCAGATCCTTCTTGCCGGTAAATGTCTTGATCGCCACAGGCAGCAGCGACAGAACGCAAAGACCCAGAATGGGCAGCAAAATATGGGGCTCAAAGATGATCCCGAGGTCCGGCGTCTCACCTCGGGCAAAGATTGCACCTAGCCCAGCCCCGACAGAGGTAAAGACCAGCGCCCCCGGCATGATGCCGAAAAACGTGGAGATGGCGAAACGAAACAATGGCACGCCAAGGAATGCGGGCACCAGATTCGCAACGAAAAACGGCACCACCGGCACGAGCCGGATAAAGAAGAGCATCGACCACTGGTTATCGTCGATCCCTGCCTTGATCTTACGCACCACCCCATCAGAGGCATCCATCCGCTCTTTCAGCCGGTCGCCCAGACCCCATTGCGCCGCCAGGAAGATCACGATCGCGCCGAGTGTGGCCCCACCCACGTTATAAAGGACACCGGGAAACAACCCGAACAGAAAGCCGCCAGTTAATGTCGCCACCGTGGCCCCCGGTAGGGAGAATGCTACGATCACTACATAGGCGGCGACAAAGGCCAGCGCGGTCAGCAGGTAGTTGTTGTCGCGAAAGGCGATCAGCGCCTCGCGATTCTCACGCAGGGCGTCGAAACTCAGGTAATCACGCAGGGTAAACGCGCCGATGGCGGCGACCGCTAGGATCACCGCAAGGGGCAGGTAGCGCATCAGCGCGGGCTTACTTAGGTCTTTGCGGCTCATTTCAACACTTTCATTGGGCCTACATCAGACCATTTGTCGTCTCCTAATGATGGCGTGAAGCTGGGCGTAGGAACAGGCTCCTCACACGCACTTGATAGGGCTTGTGCGCAAAGGGCCGATTTTGCAGGATAGAGGGGCGAACTGAAACAATTTGGCCCGTACGGACCGGCATTTTGTTGCAAAGGGCAGATTTTCCCTGTCAGGGGGTTTGACTTGCGCGCGCCACCGCATTAGAGGACGGGCTTGAATTGACGCTGGCCGCGGTGGAACTCATGAGTGATTCCGTGCCCAGCCAGCTTTAAATGGAGACGGAGCGATGAAACGCACCTTTCAACCCTCGAACCTCGTGCGCAAGCGGCGCCACGGTTTCCGCGCGCGTATGGCCACCAAAGCCGGCCGTAAGATCATCAATGCGCGTCGCGCACAGGGCCGGAAATCGCTGAGCGCGTAAGCGCCTTCGATCTTCGGAACCAGAATATGATACCGCCGGAGGCACCCTTGAATGGCATTTGCGCCACGAAGGGGAACCCTGCCCCGGCGGTTTCTCTGCGTATGGAAACCCTAACCAAACGGCCGGATTTCCAGCGTGCCAGCCGTGCAAAACGTGTGGCGACCCCCGGTTTTATCCTACAGATGCGACCCCGCCGGGAGGATGAGCCCAGCGCGGCCCCCATTCGCGTGGGCTTCACCTGCTCAAAGAAGGTTGGCAACGCCGTGGCCCGCAACCGCGCCAAGCGCCGTTTGCGTGAAATCGCCCGGCTGACCCTGCCGCAGGCCGGACGCGCGGGCATGGACTATGTCTTTGTCGGGCGGCGCGAGGCGACAGCCGCCCTGCCCTTCGACCAACTGCTTGCCGATCTCGCCCGCGCACTCGATATCCTGCATGGGGCGCGGAAATGACCCCATTCGCCACGCTGCTTGCCCTGCCGGTGCGCGGCTACCGTCTGCTCTTTAGCCCTTGGGTTGGGTACAATTGCCGTTACCAGCCCACCTGCAGTGCCTATGCGCTGGAAGCGTTGCAAAAACATGGCGGGCTGCGGGGCGGGTGGCTTGCCGCGCGGCGCATCGCCCGCTGCCACCCTTGGGGCCGCAGTGGAATCGACAACGTCCCCGATTAGCGCCACGCTTGCGCCAAAGGGGCAAATTGCCCTAGGTGAAGCCAAGCTGATAGTGAGAGACTGACCGATGCTGGACGAAACCAACGAGATTCACCCCCTCTTTGCAGGCGCACCGCAAAGCACCGAGTTCAAGAAGCTGCGCAAGCGCATCGTCCGCATGACCCGCGAGGCGATTGATCGATACGGCATGATCGAGTCGACCGCCGAGGGCGCGCCGAAGCCCAAATGGTTGGTCTGTCTGTCGGGCGGCAAGGACAGTTATACCCTGCTTGCGGTCTTGCATGAACTTCAATGGCGCGGCCTGCTGCCGGTCGATCTTTTGGCCTGCAATCTCGATCAGGGCCAGCCGAACTTCCCCGCAACCGTGCTCCCGGAATTCCTTGAAAAGATGGGCGTTCCCCATCGCATTGAATACCAAGACACCTATTCAATCGTCATGGACAAGATCCCCGCCGGGCGCACGTTTTGCGCTCTCTGCAGCCGTTTACGCCGTGGAAATCTCTATCGAATTGCGCGCGAAGAAGGCTGCTCTGCTGTGGTGCTGGGCCATCACCGGGATGACATCTTAGAAACCTTCTTCATGAACCTCTTTCACGGTGGGCGCCTGGCAACGATGCCGCCCAAATTGGTAAACGAAGAAGGCGATCTGTTCCTTTACCGCCCCCTCGCTCATGTGGCCGAACGCGACTGCGAGCGCTTCGCCACCGCAATGAATTACCCGATCATTCCTTGCGATCTTTGCGGGTCACAGGACGGGCTACAGCGCCAGCAGGTTAAGGCGATTCTTGATGGCTGGGAGGCCAATAGCCCCGGTCGCCGGCAGGTGATGTTCCGTGCTTTGATGAACGCCCGCCCCTCCCATTTGCTTGATCCCGACCTGTTCGACTTCGCAGGGTTAGTGCGGAACGGTGAGAGTACGTAACAAGAACAATTTTAGATAAGAAATTACATGGAAAGCGGTCTCTGTTAACCCACGACACATCCTAAAGCCGATATTGGTCCCTCAACAGCGCAGGTATTGCGCGATAATGGAAGGGATATCGCGATGGCATTCTACCAGCTTACTCGGCTGGCGCATTTACGCCAGCCACTCGCCGCTTTGCTAAGTGGTCAGGCGGCTCTGGCCTTCCTTCCTGCAATGACGCTTGTCGCGTGCTGGCTCGGGGGTGAATTGGCCCTGATCACGGCCTCCGCGGCTTTGCCACTGCTCTATCTGGCGGGGCAGCGGTTTGGCGACAGGCTGGCGCTACCGCGTGACGCAGTCAGCGGCATGCTGCAGCGCAGTACCTTTGAGGAATTGACCGAACAGGTTTTTCAACGCGCCAAAGCGCAGGGGCGGTTGTCAGCGACTTTCTTCATCTCGCTCGAAGAGTTTGACAAAATTACAGAACGTTACGGTCACGGCGCTGCCGATTTGATCGCTCGGCAGAGCGGCGAACGTTTGATCAGCGTCCTGCGGGATGACGACAATATTGGCAAAATGGGCGAGGCGCGCTTCGCCATCTGCATGGCCCCGGTGCGCCAGCTTGATCTTGAGCTTTGTATCCAGCTTGCGGGGCGGCTTCAGGCTGTACTGGAAGAACCTATCTCCGTCGATGGGGTGACCGTCTATCTCACCGCCTCAGTAGGCTTTTGCCTCAACACCCGCGCACCGGGCGGGGACGGTGCAGCGTGGCTTGCCGCCGCTGCCACGGCTCTACGCACCGCTCAACGTCGTGGCCCCTCCTCTATACGCGCCTTCTCAGACCAGATGCGCCGCGATACCGAAAGCCGCACAGAGCTGCGCGAGGACGTTGTGCAGGCATTGGATGGCGGTCAAATCCAGCCGTGGTTTCAGCCGCAGATATCGACTGACACGGGACAAATCACCGGCTTTGAAGCCCTCGCGCGCTGGAACCACCCGGTGCGCGGCATGATCCCCCCCTCAGATTTCCTACCCGCCATCGAAGAAGCTGGCCTTTTGGAGCGTTTGGCTGAGGTGATGATGTATCACTCTTTTGCCGCACTTAAAGCTTGGGATAGCTCTGGAACAGAAGTCCCACAGGTTGGCGTAAACTTCGCGGGAAGCGAACTTGCCAATCCCCGGCTGATCGACAAAATCTCTTGGGAGCTGGACCGTTTTGAACTGACCCCCGACAGGCTTGCCGTTGAAGTCCTGGAAACTGTTGTCGCATCCGCGCCCGATGACGTGATTACCCGCAACATCAACGCTTTGGGCAAGTTAGGGTGCCGCATTGACCTTGACGACTTTGGCACCGGGCAGGCCTCCATTGCTTCGATCTGTCGCTTCTCGGTTAGCCGCATTAAAATTGATCGCTCTTTTGTCATGAAGGCAGACCGCGACCCGGATCAACAGCGGATGATAGGTGCCATTCTTACCATGGCCGAACGGCTCGGGGTCGAAACCCTTGCCGAAGGTGTGGAAACGGTGGGGGAGCATGTATTGCTGGCGCAGCTCGGCTGTGACCATGTGCAGGGATTCGGCATCGCACGTCCCATGCCGTTTGAGCAGACGCTCGACTGGATCGCCCGCCACAATGCTAAGCTGCAAGACGTTCCACGCATTATGGACGGGCGCGCGACCTAGCGCGCTTGATCTTCTCCGCGAGTTAGGGGGCTGCCCTGCACGCTTTATACTACCGACAGCGCGTTCAGCCGAGATACACCAAAGCACGGGTAGCGCTTAGAATTTTACAGAAACATATCACCCCTCGCTAAAGCTCTTAACCGAACCGCGGCCAACTGCTCGCAATTGACCTCGGCAAAACGCCTCAAGGCCCATGCCCGATGGGTGGAAACCCCGCCTTACACCCTATGGGCTTACCCGATTCCGCTTGACCTTTGGCCCCGCACTCTGTTGAACCCCCGTGATATTCAAAGACATCAGGTGGCTGTCCCCATGGACGAACAGAATAAGAATCTCATCCTTGCCACGGCGCTCAGTTTTGCCGTCATCCTCGTGTGGTTCCTTTTGTTCCCGCCCCCCGAAGCCGATCCCGCGATAGAGAACAGCGTTGAAATGAGCCAAGCCGAAGACGGCACCTCTGTTCCAGCCTCCCCAGCCGATACTGCTGCTGCACCTGGCACGGACAATGGCGAAGGCGCCGCCCCCCAAGGCCGCCGCGCGGCTTTGGCAGATGCCCCTCGCGTGGCCATCGCGACTGATAAGGTTAGCGGTTCCATTTCACTCATGGGCGGTCGGATTGATGATCTGAAATTGAATGACTACCAAACCACCCTCGACGAAAACGCCGAGGTGGTTACCCTCCTCTCTCCCGAAGGATCGAGCGACGCCTATTACGCACTACACGGCTGGGCCGCAGGCTCTGGCCTTGCCCCTGATGCCGTACCCGGTGTCGATACTCTTTGGACCCTAAGCGAAGGTGAGACGCTGGGTGTCGACAGCCCGGTCACCCTGTCATGGGATAACGGCGCGGGTCAGATCTTTAACCGCACCATCTCAGTCGATAACGAATATATGTTCGACATCACTCAGAGCGTCACCAACAACGGCGACGCGCCGGTCAACCTTGCCCCTTTTGGCATGATCGCCCAGCACGGATTGCCTGAAGACCTGAAAAGTTTCTTCATCTTGCATGAAGGAGCCGTGTCTATGGCCAATGGCGAGCTGTCGGAAGTCGACTGGGACGATATCGCTGAGGCCGATGTAAACAGCACGTGGGGCCGCCCTGCTGTGGTCACCGAAGGGGTCACGGAAGGTTGGGTTGGCTTTACCGATCACTACTGGCAGGCCGTGCTGATCCCCGGGGCGGGCGAGGCTTTTGAACAAGCCCTCACCTACGACCCGCGTGCCGACACATACCGCGCCTTCACCCGCCAACCGACCCGCTCGGTCGCCGCAGGTGAAAGCGTCAGCAGTTCCAGCAAGTTCTTCGCAGGCGCAAAGGAATGGGAAACACTGCAGGATTACCAATCTGCCGGTGTCGCCAAATTCATCGATAGCATCGACTGGGGTTGGTTCTTTTTCCTGACCAAGCCGATCTTCTGGCTGCTGCACAACCTCAACCAGCTTATCGGCAACATGGGCGTCGCGATCATCGGCCTGACGCTGCTGATCAAGGCGCTGCTTTTCCCGCTGGCCTATAAATCCTATGTCTCCATGGCGCGGATGAAGGAGCTTCAGCCCGAGATGGAGAAGCTGAAGAAAGAGGCGGGCGACGACCGTCAGAAGATGCAGCAGGGCATGATGGAGCTCTATAAGAAGAACAAGGTGAACCCCGCTGCGGGCTGTCTGCCGATCCTGATGCAGATCCCAATCTTCTTCTCCCTCTACAAGGTGATCTTTGTCACGATCGAACTGCGCCACGCACCTTTCTTTGGCCCGTTCCAAGACCTTAGCTCACCTGATCCAACCTCGATCATGAACCTTTGGGGCCTGCTGCCCTATGCGGCGCCTGAGCCTGGCTCGATGCTGGCATTGGTGTTCATCGGGATCCTGCCGCTTCTGTTGGGTATCTCCATGTTCTTGCAGCAGAAATTGAACCCTGCCCCCACCGATCCAACACAGCAGATGATCTTTGCTTGGATGCCTTGGGTCTTCATGTTCATGCTGGGTGGCTTTGCGAGTGGTCTTGTCGTTTACTGGATCGCGAACAACACGATCACCTTTACGCAGCAGTACCTGATCATGCGCAGCCAAGGGTACAAACCTGACCTTTGGGGCAACATCGCGGGCGGCTTCAAACGTACGCCCAAGGGTGATGCTGCAAATGCAGACGCCAAGCCCAAGTCAGGCAAGTCGAAAAAGTGATGCAGGTCACCGCGCTCAACCGGCATCCGCTCAAGGCCCATGGCCGCGAGACGGTTGAGCGTGTGACCCTGCGCGCCGGACAGTCCATGCCTTACGATCGGCTTTGGGCCGTAGCGCATGATGCCTCTAAAGCCGCGCCCGGAGACTGGGCGCGGTGTTTGAACTTTACGCGGGGCGCGTCCTCTCCGCAGTTGCAGGCGATCACCGCCGAACTGGATGAGACCACCGAGTTATTGACCCTGCGCCATCCCGTCCGCGGCGAGATCACATTTCACCCAGACCGTGACAAAGCGCAGTTCCTCGACTGGGTGCGCCCGCTGGTGGCCGAGGGCCGGGCCGCCCCGGCGGACATCCTGCGCCTTGATGGCCGCGGCTATACCGACAGCGCTGAGCCGACCCTCTCGCTTAACAACCTTGCCTCGCACGCCGCTGTCGAAGACCTCGCCGGTCGCCCGCTGCAAACCGCCCGGTGGCGCGGCAACATCTGGTTTGACGGCGCCGCCCCGTGGGACGAGTTCGAATGGGTCGGTCGCGATATGAAAATCGGCGGTACGCGGTTCAATGTGTCTAAACGCATCACCCGCTGCCTTGCCACGACCGTAAACACCGACACCGGCGCGCGCGACGTAGATACGCTTGCCGCACTTGACCAATTGGGTCACCGAGATTTCGGTGTTACCTTGACCGTCACCGAGGGTGGAGAGATCGCCGTTGGCGACGAACTGGAGCTAATTTGATGCAAGTGAACTACACCATCGCCGAAGAGCCTGACACACCGAGCGCCGAGAAGGGCCGCCTGCTTTTCGCGGGTGAGACGACCTTCGTTAAAGGCGTGGTGGCGATGGACGGGCTGCCGCCGCCTGACCGGATGGAGGTCTGCTTTGCCGGGCGCTCAAACGTGGGCAAATCGACGTTGATTAACGCACTTACGGGAATGAAGGCGCTCGCGCGGGCCTCCAACACGCCAGGTCGTACGCAGGAGATTAACTTCTTTACAGCGGGTGAAGAGCACTACCTCGTCGACCTTCCGGGCTACGGCTATGCCAATGCCCCCCTGCCCGTGGTCGAAAAATGGCAGCGCTTGCTAAAACAGTACCTGTCGGGCCGTCAGACCCTGCGTCGCGCCTTCGTACTGATCGACGCGCGCCATGGGGTCAAAAAGGTCGACAACGAAATCATGTCGCTGCTCGACAGTTCTGCTGTGACTTTTCAGGTGGTCTTGACCAAGGGCGACAAGGTCAAAGAAGCTGAACGGGCCAAGATCCTTGAACAGGTCAAAGAAGCGTTGAGCAAACATCCCGCCGCCTATCCTGAGATTGTGGTCACGTCTTCGGAAAAGGGCTGGGGCATCCCGACCTTGCGTGCCATCATCGCCACACTGGTATAACACCTCCGCCGCTATCGGCTTCCCATGGGTCAACAGATGAGAACGCAAGACATGAACCGCGACTGGATCGCCACCGCCCGTACCCTCAGCCAAGCCCTGCCCTTTTTGCAACGCTATGCCGATGCCACCGTGGTCATCAAGCTGGGCGGTCATGCGATGGGCAGCGATGAAGCGATGGATGAATTCGCCCGCGATGTCGCGTTAATGCGGCAGGTCGGTGTGAACCCGGTGATCGTCCATGGGGGCGGGCCGATGATCAACGACATGCTGGCCCGGCTGAACATCAAATCCGAATTTATAAACGGCAAACGCGTCACGGATGCCGCGACCATGGAAGTGGTCGAAATGGTGCTCTCGGGCCTCGTCAACGCCCGGATCGTGCAGGCCATTTCCGAACAGGGCGGCCGCGCCGTGGGTGTCTCCGGCAAGGACAGCGGGCTAATCGTTTGCGAACCGGAAGATCCTGCCCTTGGCCTTGTGGGCAACCCGACCCAAGTGAACCCACGCATCCTACGCGACTTTGCGGACAAGGGCATCATCCCTGTCATCGCGCCGCTTGGTATGGGCCGGTGGGGCGAGACCTACAACATCAACGGCGACACAGCCGCTGGGGCCATTGCGGGCGCGCTGAAGGCCGACCGTCTGCTGCTGCTGACGGACGTGGCCGGCGTCAAGGATGGCGCGGGCGAGGTGGTGACCGACCTTACGGCGAGCCAGATCAACGAGATGATCGCCGACGGCACCATCGCAGGCGGGATGATCCCCAAAGTTCAGACGGCGCTGGATGCCCTCGAAGGGGGCGTGCGTGCTGCGGTAATTCTTGATGGACGCGCCCCCAATGCTTGCCTGCTGGAACTGTTCACCGAACACGGCGCGGGCAGCATCATTCGCAAAGGCTGAGGCATAGCCCTTGCCCCCTGCCCCTGCTTCGCGCCTATGATGGGCCGAGCAGTGAAAGGAATGACATGCGCCGCCTGATCCTAATGCGACATGCGAAATCGGACTGGTCCCACGGCACCAGCGATCACGATCGTCCGCTGAACAGACGGGGGCGTGGGGCTGCCGAAGCACTGGGCAACTGGCTTCGGTCCGAAGGGTTGGTGCCTGACTTGGTGCTTTGCTCGACAGCTGCCCGGACCCGCGAAACCTGCGCACTTCTGGACCTGCCTGAAAGCAACGCGGTCGATCATCTCCAACAGCTTTACCTTGCCGAGCCAGAGAAGATCATCTCAACCCTTCGGCTGCGAGCGAGGGGCGATACTGTACTTCTCGTGGCGCATAACCCCGGCATCGCCGCAGCCGCAGCGGTGCTGTTGCGGCAGACGCCCGATCAAGATGCGTTTGATCGCTATCCATCGGGGGCGACCACGGTGATGGATTTCGATATCGACAATTGGGCTGACCTCGCCCCCGGCACCGGTGCGCTGCGCGCCTTCACTGTCCCAAAACAACTGGTTTGAAACGCAAACGCCCCGACCAATTGGCCGGGGCGCTTTGTTCGCAATATGGCCGTAGCCCGCTTCAGTGACCCAGAATCTGGCTCAGGAACAGCTGTGTGCGCGGGCTTTGCGGGTTGTTGAAGAAGGCTTCCGGCTCGTTCTGTTCAACGATTTGGCCCTCGTCCATAAAGATCACCCGGTTCGCCACCTGACGGGCAAAGCCCATCTCATGGGTCACGCAGAGCATGGTCATGCCCTCTTCGGCAAGCTCGATCATCGTGTCGAGCACTTCCTTGATCATCTCAGGGTCGAGCGCCGATGTCGGCTCATCAAACAGCATGATGCGCGGGCGCATGCAGAGCGAACGGGCAATCGCCACACGCTGCTGCTGACCGCCCGAAAGCTGGCCGGGGTACTTGTTGGCCTGATCAGGGATCTTCACCTTCTCAAGGAAGTGCATCGCGACTTCTTCGGCTTCCTTCTTAGGCGTTTTACGAACCCAGATCGGTGCCAGCGTGCAGTTCTCAAGGATCGTTAGATGCGGGAAAAGGTTGAAGTGCTGGAAGCACATGCCGACCTCTGAGCGGATCTTGTCGATATTCTTGAGGTCCGAGCTGAGCAGCGTGCCGTCAACTTCAATGCTTCCCTTCTGGTGCTCTTCCAACGCGTTGATACAGCGGATCAGCGTCGATTTACCCGAGCCCGAAGGCCCGCAAATCACGATACGCTCGCCGCGGTGCACGGTCAGGTCGATGTCGCGCAGCACGTGGAACGCGCCGTACCACTTGTTCATATTGTTGATACGGATCGCGACTTCGTCGGATACTTTCATTTGTGCGGTCTCAGCCATGCGAGAACCCTCCCTTAACGATGGTCAGTCGCAAGACGGCGTTCCAGCCACTGCGAATATTGTGAAATGCCGTAGCAAACGATGAAGAACAGCAACGAGGCGAACATGAAGAGTTCCCAGTAAACGCCGTTCCAATCAGTCGAAGCGAGGATCGGGCCGCGGATCATGCCGATGATATCAAACAGCGAGATAACCGAGACCAGCGTGGTGTCCTTGAACAGACCCACGGCAATGTTGACGATGCCCGGGATAGAGATCTTCATCGCCTGCGGCAGGATGATCAACCGCATCGCCTGCGCATAGTCGAGCCCGAGGCTGTCAGCGGCTTCATACTGGCCCTTCGGCAGTGCGGCGAGGCCACCCCGGATCACTTCGGCGATATAGGCTGAAGAGAACATGGTGATCATGATGACCACGCGGATGAAGAGATCGACTCCCGAACCCGGTGGGAAGAAATAGGCCAGCATCACGTTCGCTACGAAAAGCAGAGTGATCAGCGGCACACCCCGTACGAATTCGATAAAGACCACGCAGATACCTTTAACGATCGGCAGATGCGACTGACGCCCGAGCGCCAGTGCAACGCCGATGGGCAGCGAGAGCGACACACAGGTGATGCCCAGCATCATGTTGAGCATGAAGCCGCCAAGGTCACGGCTTGGGATCGCTTCAAGCAGCGGCGACGCGGGGCGCAGCGCCTCCCCTATAAAGCCACCGATATACCAGACGATCACCGCAGTCACGATACCACCGGCCAAGGCCATGGCAAAGCTTTTGTGCACCAAACGGCTGTAGGCAACATAGCCCGCAATCACGCCCAACAGAGCAAAGATCGGCCCCCAGATCGGGCCGCCCCAGATCAGCCAAAAGGCAAGGAACGGGTAGAGGCCTGTAAACAGAAGCATCTTGCGCGGCAGATCGATAAAGAGCACGGGCGCAATGGCGATGAACAGCAGCACCAGCGCGAGGGTCGGGCGCCAGTATTGATCGCTTGGGTATTTGAAGCCGAAAAGCAGCTGGTGCCAGCGTTCACTGATGACCGAGAAACAAGCCCCCGATGCGCCGTCGAGTATCTCACGACATTCCGAAAGGCTGCTGGCTGACCAAACCCCGTTGAGCAGCCATGGCAAAGAGCCCGACAGCAGCAGATACAGGAAATAAAGCGCCACCACCGTCAGCAGGGCGTTTGCCCATGTGGGGAAGAGGTTGTCTTTGACCCATTTCAGCGGGCCGCCAACCTTGTCCGGCGGGGCCGATTGCGGCAGCGAGGATTCGCGCACGAAGGCGATGGATTCAGCATGTGTATCTGACATGGCTTAACGCTCCTTCAGCTTCGTTGCGTTGTTGTAGACGTTCATCACCATGGAGATGCCCAGCGAAATTACGAGATAGAACAGCATCAAAAGCACGACACATTCGATCGCCCGCCCGGTCTGGTTCAGGGTGATCCCGCCCAGCGTTGCGGTAATGTCAGCATAGCCCACGAGGATCGCCAGCGACGAGTTCTTGGTGATGTTAAGATAGTTGGAGATCAGCGGCGGAATGATCACGCGCAGTGCCTGCGGCAACACCACAAGGTTCATAACGCGGCCCGGACGCAGACCAAGGGCCGCGGCGGCTTCCGATTGGCCACGGCTGACCGCCTGAATGCCCGCGCGGACGTTCTCGGCGATAAAGGCACCGGTGTAGATCGACAGGGCGAACCACAGTGCGATCAGCGGCGCACCGATCTGGATACCACCTTGGAAGTTGAACCCTTTCAGCGCCGGGTAGTCCAAACCAATGGGCATGCCCATGATAAAAAACACGACAATCGTCGGCAGCAACAGGATCGCAACCGACGGCCAAAGCATCGGCAGCAAACGCCCGGTGTCATAGAGCAGCTTGGTCGCATAGCGGCGATAGGCAAAAACGCCGATGATCGAGGCGATGAACGTCGCGACCACAAACATTGATCCCGCCCCCCAAACCGGCCCGGGGATATAAACCCCGCGGTTGGTAAAGGCGAAAGAACCTAGCATCATGCTCGACGCGGGATCGTCGCCCCGGAAAGCCGAAGGCGCAGGCATCGCGGCAGTCATGATCGTATAGATGATCAGAATCCAGATCAGCACCGGGATGTTGCGAAAAATCTCAACGTAACCCGCCATCAACTTGCGAACGAGCCAGTTGTTCGAGAGGCGAAGCACCCCGGCGACCACGCCAAAGAGCGTAGCAGTCAGACAGGCGAGAAACGACACCAGCAGCGTGTTGATGATACCGACCCAAGCCGCCTGAAGGTTCGACGACTGGCTGGTGTAGGGGATCAACGTTTGGTTAATGTCATAGCCTGCAGGGTTGCCGAGGAACTGGAATGAGATGTTTAACCCCGCAGCACGCAGGTTCGCGGCAAGGTTAGAGCCCAGATACCAGATCGCCGTGACCAGCAGCACAAGTGCGATAACCTGAAAGGTAATCGACCGATAGCGGGTGTCGCTCAACAGCATAGATGGCCGGAACGACGCCTTGGGAGGGTCGGAGAATGTCGTCATGTATGTATCCCTGTGTTCCGGCTTGTTTTTTATTGGTGCATTTAGCGCACCTTGGCCGAATCGTTTTTGGTCGTTGATCGTTTGGTCGATCGTGGGTTTTTATTGTCTTCTTAGCGCGTTGTTATTCGTCTTGGGGTAACTTGCATCAACTAATGTCAGGTTACCCGGCTCGGAGGCGCAAGGGGCGCAGGAATTCCTGCGCCCCCTGACATCTTAGTTAGCGTACTGGCGGTGCGTAAAGCAGGCCACCGTCTGTCCACTGAGCGTTCAGCCCGCGTGCCAGACCGATGGGTGTCTCTTCGCCGATGTTCTTGGCAAAGATTTCACCGTAGTTGCCTTCGGCCATGATGGCGCGCTTGGCCCACTCATTGTCGAGACCAATCATCTCACCCAACGTGCCCTCGGTGCCCAAAAGGCGGGCAATCTCGGGATTGTTGGTGTTGCCGGTCATCTCTTCGATGTTGGCAGAGGTGATGCCCAGCTCTTCGGCTGCGATCAGCGCGTTCAGCACCCAGCGGGTAATGTCGCCCCAGTCGTTGTCGCCGTGACGGACCAGCGGGCCGAGCGGCTCTTTCGAGATGATCTCGGGCAGCAGGATGTGGTCGCCAGGGGTTTCAAAGGTCGCGCGTGTCGCAGCCAGACCGGAGGCGTCCGTGGTGTAGGTATCGCAAGCACCGGCAAGGTACTGCTGCTGGCCTTCGGCGTTAGTTTCAACCGGAACGGGCTCATAGCTGATGTTGTTCTTGCGGAAGAAGTCCGCGAGGTTCAGCTCGGTTGTTGTACCGGTTTGGATGCAGACGGTCGCGCCGTCCAGATCTTTGGCCGAAGAAACGCCAAGCGCTTTGGGGACCATGAAGCCCTGACCATCGTAATAGTTCACGCCGATGAAATCGAATTTCAGGTCGGTGTCACGGCTGAAGGTCCATGTGGTGTTCCGTGCGAGGAAGTCGATCTCGCCCGAGGCCAGCGCGGTGAAGCGGGTCTTGCCGGTTGTTGGCACGAATTCCACGGCGTTTTTGTCGCCCAGAACGGCTGCGGCAACGGCACGGCACACGGCCACGTCGAAACCTTCCCATTCGCCATTGGCGTTCGGCGCGGCAAAGCCAGCAAGGCCTGTGGTCACGCCACAGTTCAGCTTGCCACGGGCTTTAACGTCGTCAAGCGTGGCGGCGCCAGCAGCACCAGCCGCAAGGCCAGCAACGGTCAGCGCGCCAAAAATTACGGTTTTTTTCATTTTTACCTCTTCCTGATAGTCCGCCACGTTCACTGGCGGTTATTCCGACGTCAGGTGACGCCGAAAGCGATCATGTGCAGGGTCTCCCCTGCTCAATGGAAAGCAGTGTGGGCGGATTCAGGTTTGAAGGTCAAGGGCGCGTTGGGCAAATTTAAATCGCGAATTTCCATAATCGCGGAAAGCTTTTAGCAAGTTAAGCAGCCTTGGAAAGCACGATCATTGCATATGCATGTAAAAACGCTTGGCGCTTGATTTCGGCTTCCGCCTCGGCCACGTCATCGCGGCCCCACTGCTCGGCTTGCCAGTTCTCATCAAGTCGCGAAAGATCCCATATCTCTTGAGGGTTAAACGCCTGTTCAGCGGCAGCAAGCCCCAACACCAGTGACCCAGTCAGACTGACGAGATCATGGAAAGCCGCCAATTCAAACGCATCCAGCTCTGCCGTCCGACGGTGCATCTCAGCTAAAGCTTCAGGCGATTGTGGCTGATGCATTATGCCCTGCCGCGTCTCCAACTTGACGCCAAGGAACGCAGCTGCCCAGTTTAGCATCGGATCCCACTGCGCCGCCTGCCGTGCCATCAATTCCTCGGGGTTGTCGGCGCGGTAGCACAGCAGATCACTATCGCCGTAAGCGGCCAGCATGTCGACGACTTCGTCCTTTTGCACCGCGACCTTATCAATCGCCGCATTGGCAGTTTTTGTCACCGGCATGGTCCGCGGGTCGATCTGCTTTTCTTGGGCTTGCCATTCAGCGGCCACAGCCTCTGCCATGGCGCGGGTCGGCAGGGTCAACGGGCGTTTGGCCGGCGTTTTCACACGTCGGCCATCCAGCTCGACGGTAAAACCGCCATCAACCTCGACCACAGCAGCATCTTTCCAAAAGCGCTTCGCTTTCCAGTCACTCATGCGGGAATGCTCCAGATCTGTTCCAGTAGGGCAGGCAGCGCCGAGAAATCCTCAACGAGATGCGCGGCAGCGGCCAATTTATCCGGGCTATGATAGCCCCATTTGACGCCGATCCCGGTCACCCCAGCTGCGGCGGCCATGTCCATGTCGAAAGAAGTGTCACCGATCATCACGGTCGTCTCTGGCCCCACCCCGGCATCGGTCATTGCTTGATGGATCATCGAAGGATGCGGCTTGGACGGGTGAAAATCAGCGACCTGCTGGGTCACGAACAGCCCTTCCAACCCATGCCCGGCGATCAGCTTATCCAGCCCGCGCTTCGACTTCCCCGTGGCCACACCCAACAGCACTTCCGGCTCGGCATGCAAGCGGCGCAATGTCTCTAGCGCACCGGGATAGAGCGGCGAAGATTGCGCCACGCCTGCCTCGGCCCTTAGCGACATATAGGCGGCCTTATAAGCCTCTACCATAGCGAGGTGATCTCCGGCAGACCGCGTGGGCGCCAATACCGTCATCGCCACATCAAGCGACAGGCCGACGATCGACAGCACTTCGGCCCGTGTCGGCGCAGGCGCTTCGACAGCCGCAAAGGCTGCCGTCATCGCCGCGACGATGTCACCCTGACTGTCGACCAATGTGCCATCGACATCAAAGATCACCAAACGCAGTGGCTTGGTCATTGCAGCGCCTCAAAGGGGTCTTCTTCGGCCAGATCCTCGGTCCAACCGAAGGTGTCCCAGCTATGCGCCATATGCTCGGGCAGTTCAGCGGTAATGGTGACTGATTTGCGGGTATGAGGATGCTCAAACCGCATCATCCGCGCGTGCAAATGCAGCTTTTTCGAGATGATCCCGCCCAATTGCGCGCCCCAGCCATCGCCGAGGTTCTCTTGCCCCGAGCCGCCGTATTTGCCATCACCGACAATCGGATGCCCGATCTCGGCCATATGCGCGCGCAGCTGGTGCGTGCGACCTGTGACCGGCTCCATCGCCACCCAAGAGGCGCGCGAACCGACACGGAACAGCGTGGCATAGAGCGTATGCGCCCGTTTCGCGCCCGGCGTCGCGTCCATGTCGCGTGGATGCACGGCGATCATCTTCTCGCCCTCACCACTGCGGCCATGACCACTAGCTTTAACCAGACCATATTTGACCTCGCCCAGATAGGGCGTCGGCACACCGGCGACGATGGCCCAGTAAATCTTGCGCGTTTCACGGTGGCGCATTGCGGCCGTAAGCGCCTTGGCTGCCAAACGAGTCCGCGCCAGCAGCAGCACACCAGAAGTATTGCGGTCCAACCGGTGCACCAGACGCGGCTTTTCCTCGGCGTCAAAGATCAGCGCTTCCGAGAGCGCGTCAACATGGCGATCCGCTTGGCCCGAGCCGCCCTGCACCGCCAAGCCCGGCGGCTTGTTCAGCGCAATCACATGCTCGTCGCGGTAGATCACGCAGTTGCGGATCATCTTGGCATCAGCATCGGTGATGCGGGTGCGTTTAGGTGGCGGTGGTGGCGCACTGTCAGGCAGCGGTGGCACGCGCACCTCTTGGCCCGCCTCCAGCCGTGTGTTGGCCTTAACCCGGCCCCCATCGACGCGGATTTCGCCTTTGCGGCACATCTTCTCGATGAGCCCTTGATTGATCTGCGGAAACATCCGCTTGAACCAACGGTCGAGCCGTTGGTCGCCATCGCCTACTGCGACGGTAATTGTTTGTACGCGGCTCATGCCAACACCTCTCGGGCCACCCAGAGGCCCAGCAAACAGGCGGCCAGCGACAAGATCACCGAGGCCCCCACATATGAAAATGCGACCCCTGCCCGGCCCGCTTCAAGCAGCCGCAGGGTATCGAGTGAAAACGCCGAGAAGGTCGTGAAACCGCCCAGCAGCCCGGTCATTAAAAAGGGCAGCAACAGCGGCGATTTCTCCGCCAGCAGCACCCAGACCAACCCGATGGCCAAAGAGCCGGTCACATTGACCGCCAAAGTGCCCAAAGGAAAGCCAACCGCGAGACCGACGAGGAACCGCAGGCTCGCGCCCAGAGCGCCGCCGAGGGCCACCATGATCAGTGTTTTCATCATCGACACCCCATCGCGCGCACGCGCGCCGGAGTCAAGTTTTCCGCTTGGCGCGCAGCCCTGCGAAGTAATCCTGTCGCTTTTTCAACTCGCGCTCAAAGCCCCGTTCGACCGGCTCGTAGAGGCTAGGCCGCTCCATCGTATCGGGAAAGTAGTTCTGGCCAGAGAACCCGTCCTCGGCGTCATGGTCATAGGCGTAGCCGCTGCCGTAGCCCTGCTCTTTCATCAGCTTGGTCGGCGCGTTCAGGATATGTTTGGGCGGTGGTTCTGACCCGGTGCTGCGGGCCAGCCTGCGCGCATCCTTGTAGGCTTTGTAGACGGCGTTAGATTTCGGCGCGAGGCAGATGTAGGTCAACGCCTGCGCGATGGCCAATTCCCCCTCGGGACTGCCGAGCCGCTCATAGGTCTCCCAGGCCTGTAGGCAAAAGGCCTGCGCCTGCGGATCAGCGAGGCCCACATCCTCGACCGCCATCCGGGTGATGCGGCGCATCAGGTAGCGAGGGTCTTCGCCGCCCTCCAACATCCGCCCCAGCCAATAAAGCGCCGCGTCGGGGTCGGACCCTCGCATGGACTTATGCAGCGCCGAAATCAGATTGTAGTGCGAATCGCCCGATTTGTCGTATTGCGCCGCGCGGCGCATCAGGCGTTTGGATAGGCCCGCCTTGTCGAGCAAGCCATCGCCCTTCCACGCGGTCACCTGTTCGATCAGATTCAGCAAAGCGCGCCCGTCCCCATCGGCCATTTCTAATAGCGCCTCGCGCGCCTCAGGCTGTAAGGGCAGCGGTTTGCCCAACTCCTGCTCGGCCCGCTGCGCCAGGCGTTCCAGATCGTCATGCGGCAAGCGCTCTAGCACCAGCACCTGCGCGCGGGACAGCACAGCGGCATTTAACTCAAAGCTGGGGTTCTCCGTCGTCGCGCCCACCAAGAGGATCGTCCCATCCTCCATATGCGGCAAAAACCCGTCCTGCTGCGCTTTGTTAAACCGGTGAATCTCGTCGACGAACAGCAGCGTCCCCTGCCCTTGCCGACGCCGCAGCTTGGCCGCATCAAAAACCTTGCGCAGTTCCGGAACGCCCGAGAAAATTGCGCTAATCTGAACGAAATGTAGATCGGTTTCATCTGCCAGCAGACGCGCGATGGTGGTTTTCCCCACCCCTGGCGGCCCCCAAAAGATCAGCGACGACAATGCCCCCGATGCGAGCATGACCGTCAGCGGCGCCTCTGGGCCGAGCACTTGGTCCTGCCCGATAACCTCCGCCAAGGCGCGCGGACGCAAACGATCTGCCAATGGACGGTGTCCGCTCTCTGCTACCGCGTCGCTGTCGCCGAATAAATCCGCCATACTATCCCCTGGGCCGCTGCGCCGATTACGGCGGCTGTGTTATGATGCGGGCGCAGATGGCCAACCCTTTCTGATGCAGCCAGCGGTATCAAGAACGCCAAAAAGTATCTCATGCTTCCTGATATGCGCAGCCACCCTCCTTGGTGCAACTCCCTTTCCCTCTGCCCCATAAGAAAAAGCCCCGCCAAATGGCAGGGCTTTCCAATCCGCAATCTGCGAAATCTTATTCTGCGGCGTCTTCTTCAACCAGACGCGCTTTGTCTGCGGCGCCTTTGGCATCGCGGTCGCGGTCGACGAATTCGATGATCGCCATCGGCGCCATGTCACCATAGCGGAAGCCAGCTTTCAGAACGCGAACGTAACCACCTTGGCGGTCTTTGTAGCGCGGGCCGAGGATGTCGAACAGTTTTGTGACATACTGGTCTTCTTTCAGCTTTGACGCGGCCTGACGACGGGCGTGCAGGTCGCCGCGCTTGGCCAGCGTGATCATCTTTTCGATGATCGGCTTCAGTTCCTTGGCTTTCGGCAAGGTTGTTTTGATTTGCTCATGTTCGATGAGCGAGCCTGCCATGTTCGAGAACAACGCCTTGCGGTGTTCATGTGTACGGTTCAGGCGGCGGTATCCACGTGCGTGACGCATTTCTTAATCTCCAATTTGATGCCCTCTACGGGCGGTTTTGCTTTGTCTGGCCCGCGATGCGTGTCTTGGGCTCTCCTTGGGGCGTGCGCCCAGTCGTAACGGTGCCCGATTTCTTTTGAAGAAATCGGCCCGGAAACTTTAAAAGTTTCCGGGGCCGTGTCTCTTAGAACGAATCCTCGAACTTCTTGGCGAGGTCTTCGATGTTTTCTGGCGGCCAGTCTTCGACGTCCATGCCAAGGTGCAGGCCCATGCCCGACAGCACTTCCTTGATCTCGTTCAAGGACTTGCGGCCAAAGTTCGGCGTGCGCAGCATTTCGGCTTCGGTCTTCTGGATCAGATCGCCGATGTAGACGATGTTGTCGTTCTTCAAGCAGTTTGCCGAACGAACCGACAGTTCCAGTTCGTCGACTTTCTTGAGAAGCAGCGGGTTGAACTCAAGACCATCGTCGTCGTCCTGACGGGACGCGGATTCCGGCTCGTCGAAGTTGACGAAGATGCCCAGCTGGTCCTGCAGGATGCGCGCGGCGAAGGCCACGGCGTCATCCGGCGTGATCGAACCGTCTGTTTCCACTTTCATGGTCAGCTTGTCATAGTCCAGCACCTGGCCCTCACGGGTGGGCTGCACGTCATAAGAAACCTTCTTGACCGGGGAATAGATCGCGTCGATCGGGATGAGGCCGATGGGCGCGTCTTCGGGCTTGTTCTTGTCTGCGGAGACATAGCCCTTGCCGGTGTTGACGGTCAGCTCCATGTAGACGTCTGCACCATCGTCGAGGTGGCAGATCACATGCTCGCGGTTCAGAATCTCGATACCGGCGGATTCGGAGATGTCACCGGCAGTTACAACGCCCGGACCTTTAGCGGAGATCGACAGGCGCTTGGGCCCTTCGACTTCCATGCGCAGGCTGACGCCTTTAAGGTTCAGGATGATGTCGGTCACGTCTTCGCGCACACCGGCCACGGAGGAAAACTCGTGCAGCACGTTGTCGATCTGTACGGATGTGATCGCCGCACCTTGCAGCGAAGACATCAGCACGCGGCGCAGCGCATTGCCGAGCGTCAGGCCAAAGCCCCGCTCCAGCGGTTCGGCCATAACGGTTGCCTGACGGGCTGGGTCATTGCCCGGCTTGACGTCAAGCTGTTGCGGCTTGATCAATTCAGCCCAATTCTTGTGGATCATGCGTCCCTCCATCCTTGTTTGTGCCTCATGTCCAAATGACACAAACGCTCGAGGTTTCTGAAAAGCGGTATGGGGCCGTGCAAAACACGCGGCCCCATATAGCAAATTGCTGTCTTAAACGCGGCGGCGCTTCGGCGGGCGGCAGCCGTTGTGCGCCATTGGCGTCACATCACGGATCGAAGTGATGTTGAAACCAGCGGCAGCCAGTGCGCGCAGTGCGGATTCACGGCCGGAACCGGGGCCTTGCACTTCAACTTCCAGCGTCTTGACGCCGTGATCCTGAGCCTTACGGCCTGCATCTTCAGCGGCCATCTGAGCTGCGTAAGGAGTCGATTTACGCGACCCTTTGAAGCCCATGGTGCCGGCAGAGGACCATGCAATTGCATTGCCCTGCACATCCGAGATCAGGATCTTGGTGTTGTTGAAGGAGCTGTTCACATGCGCCACACCTGCGGCGATGTTCTTGCTGACCTTACGCTTGGTCTTTGTCTTATCGCGTGCCATTGATCAGACCCTCCCTTATTTCTTCTTGCCAGCAATGGCCTTAGCGGGGCCTTTGCGGGTGCGAGCATTGGTGTGGGTACGCTGACCACGGACGGGCAGGTTACGACGGTGGCGCAGGCCACGGTAGCAGCCAAGGTCCATCAGGCGCTTGATGTTCATCTGCGTGTCACGACGCAGGTCACCTTCGACGGTGTAGTTCGCGTCGATGTGCTCACGAACGGCCAGGACTTCAGCGTCCGACAGTTCGTTAACCCGGCGCGTCGCGTCGATGCCGACGGCTTCGCAGATGGCTTTGGCGGAAGAAGTGCCAATACCGGTGATATAGGTGAGGGCGATTGGAACCCGCTTTGCAGTCGGGATGTTTACGCCGGCAATACGTGCCACGTTAGCTATTCCTTTTCGTTGCGGGTCCGTCGTTCCAGACCCTTTTTTCACAACACAAGCCCGAGGCGATAAGGCCATCGGGCTGAGGCTGATCAGGTGATCTTGCGGGTTAGGCCGGGCCTTTGCCGCAATTTGATTCTCTTACGAGATAGGGGTGACTATGAGGTTTTGCGCAGGGCGTCAAGCCGCTGCGCAAAACTGCGCTACTGTTGGGCCGCAAGGGAGAGAACGCGATGCGCCCCGCCCTCTTTTAAGGCACAGTTAGGCGTCTAGAACGCCTGCGATTTCGGTGCGGACTTCGTCGATCTTACCCAGACCATTCACACCGCTCAGCATGTCTTTCGCGTAGTAGTAACCAATCAGCGGGGAGGTCTGCTTGTAATAGGCCATCAGGCGGGTCTTGAGGCTTTCCTCATTGTCATCCGCACGTCGCTTGAACTCGGTGCCACCACAGTTGGTGCATTTGCCATCTTCGGGGATCGGCTTGGTCAGGTCGTTATAAACCTCACCGCAGCTTGCACAGGTGGAGCGCGCCGTGATGCGGGCGACCAGCGCCTCATCGTCGACCTTCATCTCGATCACGGCGTCAAGGGTCTGGCCCTCTTGCGCCATCAAATCAGCCAGCGCGTCAGCCTGTGCCAAGGTGCGTGGGAAACCGTCAAAGATGAAACCGCCATGCGCGGCCTTATCAGACAGCTTTTCGCGGATCAGGCCGATGACGATTTCGTCGGTGACCAACGCGCCACGGTCCATTACGTCGGCAACGATCTTGCCCATCTCTGTCCCGCTGTCCTTGGCTTCACGCAGCATATCGCCGGTGGAGAGTTGGACCATATTGCGGGTTTCGACCAGATGACGTGCTTGGGTGCCTTTGCCTGCGCCCGGAGGCCCGAGAAGGATAATATTCATCGACGTACGGGGCTCCGTTTCTTGCGTGGACCTTTACCTTTGCCTGCACCTTTGCCGCGCAATTGCGAGCGTTCAAGCAGACCTTCGTATTGATGCGCGAGCAGGTGGCTCTGCACTTGTTGAATGGTGTCCATCGTCACCGACACGACGATCAGCACCGATGTGCCGCCGAAGTAGAAGGGAATGGCGAACTGACCGCGCAGGATTTCCGGCAGAACACAGACCGCAGCGAGGTAGAACGAGCCCAAGACCAGAATGCGGTTCACGACATACTCAAGATACTCTGCGGTGCGCTTGCCCGGACGGATGCCCGGTACAAAGCCATTCTGGTTCTTGAGGTTGTCGGCCACGTCATCAGGCTTGAAGCTGACGTTGAACGTATAAAAATAAGCGAAGAAGACGATCATCGCCACGAAGAACAGCAGATAAAGCGGCTGACCGGGGCCGAAGTTCGCCAAAAGCCAAGACATCACAGGGCTGGTGGAGTTTCCTGAGAAAGTGCTGACCGTAACGGGCAAAAGCAGCAGCGACGAAGCAAAGATCGCCGGGATCACGCCCGCTGGGTTCACCTTAACCGGCAGGTGCGACGTGCCGCCGTCATACATCTTCATGCCAACTTGGCGGCGCGGATACTGAATATGGATCTTGCGCAGCGCGCGCTCCATGAAGACCACGAACATGATCGTCGCAATCACCATGACCAGCACGCCAATAATCACCGCAGGGCTGATCGCGCCGGAACGGCCCGAGGCAAAGAACTGCGCGATTGCGGCGGGAACCTCGGCGATGATGCCAACAAAGATGATGAGCGAGATGCCGTTGCCGATGCCGCGGGCGGTGATCTGCTCGCCCAGCCACATCAGGAACATGGTACCGCCCACGAGGGTGATCATACAGGCCGCGATGAAGCCAAAGCCCATCTGACCATCAGCGACGATGTCACCGGCCTGAAGGCTGACCGCGAGGCCGTAGGACTGCAAGGTCGCCAGCGCCACCGTGCCGTAGCGCGTGTACTGGTTGATCTTCTTGCGCCCCTGCTCGCCCTCTTTTTTCAACTGTTCCAGCGCCGGAACCATGGAGGTCAACAGCTGGACAATGATCGAGGCCGAAATATAGGGCATGATGCCCAGAGCGAAGATACCCATGCGGCCAAGTGCGCCACCGGTGAACATCGAGACCATGCCGCCGATGCCCTGACCTGCGCTCTCCATGAAGTCACGCAGCGCGCCACCGTCGATGCCAGGCACCGGGATGAAGGTGCCAAGGCGGTAAACGATGAGCAGCCCGAGTGTGAACAGGATCCGATTGCGCAGGTCTGTTGCCTTGCCCAATGCGGCCCAGCTCGTGTTCGCGGCCATGTTTTCGACGGCAGATACCATGAGGGGTCTCTTCTTTTGTTGCGAAAACGCCGCCCGGGCCGTTTTCCGGCGGGCGGCGTTCGGGAAAACTTGAGGTTATGTAAGCGGCTGGCGCGCCGCTCACAAGCCTTAAGGCCGCTTTACTCGGATGCCTCAGCAGCCTTCGCAGCTGCCACGGTCACCTTGCCGCCTGCCTTCTCGACCGCTTCGATAGCGGATTTGGAGGCGCCAGCGACGTTCAGGTCGATCTTGGAGGTGATGTCACCCTTGGCCAGAACGCGGATACCGTCCAGCTCACGACGGACCAAACCGGAAGCGATCAGGGCCGCACCGTCGATGGTGTTGCCAGCATCAAGCTTCTTGGCGTCGATGAATTTCTGGATCAGGCCCAGGTTCACAACAGCGTAGGACTTGCGGTTCGGCTTGTTGAAGCCACGCTTGGGCAGACGCTGATAGATTGGCATCTGGCCGCCTTCAAAGCCCTTGATCGCCACGCCGGAACGGGACTTTTGACCTTTGATACCACGGCCACCCATTTTGCCCTTGCCAGAGCCGGGGCCACGGCCAACGCGCATACGCTTTTTGGTTGCGCCTTCGTTGTCGGAAAGTTCGTGCAGTTTCATGTCGCTTCTCCTTTTGCCGGAAATGGCCCCCAGCGACGGGAGTGGCCAAACGCGGCGTTTCGATTCCATTGCGACCCAACACGGGCCACCGGGGGCGTATAGGGGATGGCGGGAGGCGTGACAAGGGGGTGGGTAAACGCAGGTAGGACGTCACCCTCCCCCTACCTGAGCAATCCGTTTGCTTAATGGCAGTGGTATGGCTCTGACCCAGCATGGCAGCATTGACCGGGCGGTGAAGCTTTCCGGCATCCGCCGCCATGCGAAGGAACTTCGGAGGTATAGGGTGTGGCGCTTTGCGTGTGAGCTGACGCGAAGGATGGCATGCCGACCGTCACAATAATGAGTACAAAAACTGAAAAGGCTTTCATCGTTTATCCAATGTGTTTGCGGCCTCGCCAAAATCAACGAGGCCACTCAACGGTAAATGTTAACTAAATATTAACAAGTGTAGAAAATCCCGCTGTTACGGCAGCAGTGATAGGCTCATGGTTCCGTAAGACGCGATTGAAGGCGTCCACTATCAAATCCGACACATAGGGCCAGATCAGTACGCGAAGCCGCAAATAACAAAACGCCCCGCAGTTTCCTGCGAGGCGTCTTCGTAGAGCGGTCCCCCACCCTACCGCTAAACCTTAAGTTCAGCCCTTCTCTTCGACGATCTCGACCATGTGCGAGACCTTGTTGATCATACCGCGCACGGAAGGTGTATCTTCCAGCTCACGGGTACGACCCATTTTGTTCAGACCCAGGCCAACCAAAGTTGCCTTTTGCGTGGCGGGGCGGCGGATCGGCGAGCCGACCTGCTTGATTACGAGTGTCTTGGCCATGCTTATGCCTCCTCAGCCACTTGTGCGGAGGACTCTACGTTGTCTTCACGCTTGGGCAGAATGTCAGCCACTTTCTTGCCGCGACGCTGCGCAACAGAACGGGGCGATTGCTCTTTTTTCAAACCGTCCAGAGTGGCGCGGATCATGTTGTAGGGGTTCTGCGAACCGATCGACTTGGACACAACGTCCTTAACGCCGAGCATTTCGAAAACGGCACGCATTGGACCACCGGCGATGATACCGGTACCTTCTGGTGCTGTCCGCATCACAACTTTGCCGGCGCCGTGGCGGCCGTGCATGTCGTGGTGCAGCGTACGACCTTCGCGCAATTGCACGCGGATCATCTGACGCTTAGCTTGCTCAGTCGCCTTACGGATGGCCTCGGGTACTTCTTTCGCTTTACCCTTACCAAAGCCGACGCGGCCTTTCTGATCGCCCACGACCACGAGCGCGGCGAAGCCGAAACGCTTACCACCCTTAACGGTCTTGGACACGCGGTTGATTGCGACCAGACGGTCAGCGAATTCCGGGGTCTCGTCGCGCTGGTTGCGGCGGTTGCCCCCACGGTTGTCATCTCTTGCCATCTGGCATCTTCCTTTTTCTGCGGCCCCTTGGGGCCC
Source organism: Sulfitobacter sp. AS92 (assembly GCF_038900015.1). Taxonomy (NCBI): domain Bacteria; kingdom Pseudomonadati; phylum Pseudomonadota; class Alphaproteobacteria; order Rhodobacterales; family Roseobacteraceae; genus Sulfitobacter; species Sulfitobacter sp. AS92. The sequence continues at coordinate 120,569 of NZ_JBBMQL010000009.1, forward strand.
CTATTGGTCAATCCTAGTGGGCCATCGGCCCCCGGATCATCGAGAGGGCCAGCGTGGCCCTCTTCGTAGGAAAGCTGCGCACACGGCGCAGCCTCCGTATGAAAGCAGGTGCGTGGTTGCCCACGCACCGCACAATCAGATTTTCAGACCGCCTTCGCGGGCCGCTTCGGCCAAAGCTTTGACTTTGCCGTGGAACAGGAAACCGCCACGGTCGAAGTAAGCTTCGGTCACGCCGGCTTTCTTGGCACGCTCGGCAATCAATGCGCCGACCTTGGTCGCCGCTTCGACATTGTTTTTGCCAACGACGCCCAGATCCTTCTCCATGGTGGAGGCGGAAGCCAGTGTCACGCCGTTCACATCGTCGATCAGCTGAGCCGAGATGTTCTTGGACGAACGGTGTACCGACAGACGCATGCGCCCGGCGTTCACTTTGCGGAGTTTGTTCCGAACGCGCATGCGGCGTTTCAGGAACAGCTGTCTTTTGGTGTTTGCCATCTTTCCGTTCCTTACTTCTTCTTGCCTTCTTTGCGGAACACGAACTCACCCTTGTAGCGGATGCCTTTGCCCTTATAGGGCTCGGGCTTGCGCCAAGCGCGGATGTTCGCAGCGACTTGACCAACAAGCTGTTCGTCAATGCCTTCCACAATGATTTCGGTCTGCTTCGGTGCTGTCACGGTCACGCCCTCGGGCGCAACGTAGTCAACATCGTGGCTCAGGCCGAGGTTCAGTCTCAGCGTGTTGCCATTGATGGCTGCACGATAACCAACACCCTGGATCTCAAGCTCTTTTTTGAAGCCCGTGGTGACGCCAGTCACCAGGTTTTCGATCATGGTGCGGGACATGCCCCACTGCTGACGTGCGCGCTTGGACTTGCCACGCGGTGTCACAGTGATTGCGCTGTCTTCGACCGTCAGCGTTACGTCGTCAGTCGCGCGGAAGCTGCGGGTGCCCTTGGGGCCCTTAACTTCGATCGTCTGACCGCTGACCTCTGCCGAGACGCCCGAAGGCATGGCGACAGGTTTCTTACCAATACGAGACATGGTCTACTCCTTAGAATACGGTGCAGAGCACTTCGCCGCCAACATTGGCAGAACGTGCAGACGCGTCCGACATCACACCCTTGGAGGTGGAGACAATCGACACACCGAGGCCCTGACGGACAACGGGGATGTCATTGACGGACATGTAGACGCGACGACCGGGTTTGGAGACCCGCTTCAATTCGCGAATAACAGGTTCGCCCTCGTAGTACTTCAGGCTGATCTCGATAGCGGGGTGGCCATCGGCGCCCGTCATCTTTTCGTAGCCGCGGATGTAGCCTTCGTCGGCCAGCACGTCCAACACCCACGCACGCAGCTTGGAAGCCGGTGTGGAGACTGTGGATTTGCCGCGCAGCGAAGAGTTACGGATGCGTGTCAGCATATCTGCGATAGGATCGTTCATCTGATGCGCTCCTTACCAGCTCGACTTGACCATGCCGGGGATTTGGCCCGAAGAGCCAAGGTCCCGCAGCGCGATCCGCGAAATTTTGAGTTTACGATAGTAGGCGTGCGGGCGGCCCGTCAGCTGGCAGCGGTTGTGCAGACGCACAGCAGAGCTGTTGCGCGGCAGTTTCGCCAGTTTCAGGGAAGCGCGGAAACGCTCTTCCATCGGTTTGCTTTCGTCGCTCACGATCTCTTTCAGAGCCGCGCGCTTCTCAGCGTACTTCTTCACCAGTGCTTCGCGCTTCTTCTCGCGCTCAATCATGGATTTCTTAGCCATTTCTAATCCTTCCCGCGCTTATGAATTGAAGGGCATGTTGAAAGCTTTCAACAGCGCCTTGGCTTCAGCGTCGGTTTTCGCCGTGGTGGCGATCACGATGTCCATACCCCAAGTTTCGTCAACTTTGTCGAAGTCGATTTCGGGGAACACGATATGCTCTTTCAAGCCCATGGCGTAGTTGCCACGGCCATCAAAGCTTTTGCCCGGAACGCCGCGGAAGTCGCGGATACGGGGCATTGCGATCGTGATCAGACGGTCAAGGAATTCGTACATGCGGTCACCGCGCAGGGTCACTTTCGCACCCAGCGGCATTTCTTCACGTACGCGGAAACCAGCGATGGATTTCTTGGCGATGGTTGTCAGAGCCTTCTGGCCTGCAATCGTCGTCAAGTCTTCCTGAGCCGACTTGGCTTTTTTGCTGTCGCGAACGGCTTCGGCACCACAGCCGATGTTCAGAACGATTTTATCCAGACGAGGGATCATCATGTCGTTCTTGTAGCCGAATTCCTCTTTCAGGGCGGCGCGGATCGTCTCGCGGTATTCGGCCTGAAGGCGGGGTGTGTAGGTTGCGGTATCAAGCATCGATCACGTCCCCCGTGGTCTTGGCAAAGCGCACTTTTTTGTCGCCTTCGATTTTGAAACCCACGCGGGTGGCTTTGCCGTTGGCATCCACCAGTGCGAGGTTGCTCAGGTCGATCGGCATCGCCTTGGGGATGCGGCCGCCCTGAGATGTCTGTGTCTGGCGCGTTGCGCGGATGGCGATTTTCACACCATCGACGATGGCTTTACCGGACTTCGGGTCAACGGACGAGATGGAGCCCGTCTTGCCCTTGTCCTTGCCGGCCAGCACGATGACCTTGTCACCTTTGCGAAGTTTAGCAGCCATGATTACAGCACCTCCGGAGCGAGCGAGATGATTTTCATGAAGTTCTTCGCACGCAGCTCACGAACAACCGGCCCGAAGATACGGGTGCCGACAGGCTCGTTGTTGTTATTCAAGATAACAGCAGCGTTGCGGTCGAAACGGATGGCGGTGCCATCGTCACGACGAACTTCTTTGGCGGTGCGAACGACGACGGCCTTACGGACGTCGCCCTTTTTCACACGACCGCGAGGGATGGCTTCCTTGACCGACACGACAATGATGTCGCCGACGGATGCGTACTTACGCTTGGAACCACCCAGGACCTTGATGCACTGAACACGGCGAGCGCCGCTGTTGTCAGCAACATCCAGGTTGGTCTGCATCTGGATCATTTGGTTTCTCCCGACCTTCTGGGGGGCGATGCGGCCCTCATCCCAGGGTTTCGTTTAAGGGGTTTAGGCTTCGGCTGTTTCCGAAGTCAGAACTTCCCAACGTTTGGTTTTCGACTTGGGTGCACATTCGATGATGCGAACAGAATCGCCCACTTTGAACGTGTTGTTCTCATCGTGAGCCCGGTACTTTTTGGACTTACGAATGGTTTTCTTCAGAACCGGGTGCGTAAAGCGGCGCTCTACGGAAACGGTTACGGTCTGTGCGTTGGCGTCCGATGTCACGGTGCCTGTAAGGATACGCTTGGGCATTTTTCAGGCTCCTCTTATTCGGCTGCCGCAGCAGCGGCTTTCTGGTTCAGCACGGTGTGGACACGGGCCACGTCACGCTTCACGGTCTTCAAACGAGCGGGGTTCTCCAGCTGACCGGTGGCCTGCTGAAAACGCAAGTTGAAGGATTCTTTTTTCAAGTTCACAAGCTCGTCGCGGAGCTGGTCCGGCGTCTTGTCATGTAGTTCGCTGGCTTTCACGGCCTCTTCCTTTCAACATCACCAGTAGGCCCCTGTAGGGTGACCATGATTCTGGTGGAGTTCATGATGAAAGGTGCCAATACGCGTTGAGGTCACACATAGCAACCCCTGCTGGCCCGCACAGGTACTTTTGGCGCAAATAGGCTGGCGATGGGGATATGTTCGGCGTAAGACGGAGCCATGTCAAACATCAAATCGCTTTTCGCCACCCGCCTCTATCATGCCGCCCTGTCGGCGCACGGCAAGCCCATCGACACCGATGAGCTGGCTGCCTCTTGTTTCTCGATCGCCGAGGATGACGAGGCCGGTCAGGATTGGTGCGAAGAGAACGGCTATGCTGGATACACTTCTTATGCATCGCTAGACGACCTTCCCTACCGCTTCCCGATCTTCAAAGATCTGGTTGGGGTGCTGGACAAGCATGTCGCGGCCTTTGCCAAAGACCTCGAGTTCGATCTGGGCGACCGAAAGCTGGTGCTCGACTCGCTATGGCTGAACATCCTCCCCGAGGGCGGCATCCACACATCTCACATTCACCCGCACTCGGTGATCTCTGGCACGACCTATGTGACCATGCCAGAGGGCGCCAGCGCGATCCGTTTTGAGGACCCGCGCCTGCCAATGATGATGGCGGCCCCCGGTCGGGTAAAAGACGCCCGCGAGGAACTGCGCCCCTTCATCTATGTTGCGCCCGAGGCGGGGGATGTGCTGCTGTGGGAAAGCTGGCTGCGCCATGAGGTGCCGATGAACATGATCGAAGAAGATCGTGTCTCGGTGAGTTTCAACTACAATTGGGCCTAGGATGCCAGAACACCCCGATGGGCGGCCCCTGTCAGAGCTAATGATAGACCCCGACACCCGCCCGCCGCTGCCTCAGCTAGACAATGTCACTGACGACCAGCGCCAAGCGGGGCGGCATCTGGCGGCCATTCATAAACATTACCTAATGGATCTCGCGCGAATTGCGCAGATCATGGCCCAGATCGAAGCCGGAGAGACGCCACCCGCCGATTTGGCCCATATCGTGCTGCATACCGAGATGGCCCAGAATTTCGCTGCTGCCGGAACGCTCTGCGGGCAGCAATGCTGGGCGTTGACGATGCATCACAACATCGAAGAACAAAGCATCTTTCCGCAGTTGCAGACCCGTGGGTCTAAGGCTGTCCGCACCATCGTGGATCGGCTACGGGCTGAGCATGAGGTTGTGCATGCGCTATTGAAACGGCTCGGCAAGGCCGCGGAAGGCTTAACCGAAACACCAAGGGCGAAAGATTTTACCGAAACCCGCGCAATCTTTGACCAACTCGTCACCGTCGTGCAGTCACACTTCCATTTCGAAGAAAACGCGTTGGCCGAGGCTTTAGGCGTCTATCAGGTCGATATCTGACGGCACACCATCGCGCTTAGACTACTTCTTGGCCACCTTCGCCGCCTCTTCCTGCGCCTTTACCGCTGCCTTCTCTTCTTTGGTCAGCTTATTGCCCCATTGATTATTGCTAAGGCCCAAATCGCTGGGCATCGGCTTGGTCTTTCCCTTTTTGACCTCCCCGCCCTTGTCGAGGAACGCACGGATCAAATCTTCGTCGGTGTTGGGCTTTGGGACGTGTTTCATGTGACTGGGCCTTTCCTGTCGCGAGGAGTTGTGACGAGGCTACCGACTATTAGGCGGGATGGCCAGCACGGGCCGCGCGGCCTTGCCGCGCACGCATATTTGCCCGACACTCAACCCTAAGTATTATCCAAAGCAGTTATTTCGCATATGTTTACCCCGTTCTTATTACTACTTGGTTCCTTGATCCTCACCATCGCCGGCGCTTCCCAGCCCGGCTGGCAGGACTTCATGCTGCTCGGTGTGCTCTGCGTCATAGCTAGCGCGATTCTTTTGCTGCGGGCATTGGCCCAACCCAAGCGACCCGGCAACAAGTGGATCATCGTAGATGGCTCTAACGTGATGCATTGGAAGTCAGGGGAGCCGAACATCAGAGTCGTGCGCGACGTCGTCGATGAGCTGCGCGCACGCGGTTACACGCCCGGTGTCGTGTTTGATGCAAATGCAGGCTACCTCCTTATCGGGCGCTATCAGCATGACAAAGCGCTAAGCAGCCAGCTCGACCTTCCAGTGGACCGCGTGTTGGTCGTTCCCAAAGGCACCCCGGCTGACCCGTATATCCTCCAATCCGCGCGGGACTACGGCGGGCAAGTGGTCAGCCGCGATCAGTTCCGCGATTGGGCGGAGGCGCACCCTGAGATCGCTGAGCCGGGGCATCTGATTAAAGGCGGCTACCGAAACGGCAAGCTCTGGCTTGATCTCGAGACCGAAGCTGTCGCCTGACAAAGCAAAACCCCCGCCGATCGCTCGACGGGGGTTCATTTTCTCTTACCCACCCCGCAAGCGGGGCGACAGGCTTACCAGTCCTCGCGGACAACAACCCGGGTCTTGATCGGCAGCTTCATGGCTGCCAGACGCAGGGCTTCGCGTGCCACGTCTTCACCGACACCGTCGATTTCGAACATGATGCGGCCCGGCTTGACCTTGGCTGCCCAGAAGTCGACGGAACCTTTACCTTTACCCATACGAACTTCGACGGGCTTGGAGGTGACCGGTACGTCCGGGAAGATGCGGATCCAGACACGGCCCTGACGCTTCATGTGACGCGTCATGGCGCGGCGTGCCGCTTCGATTTGACGGGCTGTAACCCGCTCCGGCTGCAGTGCCTTCAGGCCGTAGGTGCCAAAGTTCAGGTCAGACCCGCCCTTTGCCAGACCCTTGATCGAGCCCTTAAACTGCTTACGGAATTTAGTACGCTTTGGTTGAAGCATTTCTCATTCCCCCTTAACGACGACCGCCGGCACCGCGAGGTGCTGGGCCGTCTTGGAGTTCCTGTGCCTTACGGTCACGCGCGGCAGGATCATGTTCCATGATCTCACCTTTGAAGATCCATGTCTTGATGCCGATGATGCCATAGGCAGTCATAGCTTCAACATGGGCGTAATCGATATCGGCACGCAATGTGTGCAGCGGCACGCGACCCTCACGGTACCATTCGGTACGCGCGATTTCGGCCCCACCCAGACGACCCGCGAGGTTCACGCGGATGCCGAGTGCGCCCATGCGCATGGCGTTCTGCACGGCACGTTTCATGGCGCGGCGGAAAGATACCCGGCGCTCCAGCTGCTGTGCAATGCTTTCACCAACCAAGTGTGCGTCCAGCTCGGGCTTGCGAACTTCAACGATGTTGAGGTGCAGTTCCGACTTGGTCATCTTGGCGATCTTCTGGCGCAGCGTCTCGATGTCCGCGCCTTTCTTGCCAATGATGACACCGGGGCGTGCTGTATGGATCGTAACGCGGCACTTTTTGTGCGGACGTTCGATGATCACACGAGCGATACCGGCCTGGTGGCACTCTTTCTTGATGAAGTCGCGGATTGCGAGATCTTCAAGCAGAAGATCACCGTAATCCTTGGTGTCGGCGTACCAGCGGCTGTCCCAGGTGCGGTTCACCTGAAGACGCATACCGATCGGATTGACTTTGTTACCCATCAGGCTTGCTCCTCAACTTGACGCACTTTGATCGTGATCTCGGCAAACGGCTTGATGATCTTGCCGAACCGGCCACGGGCACGCGGGCGACCGCGCTTCATGGTCAGGTTCTTACCAACATAGGCCTCGGCCACGATGAGCTCATCGACGTCCAGGTTGTGATTGTTCTCGGCGTTGGCAATCGCAGACTGAAGGCATTTCTTCACGTCCAGCGCGATCCGCTTCTTGGAGAAGGTCAGATCGGTCAACGCTTTGTCCACGGACTTACCACGGATCAGAGCTGCAACCAGGTTCAGTTTCTGCGGGCTTGTGCGAAGCATGCGCAATTTTGCCATTGCTTCGTTGTCTGCCACGCGGCGGGGATTCTTATCCTTGCTCATGGCTTATTTCCGCTTCGCTTTTTTGTCGGCGGCATGACCGTAGTAGGTCCGAGTCGGGGAGTACTCACCGAACTTCTGACCGATCATGTCTTCGCTAACGTTAACAGGGATGTGCTTATGACCATTGTACACGCCAAACGTCAGACCCACGAACTGGGGCAGGATCGTGCTGCGGCGCGACCAGATCTTGATCACTTCGTTGCGGCCGCCCTCGCGGGAAGCCTCTGCCTTTTTGAGGACATAAGAGTCAACAAAAGGACCTTTCCATACTGAACGAGCCATGAATTAACGCCCCTTCTTCTTGGCGTGACGCGAGCGGATGATAAGCTTGCTGGACGCTTTGTTCTTGTTGCGGGTCTTGGCACCCTTCGTCGGCTTACCCCAAGGAGTAACCGGGTGACGACCACCAGAGGTCCGGCCTTCACCACCGCCGTGCGGGTGGTCGATCGGGTTCATCACCACACCACGTACAGAAGGACGGATGCCCTTGTGACGCATGCGGCCCGCTTTACCGTAGTTCTGGTTGGAGTTGTCGGGGTTGGACACAGCACCAACGGTGGCCATGCATTCCTGACGCACGAGACGCAGCTCGCCGCTGCTCAGACGAATCTGAGCGTAGCCACCGTCACGACCCACGAACTGGGCGTAGGTGCCGGCGGCACGTGCGATCTGACCGCCCTTGCCGGGCTTCATCTCGATGTTGTGGATGATCGTACCGATTGGCATGCCCGAGAAAGGCATCGCGTTGCCGGGTTTGATGTCCACTTTGGCGCCGGCGATGATTTTGTCGCCGATGGCCAGACGCTGGGGGGCCAGAATGTAGGCCTGCTCGCCGTCTTCGTACTGGATCAGTGCGATGAAAGCGGTCCGGTTGGGGTCATATTCGATCCGCGCGACAACAGCGGACATGTCCAGCTTGTTGCGCTTGAAATCAACGATACGGTAGAGGCGCTTTGCACCACCACCTGTACGACGCATTGTGATTCGTCCGGTGTTGTTCCGACCGCCAGATTTGGTCAAACCCTCAGTAAGGGCTTTGACCGGGCGGCCTTTCCACAGCTCCGAACGGTCGATCAGTACCAGTCCACGCTGGCCTGGCGTCGTCGGTTTGTACGACTTGAGTGCCATGTTCTCTGTCTTCCGTTTGCTTGGCACGCCTCCATCGAGATGAAAGCGCGTTGGTTGTAGGGCCCCGAAGGTCCCCTGTAGGAGTGGCGAATGGGGCGATTATCTCTCTCGAGGTAAGCATCCGATCCGCCGGGATCGTTCAAATAGCCAAACCCCGGACGAATCCGGGGTCTGAGCCGATGTGGCGAACTAGCAGGTTCATTCCAGCCCGTCCAGTAGGCTCGGCAAGATTCATCGCAATGGCGGTTTACACAAAAAAAGAAGGCGCCGAAGCGCCTTCTTTCAATGGTTCATAGCTCAAGCAGAGTGGGGTTTAGTCGAGACCCAACTCTTCAGCCAGACGGATCCCGGGCTCAAGGATGCGTACTTCGGATTCGTTAAACTCTGGCATGCTTTCCAGACGCTCTTCGGTCACTCCGGGCACAATCACTTCGTCTTCACGCAGGATCAGTTGCTCCACGGGAATGGCGACTTCGTTCTCGCCCATGCCTAGGAAGCCACCCACACCGACGATTGCGACGATGGTATCTCCACGAATGCCGATAAAGTCGATTTCGCCAACATCTTCACCGGTTTCGGTTGCAACGCTGCGGCCAGTCAGTTCTTCAGCGGTCAGGTTGAAGATCGGCAGGCGCTGGACGTTCTCTTGATAGCGGGCACGGTCTTCATCGGCCATATTGCCCTGCTCGTCAGCATTGAAGTCTTCCATCAGCACGCGAGCTTGCTCTTGCTCAACGTCAACCTCGGCGCCTTCGGATGCTTCGATGTTTACCTTAGGCTCTTCCGCTTCTTCGACGACGACATTGGCATCGTCGCTTTGCTGCACGTTGACCTCGGCTTCTTGCTGCTCAACTTCGACTTTTGCCTCACCAGCTTCATCGACATTCACGTCGGCTTCGGCGTTCTCGATGGTCACCCGCGGCTCGGCCTCTTCGATGGTGATTTTCGGCTCAGGACGCACGAACTTCACGACAGGCTCGGGCTGCTTCAGATCAACGACAGGTTCACCCGTTGTGACGTCGACTTTCGGCTCGGGCAGCTGAACTGTCACAACAGGCTCGGGAATGCGAACGGTCACTTGGGGCTGCGCCTGCTCGATCGTGATGATCGGTGCCTGCTGTTGCACACGGACGTTAGGCTTGGGCACCTGCACGGTCACTTCGGGCTGGCCCTGCTCGACTGTCACAACAGGCGCGTCTTGGGATACGTTCACATCAGGCTCGGGCACGGTGACGTCAACTTCGGCGTCTTTCTGCTCAACGACCACCTGGCCACCTGCAACGTTCGCAGTTGCTGCGACACCAGCTTCAGCTTCGGATTGCGCTTCGGCTTCGGCGTTGCGCTCAATCGTTTCCTCGACATCGGCCGTAGCATCCTGCGCCAGAACCGGAGCAGCAGCGAAAAGAGCGACAGCGGATACGCCAGCCATGAGTGTTTTTGTATAGATCATAAGGTATCTCCCATTTGGTAATCCTGAGGTGCCGGGCACCCCGTCTTCCGTGGAGGGACAACAGGCAACTTTTCGCTCTGTTCCGAAAATTTTTGCTACATTTTTTCGGAACAAATTGTGCGTTATCGTCAAGATTGACCAGAATGGTTGGAAGTTCTCGTTTCAGTAATTGCTAGATGCGAGATGTGAAAAAACCCTCACCGAAGTGAGGGTTTTCTGAGACGTCCAACAAAGTGGTTCAGATCACACCGCCTGGCGCGCCTGAGCAAACGACAAAAGACGTTTCGTCTTCTCATCCCAAAGATGCAGCCGCGCGTTCGCAAGACTTTCGCGAACAGTCATCCGATTGCCGTCTGCCAAGGCGGCGTGATCGCGCAGTACCTCGGGCAGCCGGTAGAATGGGATGCGGCTATAGAGGTGGTGCACATGGTGAATGCCGATATTCGCACTGAGCCACTGCAAGGGCCGAGGCAGGATGTAATGCGACGAACCATGAAAAGCTGCGTCATGCAGATCCCAAGTTTCGTCCTCTTCCCAATGGGTGGTCTCGAACTGGTGCTGCACATAGAAAAGCCACATGCCCGCAGTCGCCGCCAAAAGCGTGCTCGGCACAAAGATCAGCAGGATGGGCATGATCCCTCCGAAGTAGAAGATCACTGTAAGTGCCGCGACGATCGAAAGGTTGGTCCCCATCGCACTCAGCCAATAACGTGCTTTGGCCATCAGCCCCAGTGGAATGCGGTTTTGCACGAAAAACAGATAGCTCGGCCCAAGACCGAACAGCACCACCGGATTGCGATAAAGCCGATAATGAAACCGTCCGAACAGGCTTAGCGCGCGATATTCTGCGACTGTCAGGGTATGGATATCCCCAATCCCGCGGCGACCGAGGTTGCCAGCAGAGGAATGGTGAATGGAATGTGTGCGGCGCCAGACATCATATGGCGTTAGAGTCAGCACTCCCAAAACGCGGCCGACCCAATCGCTGGTACGCCTGCTGGCAAAGAATGCCGCATGGCCGCAGTCATGCTGAATGGCAAAGAGCCGCAGCAAAAAGCCCGCGTTGATGACAGAGATCGCCAGGGTTAGCCAGCCGCTCACTGACAGCGCCCACCACGCCAGCGCCCAGAGCAGGATGAAAGGCCCAAGGGTGATCGCCAGCTCGAAACTACTGCGCCAAGTGCTGGGCTCGCGGTAGCGGGCCAGCACGCGCACCCAATCGCGGGCGTTCGACACGTCTGCAGACGCACCAGAGGGAAGATTTTCGTGAGACATAGTACTGCTTTTTATCGTTGCTTAATGCCTTGTAAAGGAAAGCGCGCAGCAAGCAACTTATCCGTTGGGTATTAACGCCGGGTTTCCGCCCACCCGGCCACAAACAGCCGGTATGGTGAGCCTGTGAGATGAAAGTTAATTGCTCCACCTAGAATCCGGACATACGTTTAAGCATGAGTTTACCCACCCCGCCCTTTCAAAACGACGCCGTAAAAAACACGTTCGCCGGTTTTTCAGAACCTGTGCGCCCGGGTCTCCTAGACCTAAGGCGGCTTATCTTCGATGTGGCGGAAACTGAAAATGTAGGCCGCATTGAAGAAACCCAGAAATGGGGACAGCCCGCCTATCTCACACCCGAAAGCAAGTCCGGGACAACGCTGCGACTAGGGGTGCCAAAGGCGGGCGGATACGCGTTGTTCCTGCATTGCCAGACGACCATAATTCCGGACGCCCGTTTGGTTTTCGCGAATGCATTTACCTATGACGGCAACCGCGCTGTTCTTTTTAACGCACAGTCCGAAATCGCAAGAGCACCGCTGGCGCTTTTGATCGCGCAGGCCCTAACCTATCACCGCCGCAACAAAAAAGGCCCCCGCTAAGCGGAGGCCTTTCTCAAATCTTTTACCGAAAGCTTACAGCCCGGTGGAGACGTCGATTGTGTTGCCCTCTTCGAGCGTCACATAAGCCTTTTTCACGTCTTTACGGCGACCCATCTGGCCCCGGAAACGCTTGACCTTGCCTTTGGTGATGGACGTGTTCACGGCCTTCACCTTGACGTTAAAGAGCGCCTCAACGGCCTCTTTGATCATTGGCTTGTTGCTTTCAATCGCCACTTCGAAAACGACAGCGTTCTGTTCGGACGCCATTGTTGCCTTCTCGGTGATGATCGGCTTGCGGATCACGTCATAGTGTTCATGCTTGGCGCTCATTTCAGGCGTGCCTCCAATGCTTCGATCCCCGCTTTGGTGATCACCAGAGTATCACGCTTGAGGATGTCATAGACGTTTGCGCCCATCGACGGCAGGATATCCAAACCTTCGATGTTGCGTGCGGCCTGTGCGAAGTTCTCGTTGACCGAAGCGCCATCGATGACCAGCGTACGCTTCCAACCCAGGTTCGACACCTGCTTGGCCAGTGCGGCTGTTTTGCCTTCGGACGTTGCTTCGTCGATGATGACCAAAGAACCGGCTTTTGCTTTGGCGGACAGCGCGTGGCGCAGACCCAGCTTGCGGAACTTTTTGGTCAGCTCGTGGCCGTGGCTACGCGGGGTTGGACCCTTGTAGATACCACCCTTACGGAAGATCGGCGCGTTCCGGTCACCGTGGCGTGCGCCGCCGGTGCCTTTTTGGCGATAGATCTTCTTGGTCGAGTAGCTGGTCTCGGACCGTGTCTTGACCTTGTGCGTACCCTGCTGCGCGTTGTTACGCTGCCAGCGCACGACGCGGTGCAGGATGTCGGCACGCGGCTCAAGGCCGAACAGTGCTTCGTCCAGGTCTACGGACCCAGCGTTGCCACCGTCGAGTTTGATGACATCGAGTTTCATGCGTCACCTTCTTTCTTGTCAGCGTCGGCATCGGAATTATCGGCATCCGAACCTTCAGCTGCGATTTCAGCTTCTGCGGCTTTCAGCGCTTCGGCTTCCTGTGCGGCTTGCTCTTCGGCCAAACGCTTGGCTTCGGCTTCTGCCTCTGCTGCGGCTGCGGCGGCTGCCTCTTCGGCGGCTTTGGCGGCTTCTTCAGCGGCGGATTTCAGAGCGGCGGGTAGAATCGCGTCTTCGGGGAACGGTTTTTTGACCGCATCCTTGACCGTGACCCAGCCACCTTTGGAGCCAGGAACGGCGCCTTTAACCATGATCAGGCCACGCGCGCTGTCGGTCTTGACGACTTCGAGGTTCTGCGTGGTTACACGGGCAGCGCCCATATGACCGGCCATTTTCTTACCTTTGAAAACTTTGCCGGGATCCTGACACTGGCCTGTGGAGCCGTGCGAACGGTGGCTGATGGAAACACCGTGTGTCGCCCGCAGACCGCCAAAGTTGTGACGCTTCATCGCACCGGCAAAACCTTTACCGATCGAAGTACCTGCAACGTCAACGTACTGACCTGCGAAGTAATGGTCCGCGATGATTTCCTCACCGACTTCCAGCATTGCTTCCGCGTCGACGCGGAACTCTGCAACCTTGCGCTTTGGTTCCACTTTCGCTGCTGCGAAGTGGCCACGCATGGCTTGGCTTGTGCGTTTGGCTTTCGCCGAACCTGCACCGAGCTGAACGGCAGTGTAGCCGTCACGGTCTGCGGTGCGCTGTGCGACAACCTGAAGCTTGTCCAACTGGAGAACGGTCACAGGAATCTGCTTGCCGTCTTCCATGAACAGCCGGGTCATGCCGACTTTTTTTGCAATAACGCCTGAGCGCAACATATGATTACCCTCCGGGCTTACGATTGCAGCTTGATCTCGACATCCACGCCAGCGGCGAGGTCGAGCTTCATCAGCGCGTCCACGGTCTGGGGAGTCGGATCAATGATATCCAGCAGACGCTTGTGCGTGCGGATTTCGAACTGGTCACGGGATTTCTTGTCAACGTGGGGACCACGCAGAACGGTGAATTTCTCGATTTTGTTCGGCAGCGGAATGGGTCCGCGGACCGAAGCGCCTGTGCGCTTGGCGGTGCTGACGATTTCCTGTGTGGAAGAATCGAGCACCCGATAGTCAAACGCCTTCAGGCGAATGCGAATGTTCTGGCTTTGAGCGGCCATATGCATATCCCTTGTTTTGGGATTCCAACGGATTGGAGGAAGCAGGCTCATCCGGCCCCCTCATCGCGCCTTGGTATCAAATCAAACGGGGCGCGTCTGACGCACCCCGGTGATTGGCGTCCTATAGGGGGAATCGATGGTAGTGGCAAGCAGGTTCTGAAAACGCCTCGGTTTTCAGAACCAGTGCGCAAAGTCATGCCGCTCGCGGCGTGACAGCGCACCCCGCCAGCGTTCAATCACAACCAACCAAACCACCTATTGGCTGGCATGCGCTAAAGCGCCCTCCCCGCGACGCAAAAGGCCGCAGCAAATGCTGCGGCCTTTCGATAGTCTTACAAGTCAGGCCCAGAAGCCCGACCTATAATCACTCAGTGATCTTCGACACAACACCAGCGCCAACAGTCCGGCCACCTTCGCGGATCGCGAAGCGCAGACCGTTTTCCATGGCGATCGGTGCGATCAGCTCAACGCCGAAAGACACGTTGTCGCCGGGCATGACCATCTCGGTGCCTTCTGCCAATTGAACGGTGCCTGTCACGTCAGTTGTACGGAAGTAGAACTGTGGACGGTAGTTCGCGAAGAATGGCGTGTGACGGCCACCTTCCTCTTTGGTGAGGATGTAGGCTTCGGCTTCGAACTTGGTGTGCGGGTTCACGGAACCGGGCTTGCAGAGAACCTGACCGCGCTCAACGCCGTCACGCTCAACGCCACGCAGAAGCGCGCCGATGTTGTCGCCAGCTTCACCACGGTCCAGCAGCTTGCGGAACATTTCCACACCGGTACAGGTGGTTTT
>NZ_JBBMQL010000010.1:0-107160 GCF_038900015.1 Sulfitobacter sp. AS92
TTCGGCGACAAGTCGCGGCTCGTCGTCGGTGAGCGGAAAAGTTCCCTTCGGTTGCATTTTACCTCTGCTCGCCCCCACAACGGGGTAGAAAACTTAAGTATCAAATTTCTTATGTTGACTTGCGTCCCCGAGGGTTCTGCGAGCAATGCATTTTAATAAGTCCTTTCCATATCTATTTACATCGTATCTGCGGATCTTGAGAAGAATATGCACAACAAAAATGATCATCGCGACGTTTATGTTGGCGAGCTCTACACAAGTCGCAGCTCAAAATGAGCCAACGCTTGTCGCGCGACTTTCGACCGTTGACGAGATGATCGATTTCGAAATCGAGGATATTGCGGGCCTTGAAATTAGTCTTGATGGCAAAGACAGCGCAATTTCACTTTCTCTCGGCACCGATGCGAAGCAGGCTCTCGCAGAATTAACAAGACGTAATTTGAATCGAAAAATGACGTTCACTGTATGCGAAAAAGAAATCTTCCACGCTATTATTAACGCTACCATCAATTCTGGCTTGATTTACGCTACGTCAATAGAATCGAATGTTTTATCAATGTCAAAAGTGCTAAGCGGCGAAATAAGTTGCGTTGAGTATCTCCGGTAGCGAACGGCCCGGACCGGCCATTCGTGCCTGCGCAACGAAGGACCGCATCCCGCCCTTCGAACTGGTGACCTTCGAGATCGCAGCGCAAATGGAGCGCCAGCTCTGGGATATCGTGCTCCGGCGCCCTGAAAGCATCGTCGCGATAGAACAGAGGCCGACCATGCACTAACAATCAAATCGGACCATTTGATGGGGGCAAACCAAGAATGCCTGACCGATTTCGACCGTGTCCCGCGCGAGGTGCGCGCCATTTCCGGCATTACGAACAGCGAAACCTCAATCCTACTGAGTTCAGCATAGCGCTGTGGGCACGACTTGGCCTAAGGCAAAGTTAGCGTATCGAACAAAACCAAGGCATGCGTTCCCAGAAACCGGACGGCGGGTAGATCCGCACTCCTGACATCCGACCCTTTTCTAACTTAGCAGGTCCAGCGAATGTTTCCTTCGACGGGCCCCCGCCGCGGAAGCGCTAACGCTCGTGAATGGTAAGGGTCGGGGCAGTGGGCAGCATCGGTCTTAATCCTGTCCTAAGCATACCCAAAAACCATGCTTATCAAAGCAAGGCTACTCCCACATCTCTACCATGCCGGCAAAGAAGTGCGGAACCACGGAAGGCGCTAGGGCAATCCCAATACCTACAGTAATTAGTCTCTGACCCTTTTACCAATGACCGCAGGCGCACCTGAAGCGGGCCTCCGGGGCGGGCATTCAGAAAAGCTGTTCCAACTATAGGCTCCACCTATTTGCGCGGAATCCGCGATCGGTATTTCCTCTGCTGCAATCAGTACACAACAGGAAAGACTAAAATGAAATCACCCAGCACTCTGATCAAAGGCGGCCTACTGGCTGCCAGCCTCGCGGCTTTTGCGCCAGTTGCCGCGTTGGCCGCCGACGTGTCGATCCGCCTTGGCCACGTCCTGCCGGAGAGCCACAGCTGGCACACAGCTGCAACTGGGTTCGCAGATGAGGTCAACAGCCGCACCGAGGGCCGCGTCGCAATTGAGGTCTTCCCGTCCGGCCAACTTGGCAGCGAAAAAGAAGTGATCGAGGGCCTACAATTCGGCTCGGTTCAGGCCGGACTGATCGGCTCAGGGTCGTTTCAAGGGATCGAGCCGCGTATGGGGATTATCGAGATGCCCTACGCATGGGGCGCCCGCGAACAGGCGTTTGCCGCGCTCGACGGCGATCTGGGTGTCGCGCTGGCCGATATGATGGACGACAAAGGCATCAAGGTTCTGGGGTGGTGGGAAAATGGCTTCCGCAACATTACCAACAATGTCCGCCCAATCGAAAAGCCCGAAGACCTCGCTGGTTTGAAAATCCGCGTCACACCCGACAAGGTGCGGCTAGCCACGTTTGAAGGTCTGGGTGCGGAGCCTGCACCCCTGTCTTTTGGCGAGCTTTACTCCGCGCTGCAACAAGGCCTATTTGACGCGCAGGAAAACCCGCTTGCGATCATCTACTCGGCCTCCTTTTTCGAAGTTCAGAAGTACGTCTCGCTGTCTGAGCACATCTGGGGTGCCGCGACGCTGACCATGTCGAGCGCGACGTGGGATGAAATCTCGCCTGAGGATCAGACTATAGTGATGGAGGCCGCCACTACCTGGGGTCTGAAGCAGCGCGATATGGTTGCCGCCGCGAATGACGAGTTGATTGCGCAGCTTGAAGCAAAGGGCATGGCGTTCAACGAGGTCGACAAAGCGGCCTTTATCGCAGCCGTCGCGCCGATCTGGGAAAGCCAGAAGGACGTCTATGGCGAAGATCTTCTGAACATCCTCGATCAGTACCGCAAATGACCCTGCGGCCTGAGATCACAGAAGTTGCATCGGTGGAGCCGGTGCAACTTTTCGACTTCACCCAAAAGGTGCTGTTTTCACCTGCGGCACGCGGCGAGGGCTTTATCAAGCTTTCCGTAACCACCGGCCGGAAGGGGGCGAAGTCCACCGCGCACAGCCATCCCCGTGACGAGGTTACGCTCACACTTAAAGGAGAAGCGATCCTACGGGCAGGGGGCGAGGAATTCCACATGACCGAAGGCACCGCCGTGCGCTTGCCGCCGGGGCTTAACCACACGGTCGAAGTGATCTCGGAGGAATGGGTTGTTGTGGCCGCATATTGCGATGAATGCATGCTCTGCCGCGGCCCAGAAGGATTTTTGAAGCCATGACACTTGAGACCGGGTCGCTGAGAGCGGCCATTCTTATCGACCGCGCCGCCCGTTGGTTTGGCGCAGCACTGGTGGCGACGTTTGCGGCGCTGGTCGTTTATGTCGTGATCTCACGCTACCTGTTCTCGTCTACGCCACGCTGGGCCGAAGAATTGCCCCGCCTAGCGCTGGTGTGGCTGACCTTCGTGGGGGCGATCTCGGGTTTCGTGCGCGGCTCGCATTTTCGCGCAGGGTTGCTTGATCTGGTCACCATGCCACCGATGCTGCGTCGTGGACTGGCCGTTCTAGCTTGGCTGGCGAGCTTTGTTTTTCTTGCGGTGTTCATCTGGACCGGCTGGAAACTGACCGCAATCACATGGTCGCATCAGACAACCGCGCTCTCGCTTCCCGTAGGGCTGTTTTATCTCTCCTTGCCGGTCTGCTGTGGTCTGGCCCTTTTGGGTCTCGTCTTGAAAGGGGGCAGGACATGAGCGTTGCGCTTGCACTTCTGCTCGTAGTCTTCGTGGTACTGGTACTGCTGGATGCCCCGATTGCCGTTGCCTTGGGCCTGTCGTCGATGTTTTACCTGCTGATTGCCGATGCTGCGCCGATGATTGTTGTGGCCCAGCGGGCCGTGGCAGGGATCAACAGCTTTACGCTGCTGGCAATCCCACTGTTCCTCCTTGCCGGGCTGTTAATGGTCCATGGCGGGCTCGCACCCCGGATCATCGCGCTTTGTTCGGCGCTCATCGGGCGGCGCACTGGCGGGCTGGCGATGGTCATGATCATTGCATGCATGATGTTCGGCTCGCTTTCCGGGTCTGGCGTGGCTGACGTGGTGGCGATCGGGACGATGATGCTGCCTGCAATGCGCGACCAAGGCTATGCGCCAGGGTTCAGCGCGGCGGCTCTGGGCTGCGCGGGATCTCTCGGCACCGTGATACCGCCCTCAATCGTGCTGATTGTCTATGGCACCGCCACCAACAGCTCAATCGGCCAACTTTTCGTGGCCGCGATCATACCCGGCATCCTTCTGGGCCTCGGGCTGATGCTGGTCGCCTGGTGGATTTCGCGCCGCAATGGATGGCAGGGCGGAGAACCATTTTCTTGGGGTGAACTTGGCCGTGCCGCAAAGGGCTCGATCCTCGCGATGCTAGCACCGATCATCATTGTCGGTGGGATCCGACTGGGGATATTTACCCCCACCGAAGCCGCTGGCATCGGCGTGGCCTATGCGCTTTTTGTCGGCATTTTTGTCTATCGCGCGCTGAGCCTCAAGATGCTGGCCCAACTCTTGCGTGAGACTACGGAAATGACCGGTGTGATCTTGCTGGTGATTGCCGCGGCCTCGGTCTTTGGCTGGATCCTCGCTGCCGAACAGGTGCCGCAGATGGCTGTTGCAGGGATCACGCAGGCGACCGAAAGCGGCACTGTTGCCCTGTTGATGATGATGGCGGTCTTGTTGATCCTTGGCACGTTCATGGAAAGCATCGCGATCATCTTGATCCTCGCGCCGGTCTTCCTGCCAATCCTTGGCCACTACGGTATCGACCCCGTCTACTTTGGCATTCTGCTGACCATCAACCTTGCCATCGGCGCGAACACCCCACCGCTTGGCATTGACCTGATGGCCGCCTGTCGTGTTGGGGAAATCCCACTC
This sequence comes from Sulfitobacter sp. AS92, assembly GCF_038900015.1. NCBI lineage: Bacteria > Pseudomonadati > Pseudomonadota > Alphaproteobacteria > Rhodobacterales > Roseobacteraceae > Sulfitobacter > Sulfitobacter sp. AS92. Next base: position 4,414 of record NZ_JBBMQL010000010.1, read on the forward strand.
AGCGACTCGTTTAAATACCTCGTGCCGCTGCTTGGTGTGATGGTCGGCGTGCTCCTGCTGCTTGTCCTGTTTCCTGCATTAATTACCGATCTTCCGGGCCTCCTGTTCTGATCCCGGCTCTCAAGAAAGAAAGTTTCCCATGTCAATAACTCCCGATACCCGCGCTGACCTCGATCGGTTCTGGTCGACCATTGAAGCCTCGGCAGAGATCGGCAAGGGCCGCCCGGGCGGGTTGTCGCGCCTGACGCTGAGCGATGACGACCAAGCCATGCGCGACCTGTTCCGAAAATGGTGCGCAGATGCGGGGCTTTCGGTCGAAGTGGACGCCGCGGGCAACATCTTTGGCCGCCGCGATGGCACTGACAATGACCTGCCGCCAATTCTGATCGGCAGCCATCTGGACACCCAGATCAACGGAGGACGGTTCGATGGGATCGCAGGGGTGCTGGCCGGGCTGGAAGTGATCCGCAGCCTCAACGATGCTGGTCATGTCACCAAACGCCCCATCGTTGTTGTCGACTGGACAAATGAGGAAGGCGCGCGGTTCTCGCCACCGATGGTCGCGTCGGGCTGTTTCATCGGAAAATATGACATCGACTGGGTGCATGATTTGATCGGCGACGATGGCGCGCGCTTTGGGGATGAGCTGGAGCGGATCGGCTACAAAGGCGAGCGGCACTGCAAGGCAGGCGAGATCGACGCCTATTTCGAGCTGCATATCGAGCAGGGGCCGATCCTTGACGCGGAAAATCGACAGGTGGGCATTGTCACTGGCGGTTACCCTGTGCGCGGCATGCGGGCGTCGTTCAAGGGCCAGACCGCGCATACCGGACCGACACCGATGGACCTGCGTAAAAACGCACTGGCCGCGGGCGCGCGCTGGCTGACGGCAGTAGATGACATTGGCTGGGATTTCGCGGTGCATGATGGCAAGGCCACAGCCGCGCGGCTGACCGCCTGGCCTAATAAACCGGGTATCCTTTCGGACACCGCCGAAGCGGTTTGCGATGTCCGGCATCCCGATCCGATCACGACCCGTGCGATGGCAGAAAAGATGCGCCGTGCGCTTTATGAATCAGCCGCGCGCTGTGGCTGCGAGGCGCAGATCGAAGATGAATGGGAATGGGGCGGCGACATCTTCGATCACGAGATAATTGAAGACCTCCGCAATGAGGCGATACGTATGGAGTTCAACTGGCGCGACATCGAAAGTCAGGCGGGCCATGACGCCTACTTCTTGGCCACCCACTGCCCGACGGCGATGATCTTTACGCCTTGCGAAAACGGCATCACCCACAACAACGAGGAAAACTGCACCCCGGAGAGCTTTGTCGCTGGGCTCAATATCCTGTTGCACGCGGTCGTTAAACGGGCCGACAGATGACCGCCCTGATTGGTCACGCGGCGCTGGAAACGGCGTTGGACTGGACTGCGCTGATCGCGGAATTGCGCTGCTGGTACAAGGAAGGGCGCGTTGAGGCACCAGAGCGGCAGGTGCTGCGCATCCCCCAGCCAGATGGCAGCGAGGCATCGCTGCTCATCATGCCCGCCTGGGTGCCAGGAGAGAGCATCGGCGTGAAGGTGGTGACCTTCTTTCCCGCCAACGCTACCAAGGGTCAGCCTACGATCAACGCGGGCTACCTATTGTTCGATGGCGAAACCGGCCAGATGAAAGCGGCGCTTGATGGCGACGCGCTGACCGCGCGACGCACGGCGGCGGCCTCGGCCTTGGCTGCGGATTATCTTGCGCGGCGCGATGCAAAGCGGCTGCTCGTGGTCGGAACAGGACAACTCGCGGCGGCAGTTGCGCAGGCCCACGCCGCGGTGCGCCCCTATGAGGCGATAACGATCTGGGGCCGCAGTCTGGACAGGGCGGCAAAGGTGGCGTGGGAGTTGGCGCAGATGGGTCTGCCCGCGACGGCGAGCGATGATCTGGAAGCCGCTTGCCGCGCGGCGGACGTGGTCAGTACCGTCACCGCCTCTACTCGGCCGTTGGTTCAGGGCGCATGGCTAAAGCCGGGGTGTCACCTTGACCTGATCGGCGCGTTCAAGAGCGACATGCGTGAAAGCGACGATATGGCCGTGATGCAGGCGCAAATCTTTGTTGATCGGCGCGACGGGGCCAGCCTTGCTGGCGATCTTGCCCAGCCCTTGGCCGAGGCCAAGATCGCGATCATAGACCTGCTCGCCGACCTTCAAGAGTTGTGCCAAGGCAGTCATCCTGGACGGCGCGACAGTCAAGCGCATACCGTCTTCAAATCAGCGGGCATGGCGCTCCAAGATCTCGCGTCTGCAAATCTTGCGGCCTCTCAGGCCATGTCAGGGTAAAGCGCCAGCAGTTCTTCAACCGTCTGTACGAATTTTCGCTCCGACGAAGACAGTTTCTCTGTCGGGGCGTGGACAAGATAGACATCCGCCCCAAGCGGTTCATCGGTGATTTTTAACGGCCACAGGTCGCCCCGGCGAATGTCTTCCTTTGTCGTGGCAAGTGGCAGAATGCCGATGCCCATGCCCGCCACGATCATACGGCGCACCTCTTCGATACTGGTACTTAACCCATTAATCCGGTTCCCCAGCCGCGTGCCTTCACGCAGCACCGACATCGGCTCAAGACCCATGCCCTCGGTCGCGCAAGCGAATGAGATGAAGGGCTCGCGTTGAAGATCGCGCAGTTCCAGTTCTTCCTGTCCAAACAGCGGGTGCTCTGCGCCGCAGAAGACGCGGAATTCTTCTCGGAACAATCGGATCGAGCGCAGGTTGACCAATGGCTTTGCCAGCAGGCAGAAGCCCAACGTCGCGCGCCCTTGCTGGATCAGGCGCACAATGGACTGACTGTTCTGGATCTCACTTTGAAAGATTACCGAGGGGTGACGCTGGTGAAACAGCCGCATTGCCTCATCGATCAGCGGTGAAACGAGGTTTGAGATGATCTGATAGCGGACCTGTCCGCGCTCTTCGTCCTCGGCATCGCGCACCAATAGCGAGATCCGCTCGGCACTGTGAAAGATGTCCCGGCACTCCTGAAAAATTTTGTCCCCGCGTGTTGTCAGCTCGAAATGGCGGCTGTCGCGGAAGACCAACTGGCAGTCAAGCTGCGCCTCCAGTTTCTGGAGTGCATTGCTGACCGAAGGCTGGCTAAGACCCAGCCGCTTGGCGGCCCTCGTTATGCTCTGCTCCTTCGCGATCATGTAGAACATGCGGAGAAGGTTCCAGTTGAGGTCGGCTTGGAGGAGGCTGTCCATTATGTGGGTCCGAAGTGAACGACGATGTGAAACACTGCCTGTTTATCCAGCGGATCCAAAATAGCAAAGGACTATAGTTGTCATCGGTCTGAGCTATACCCCACGTCTGTGCGGACTGCCCGGGCCCGGATATGGTCACCGAAACATCATCTGAAAGGAAACTCATGACCATCAAACGCCTTCACCCCGGCCCCCGCATGAGCCAAGCCGTCATTCACAATGGAACCGTTTATCTCGCCGGTCAGGTCGGCACTGCCGGTGCTGATGTCGCGACCCAGACCCAAGACTGCCTGGACGCCATCGACCGCCTTCTGGAGGAGGTGGGGAGCAGCAAATCCAACCTGTTGCAGGTCATCATTTGGCTGGCCGACATGGCTGATTTTAAGGTGATGAATGGCGTCTACGACGCTTGGATCGACCCGGCCAACCCGGCTGCCCGGGCTTGTGGCGAAGCCAAGCTGGCCACGCCCGACTACAAGGTGGAATTCATCGTCACCGCGGCGGTCTGATCTGCCTCTTGGCCGGGGGGGCTATGCCAGTCATAACTCCCGGCTATTTGCTCACTGCTCTCTCCTGCGGCTTCATTCGAGGAAGCTGAAACACGTCAGGACAGGGCATGCCATCAACACTCGACCTCCGAGATATAGAAACCGCCACGCTGGGTCATTTCCTTGAATCCGGTTTTATGGCGCCGTCCATACAGGGGGTGTTGTCCAATGCGCGGTCCTTTGGTCCGGCGCTGACCGTGCGAATGCAAGGCGACGACGGTGCGCCCCTCGTTGAGGCGCTTTCCGAGGCCAAGCCTGGCCAGGTGATCGTCATCGACCGCTGCGGTGATCTGCGCCACGCTTGCTGGGGTGCCGTGACCACTGCCGCCGCGCAAGCCCAAGGCGTTGTTGGCACAGTTATCGACGGTTTTATGACCGACCGCTCCGCTATCCTAGCCGCAGATTACCCGGTCTGGTGCCGGGGCCGATCTCCAGTCACCACCAAGCCGCGCGGCCTCGGCGGAGACGTTAACGTCACTGTCAACTGCGGCGGCGTCGCCGTGCGCCCCGGCGATGTTGTGCTGGCCGATGAAAGTGGGGTCGTCGTGCTCGATCCTGCACAGGTCGCCGGTCATGTGGCGCGCGCCCGGCAGTTGCAGGCTGACGAGATCACTGTACTGGCCCGCCTGAAGGCAGGGGAGACGCTCGCTGAGATTACACACAAGACCAAGCAACCCGCGTAGAACCGGAAAACCGGCATGCATTTCCACCGCTCACATACGACAGAGAGAAACATATGACTTCATTTACTTCCAAGGTCGTCACCGGTCTGACCGCGCTGGCAGCTGGTACCACGATGACGCTGGCCACCCCCGCGCTGGCCGATAAGGCGTCCAATACGCTCAACGTGGCCTTCGCCGCCGAGCCTGAGCCGCTCGACACCTACAAGATCGCTGGCCGCCAAGGTCTGATCCCATATCGCTGGATTGAGAGAAATTGTTAGGGGCAAAAAATGATCTGCCCCTAACCGTTTTTCACATGCACAAGACAACCATGAACGCGCCTTTATGAGTCTTGCTCACGGGGTAACCTGCACCTTGAACCACACGCTTCCTTCGGCTCCTGCGCCATGCGTTCCGCTGCAATCCCACCTTAGGGGCCCCATATACCCTGGAACGTTTGCAGTGGGGTCTGCCACGTCGCAGACCAGCGAGGGGCTTACAATCTGGGGTGTGGTTATTGCCTCTGCTAACTGTGTATAGGGTGGCGTTCGGTCATGGATGGTGATGGCGGATGCATTCCTCTGACTTGGGTTCACGAGGGTGATGCGATAGATAAGTACATCGCCAGGCGACGCTTGATTTGAGTAACCTTCGTCCGTGTCTTGAGTTTCGTTCTGAACAGTTTTTACCAAGACGAGCTGACTGCCTCCGACTTCGACGGTCACGCGGTCCGTATCTGTCAAAACATGCGAAACCGTGGTACCGGAAAAGTCAGTTACGGCTTGAACCTCATAGGTCACAGTAATGCCCGGGGGAAGGCCGCCGCCCGCGGATACTCTCGAAATCAGACAGAGCTCATCACCTGCCTGAACAGAAATAGGGACGGTGAGCGGTGTGTCGGGTGCGCCGTCGCAATCGTTGTCCAAAAAGAGTGCAATTGAGAATGCGCCGACCGCTGGTTCAGAAATATTCTCAACCGTGAAGGTGGCAGTTCCGGTTGAGCTCGCCCGATAAAGATGGGGAAGTAGCGTGATTTGGCCAGCACCGATGCGTGCATCCCGATCCTCGCTTAGGGTTGGAAGTGGAACGATACCCAATATGAGCCCGCTGTAATCCGTATCCGGAGCGGGAGTAAAGCTGAATGAGCCGTCATGTGGGTCGCTGTTGACCAGACTTGGCAATGCGCCCGGCGTCTCGGAAATTGCCCGCCAACCCTCTGGCGGCACCGTGGAAACGGTCAGAGTACCGGTGTAATCCGGCGCGAGCCGATAGGCCCATTGTCCGTCGGCACCGATCTGCGGATTGGCCAAAAGCGCGCCGCTATCGTCCAGCAGAAGAATGCTACCTGCATTGGTCCCAACCTCATTTCCAGTTGCCAACCCATCATGCGCAACGCCGCCGCGGCCATCATCTTGGATCAACCGGCCAGAGATCTCCCCTCCCGTAGTGGCAAGCGTGATCGTGACGCTGGCTTCGTCATCATCGGCGATGCCGTCCCGCAGATCGTCCTGCGCCAACCCAACATTTGGATCACTGTCGAGATCCGGAAGGGAACTACTCACGATCTCGACAACGTTTGTGTAGTTGCCACCCGAGGTTACACGTACCCGTATGGTGAGGGTTTCAGTCGCGCCCGGCAAAATTTCATCGACAAACCAAAGGCCTGTGCTTGGATCAAAATAATCTCCGGTCTGAGGGGCAGTGTCGCTGATATAGGCAAAACCCGCCGGAATGCTTTCGATGACCTTGACCCCAGAAGGTGAGCCGGGCCCGTCATTTGTCACGCTGATCACCCAATCAATGATATCGCCTTCGACCGCGGTTGTGACGGGGGAGGTGGTCCCCGCCCGAAACGCTTGTTTGGTGATCGATAGGTCAGAAAATTGCGGGTCGAACCCGAAATCGTAGGACACTGTAAACGCACCAGAATCTGCTTTGACCCCGACAAGGGGGTTTGACGTTCCGATTTGCGCGCCGGCGGGAAGGTCTGCGTCGTTCACATCCACCTCTAATCGGTAAGTGGCGCCAGCCGGCAAGCCAACGAAAGCAAAAGTGCCATCCGGATCCGTATCGACAGTGCTGATGAAGCTATCGTCACTCAGATCATTCGGCGTCGCATTGTCAGAGTACAGATCAACCCGAATGCCCCCCCCCAAATTTACTTCCGACCCGTCTTTTATGTCCGAAGCGTCTTGGTCGACGTAGATATTGCCGCCAAAGCCGGACAGTGCAAAAGGGGTGCCGCCCCGGCACGACGTGCCATCGCTGAAACCACCCTCATCTGTCCCTGTCGCCAATCTCAATCTATTGCCTGTCGAGGTGTCGATTAGGTATATTGAGTTTGATACCTCTTCATAAGCAAACATCTGGCCGTTTTCGTCGAAGAAGACCGCAGACCAAATGCCTGCGTAAACGCTGGGTCCAAACTCCACCAAAGTGGTGAAGCCGGCGATACCGTTGTTCGCGAAGGCGCGAAACAAGCTGCCCGTGTCTTCGTTGATGCCGTAGATGAAGCCATCCAACGGATTGACGGCGAAATCGGACACGGTGACCGGTTGTGAAAGGGTAAGTTGCCCGGCATCGAGAGGGTTGTTCGGGTCCGTCAGGTCCAGCAACTGCCATGTGACATCGTCAGCTTCGTACACCATGATGCCGTTGGGAAGAATATCGCCTGCATCCTCGGCGCGCTCCGCGCTGCCTGGAAATTGGGGCATTTCGACAAAATTTCCGGTGCCATCCACGCGCCAAAGTTCGTCTTTTCCGGACCGAACACCGTAAATATAGCCATCACTTTCATTGTACCCCCAGCCGGCTTCCACCCGGCGCGGCGCTGTCCCAACCGTTTGGGATGACATGGAATACTCTGAACCCGTGTCGGTAAATCGCAGCTTGCTTAGTCGCGTCGGATCGTCGGACAGCAAGTATAAGCCACTGTCGCATGAGACCGGAGGCACATCGTTTGATATCGACAGCACGTAGTCCTCGACCTCTCCGTCAAGTGCGACGGGAACGACGCCTTCGGTTGTTGACCATCGGAACCGGGCGAATGTCGGGGTCAGAACGGCAGTTCCGGGCACAACCACGTCAAATCGGATCTCGCCATTAAGCGTGTTGTCTTTATCGCCTGCGCTGCCATCCTGAAGATCTGATGCGATCTGTTCAGAGGCGTCGAACACACCGTTGCCGTTAAAATCGATCCACGCTTGAAGATATGCCACACCACCTGTCAGACTTCCGACACCGCCAGTCACCTCATTGACGAAAACCGATATTTCGGTGGTGCCGCCCGCATAGAGTTGGGGCAAGGTAACCCCATCTTCATCGTCGTTACCGTCGAGATCATCACCTGACGCGTCCGGGCTCGCTTGAGAGGCCGCCTCGGGATCGGGAGAGAGAGTACCTAAATAAGTGCCTGCAATGCCGGTTTCAGCGATGATATGCAAAGGGTCGCCATAGCTCGCCGGGGCATCACCACGATCGACCAAAGGCGCCGCGCCGATGTTGATCGGGTAATCTTCAACTTCTCCATCCAGCGAAATATCTGCCACGCCAACGACCGGGGTGGTAGACCATCGAAACCGCGCAAAGGTCTGATCCAATACCGCATCACCCGGCACGATTGCTTCAAACTGAATTAGGCCATCACCAGCGACCGCATCTCCGCCCGTACCGTCGTCTTGTAAATCGCGCGCGATCTCTTCGGCCGTGGCAAGCGCCATGACATCGTTACCGTCGTAGTCGATCCAAGCCGTCAAGAAACCGCCGTCGCCTTGCACGCGTGCTTCGATTGTTGCGGGGAAACCTTGGACAAGCAGGGGGATATCTACGCCATCGTCATTGTCAGAACTGGCGTCATCCGCGTTCCCCGGTCCTGCATCGCTCGTAACGGCATCGCCTAAGTAGACACTCGGCTCTTGCCCCATCGTATGCAGTGCGTCCCCATAGATTGATGGGGCATCGGTGAAGTCGGCGCAGGCCTGAATGTCCGTTAGCTGCAGCGAACCTGCGAAATTTGCACTGTTATTTTTGCGCGTCCCATGATCGATTACGATCCGATCAATCGGGGCACCAAACCCGACTACTACGGCAAAGTTCTCTGGGAAAGCGGCGTTCGAGAATGTGCTGTTACGCTCTGCCAGGACTGAACCGTCTACGTTGGCCAAACGCAACATGGGCGCTGAAAGTGAACCATCTGCAACAGCAGGCTGCATGCGGACACCGTTACGTTCGCCGTAAATCGTTACAGATTCATCAAGATCCAGACTTGTGACATCGATAAGAACCGAACTCATGGGGCTATCAAAATTCACGTCCAAAGTGGCATATTGCTGGGTCAAAACGCCAACGGTTCCGGTAGAATAAACAACCTGTGCGGTTCCGATTTCTGCCGGACGGAAAACACTTGCATCTGCGTTTGCCGTCGCGGTGACCGTACCGCTGACGCCGTACCGTGAGAAAGCAGCTGTTGCGCCAATCGCTGCAGGACTGTCAGATGTCCAGTCGACGACAGAGAACCGCGTACCAGAACAGACTGGAAGCGTTTCGGTAGGCACTGCAGTCACGTTTACGCTGACGCTGTCTGTATCGGCGCCACCTTCGTCGCTGGAGTTGGCAGCGTCCGCGGTTATCGTGCCTCCCGCTGCTGTTGAGACATAGGCGTCGAACTCGATCGCGCCGAATCCAAGGCCGTTCAAGTTAGGCAGGGGAAGGAGCGAGAATGTGCCGTTCGTTGGTTCGGTGGCGGGGCGGATATCCTCGCCTGAGATAACTTGAAAATTTGCGGTGCCAGAAATTTCCGGCGGCAGGGTAACGGTTGTTTGTACATTCGTCATAGGGCTCAGAGATGTGTTCACATAGCTGATACGGTAGGTGAGCGTGGCACCTTGCGGAATGTCGCCGCCCGAATAGGGGGTGCCATTCACTGCAGAGATTGCGATCAACACAAATAGATCGTCAGGCCCCGCAGGTGAAACGGCAGATGTTCCGGCGACCCAATAGCGCCAAGGGTTATCGTTCCCGGCTGCGGCACCTTCAGCTGAATCCCCGCCGTGACCCTCTGCATTGAAATAGCCGATGTTTTCGGTGTCAGTGATCTTTACTTCCATCACGGCGAAATAGGTTTCACCCTGTGCGATCCCCCCGAACGCGTAGCGCACCGCATTTGTGTCACTTGGCAGAGCCGTCGCACTGCTACTATTTAGGTTAAAGCCAGATGTCGTTTCGGTGCAGACTTCGAAGGAATTGACGCCCGGATCCAACGTTTCGGGAAAAACGGAACCGTCGCCCGTGGCAGGCCCATCTGGCCCCACCAGTAACGGGTCATTCGCTTCGCAGGAACCGGGATAACTAATGCGGTTCCATGGGCCGGTAGTGCCGTAGCGGTCCCAATCCGACCCAGATTCGGGGCCGGCAACGGGGCTGCCCGACCGAAAAGGCGTCGCACCACGACCGCCTGTTACCGATGTTTCCTCTTGCGTGGAAAAACCGTTTGGATCGATTGTGCCACCCGAGCCAAAGGCGTTGATCTGAACCGCATCCCATTTGTTATGAACCCGTGCCGTGCCGGCGCCACCAACACTGGGCCAAGGACTGCCATTTGTGGGATTAACAAGATATCCATTTTCCAACGTTGCGATATCCGAACCGTTCGCAAACAATTGAGTATCCGAGCGCGTAGAGTAAAAAATGCCAGTGTCGCCATAGATATAGGCCAGACCCGCGTTGCAATCGGCAATCGAAAAACCTGCGGCTTGACACTGCGCAGTATCAGATGGGGACCATCCGTTGGGTGAAATATCAAACGTCTGCTGTCCTTTCGGACCCCATCCCTTTGACACGCCGGACCCTGTAGAGGCGCGGGCAGGGCGCGCGTCTAGCGGCGCGCCTGTGGCGTCTGTAATGTAAGTGGAGGTGACTTCGGTGCCTGCGGGAACATATAGCGTGGCATACCCCCCCGGACCATCGAGCGTACCTTCGGCTATGACTGGAAAGTCGGCGATTACAGCGACTGTATCACCCGCCGAAAGCGGGGCCAGACCCGCCGCGACATTATCCGCAATCTGCTGCCGGCTGGCATCCGTTAATGAGATTCCGCCACCGCCCAGCCAAGCGCCGTGCGATAGGACCATTGTCGAGAAGCATAGCCAAAAGAACGCGCCCAAGACTGCCTTATAGCTCTTGTAGAAAAATCTAGCCAAATCCATAACTTACTCTCATTCAATCAGCGTTAAGGCTGTCATCGGGCACCTTTTGCGTCAATCGGGGCAAGGGGAGCGTGGGCATATGCTTTCGGCTAATGGGCATAGCCTTTGGATAAATTTCTTAACCTTGCGGGGTTAACTATCAATTAATGGCAATCAGGGCGGAGGTCCGAACCCGTTTGGTTTTTAGGCCAGAGAGTGCAGATTTCGCGATATCGGCCTTCGAAGACAAAGCTGAGCAGTCGGTTTGCGCGGCGCGATTGAGCGTTCGTCTGGGGAACCAATAGGCGGCGAATACGGGCATTAACCAAAAATAAACCCTTGTCTCCTTATCGTTTTGAAGAAGAGGAGCATTTTATGAAATACACTTTATTGATCGGGCTGCTTCCGCTTTGGTTAGCGGGTTGCATAGAGCCGCCGGCGTCTCCGATGGAGTTCGCCGCGCGAAAGGCGGCTGCGGCGGAACTGACCGCGAAACAATGCGCAGGGCAGGCCGGTGGCTATGATAGTGTTCGCAAACTGAGGCAAGACGCCAACCAGAGTGTAGCTACGGCACGTGGGCTAGGCGCGACTGACGCCACCATCGCCAAAGCCCGCGCGGATGTACGGACCGTATTTGACATGCAAGTCGCCTTCACCGACCAGCAGCAAGCCTGCAACGCAATGGTCGGAGAACTGGCTTGGGCAACCGGTTAAATCCGAATTGCCGGACAGGCGATCATGTTAGTGATGTGCGACGTCAAGCCAGATTGGCAGATGGTCAGACGCACGCCGCGTCTGGGGGGTTTCCACAACGCCGCCCTGTAACACGGTAAGATGCTGATCCAACGCGATCCGGTCCAGATGAGCAACAGGCATCCGCGCATGATAACTTTTTCCGGGCGCGTGAATGGTAAAGCGTTTTGCCAGCCGTCCAAGCCCCACTTTTTGCGACCATTCATTAAGGTCACCTGCAATCAGCGTGGGGCAGGCGGCGCAGGCATCCAGATGGGAGATCATCGCGCTTAGTTGCTCCTTTCGCGACGGTCGCAAAAGGCCAAGATGCGAAGCAATCACACGCAACTGCCGTGCGCCGATATGCAAGTCGGCCACCATCGCTCCGCGCGGTTCCACGCCCGGCAGGGTAAGGTGCTCAACCCGGTCAATTTTGGCCGAAGGGCGGACCAGAACGGCATTGCCATGCCAGCCAATGCTCACGTCACTCGGCGTCGGTACAGCACGCAAACCGGTCTCTTTTTCGATCCGATCAAGCGGCAACGCTGAGGGGCGCGGCGCGCGGCGACGGTCGGCTTCTTGGAGGACCACCACATCGGCGTGCAGGCTGTGGATGATGCGCATAATCCGCTCAGGATCGCGCCGTCGGTCGGTGCCCATGGCCTTGCGGATGTTATAGCTGACAATGCGCAGCGATTGTGGAGCAACGGCAGGGATCATAGCACCGGGGCTCCAAGGCGAAACAGCCCTTCGGCCACTTTGCGGACCATACCGGTGGGCGGCTTTTCCATGGCACAGTGCTCTGACAGATGCTCGAACCAGTCATGTAGCTTTGCCACCGAGCCTGCATCATAAACAAACAACGTCACTTCGAAATTCAGCAACATGCTGCGCACATCGAAATTGGCAGAGCCAACCAGTCCCATATCATCGATTATCCCAGCTTTTGCGTGGATCATGCCTGGCTGATAATACAGCACCTGGCCGCCAGCCTCATGCAGATCGCGTAAATAGGCCCCACGGGCGAAATCGGCAAGACGCTGGTTGGATCGTTCGGGCACCAGAACACGCACATCTACCCCGCGCCGTGCGGCCGTGGTTAATGCAGCCCCGAGCGCTTCAGTCGGCACAAAGTAGGGGGTGACCAACCAGATCCGCGCCTCGGCCAGATGCAGCGCGCGGATCAAACCATCATGCAGCGGGTCTTCGGCGATATCGGGGCCAGAGGGGACCAATTGCACCGTCGCCGTACCGCCCGTGCCAGCCGCAACCGACGGCGCAGGCTCAAGCGTTTCGCCGCTAGCCACCTCCCAATCAGAGCGGAAGACATCCCCAAAGCTTTGCACCGCGCGTCCCTCAAGCAGATAGGCCAGATCGGCCCAGCCATCTTCGCGCGCCACGGGGCCGAGGTAGTGCGCCCCAATATTCATGCCCCCGGAAAAGACACGCGCGTCATCGGCTATGATCATTTTGCGGTGGTTGCGCAGGTTTAAATGGCCCGAGCCCGGCACCTGCAGCAGCGGGGAGTAAAATCGGACCTCGCCCCCCGCGTTCCGCAGACGGCGCAGGGCAGACGCGGGCCCGCGCAGGGTGCCAAGACGGTCCATCAGCAAACGGACCTTCACCCCCGCCTTAGCCCGTTCGGTCAGCGCATCGACAAAAATCCGCCCAGTCTCATCGTTTGCGACGATGTAAAACAGCACATCCAGCCGTTCCTCCGCCCCTTGAATCAGCGCTATGACCGCTTCGTGAGCAGCAGTCGGATCGCCCAAAAGCCGCAGGTCTTGCCCGTGGGCGGCGGCCGGTAAGCCGAAATACTGCATCGTCGCATCGAGTGTATGCACCGGGCGGGGCGGGGGGCCGCCAGTGTCACCCTTGAGAAAATGCACAGGAGAATAGCGTGAGGATTGTTTGCGAAAGCCAAGACCTAGAAACAGTGGCACCGCGACCCACGGAAGGGCGATGATGAACAAAAGCCACGCCGCGGTCGATTGTGGCGTGCGGCGCTGCTGCAAGATCACGATTGCCGCCAATAGCGTCAGCACCACGATAATAACAATTTCTAGATGTGTGGTGATCCAAGACATGAGGTCCGGCCTGCTCCTTATCGCTGCCAAGACAAGCAGATAACCCTTTCGGCCTTAACAGCAAGCCTCGTCGCTCTTCGCCTCCTTCTGAATGTTTAATGTTGCCCTCAGCTGTCGTTTGCACGGCTCTGTTTATGTTTTGCTTTGGGCATGCCCGCAAACCGTGTTGGTCCGCATCGGTACGATAATGACTGCCCCGAGCGAGACCTCTATAGACTCAAATGCTGCGTCGGGCGCGTGATGGACACCGTTGCAGTTTCGCATTTAGATTGTGCCATGGGATACAAATTCGACCCGCACGCTTTGCTATCAGAACCGCTCATGGCGAACCTTTGCACGTCAGGCAACGAGGGGCCACGCAACGCGCCAGTCTGGTTCCTATGGGAAGATGAGGCGATCTGGATGTTGGGGTCGAAGAACGGCAGCTCGGTGAGCCGCCTGAAGGCAGATCCAAGATGCGCAGTGGAAATCGTGCATTTCGACAATGAGGCTGGCATCCTGCTACACCTTGGCCTGCGGGGACGGGCCTCCATTGAGTCGATGAACGCCATGCGGTTCAGGCGGCTCCTTGCAAAGTATCTCGGACCGGACGAGGAGTGCTGGAACCCGTGGTTCATTCAGAACGTGGCAGCGATTGACGACCAAGATGGGCGCATAATCAAGCTCACCCCTGCAACAACCTATACCAACAACGTTTCTTACTTCCGCACGGGTCCAGCCCTGGCGTGGCCGTCGGAGGAGTAGGACCCGACTTTCCAAGTGCGTTTCGATCATACCGGCACGCGAAGCAGCCTCTCGCGACGATTGCGGAAAGTTTTTTCGGTCAGTTTCATCTCGGGAGTGTCAAACTGCCCATAAGGGTTTGCGGACGCCCCTCTTTTTTTTGCCATGCCATGCCGGGCTATCTGCATCGTACCACTTATGGGGAAGTCACTGGCGCAGTGAGCAAAAGGTTCTAACCCCCTTGCGCGGATGGGGACTTGATAGTGGCGCTCAAAAACAACCAAGAACGAAGCCGCGGCAGTTAGAATGTATATTGTATTCTTAACTATCTGATATATATTCTTAATTACTGGATGGTCTCTGGGTCGCAAAGCAATTTACACATAACTTAAGCGGCGGTTGGCCGACCCTTTGTTGCAAATGTGCGACAATCAGCGCATCGCAAATCTGTGAAGTGCTTTTCCTGAAACCGAATACTAGATGAGGCGTTGCTTGAGTGACCCTGCGGCGAGGATCGCAGGTCACCTGTATTTAAGGAGCAGAACATGAAACGCACGACAAAAATCGCCAGCATCGCCTTGATCGCATCCAGCGCATTCGCTGGTGCAGCTGCAGCTGGCTCGTTGGAAAACACCACTGTTGAGGCACCGGTTTTCACACCAGCACCAATGCCGGCACCTGTGGCTGTTGATGGCAACTGGACAGGCTTCTACACCGGTCTTCAAGTAGGCAAGACCGACATCGACAGCGACAGCGGCACGCTTGACGGTGACGACACTTCTTACGGTTTCCACGCCGGTTACGACTATGACTTCGGTAAGTTCGTACTGGGTGGTGAACTCGACTATGACAAAACCGACATCGATCTGGGCGGCGGCGCAGGCGACGTGGATTCCGTAGCCCGTGCGAAAGTGAAAGCCGGTTACGACTTCGGCAACACACTGGTTTACGCAACAGCTGGTGCGGCCCGTGCCGACACAAGTGTTGGTGACGAAACTGGCCCCTTCGCCGGTCTGGGTGTCACATACAAAGTGACCGACCGTTACACTGTCGGTGGCGAAGTTCTGCAGCACAAATTTGATGACGTAGGCGGCACAGGCGACGATCTGGACGCGACCACGATCTCCCTGCGCGGTTCCATGCGCTTCTAAATCGTTTAAGCGAGGTTTCTCGCTTGGATTTGGCCGGCTTCCAAAAGGAGGCCGGCCTTTTTTATGCGCGCATGTCGCATGGCTGATTGTTGCACAAGCGGCTCGCATGCCCGTCGCGTGCTGTTTAAAGCTTATCCAGCAAAGTGCTTGGCGCAGGGCGGCGCGCTTGCTACAAGCCTGTCATGAACACCGCAACGCTTATTATCTGCTGCATTACCCGCTGAGACATTCTCGCGGGCCGCTGTTCACGTCATTCCCATTTTGACAAAACTATGCCAAGCCCGCGTCACACCCGCGCAAGGACGCCTGCCCAATGACCCGTGACCTGACGATCAAGCTGCACAACACCGCCACCCGGAAGAGAGAGGATTTCACGCCGATTGATGCGGACAACGTGCAGATGTATGTCTGTGGCCCCACCGTCTATGACCGGGCGCATCTGGGCAACGCGCGGCCTGTGATCGTGTTTGACGTACTCTATCGTCTATTGCGCCACGTCTATGGCAGCGATCACGTCACCTATGTGCGCAACTTCACGGATGTCGACGACAAGATAAATGCCCGCGCCGCGACAAGCGGGCGCAGCATCGGTGAGATCACCGCCGAGACGACGCAGTGGTATCTTGACGATATGGCCGCAGTCGGTGCGCTGGAGCCTGATCATATGCCCCGCGCCACGCAATACATCCCGCAGATGGTCGCGATGATCCGCGGCTTGATCGATGAGGGTTACGCCTATGAGGCCGAGGGCCATGTGCTGTTCCGGGTGCGCAAATATGCCGAATACGGCGCGCTTTCAGGCCGCTCGGTCGATGATATGATCGCAGGCGCGCGGGTTGAGGTGGCGCCCTACAAAGAAGACCCAATGGATTTCGTGCTGTGGAAACCTTCGGATGAGGGCACGCCGGGCTGGCCATCACCTTGGGGGCAGGGGCGTCCGGGCTGGCACATTGAATGCTCGGCCATGGCGCATGATCTTCTAGGCGCGCGGTTCGACATCCACGGCGGCGGCATCGACCTGCAATTCCCGCACCATGAGAATGAGATCGCCCAGTCGAAATGTGCAGGCCACGGCTTTGCCAACTACTGGCTGCACAACGAGATGTTGCAGGTTGAGGGCAAGAAGATGTCCAAGTCTTTGGGCAATTTCTTTACCGTGCGTGATCTGCTGGACCAAGGCGTGCAGGGCGAGGTGATCCGTTTCGTGATGCTCTCGACCCATTACCGCAAGCCGATGGACTGGACAGAGAAGAAGCGCGAGGAGGCCGAGAAGACCCTGCGCAAATGGTATCTTCAGGCCGCCGAAGCTGAAGCCGCACCGCCAAGCACGGAACTGGTGGCGCTGCTGGCGGATGACCTCAACACTCATGGGGCGCTGACCGAATGCCACCGTCTGTCAAACGCGAACGATACGGCGGGCCTGCGCGGGGCGTTGATGCTTCTGGGATTGATGGGCGACCTGATCCCCGAATGGGCGGCGGTGCAGGCGCTGGACCTCAGCGACATCGAGGCCTTCCTCAGCGATGCGCGTGCCACGGCGATGGAGACGAAGAACTTTGCCGAGGTGGACCGGATCAAATCGGCGCTGACCTCCGCGGGCATCGAAGTGCAGATGAGCAAAGACGGCGTGAAGCTAACCCCACCGCCGGGTTTCGACCGGAGCCAGTTGGAGGGGGTATTGTGACCCGCGAACGCCTCACCCTCTACGACACTACTTTGCGTGATGGGCAGCAGACCCAAGGCGTGCAGTTCTCCACCGATGAAAAGCGCCAGATCGCCGAGGCGCTCGACACGCTCGGGGTAGACTATATCGAAGGCGGCTGGCCCGGTGCCAACCCCACCGACAGCGCCTTTTTCGAGGCCGCTCCGCAGACGAAGGCACGCCTCACTGCCTTTGGCATGACCAAACGTGCTGGCATGTCGGCCGAGAATGACTACGTGCTGGCCGCCGTGCTCAACGCCGGGACGCAATCGGTCTGTATCGTCGGCAAGACCCATGATTTTCATGTCAAAACCGCCCTTGGCATTACGCTGGAGGAAAACACCGACAACATCGTTAAGTCCGTCGCGCATCTCGTCGCACAGGGGCGCGAGGCGTTGTTTGACGCAGAGCACTTCTTTGACGGCTATAAGGCCAACCCGGACTACGCGCTTGAGGCGATCCGCTCGGCCTATGACGCAGGTGCGCGCTGGATCGTTCTCTGCGACACCAATGGCGGCACGCTGCCCGCTGAGATCGGCGAAATCACAAAGGCCGTGATCGCCGCGGGCATCCCGGGCGACCGGCTGGGCATCCACACCCACGACGACACTGAAAACGCCGTGGCCTGCACGCTGGCCGCCGTCGACGCGGGCGCGCGGCAGATCCAAGGCACGCTTAACGGGTTGGGGGAGCGTTGCGGCAATGCCAACCTGACCACCCTGATCCCGATCTTACTGCTGAAAGAACCATACGCCAGCCAGTTCGAGATTGGCGTCACCCGCGCCGCGCTGAAAGGGCTGACGCGGACAAGCCGAATGCTGGATGAGATCCTCAACCGGGTGCCGATGAAACAGGCAGGGTTCGTGGGCTCTTCGGCCTTTGCGCATAAGGCTGGGCTCCATGCCAGCGCCATCGCCAAAGACCCCAGCACCTATGAACATATCGACCCGGCACTGGTCGGCAATACCCGCATCATCCCGATGTCGAACCAAGCCGGACAGTCCAATCTGCGCAAACGTCTCAGCGATGCCGGTCTGGCCGTAGCCAAAGGGGATCCAGCGCTTGGGCAGATCTTGGAGGTCGTGAAGGACCGTGAGGCGCAGGGCTATGCCTATGACACCGCGCAGGCGAGTTTCGAGCTGCTCGCGCGGGAGGTGATGGGCCAGTTGCCGCATCTTTTCGAAGTCGAACGCTACCGCGTCACGGTCGAACGCCGCCGCAACACCAAAGGCTGCATGGTCAGCCTGTCGGAGGCGGTCGTGGTCGTCGAAGTCGATGGCGAAAAGCGTCTGTCGGTCTCGGAATCGCTCGACGCGGATGGCTCGGATCGTGGCCCGGTCAACGCGCTTTCCAAAGCTCTGGTCAAAGACTTGGGCAAATACAGCAGTCTGCTGGATGACATGCGTCTGGTTGACTTCAAAGTGCGCATCACCCAAGGCGGCACCGAAGCCACCACCCGGGTCATCATCGACAGCGAAGACGGGCAGGGGCGGCGCTGGTCCACTGTGGGCGTCAGCGCCAACATACTCGACGCCTCCTTCGAGGCACTGCTAGATGCGATACGATGGAAATTGATCCGGGACCGCGCCCAATGACAGACGACATGACCGCCTTTTTCACCCTGCACCGTGATCTCCCGCGCGAGGGGCCGGGGGAGCCTTTGGACGTGAACTGGGCCGTGGAGCAGGTCGACCTGCCTGCGCGTGCCGAGATCGCCGATGTCGCCTGCGGCCCCGGTAGTGACATCGGCGCACTCCGCGCGGCGATCCCGCAGGGGCATGTTACAGCACTCGATAAAACAGCTCATTTCGTCGATACCGCCCGAGGGCGTTTCGTGGCGGATGGCAATGTCACCCTGCTACGCGCCGATATGGCCGCCATCGCCAATGAATATGATCTGATCTGGTGTGCGGGTGCGGTCTATTTCCTTGGCGTGACGGAAGCGCTGACCAGCTGGCGCAAATCGCTCCGAAAGGGGGGCGTTGTGGCCTTTTCTGAGCCTTGCTGGCTGACGGACACTCCGTCGGATGAGGCCCGCGCGCACTGGGCCGACTATCCCGCAATGAGCAACGCGGACGGCATCGCCGACCGGGTCCGCGCAGCGGGCTATGAGGTGGTTGCAACCCGTGTGCTGTCCGATGAGGCTTGGGAGAATTACTACACCCCGCTGGAGGCGCGCATCGAAAAGCTACGGCCCGGCGCGGAAGAAGAATTGACGAAGATGCTTGATGCCACTGAGGCGGAAATCGCCTGTTGGCGCGCACACCGCGAAGAATTCGGCTACCTGCTGACCGTGGCCCGCCCCGCATGACATTCGACGCCGACCTAAACGCCTGCGCCGCCATGGTAGAGCGCGCCGATCCGTGGCGTTTTCGCGCAGCGATGGCCGCGCCTGTGGAAGCGCGCAAGCTCCTGTTCCCGCTCTATGCGTTTAATGTCGAGGTTGCCCGCGCGCCATGGGTCACCCAAGAGGCGATGATCGCCGAGATGCGCCTGCAATGGTGGCGCGACGCGCTGGAGGAGATCGCCAAGGGCGGTCCTGTCAGACGGCATGAGGTCACCACGCCGCTGGCACGCGCCATCGCGCCCGAGGACGCAGAAATGCTGGATGAACTCGTCGCCGCGCGGCGGTGGGATATCTACAAAGACCCGTTTGAGGATGCAGGCCACTTCGAGAGCTACATCGACCAGACCGCCGGTCATTTAATGTGGGTCGCCGCGCGTCGCCTTGGCGGGACAGATGAGGCGGTGGTGCGCGATGCGGCCTATGCCACCGGGATTGCCGCGTGGCTCTGCGCCATACCGAACTTGGAGGAGGCGGGCCGTGTGCCGCTTCTCGATGGCACAGCTGAGGGGGTGTCGGCCCTCGCGTCGGGCGCGTTGCAGCGTTTGAAATCAGCCCGCGCTGGCCGGGGGAAGATCCCCGCGCAAGCCTGCGCAGCCCTGCTTCCTGCCGCCCATGCCGGTCCGGTATTAAAGGCCGCTGTCACAGACCCGCAAAAGGTCTCCGAAGCCGCGCTGCCTGACCCGCGCCGCCATTTCGCGCTGCGGGCCATGGTCTCGCGCTGGTAGGCGCTTAGCCCAGCTGCGTCTCTCTGCGGCTGCGCAGCACCAGCCAGATCAGCGACCCACCGGCCAGCACCAAGAACGGCACCATGGCAAAGTTCACCGCCGCCCAGCCTTCTTGGGCCGTGCCGCCCGAGCAGTTCATCAAACCGCCCGATGCCAGCGAGGCGACGGTTACACCACCAAAGACCAACAGATCATTCAAACCCTGCATCCGCCCGCGCTCATGCGGCTCATGCGCGCCCGCAAGCATCGTGGTCGCACCGATAAAGCCAAAGTTCCAGCCCAGCCCCAAGAGGATCAGCGCAATGTAAAAGTTGCCCAGCTCCACCCCTTGCAGCGCCACCAGACCAGCAGCGCCAAGGATCGCAATGCCAAGGCCCATGATCCGCTCTACCCCAAACCGGTTGATCAGATGCCCGGTAAAAAACGACGGCGCGAACATCGCCAACACATGGCCGGTGACCACATAGCCCGCGTTGTCTTGGCTATAACCGCAGCCAACGACGGCCAGCGGGGTCGAGGTCATCACAAGGTTCATCAGCGCGTAAGACACCATGGCGCAGATCACCGCGACAGCGATGCGCGGCGTGCTCAGCAATTCCCACCGGCTGCGGCCCTTGGGCGCGTCATGCGCCGGGATCGGCGGTTTGGGGATGTCTATGAATAGAAACAGCAACGCGCCGATCACATTCACCGCCACCACGGCCAGATAGGTGCCAAGGAAGGGCACCACGAGGCTGCCCGATGTTGCCGTGGCAAGCTGCGGCCCGATGATGGCCGAGACGAGCCCGCCCGCCATGACATAGGAAATCGCCTTGGGCCGGAAATCATCCGACGCGGTATCGGCGGCGGCGAAGCGGTAAAACCCCTGCGCCGACATGTAGATACCGGTGAGTAGGGAGCCGACCAGAAAGACTGGGAAAGACGCCAGATAAAGCCCATAGGCCGCGACCGCGCCGCCCAGAGCGCCGCCCGCTGTGCCCAGAAAGAACCCCGCCTTCCGGCCATATCGTTGCATGATGGCCGAAACCGGCGTGGCCGAGAGCATGGAGCCCAGCACGATCATCGAGATAGGCAGCGTGGCCAGACAGACATTGGTCGCCAGCGACTGACCGGCAAGGCCACCCACGAGGAAAATCATCGGCATCTGCGCACCAAGAAAGGCCTGTGCCGCCACCAGCACCGCTACGTTGCGCCGGGCGCGTCTGTCGTCGATCATGTCTGAATTCCTCACTTCCCGCCAAGGGGTAGCCCTGCCGATGGGTAAGGGCAAGCCCAGGCCCGTTTTTTGCGCCCCCCGATCCCGCTTGCGCCTGACGCCAAGCTCGCCGATGATCGCGCCGATGACCGCCCCTGACCGCCCTTCGCTGAACCTTCTTCTGCTCGCTGGCACTGCCGAGGCGCGGCAGCTTGGCGTCACCTTGGCTGAGGCCGGTCACCGGGTCACCGCATGGCTGACGGAACCGCCGCGCGGCAGCAATCCGATGCCAATGGCGTTTGAGATGCGCGACCCTGAAGACACCACCGCTCTGCGGCGCGACATGGCGGGTTTTGACGCGGTGCTTGACCTCAGCCATGGGTTCGACGCGGTCTTGAGCCACGCAGGCTTTACCGCCGCCACGGCTTTGGGCAAGCCCTTTGTCAGCTTCGCGCGCCCCGGCTGGGCTTTGGATGATCCGCTGTTGCAATCGGCGAGCGATGTGTCCGCAGCCGCCCGTGCCGTGCCGCTCGGAGCCCGCGTCTTTGCCGCGACCGGTTGGGCCAGCCTGCCGCAGTTTCTGCCCTTTAAGGGCGCGCGCCTCATGCTCCGCCAAACAAGCCGCCATGACCGGCCTTCGCCCTATGCATTCGTCGATCTGATCTTCGGCGATCCGCCCTTTACCGCAGCGGCTGAGACCGCGCTGTTTCGTGACCTTGGCGTCGACCTGCTGATCTGCCGCAACCTTGGAGGAGAAGCCAGCCGCCCGAAGGTCGACGCCGCACGCGCACTTGGCCTGCCGGTGATCCTCATCGAAAGGCCGCGCCTGCCAGAGGGGGCGCACTGCCTGACCGACCTTGACGCGATGATGGACTGGGTGGCGCATCTGTGAGCCTCTCCGCTCCGATCACCTGTGGCGCCGATGTGGCCGAGGGGGCCGCGTGGCTGGCCGAGGCCGAGCCGCGTTTTGCTATGGCGCTCACCCGAACCGGGCCATTGCCACTGCGTCTGCGCCCGCCGGGATTTGCCGGGCTACTCGACATCATCGTTGGGCAGCAGGTCAGCGTAGCCTCCGCCCGGGCCATTTATGCGCGGCTGGTTGAGGCGGGGCTGCATCAGCCGGAGAATGTTCTGCGCGTCGGCGACAGCGGGCTGCGCGCCGCGGGGCTGAGCCGTCCCAAGGTGCGCTATGTCTTGGCCTTGGCCGAACGGGAGTTCGATTTTAACGCGCTGCATAGCCTGCCCGATGACGACGCCATCGCCAGGCTTGTCGACATGCCGGGGATCGGGCCGTGGACCGCGCAGGTCTATGTGATGTTCTGCCTTGGGCGGCGCGATGTGTTTCCCAGCGGCGATCTCGCGCTTCAAGAAGCCGCGCGGGGGCTGTTTGATCTGCCCGCCCGCCCAACGCCGAAAGACCTCTCCGCCATGGCCGCCGCATGGTCACCTTGGCGGTCGGTTGCGGCGCGACTGCTCTTTGCCTACTACCGGGTGTTGAAACAAAAGGAAGGATTATCATGACACGGGTTTTGAACGCCGAGCGCCGCGAGCCGGTCTCTGGCACCACACGGTCGGTTGTGGTGTTCCTGCATGGCTACGGCGCCAATGGCGCTGACCTGCTGGGCCTCGCCGATCCGCTGAGCGAGCATTTGCCAGACACGCTGTTTGTCGCCCCCGACGCGCCCGAGGCTTGCGCAGGTGCGCCGATGGGGTTCCAGTGGTTCCCGATCCCATGGATCGACGGATCGTCCGAAGAGGAATCAATGCGCGGCATGATGAGCGCGGTTGAAGACCTCGACGCCTTTCTCGACGCGCTGATGGTGGACGAAGACGTGCTGCCCGAACAGGTCGTGCTCTTTGGCTTTTCCCAAGGCACGATGATGTCACTGCATGTCGCCCCCCGGCGCGAGGATGCGGTGGCGGGTATCGTTGCCTTCTCGGGCCGTTTGCTCAACCCCGAGGCGCTGGCCGAAGAGGCGCGGGTGAAGCCGCCGGTGCTGCTGGTGCATGGGGACGCCGATGATGTGGTGGCGCCGCAGTCCCTGCCGCAGGCCGCCGAAGCGCTTCAAGAAGCCGGGTGGCAGGATGTTTATGCCCATGTCATGAAAGGCACCGGCCATGGCATCGCGCCGGATGGCTTGAGTGTCGCACTCGCCTTCATGCGGGACAAACTGGGGCTTTAACCCTTCATCTCATCCCAGAGCCACGGTTCGGCGAACTCAACCGAATTGTCAGCGGGGTCGCGCACATAGAGCGAGCGCGCCCCGTTGGGCCAGTCAAAGCTGGTGTCGATCTCGACCCCGGCGGCGCGCAGACGCGTTTCCATCGCGGCGATCTCTGCCCGGTTCATTGCAAAGCACACATGCCCCGGACCCCGCGCCCCATGGGGCGGAACCGGCATCTTCGGATTGCCGGGAGGCTGGGCCGTGGCGGTGGGGTTGAAGACCAACAGGACCGAGGGGCCGAGCGCAAAGAACATATGCCGCCCCGGCACTTCCTGAAAAAGCTGCAAACCCAAGATGTCGCGGTAAAACTCCCGCGCCGCATCCAGATCATCGACATATACGGCGGCTTCGAGCAGGGCGCGCGGAGCGGAGGCATCGGGCAGGGGGCTTTTGATCATGCCACAAGGTTAACAAACTGTGCCCATCTGTCACGCCTCTGTCGTAATCTTTGGGCAAAATCGGCGACATCTAGTGGTTCACCTTTGTCTTGCCAGAGAGAAACCGCGAGATATAGTGAAAGAAACGGGCAGAGGACGCGACCAGATGGACGGCGATTTCAGGGCCGAATTCACCCGCCACCCGGCGGCACTCAAACATCACCCCGCGCTGGTGCTCAACGCGGATTATAGACCTTTATCCTATTACCCGCTGTCGCTTTGGCCTTGGCAGGAAGCGGTAAAGGCCAAATGGCTCGACCGGGTCGAGATCGTCGCCGAATATGACGAGGTGGTGCGCAGCCCCTCTACGGTGATTAGGATACCTTCGGTTGTCGTTCTCAAAGACTATGTCAAACCTCAAAAGCGCGTGGCCTTCACGCGCTTTAATTTATTTCTGAGGGATGAATTCCGCTGCCAATACTGCGGTGCGAAAGGCGATCTGACCTTCGACCATGTGGTGCCGCGCGCCGCCGGGGGGGTGACGAGTTGGCAAAACGTGGTGGCGGCCTGTAGCCCTTGCAACCTGCGCAAAGGGTCGCGGCCCTTGCACCGTACCGGGCTTTGCTTGTGCAAACCGCCGCGCCAGCCCGCCGCCGAGGAACTGCGCAACATGGGACGTAAATTCCCGCCTGGGCATTTGCACGAAAGCTGGATGGATTTTCTCTATTGGGATGCCGAGCTTCAGGCCTGAGCCTTAGATATCCAGTTCGACCCAGATCGGCACATGATCCGACGGCTTGTCACGTCCGCGCACGTCGCGGTCGATCTGGCAATCGCGCAGCCGGTCCGCCACGGTCGGTGACAGCAGAAAATGATCGATGCGAATGCCGTTGTTTCGGTTCCACGCGCCTGCCTGATAATCCCAGAATGAGTAATGCCCCGGCCCTTGGGTCCGCGCGCGGAAAGCATCCGTTAGCCCGAGGTTCACCAGCTGCCGCCAAGCCGCGCGGGATTCAGGGCGAAACAGTGCGTCTTCGCGCCAGCTATCGGGTTTGGCGGCGTCCTCGGCCTGCGGGATGATGTTGTAGTCGCCTGCCATGAGAAATGGTGTTTCTTCGGCCAAGAGCGCCTCGGCGCGGGCTTGAAGACGTGCCATCCAAGCCAGTTTGTAATCATATTTCGGGCCGGGCACCGGGTTGCCATTGGGCAGGTACAACCCACAGACACGCAGCGCCATATCGTCACCGACCACGGTTGCCTCGATCCAACGCGCCTGATCGTCCTCATCGTCACCGGGCAGACCACGGGTTACGTCTTCCAACGGCAGTTTCGACAAGATCGCCACGCCGTTAAACGATTTCTGGCCGTGAGTTTCGACATTATAGCCGCGCTCTTCGAGCATCTCGCGGGGGAAAGCTTCGTCAACTGACTTGATCTCTTGCAGCACCACAACGTCCGGCTGTGCCTCATCCAACCACTCTGGAAGCGCCGCCGCTCGGGCCTTGATACCGTTGATGTTGAAACTTGCGATCTTCATGCCGGGCCCCCTTAAGACGTTGACCTGCTATCGCCCAATCGGCGCTCCGGGGCAAGGGGAAGGCGTACGCGCTTAGGGTGATTCTATCACCATACACTCCCCTATATCGGGAACTTGCACCTGCAGGTCACTGACTTTGTCATGAAGCGGCCCTGTGGAAGAAACAAAATTTACGACGCAGGTCGTGGCAAAAAACGATCAATGAGGCAGAACTGTGGCGTGCCCTTAATGTGGATAAGTATTGCAGTACAATAAGTTACCTGAAAATCGCTTGGCGAAACACTTTTAAGATGCATCAGTAGAGGAACTACACCTACAGATTGTAAACCCACTAAAAAGGACGCCGACATGACCGCGATTTTTAATGCAGCCGCCGCCCCCGTAACAGCGCAGGAGACCGACAACAACCTGATGAGCCTCGGTACGGGAGTTGGTCTTTTTACCACTGGCCTCAATCGTATTGGCAGCGACATGGTGATGGGCGAGGGGACTGAAATGTTCACCACCGGACTACAGCAAGATACTGGCTGCATCGCGCAGGGCGGAGGGGTTGGCCTCTTCACGACTGGGCTTGCTTCAGCCGAGGCGCAAGTGCTGACCTTTGGTGCCTGAAACCTGATCAAGCGGGCGGTTCGGCCGCCCGCTGTTCTTAACCCGGAGGCGGACTTATGACCAACATCGTTTTGCTCAGACCTGACACCAGCGACGCGCCAACGCGCACAGCGAGATTGATCCGCGCCTTTGCAAGCGAGCGCCGCGCGCAGGGCGATGTCTTTTGGCTAAAAGAGAACGCAGAATTGCTGGGGGTTCTGGCAAGCACGGGCTGCGTGTTGAACCCCGACGCGCTGGAGCCGCTCTGCGAATTCCATGCAAATTGCCGTGAAATGCTGCGTGATTTCCCACAGTATTACCGTTTTTTTCTGTCGATCTGCCTCGACCTTGAAGACCTTGGTTTGCCAATGA
This sequence comes from Sulfitobacter sp. AS92, assembly GCF_038900015.1. NCBI lineage: Bacteria > Pseudomonadati > Pseudomonadota > Alphaproteobacteria > Rhodobacterales > Roseobacteraceae > Sulfitobacter > Sulfitobacter sp. AS92. The sequence goes on from NZ_JBBMQL010000010.1 coordinate 30,812, forward strand.
CACAAGGTATCGCGCTATGCGAAGATGTTGCCCGCGCAGGCCTAAAGGATGCGGAACTGTCTGATCTGCAGCGCGCCGAAGCGCGGCGCCTGCTGCGCCGGCGGGGGGTCGGGCAAGAGGTCAGTGACGGCGCGCTCGGGGCGCGGCTGCGCGATTTCATTGCGCGCAGCGCCACATTTGCCGTGCCCAACCGCAAGGCCGCGTATGAGCTGACCCATATTGTCTATTACCTATCCGACTATGGTCGTTGCGACCCGGAACTGCCCTCAGAAGCGCAGCTAAGTCTACAATTCACCGGGCTGCTTGCTTTCCTAGACCAAGATATGGATCTTCTCGCCGAAGTTTGCGCCGCGTTGCGGTTCGCCGGGGCGTACCCCAATCCGCTATGGGAAAAGTCCGTCACTGCGTGCAATCGCGCCCACCTAATCCAAGCTGATCTGAACGCCCCACTGCAAGATGACGCGCATGAATGGCTGGTCACCGGTTGGGCTGCGCATATCGCAGGCGGCCCGCTGCACGCGCAGCATATCCCCGAAGGAGGGTTGCGGTTTTATTCCGTTCCCAAGGTGCAAGGCGCGCTGCGTCCTTTGGCGGAATGTCTAAGCGATATGGGGGCCCAACGAAGTGCCGACTGGGGGCATATGCGACCGCATGTTCTGTCTTATCTCGGGCCAGACAGCCACGCGATCCTGCTAGAGACCGAACGTTCAAGCCCATATTTTGAGCAGTTCTTTGAAGGGTTTGCCCGGGCGCGCGGATAGACGTGCCCGGAAAGGCTTACATCGAAAATGACGTGCCGCAGCCGCAGGCCGCCGTAGCGTTGGGGTTTTCAATCGTGAACCGCGCGCCGATCAGCTCTTCGGTGAAATCGATCACTGCATCCGCCAGAAACGGCAGCGACACACTATCAACCACCACTTTTTGACCGCTGCCTTCCAGCACGAGGTCATCATCGGCAGGCGCGTCCAATGCGATTTCATACTGAAATCCCGAGCAGCCGCCGCCTTCGACAGCGATGCGCAGGGCTTTGCCTTCCTCGGCGGCCCCGATCTCGGCGAGGCGTTCAAAGGCGCGGGAGGTGACTTTGGGGGGCAGGTTCATCTGCAGGCTCCGATGCATCGGTTTTCTTTCGCGTTCCTCTAACATATAGAAACCACAAGGACAGGTCACAAGGACCGCGAGAGAGGACCAGCCGCAATGCGCGCAGAATTCGCCTCGGATCCGGACACCGCCAAGGGACGGTTGGTGCCGGAGGAGGAAAGCACGTTTCGCTCCTGCTATCAGCGGGACCGAGACCGGATCATCCACGCCTCCGCCTTCCGGCGGCTCAAACACAAGACTCAGGTCTTTGTGGAGCATGAGGGCGATTATTTCCGCACCCGTCTGACCCACTCGATCGAGGTGGCCCAGGTGGCGCGCACCATCGCGGGCGCGCTGCGCTTGAATGGTGAGCTGACCGAGGCAGTGGCGCTGGCCCATGATCTGGGCCACACGCCCTTTGGCCACACCGGCGAGGACGCGCTGCATAAGCTGATGGCGCCCTACGGCGGGTTTGACCACAACGCGCAGGCGATCAAGATCGTCACCACGCTAGAGCGGCACTATGCCGAATTCGACGGGCTGAACCTGACGTGGGACACGCTCGAAGGAATTGCCAAACACAATGGGCCCGTCACCGGAGAGGTGCCCCATGCGCTGGCAGACTACAACGCACGGCATGATTTGGAACTGCACACCCACGCCAGCGCCGAGGCGCAGGTGGCGGCACTTTCCGATGACATTGCCTATAACAACCACGACCTACACGATGGTCTGCGGGCGGGGCTATTCACCGAAGACGAGATTGCAGAGCTCCCCATGGTGGGCGCGGCCTATGCGGAAGTCGACAGGCTTTACCCCGACACAGACAGCTACCGCCGCCGCCATGAGGCGCTGCGTCGGGTCTTTGGCGTGATGGTCGGTGATGTGATCGAAACCTCGGCCAAGCTGCTCAAAGAATCGGGCGCGACATCCGCCGATGACATCCGTCATCTGGGCCGCCCGGTGATCCGTTTCTCCAATCCCGTTTGGCAGGATCTGCGCGAAATCCGAAAGTTTCTTTTTACGCGGATGTATCGCGCGCCGTCGGTGATGGAGAACCGCGAGAAGGTGACCAAAGTGGTCGAAGACCTGTTCCCGTTGTTTTTGTCTCAGCCAAACCTTTTACCCCGCCATTGGGCAACGGCAATTGAGGCCGCAGAGGATGAAACCACGCTGGCGCGGATGGTCTCGGACTACATCGCAGGCATGACGGACCGTTTTGCGTTGCAAGAACACGCGCGTCTCTTTGGCAGTGACTTGCGCAGCTTCCGCTAATCTTTGCGGCATGGTAGCCTGCCCACTGTGATCTATAGGTGACATGACATGATACAAACCCCCGTTCTGCCGGAAAGCTTGGCCGGTGACGCGACCTTCGCGATCCTTTCGGCAGGCCAGGCGCCCGGCCCATCGGTGGCCAAACGCGCGGCGAAGATGGGGGCTGAGGTCGTTGTGCTGGACCGCGATCCCAGCGTCTTGGCAGACCTCATGAGCCAATCGGCAGAGCGTGTCGGCGGGTTGGCCCTATCCGGCGATCTTGTCAGTCGGTTTGAGCCCCTGCACCGCAACTGGGGCGCCACGCCGCTTCAGATGGTGCTCAACCTGATGCCGCTTGACCCCGAGGACTGCGCCCAAGGAATTGATGCGCAGATCCGTGGGCTTTCTGCGCTGGTGCGCGCTTTGGGTCGTGGATTGGTGGCCGGGCAGGGGTCTGTTGTAACGGTCCTGTCGCGACCTAGTCAGCCTTTGGCTCTCGCTGGTTACGGAATGATCGGCGCCGTTGAAAGCGCCAATGCCGCGCTTGATAAGGTCTTTGGCCCGCGGGGGCTGCACTTTCACCTGATCACCGTGCCCGAAGGGCAGGCCGGACTGGCCGCAGACACCGCGCTTTACCTTGGGTCTGAGGCTGGCCGACGGCTCCGAAGTGGGCGTTTGGACCTCGGCTGACCGTGCCGCTTCAAACGCCACCCCCTCACATGGGCTTTCGCGGCCCGCCGCTTCATTGACTGCACCCCCGCACATGATAAACGGGCGGGGAACAAGGATACCCGACATGAACCTATTTGCCGAAATTCGCCATCTCATCATTGCGACACTGGAACAGATGGTCGCGCAGGACGCCCTGCCTGCGACCCTGAACTTTGACCCGATCACCGCAGAGCCGCCACGCGACCCTGCGCATGGTGATATGGCGACCAATGCCGCAATGGTACTGGCCAAGCCCGCAGGTCTGAAACCACGCGACATCGCCGAAGCGCTGGCCGCACAGCTGCAAAATGACCCGCGCATCACCTCTGCCGAAGTGGCCGGTCCGGGCTTTATCAACCTGCGTCTTGCGCCGTCGGTCTGGCAGAATGTGGCGCGGCAAGTGTTGAGCCAAGGCACGGACTTTGGCCGAGCAATCCTTGGCGCCGGTCAGCGGGTAAACGTGGAATATGTTTCGGCCAACCCCACGGGTCCGCTGCACGTGGGCCACACCCGTGGCGCGGTCTTTGGCGATGCTCTGGCCAGCCTGCTCGATTTCGCAGGCTACGACGTGACGCGCGAATACTACATCAACGACGGCGGTGCGCAGGTCGATGTGCTGGCGCGGTCCGTGTACCTGCGTTACCTCGAAGCCAATGGCAAAGAGGTGGCCTTCCCCGATGGCACATACCCCGGTGACTACCTAATTCCACTGGGCGAAGCGCTGTCTAAGATGTACGGTGACAAGCTGGTCGACCAACCCGAAAGCGAATGGCTCGACGACATCCGCGAGTTTGCTAGCGATGCGATGATGAACCTGATCCGCGAAGATTTGGCATCGCTGGGCGTCGAAATGGATGTCTTCTACAGCGAAAAGTCACTCTACGGCACGGGCCAAATCGAGGCGGCAATTGCGTCACTCGAAGCCAAAGGGCTGATCTACGAAGGCGTTCTGGAACCGCCAAAGGGCAAGAAGCCCGAAGATTGGGAACCGCGCGAACAGACGCTGTTCAAATCCACAGAACACGGCGATGACGTGGATCGCCCCGTCAAGAAATCCGACGGATCGTGGACCTATTTCGCTCCCGATATCGCCTATCACTACGATAAAGTCAGCCGCGACTTTGACATGTTGATCGACGTCTTCGGCGCGGATCATGGCGGCTACGTCAAGCGGATGAAGGCAGCTGTCTCGGCGCTGAGCGACGGTCACGTGCCGCTCGACATCAAGCTGACGCAGCTGGTGAAGCTCTATAAAAATGGCGAGCCGTTCAAGATGTCCAAACGGGCAGGGACCTTTGTGACCCTGCGCGATGTGGTCGATCAAGTTGGCCCGGATGTGACCCGTTTCGTCATGCTAACCCGCAAGAACGACGCGATGCTCGACTTTGACTTCGACAAGGTGCTGGAACAAAGCCGCGAAAACCCGGTGTTCTATGTGCAATACGCCCATGCGCGGGTGGCTTCGATTCTGCGCAAGGCCCAAGAGGCTGGGATTGAGGTTGCCGACGCCACGCTGAGGGATGCGGATCTGACCAAGCTTGACCATGATGCCGAGCTTGGCCTGCTGCGCAAACTGGCCGAATGGCCGCGTCTGGTGGAAACCGCCGCGCGCAGCAATGAACCGCACCGGGTGGCCTTCTACCTCTACGAATTGGCGTCCGATTTCCACAGTCTTTACCACCTTGGCCGCTCCGAAGACGGGCTGCGTGCGTTGCAAGAAGGGGACGCTGCCACGTCGCAGGCAAAAATCGCCCTGTCGCGTGCCGTTGCGATTGTAATTGCGGCGGGGCTTGGTATTCTTGGGGTCACACCGGCGCAGGAGATGCGGTAACCGCACCAGCGCGCCGAAAACAGGCAACCCCATGACCAGACCCGCGTGGCGATGTATCACGCCGGGCAAAGAGGCAGAGATGGCAGATTTTACGTCTTCTTCGACGACGGCGGGCTATGCGCCCGATTCCGCGCATAGCTATGCAGTGGGCGCCACGCCCAAGACACTGACAACGCTCACCAATATCGCGGGCGCCGTGGTTTCCTTGGCGCTCGTCGCTGGGATTGGTGTCTGGGGCTATAAGCTACTTGTACGCGATGTGACCGGCATTCCGGTGGTTCGCGCGATCGAAGGCGAAATGCGTGTCCGTCCCGAAGAACCGGGCGGCGAATTGGCCCGCCATCAGGGGCTGTCGGTGAACGTCGTCGCCGCCGAAGGCAGCGCCGGACGGCCCGCCGAACAGCTCCGCCTCGCGCCGCGTCAGATGGAATTGCAAGACGAAGACCAACCCGTGCAAGTGGCAATGGTTGCTCCAAAGACACAAGACGACGTGACTCAAGCCGTCGCCCGCGACACGGACGGCGACCTGATCGACGCCTCTGCCGCGATCCGCTCGGGCAATGTTCAAGACCTGGTGGCGCAGTTGACCAATGGCGTCGCCCCGCTGACCGGCGCTTCGGCTGATCCAGTAGACGCCGCCGTCGCCATGGCGCTTGCTGATACGTCGGTTCAGCCCAAAGTGGTCAAAGCTGTTCTTAACGCCCCCGGCGTGCGTAACTCACTACGCCCGCGCCGCCGCCCTGCCGGGGCCGCCGTGGTGACACCCGCCGCCGTGCAAAGCAATCCAGTCGCAGCCGCCAGCCAAGAGGTTGACCCCGCAGCCCTGCCTGCAGGCACCCGCATGGCGCAACTTGGCGCCTTTGACAGCCCCGAGGTTGCCCGCGAACAATGGGACCGTCTTCAAGGCCGTTTCGGCGCGTACCTCGAAGGTAAAAACCGCGTTGTTCAGAAAGCGACCAGCGGCGGACGGGTCTTCTATCGCCTGCGCGCGATGGGCTTTGACGACATCGCAGACGCGCGGCGTTTCTGCTCGGCTCTCGTGGCCGAGAACGCGGACTGCATTCCGGTGGTGATGCGCTGATGCGTCCCTTTGGGGCCACGATCCTCGACGCTGCGGGCCTTGAGCTTAGCGTCGAGGAAAAAGCGTTCTTTCGTGACGTGCGGCCCTTCGGCTTCATCCTTTTTGGGCGCAACATCGATAGCCCAGACCAGCTCCGCGCGCTTTGCGATGAAATGCGCGAGGCGGCGGGCCACGACGCCGTGATCACAATCGACCAAGAGGGGGGCCGCGTGCAACGCATGCGCGAGCCACACTGGCGCGATTGGATGCCGCCACTTGAAATGGCAGAGCGCGCCGGGGATCAGTCCACCAAAGCCTTTTATTTGATGTACCGGATCATCGCGCACGAATTGCACAGCGTCGGGATCGACAGCAACTGCGCGCCATTGATCGACGTGGCCTCTGCACAGACCCACCGGTTCCTGCGCAACCGTTGCTATGGCGACACCCCGGGACAAGTGGCCGCGATTGGCCGCGCCGTATCTGATGCATTGCTGGCCGGTGGCGTGTTGCCTGTGATGAAACACATGCCCGGCCATGGCCGCGCCACGCTTGACAGCCACCACAACCTGCCCCGGGTCGATGCACGGCGGATTGATCTGGAGGCGGTTGATTTTGCCCCGTTCCGCAGCCTGCAAGACCTACCGATGGGCATGACCGCGCATCTGGTCTATGACGCGCTTGCCGATACGCCTGCAACCCTGTCGCCTGAGGTGATGCGCCTCATTCGCGAAGATATCGGCTTCGATAATTTGATCATGACCGACGACATCTCGATGAAAGCGCTGCAAATGACCCCGGCGGAGAGCACCCGCGCGGCCCTTGCCGCTGGCTGTGATGTGGCCCTATTCTGCAACGGCTCGCTGGACGAACGCCGCGCCGTGGCCGCAGCTGCAGGCGAGATGACCCCTGCTGCCCAGACCCGTGCCCTGCGCGCGATGGATGCGCGGCAATCCCCCGATGACGTTGACATCGACGCCCTCAGCGCCCAGCTTGAGACGCTTCTGGGCGGGACTTTACATGGCTGATACAGCATTCGAGGAAGACAGGGGCGGGGCTGGCGGCTCCGTTGCTGACCGGCTGGCTGCCGAGGCGTTCATCATTGATGTTGAGGGCTATGAGGGGCCGCTTGATCTACTGCTGTCGCTTAGCCGTACCCAAAAGGTCGATCTGCGCAAAGTGTCGGTGCTGCAACTCGCACGGCAGTATCTGGCCTTTGTCGAGCGTGCTAAAGAGCTGCGTCTGGAACTGGCCGCTGACTACCTCGTCATGGCGGCATGGCTGGCGTTTCTTAAATCGCGCCTGCTGCTGCCGCCCGACCCAAGAGAAGAAGGCCCCTCAGGCGAAGAGATGGCCGCGCATCTGGCGTATCAATTGGAACGCCTGCAAGCCATGCGGGACGCCGCCGCACGGCTGATGGCACGCGATCAACTCGGCCGAGATTTCTTTGCCCGTGGTCAGACCCATGAAATCACCCGCGTCAAAAAGGTGACCTATACCGCCACCCTGCTGGACCTCATGCAAGGCTATGCGCGCACCCGCACCCGCGATGATTTCCGGCCCTTCGTGATGGACCGCGACAAAGTATTCACCATGGAAGAAGCGCTTGAACGGATGCGCGGGCTGATCGGCTATGCGGGCGATTGGGGCGATCTGAACAGCTATCTGCCCGAAGGCTGGGAAACCGACCCTGAACGCCGCCGCTCTGCCACAGCAGCGACCTTTGCGGCTTCACTCCAACTGGTCAAGGAGGGGCAAATGGAAATCCGCCAAAAAGAGATTTTCGCCCCCATCCAACTGCGCAAGAAGGATTGATGCGTGTCGGAAGACGTTAAAACAAAAGAGAAAAAGCTGTTCGACGCGCCATCCTTGGCCGAACAGGAACGCATGATCGAAGCAGTGCTTTTCGCAAGCTCTGAGCCGATCACGCTGCGCGAATTGGAAGACCGCCTGCCGCGTGGTTCAGACGTGGGTGAAGCGATGGCTTTCCTACGGCACCGCTACCAAGGGCGCGGTGTGCAGGTGATGAAGGTGGGCGATGCCTACGCCTTTCGCACCGCGCCCGATCTTGGCTTTCTCATGCACCGAGAAACGGTTGAGACCCGCAAACTCAGCCGCGCGGCGATCGAGACGCTGGCGATCATCGCTTACCACCAGCCCGTAACCCGTGCGGAAATCGAAGAGATTCGCGGCGTTGCGGTCTCTCGTGGGACGGTGGATCAATTGCTTGAGATGGAGTGGATCCGCTTTGGCCGCCGCAAGATGACGCCGGGCCGCCCGGTGACTTTTGTTGTGACGCAAGAGTTCCTCGATCACTTCGGTCTAGAGAGTGCGCGCGATCTGCCGGGTCTCAAGGAACTGCGCTCTGCCGGGCTGTTGGAAAACCGTCCGCCATCTGGGCTTCTTCCGACTGTCGGCGATGGCGAGGATGAGCCGGAAACCACCGAGGGCCAGAGCGAGCTTTTTGAAGATTAAGGGGCCGGGGGGTGACATACGCCCCGTGGCACCTACATCAGACGGGCTGATCCGAGGGAGAGGACCGATGAAACCGATCGTTAACATGGTCATACGTCAGGTGATGCGCCGTTTGGTGTCGCGCGGTATTAGCGCGGGCACGCGGCGTGCAGGCAAGCGGGGATCGGGCAAAGGTGGCGCGTTCAACGCGCGCACTGCGCAGCAGGGTATCCGGCTGCTGCGGCGGTTCTTTCGGTCGAAGTAAGCCTCCGCGCCCTTAGGCTGAGCGGAAATGTTTCGACAGCTTCAAACCCTGACCCTGGTAATTCGAGGCGATGTCGGCCCCGTAAAGCTGGCTGGGGATTTGCGCCATATGTTCATAGACCAAGCGGCCCACAACCTGACCATGCTCTAGCACGAAAGGCGCCTCATGGCAGCGGACTTCCAGCACGCCGCGTGAACCGGTACCGCCCGCCTCGGCATGTCCAAAGCCGGGATCGAAGAAGCCCGCATAATGCACACGGAATTCACCCACCATCGCTAAATAGGGCGCCATTTCAGCAGCATAGGCGGGGGGGATCGTCACGGCCTCGCGGCTAACCAGAATGTAGAAAGCACCGGGATCAAGGATGATCTGCCCATTGGTGCTGTGCACCTCTTCCCAATAATCCGCCGGTGCGTAGTGGCCGATTTTATCCAGATCGATCACCCCGGTATGCGGCTTGGCGCGGTAGCCAACGAGGCTGGTGCCGGGTAGGCGCAGATCGACGGAAAAGCCCAAGCCTTCGTCGATCACGGCTGTGCCATCTACCAAGGGGGTTTTATCATGCAGCGCACGCAGGGCGTCATCATTCAGCGTCGCGTCGCCGCTGCCGAAGCGGATCTGGTTCAACCGCATGCCGGGGCGCACAAGCACGGAAAAGGAGCGGGGGCAGATCTCGGCATAGAGCGGGCCTGTATAGCCCGGCGCGATCCGGTCAAATTCGGTCCCACCGTCGGTGATGGTGCGCGTTAATAGATCGAGCCGCCCGGTGGAGCTTTTGGCATTAGCAACCGCAGAGACATTTTCAGACAGCGCGAGTGTTTCCATCAAAGGCACGACATAGACGCAGCCTTTTTCCAACACGGCCCCATCGCTAAGGTCCACGCGGTGCATCTCGAACTCTTCCAACCGATCAGCGACTTTGGCCCCGTGGCCGGCAAGGAAGGACGCTCGCACGCGATACGCGACTGTGCCGAGGCGTAGGTCGAGGCTTGCAGGCTGGATTTGGGCAGTGGTCACGGCAGGATCAGCGGCAATGGCGCCACTTTCGATCATCGCTGCAATCTGCTGGTTGGGGAGCACCCCGTTCATCGCATTGGGCATCAAGCGGGGCCTTTTTAAATGACAAACGCCCGCGCGTTACCGGCGCGGGCGTTTTGTTGTAGTCGGTTGGTCGGGCTAGCAGGACTCGAACCTGCGACCTTCCGTCCCCCAGACGGACGCGCTACCAGGCTGCGCCATAGCCCGACTACGTGGGCTTCATACCCGATCTCGCAGAGGGTGCAAGAGGGAATTGCCGATCTTTCCATCGCGATCAGTAATTACTTTCGAAGCCAGGTTCGGCGGCCATGCGGACGCGCATCTCAGCTAAATCAAGGAGCAATCCGGCGACACGAGGCTGCACCTCGCGCGGCAGGTAATGCACACGGGTGGCCACGCTCAACAGCCCTGGCCGGGCTGGAAAATCGGCTTCGGGGGTGAAGTCTGGCAGGTCGATGATCGCGGGTCTGGGCGTGTCGTCAATCTCTTCGATCTCCGCCTCAAAGGGCGCTTCATCCGCGTCATTCTCAGAACCTGCGTCGTCCTGTACTTTCGGACTTGGGGCGAGGGGGCGCTTCAAGAAATCGGGCAAGCTTTCATTTGTAGCCGGCCCTGCAACTGGCTCTTCCTGAACGGCCTCAGCTTCTTCGTTGGAAGGGGGCACCTCAAGATGCGGCGCGTCGGGGGTTGTGCTGTCAGACGGGGCCAACGGATCGGGCGTGGCGCGGGGGTGATCATCCGCAGGTGGCACGGGCGCGGGGCGCGGGGGCACGTCTGGGGTGGTCTCAGGCGTCTCTGATCCTGCGACAGGTGTCTCACTTTCCGGCTGATGCTCAGTAACATTCGCGTCTTCCGCCTGCACTTCGGCTTCGGCCGTGTCTGGCGCAGCAGCGAGTTCCGCTTTCGAGCCAAAGCTCAAAACGACACCGGTTTCGGGGCGAATAATCTTAGGTTTGGGCGCGGGCCGAGGCTCAAGAAAATCTAATTCATCCAGCGGTGCCGAGAGGGACGAGACATGGGTCATCCCTTCTTCGCGAAGGATCTTTTGCACGCCTTTGATCGTGAGCCCATCATCATGGAGAAGCTTTTTGATCCCCCCCAACAGCAGCATATCCGCCGGACGGTAGTAACGCCGTCCGCCAGCCCGTTTGATGGGCTTTACCTGCGTGAACTTGCTCTCCCAGAACCGCAGAACGTGGGCCTGGATGCCGAGCCAGTCAGCGACTTCGGAGATGGTGCGAAAAGCGTCCGGCGATTTGACCATGGGTCAGGACTTGTTGCCTTCGGCAACCCGGTCTTTCATCAAATGCGAGGGGCGGAACGTCAGCACGCGGCGCGGGTTGATCGGAACCTCTTCGCCAGTCTTCGGATTGCGCCCTACGCGCGCGGTCTTGTCCCGCACCGAGAAGGTCCCGAAGGAAGAGATTTTCACCTGCTCACCCTCGACCAAAGCGTCTGACATATGCTCAAGCACCGCTTCAACCAATTGGGCGCTCTCATTGCGTGAAAGACCGACTTCCCGAAATACAGCTTCGCTTAAATCCATGCGCGTCAATGTCTTATTAGGCATTATATCCCCCATGCTTTCCAACAACATATGCTGCTCAGAAATTTAGAGTCAACATCAATGCCCGGGTCGAACGCGATTCGGCGGAAATTTTCTACGTTAGCTCAGGGACTTACCAGCGCAGGACAACAGAACCCCATGCCAGACCACCGCCTATGGCTTCGGTGACGATCAGATCACCCTCTTTAATCTGGCCGCGCTCACGGCCCACAGACAGGGCCAGCGGGATCGAGGCCGCAGAGGTGTTGCCGTGGTCCTGTACGGTCACAACCACACGCTCCATCGGCAGGTTCAATTTCTTGGCGGTACCTTGGATAATGCGGATATTGGCCTGATGCGGTACGATCCAATCCACGTCCTCGGCGCTGACACCGGCCCGCTCCATCGCGGTATTGGCGGTGGCGGCGAGTTTTTCTACAGCGTGACGGAAGACTTGGTTGCCCTGCATCCGCAGATAGCCTGTCGTGCCAGTCGAAACACCACCGTCGACGTACAGAAGTTCACGGTAGCGCCCATCGGAATTGAGGTCAGTGGCCAGAATACCGCGGTCCTCGGGGCTGCCGTTGCTCTCCTGTGCCTCAAGCAACAGTGCGCCAGCACCGTCGCCAAAGAGTACGCAAGTAGAGCGATCGGTCCAGTCCATGATTCGGCTAAAGGTCTCGGCCCCGATGACCAGCACACGGCGTGCTTGCCCCGAAACGATCAGCGCATTGGCGTTGGCCAGCGCATAGACAAAGCCCGCGCATACCGCTTGAACATCAAAGGCGAATCCGCTGGTCATACCCAATTCAGCCTGCACCATCGTTGCGGCGGATGGGAATGTCAGGTCAGGAGTAGAGGTCGCGACGATAATCGCATCCACGTCATCTGCCTCACGGCCCGCATCCTCAAGCGCTTTGCGGGCGGCTGCACTGGCCATGGAGGAGGTGTTTTCGCCTTCTGCAGCAAAATGGCGGCGTTCAATGCCCGAGCGCGAGCGAATCCATTCGTCATTCGTGTCCAGCGTCGCTTCAAATTCAGCATTCTCGACGACACGGGCGGGCAGGTAGTGGCCACAACCAGTGACAACGGCGCGCAGGCTCATTTGATGGACTCCTCAGCAGGCAGCGTCGCGGCTACGCGGGCGGCCAGCTTGTCATTGAATTTATTCTGCGACAACTGAGCCGCGAGTTTGATCGCAGCAGAGATGCCGGTTGCATCGGCAGAGCCGTGCGATTTCACCACCGTGCCGTTCAGGCCCAGAAAGACGCCCCCGTTCACACGGCGCGGGTCAATCTTTTTGCTGAGTCGGCGCAGCGACGTATAGGCCAGCAGCGATGCCAGACGCGACAGGGGCGAATATTTAAACGCCTCGCGCAGTCTGTTGCCAATCATGTTGGCAGTGCCTTCGCCAGTCTTGATCGCGACATTACCGGTAAATCCGTCGGTCACAATAACATCGGCCCGGTTGCCCGAAATATCGCCACCTTCAACAAAGCCGACGAATTCGAACCCGGTCGTATCACCCTGCGCACGAATCAGATCGTAAGCTTCTTTGAGTTCCGTGCGGCCCTTATGCTCTTCGGTGCCGACGTTCAGCAGACCGACGCGGGGGCGCTCCAGATCCATACCGTTGCGGGCATAAGAGGTTCCCATCAAGGCGAAGCGCAACAGATCATCGGCATCGGCGCGGACATCAGCGCCCACGTCGAGCATCACGTTGAAGCCCTGAGGATTGGAAGACGGATAGAGCACGGCAATCGCAGGGCGGTTCACGCCCGGCAATTTACGTAGCCGTATCATCGACATCGCCATCAGCGCGCCGGTATTGCCGCAGGAAACAGCCACAGCCGCCTCGCCGCTGCGCACGGATTCGATGGCAGACCACATGGAGCTGTCTTTGCCGGTACGCACAACCTGACTGGGCTTGTCGTTCATGGTGACGACATCCGTGGCGTGACGTATCTCGCAACGGCCCGACAGCTCGCCACGTTTGGCGACCAAAGGCTCCAGCTGATCACGGGGACCATGCAGGATAAAACCAATGTCGGGATTTGCTGTCGCGGAAAGCGCGCACCCGGCAACAACTGCTGCCGGGCCTTCGTCACCCCCCATCGCGTCGACCGAGATCAGGGTGTGTCCGGCTTTCGCGTTATGTTGATCGGGCTGGGCCGTCATCAGTGCGAATGCCTCACTGCCTTAGAGAAAACCTTGGAAACAGCGGCAGCTTAAGCTGCGTCGTCTTCCAGGTCTACTTCTTCGGTCAGGGCGACAACTTCTGCGTCGTCATAGTGACCGCAAGCGGCGCAGATGTGGTGCGGACGCTTCAGTTCACCACAGTTCGAACATTCGTTCGGGTTCGCTGCTGTGAGCGAATCGTGGGCGCGACGGTTGTTGCGACGCGATTTGGATACTTTATTCTGTTGGACAGCCATGTCTGGTGCCTTTGCCTTCGGGGTTGCTGACCTGCATAGAGCATGCCGCAACCGTGTTTCAATTCGGACCCCGTTTCGGGCGTGACGACGCTTTAGGGCCGCAGCCGCGCAATGTCCAACCTTAATTCGGGTGAGGGCGGCAAAATAACGCGAAAGCGCCGTGATGCAACCCAGTATTTCCGCGGTTTTCCGCCCGTTTTCTTAGGTTTCGTCTTTCTTTAGCGCATCGCGCAACGCACCCAGCCCCGCAAAGGGTCGGGCGTCTTCATCGGTCATCGGCTTTTGGCCCGGCTCTGCATGGACCATCTGGCCCAGTTCAACTTCGCCCTTGCGGGGATATTCCGGGACTTCCAGCGCCAGCGCTTCAATCATGATCTGCGCAGGATCAATCCACTGGCCCAAAGGCTCGGTGGTGTCGTCATCGGGCATCTCAACCTCTTCCTCATCGGGAAGTTCGAAATCATGCACGAAACGGCGTTTTATATTCACGTCAATGCGTGTGGTCACCGGCTCGAGCGTGACCACGCAGGGCTGCACCACGGTGGCACCCAGCTTACCGTCAAGCTGCCAGTCTTGCTTGCCCAGTGGCTTGATCTTGCCGACAAAGCTGAGCTTGCGCAGGGCGGAAAGTTCCAGCTCCTTAGCGATCTGAGTTAAATTATCCGTCTCGGGGCGCAGATCAAAGCCGTTTGGCTCCGTCTGTGACAGGTCTGCGACCCGTAGAGCGGTTGGCGTAGGTGATTTGCGCGACATGAGATCCGACTTTCGTTTCTTGTACACTTGGGGTGCGTTAGTGTATGCGAAATAAAAGCCATAATCCGTCAGGGCAAGAGGGCAGACCAAATGCGCAACACGAAACAGACCGGCAAGACAAGCCTCCGGATCGCAGGGCTGGGCCTTGCACTGCTTCTGACAGCCTGCAGCCCGCAGTATGAGAACCACGGTTATGTGCCGCCCGAAGATCAGCTAGAACAGGTCGTCGTTGGCAGCGACACCAAGGAAAGCGTCGCCCAAAAGATCGGTGTGCCCACCGCCTCGGGTGTTTTGAGCGATGATAGTTACTATTACGTTAAGATGCGCAAACGGGCTCTTGGCTTTATGGCGCCCAAAGAGATTGAGCGCGAAGTGGTTACCGTCAGCTTTAACGAAGCGGGGGTCGTTTCTAATGTCGAACGGTTCGGGTTAGAGCGTGGGCATGTGGTGCCATTGTCGCGCCGCGTGACGACATCGCCCGTCGCTGACAATACGTTCCTGCGTCAGCTTCTGGGTAACCTTGGCCGCTTTAGCCCGACGGCATTCGGCAGCTAAGTTATTTACCGCATGCCCCGGCGGTCGATCGGCGGGGCAGGGCTGCAGGCAACCGAAGGCGACCTCGCAAATGACCCAAGCGCCTCCGGGCCGATATCTGACGCGCGAAGCCACATCGCCCGCCGATATCACCCGCGCGCAGATCTTGCGCGCTCAGTGTTTTCAAACTGACGTTCAGCCTGACATTGATGCTTTCGATGCCAAGGCCCGCCATTTTTTGGTTGAAGAGCGCGCCAGCGGGGCTCTCGTCTGCTGCTTTCGCCTGAGCCTATTTTACGGCGCGGCCCTTAGGCAAAGCTACGCGGCGCAATTCTATGACTTAACCAACCTCGAAACAATCGCAGGCGCTTTGCTAGAGCTAGGCCGCTTTTGCGTCCATCCAGACTGGCATGACCCTGACATTCAGCGCCTTGCGTGGGGGCGGTTGGCGCAAGAGGTGGACCGCAACAAAGTGGCGCTACTATTTGGTTGCTCCTCATTTGCAGGAACCGATCCCACAGCTTACCGCGACGCCTTTGCTCACCTAAAAGACCAGCATCTCGCCCCAGCAAAGTTGCGACCCATTGTCAGAGCTCAGGACATCCACCCCTTCGCGCGCGACACACATACCGCCGATCCTCGCCGGGCACGCCAGCAGATCCCGCCGCTGCTGCGCAGCTATCTGGCGATGGGGGGCTGGGTCAGTGATCATGCGGTGATCGACCGGCAGATGAACACGCTGCATGTCTTTACCGGGCTTGAGATTGCCGCGATCCCGCCCAACCGCGCGCGGCTGCTGCGCGCCTTGGCCTAAAGCGGGCAAAACACAGGGCCATCGCCAAGGGACATTGACCTTACCCGTGCCGAGAGATAGCAGGCGGGCATGGCACGCGCACCCCTTTTACAACTCACCGACATTTCGCTGACCTTTGGCGGCGATCCTGTTTTCGAAGACCTCTCGCTGGTGGTTCAGGCCGGCGACCGGCTGGCATTGGTCGGCCGCAACGGCTCGGGCAAATCCACACTGATGAAGGTCATGGCCGGACTTGTTGAGCCGGACAGCGGGGCGGTTATTGCCGGGCCCGGTGTGTCGGTCGGCTATATGGAGCAGGAGCCGGATCTGTCGGGCTTCGAGACGCTGGGCGACTTCGCGGCGCATGGGCTCGATCCCGGCGAGATGTATAAAGTCGAGCGCGCAGGCGAGGGGCTAAAGTTTGACCCCGCGCGCCCTGTGGCGACGGCCTCGGGCGGCGAACGTCGCCGTGCGGCACTGGCGCGGCTGATGGCCGAAGAGCCGGAATTGATGCTGCTGGACGAGCCAACAAACCACCTAGATATCGAAGCGATTGCATGGCTCGAAGCCGAGCTTAAGGGCACCCGCACGGCCTTTGTCATCATCAGCCACGACCGCGCCTTCCTGCGCGAACTGACCCGCGCCACCCTTTGGATCGACCGCGGCGCTGTGCGCCGTCAAGAGATCGGTTTTGAGGGATTTGAAGCATGGCGCGATCAGATCTGGGAAGAAGAGGACATGCAGCGCCACAAGCTCAACCGCAAGATCAAGTCAGAGGCCCGTTGGGCTGTTGAGGGCATCTCGGCCCGGCGCAAGCGTAACCAAGGACGCGTCCGCGCGCTGCAAGAACTGCGGGCCGAACGGTCGTCCCAGATCACCCGGCAGGGTACTGCTGCCATGGCGCTGGAAGCTGGTCCCAAGTCGGGCCGCAAGGTGATCGAAGCGACAGGTGTAGCCAAGAAATTCGGCGACAAACAGATCCTGCGCGATTTCTCGATCACCGTGCAACGCGGCGACCGAATCGCATTGGTGGGGCCGAACGGTGTGGGCAAAACCACGCTGCTCAACATGCTGATCGGCAAGGAACAACCGGATCAAGGCGAGATCAAACTTGGCACCAATCTGGAACTTGCGCTTTTCGATCAGGCGCGCGCGCAGCTCGATGGTAATATGACGCTGTGGGAAAGCCTGACAGGCGATCCGGACATGCGCGTCTCGGGCAAAGCCGATCAGGTGCTGGTGCGCGGCCAGCCGAAACATGTGGTGGGCTACCTTAAGGAATTTCTATTTGACGAGGCGCAGGCCCGCGCACCGGTTCGTTCGCTTTCGGGTGGTGAAAAGGCGCGGCTGCTACTGGCCAAGATCATGGCGCGGTCGTCCAACCTCTTGGTGCTCGATGAGCCGACCAACGATCTGGATGTCGAAACGCTGGACTTGATGCAGGAGCTGTTGGGCACCTATGACGGCACCGTGCTGTTGGTGAGCCACGACCGCGACTTCCTTGACCGTGTGGCCGCCACCACCATCGCCATGGAAGGCGACGGCCGTGCCACGGTCTATGCAGGCGGCTGGACTGACTATCTAGCGCAGCGCGGGCAGGATGATTTTTCGGATAGCGTGGTGAAGGCCAAACCGGGCAAAGGCGAGGCTAAGGCCGAGAAAAGGCAATCTGCTTCGGGCATCAGCTTTACCGAGAAGCACCGGCTTGAAGCTTTGCCGGGGGAGATCGAGCGCCTTGAAGCCGAGATTGCCAAACTCGAAGAACTGCTAGGCGACGCTGAATTGTTCACCCGCGAGCCAGCGAAGTTCCAAAAGGCCAGTGACGCGCTTCTGCAACGGCATGAGAAACTCGCCGATGCTGAGGAAGAGTGGATGGCGCTTGAGGAGAAGGCGCAGGGCTAGACCTGCGCCTTCTCCAACGCGATTTGCGGACGGTAACCAGCGCGGAAGGCCGTGACGACACTAGGCGGCGTGAGTAAGGTCACGCGGCCCTGCGGACGCTTTTGCGCTGTCTGGTACCCCTCTGGCGCGTAAGGATAGAACGCATCGCCCGAGAGCACGCCGTTCTTGCCCTCGTGATCTAAGATGAAACTGCCATCAGGTAGGTCGTGCGCCTCCACATCCGCATGGCGGCGCTGCTGAAAAATACGCGGCACTGCGCGTTCAGCGTGAAGTTGGCGGTCCAAGGCCGCAGCCGGACCCGGCACATCGCAACACGCCCGAAACCGTCGATATTCCGCGCCCCGGCATTCTGCGCAAGGTCGGTGACCGGCGGCAAAGGCCACAGCTTCATCGAGAAAGAACAGCTCGGTATAGCGGCCCGGGGCCATCAGCTGTCGCCGACGCCCTTTGAAACTTAGCACACAGCAAACCCAGTTCTGATGCGCCCAGCGTCTTTTGGGGTGCAGACCGTCTTCATCGTGCAGGATACCGCGGTTGCCCATAAACCCACCCCGTGCGGGATGGGCAATGATCTCGCCAGTAGGCTGGACGCGGTTCTGCAGCGGCATCAGCGCATCCTGAGCGCCCCGTCGAGGCGGATCACTTCGCCGTTAAGATATTCCATCTCAACGATGAACCCGGCCAGCCGACCGTACTCCGACGGATCGCCGAGGCGGGCAGGGTTGGGCACATCCTTGGCAAGGTCGACCTGAACCTCTTCGGGAAGGCCCGCCAGCATCGGCGTTTTGAAAATGCCCGGCGCGATGGTCATCACACGAATGCCGTCCTTCGCCAGATCGCGCGCCATGGGCAGTGTCATGCCCACAATCCCGCCCTTTGAGGCAGCATAGGCGGCTTGGCCCTTTTGCCCATCGAAAGCGGCGATGGAAGCGGTGTTAATGATGACCCCGCGCGCGCCATCGTCTTCGGGGTTGTTCTTGGCCATGGCCACGGCCGCAAGCCGCGCCACGTTGAAACTGCCGACAAGGTTGATGTCTATGGTGCGCTGGAATGCGTCCAGGGGGTGCGGCCCATCGCGGCCTGTAGTCTTGATCCCAAGGGCGATCCCGGCGCAGTTCACCGCTGCGGTGATCCAGCCCATCTTGTCTTGGGCATAATCCACCGCTTCTTGGACAGACGTCTCATCCGTCACGTCGGTCATAACGAAATGCCCACCGATCTCTTTCGCGACAGATTCGCCGCGGTCGGCGTCACGATCCAGCAGGGTGACTTGCGCGCCTTGCGAGGCAAAATACCGCGCCGTGGCTTCGCCAAGCCCCGAGGCACCCCCGGTGATGATGGCGGCTGTGCTGTCTAGTTTCATGGTGGATCCCCCCGATATGAACGCTTGTTCAGTTCAACACGAAGTCTCGCCCCATGCAAGCCATGCTTGCTGAGACAGGTGTTGAGAAGGAGGAGATTGGGGGCCGTAAGGCAGCCCCCATTAACCTTTAGCCGATCTGCACCAAAGCATGGCGCTTCTTGCCAGCGCTCAGCTTGATCGGAGACGACAGCGCGCCCGCATCAAGCATCATGCCCGCATCCGTCAGCGGCTGATCATCAATCCGCGCGCCATTTTCGGAAATCAAGCGCTTGGCCTCTTTGCCGGAGCCAGCAAGGCCAGATTTCACGATCAGCTGCACGATAGAGATGCCATCGCCCACTTCCGCTGCCGAGAGGGTCAGGGTGGGCAGGTCATCGCCCACGCCGCCCTTTTCAAAGACTTCGCGCGCCGTGGCTTCGGCATTGCGCGCAGCCTCTTCGCCGTGCAGCAGGCCGGTGACCTCATTGGCCAAACGCACTTTCGCTTCGTTGATCTCGGACCCCGCAAGCGCGCCCAGACGGTCGCATTCGTCGACCGGCAGCTCAGTATAAAGCTTGAGGAAACGGCCCACATCGGCATCGGTGCAATTGCGCCAGAACTGCCAGAACTCATAAGGGCTCAGCATATCGCCGTTCAACCAAACAGCACCACCCGCCGATTTGCCCATCTTCTTGCCGTCGCTGGTGGTCAAGAGCGGCGAAGTCAGGCCGTAAACCTCTCCGTCGATCACGCGGCGCGTTAGGTCTATCCCGTTGACGATATTGCCCCACTGATCAGAGCCACCCATCTGCAAGATGCAGCCATAGCGGCGGTGTAGCTCCATGAAGTCATAGGCCTGTAGAATCATGTAGTTAAATTCGAGGAACGACAGCGATTGCTCGCGATCCAGGCGCGATTTCACACTCTCGAAGCTGAGCATCCGGTTGATCGAGAAATGCCGCCCGATGTCACGCAGGAAATCAAGGTAATTTAGGTTATCCAGCCATTCAGCGTTGTTGAGCATCAGCGCATCACTCGCGCCCTCGCCATAATCAAGGTAGCGGGCAAAGACCTGACGGATGCCTTCGATGTTGTCGTCAATCGCCTCGGGCGTGAGCAGGGGGCGCTCATCCGAGCGGAACGACGGATCGCCCACCTTTGTCGTGCCGCCGCCCATCAGGGTGATCGGCTTGCCGCCGCATTTCTGCAGCCAACGCAGCATCATGATATTAACCAGATGACCGACGTGCAGTGACTTGGCCGTGGCGTCATAGCCTACATAGGCCGGCGCCGCGCCTTTCATGAGGGCTTCGTCCAACCCTTGATAATCGGTGCAATCGGCCAGAAAGCCGCGCTGCATCATCGTGTGGATGAACTCCGATTTGGGATGGTATGTCATGGTGACTTGCCTCAAAACTGTGTTGCGCGGCAATCTATATGCGCACGAGCGGCAAAGGAAAAGGCCATGAATAGGGTCCTGCACAGGCAACATGTCGGAACCGGTGTGGTGACAGCGTTGGGAATGATGTCGGGCACCTCGTTAGACGGGGTGGACGCGGCTATCTTGCGCACCGACGGGCATGACATTACCAGCTTTGGCAAAAGCGCCTACCGCAGCTATTCGGCCGAGGATCGCCGGGTGATTGCCGCCGGATTCGGCAAATGGCACGGGGCCGAGGTTGAGGCGGCGGCGCAGGCGGTCGAGGCCGCGCATCTGGCACTGTTGGATGATCTGTTGAAGGATGAGCCTGCCGTTGAGCTTGTCGGCTTCCACGGCCAGACCCTTGCCCATGCGCCCCGGATGCAGGGCACGCTGCAAGTGGGGGACGGGGCGCTATTGGCGCGAGAAATCGGTTTGCCCGTGGTCTGGGATTTCCGCAGCGCCGATGTGAAATTGGGCGGCGAAGGCGCGCCCTTGGCGCCGTTCTTTCACCATGCCTGTGCGCGCTATTCAGGAAAGACCGCACCGGTGGCCTTTCTGAACCTCGGCGGCGTGGGCAACCTGACATGGGTTGACCCGCGTATTGCGCGGCCCGAGCAAGAGGGCGCGCTCTTGGCCTTTGATACCGGTCCGGCGAATGCCCCAATTAATGATTTGATGCAGGCCCGGCTTGGCCTCGACTTCGATGAAGGCGGCAAGCTGGCGGCGCGGGGCAGGGTGGAGCATGGCGCTTTGGAACTCTTCCTCGCTGAGCCTTACTTCGCGCGTATGCCGCCCAAGTCCCTCGACCGGAATGACTTTGCGGAAATGGTGGCCTTGGTCGGTGAACTGTCTGACGCCGATGCCTGTGCCACCCTCACCGCCATGTGCGCCGCTGGGGTGGCCGAGGCGATGCAGCACTGCCCGGCCCCGCCCGAGCGGGTCTATGTCACCGGGGGCGGGCGGCATAACCCGGTTCTGATGCGCATGTTGGATGTCAGCCTTGATTCCCCGGTGGCGGCAGTCGAAGAGATCGGTCTTGATGGCGACATGCTAGAGGCGCAGGCCTTTGCCTATCTCGCCGTCCGCGTGGCGCGCAAATTGCCGACGTCCTGCCCCGGCACGACAGGCGTGCGCGCAGCTGTAGGCGGTGGCACTGTCAGCCGGGTATAACTGTTCAGGTGGATAAAGCGTTTGCTGGCGCGTCGCTTAACGGTAGTTCATAGAAACAAATCGCTTCGCGTGTAAAATCTGGCATCGGCTGATAGGGACCACGCTCAACAAACCCCAACGATGCATAGAGCGCGCGGGCGGGCGCGAAGGCGATGGAGGTGTCGAGATAGACCTTTTCAAACCCATCCGCGCGCGCCTGATCAACTAGCCTTTGACAGATTGCACGGCCCGCACCTGTGCCACGGGCGGCATCGGTCACAAAGACCCTTTTAATCTCGCTCTCTGTATCGCTCAGCGCGTGGGACATGCCGCAGCCCAAAGGTTCGCCATCACGCTCGGCCAGCAGGATGATCCCACGCGGGCGGGCGTGTTCCTCTGCCAGACGGCCCATCAACGCGCTGTATTTTTCCTCAGGGTAAAACGTCTCGACAATCCGCTGCTCGGTGGGGCCGAAGTTGTAGAGGAAGTCGCGGTAGGCCCAGCAGAGATCAACCACCGCCGCAAGATCCGCAGCGGTGGTGACAGGGCGAATGGCGATCTCAGACATCAGCCGCGCAGGATCGATCGGCCCGCGTATTGTGCGGTCTCGCCCAGCATTTCCTCAATACGGATCAACTGGTTGTACTTCGCCAGTCTGTCGGAACGCGCCAGCGACCCGGTCTTGATCTGGCCGCAGTTGGTCGCCACGGCAAGGTCTGCGATGGTGGCGTCCTCAGTCTCGCCCGAGCGGTGCGACATGACGTTGGTGTACCCCGCGCGATGCGCGATATCGACGGCTTTCAGCGTCTCTGTCAGTGTGCCAATCTGGTTGACCTTGACCAGCATCGAGTTTGCGCAGCCGCGCTTGATACCGTCAGACAGACGCGCAGGGTTGGTCACGAAAAGATCGTCGCCGACCAGCTGCACCTTGTTGCCCAACACTTCGGTCAGGGCTTTCCAGCCGTCCCAGTCATCCTCGGCCATGCCGTCTTCGATGGAGATGATCGGGTAGTCGTTCACAAGGGCCGCCAGATAGTCGGCGTTCTCTTCACTCGATAGGGTTTTGCCCTCGCCGGAGAGGACATATTTGCCGTCTTTGTAATACTCGGTCGCCGCGCAATCAAGCGCGAGGTACATGTCTTCGCCGGGCTTGTAGCCCGCTTTTTCGATCGACTTAAGGATGAAATCAAGCGCATCGCGGGAAGAGCTGATGTTGGGGGCAAAGCCACCTTCATCGCCGATCCCGGTCGAGAGACCCGCATCGGAAAGCTCTTTCTTCAGCGTGTGAAAAACTTCGGCACCCATGCGCACGGCCTCGCGGATATTGTCCGCAGCGACCGGCATGATCATGAATTCCTGAATGTCGATCGGGTTGTCGGCATGTTCGCCGCCGTTGATGATATTCATCATCGGCACCGGCAGGACGCGGGCGGTGGTGCCACCAACATAGCGGTAGAGCGGCTGTGTGCAGTAATCTGCGGCGGCCTTGGCGGCGGCCATCGACACGCCCAAGATAGCATTCGCGCCCAAGCGGGATTTGTTCTCGGTCCCGTCGAGTTCGATCATCATCTCGTCGATCTCGACCTGCTCGGTCGCGTCGATCCCCACCAGCGCTTCGGCGATTTCACCGTTCACGGCGGCGCAGGCTTCCAACACACCTTTGCCCATGTAGCGGGACTTGTCGCCATCGCGGCGCTCGTTCGCTTCATAGGCGCCTGTGGAGGCACCGGAGGGAACCGCTGCGCGGCCCATTGTGCCGTCTTCGAGGATAACGTCGACTTCGACCGTCGGGTTGCCCCGGCTGTCGAGGATTTCGCGGGCGTGGATGTCGATGATCGTGCTCATGGGCTTTGTCCTCATGTTCCGGTTTGGGGCGGTTTACCCCGGCAGGCCCGGCTTGGAAAGGCCGCGGCGCGGCCGGGGAGTGATTTTGCGTTCACGCAAGAGGGTGTAGACGCCCGAGGCGATGATGATCGCGGCACCGACTAGCGTCAGCGTATCGGGGGATTCGTCAAAAACCATGATCCCCACGACCAGCGCAAAGAGCATCCGCATGTAGCGAAACGGTGTGACAAAGCTAACCTCACCCACCCGCATCGCAGCAACGATGGCATAATAGGCCAACACGCCAATCACCATCGCCGCGCCTAGATAGATCATCTCTGCCCCACCGGGCATTTCGGCGGGGGTGCCAGCGGCGAGCATTAAGATCAGACCTGCCGGGACCAGTACAATGAAGGCGAGAAAGCTTAGTTGCATGGAGCTGATGCTGCGGGGGACTTTGCGCGTGGCCAGATCGCGCAGGGCAAGGCCGATAACACCGGCTACGGCGAAAAGTGACAGCGCGTTAAACCCCTCCAACCCGGGGCGCACGATGAGCAGCACGCCGAGGAAGCCGACAACAATCGCGCTCCAACGCCGCCAACCGACCGGCTCGCCCAAGAACAGCGCCGCACCAAGTGTCACGGCCAGCGGTGTAGCTTGCAGGATCGCAGAGGCCGAAGAGAGCGGTGTCAGCACGATTGCGGTGACGAAGCACAGTGTGCCCAGCACCTCACCCACAGCGCGCAGCAGAATGGGGCCGGTTAGCATATCAGCAGAAAATAACCGTCGCCCCTGAATGCGCAGGGCCACGGCAAAGATTGCCCCGCCGCCCGCACCTAAAAGGGCAATGATCTGACCCACAGGGAGCGCATCGCTCGTCAGTTTGATGAACATGTCCTCAATGGCAAAACCGGCCATGGCCAGCACCATCAGCATTGCGCCGCGCAAATTGTCCATGATCTCGTCCTTTCACCCGCGGTATTGCCAGCCGCGCATGAACCTTTTGCGAACAAAGGGCAAGAGCACAGAATGCGCGTCATGCGTGTGGCTCTGGCGCCCGCTGCGACGCGATGCTAGCCCTATGGCATGAGATGGCCGACCCGTTCCCTTGCCCCGCGCGACACAGTGCTAACCCTTGGGGTTGGCACGCTCGGCGCGCTGCTGTTTTGGTGGCTTAACGCGCCCGTCTATATGCTGCTGGGGCCGGTGATCGCGGTAAGTGGTCTTGGGCTCGCCGGTGTGCGCACGGCAGTCGATCCGCGCCTGCGGGACGCCTGTTTTGTGGTCTTGGGCATCGCCGTAGGTGCAGGCTTTAACCAAGATGCGGTCAACGCCATGGTGCGCTGGCCGCTGGCCTTTGTCTTTATGACCGGGGTGATCTGGGGGATTATGGCCGCCTGTCGCTGGATGCTGGCGCGGTATTTTGGCTTTGACGCGCGTTCAGCGCTCTTGGCCTCGGCCCCGGGGCATCTGAGTTTTGTCATGGCGATTGCCAGCGATGGTGGCTCGGACGTGGCGCGGATTTCGATCACGCAGTCGGTCCGGCTTTTGGCGCTGACCATTGTTGTGCCCTTTGCTGCGCTGCTGATGGGCGTCGACATGACTGGTAATATCGCCCCGGTGGGCGCGGGAATGAGCGTTATTACTATCGTGGTGATGATTTCCGCTGCTGTCGTGGTCGGGCTGATCTTCACCCGTCTTTCGGTGCCAGCACCACTGCTGATGGGGGCAATGGTCGTCTCTGCCATCGCACATTTGACCAAGCTGGAAACCGGTGTCTTGCCTGGCTGGCTGACCCTCATCGCCTATCTGGTGCTGGGCAGTCTAATCGGCACGCGGTTTTCGGGTATCACGCCTGCACGGTTTGTCAGCGGACTTGGTGCAGGGCTGGCGATTACCGGCGTTGCTGTCGGGCTTGCGGGTCTGGGCGCTGTGCCTGTGGCGTGGGCGCTTGGCATGCCGCTCGGTCATGTGCTGGTGGCGTTTGCACCCGGAGGGCTTGAAACGATGATCGCGCTTGGTGCTGTGCTGGCTGTCGTGCCGGGATTTGTCGCCGCCTGCCACATTATGCGGCTGGTCGTGCTTAGCGTGCTGTTGCCCGCCATGCTCGCCCGCGTGTCCCGACGCGAAAAGCGTCCCGCCGAGTGATACGCAGGCGTTAGGGTTTCAGGCGCACCATCAACCGGTTGCCGGTCTTGCGCGTCTCCAGTGCTTTCAGGTCCGCCGCCAAGGCGCTCAGCTTGCCATGGCCGTATGTCCGGCTGTCAAAATCCGGATGCGCTGCCTGAATGGTCTGGCCGATCTGACCGAGGTTGTACCAATCGTCCTCGGTGTCGATCTTGTCCATCGCCGCTTTGAACAGGGGCAGGGCGTCGGCCACCTTGGCGCTGGCGCGTGACGTTGTGTCCGGCTCTGCTCCGTCGAGGTTTTCGATCAGAATGAAACGGTTGTAGACGTTGCGCAGCGAATCATGGGTCTTCTTTTCGCCGATGCCGATGACCGTTACCCCATCTTCGCGTAGGCGGTTCACCAGCGCGGTGAAGTCACTGTCGGACGAGACGATCACGATGATATCGAAGCGGCGGCTGTGCAGAATGTCCATCGCCTGAATGACCAGCCCGATGTCGCTGGCGTTCTTGCCCTTGGTGTTCGCGGTCTCTTGATGGGCCACCAGACCGAGCTCACGGATGGGGGCTTTCCAACCTTTAAGGTGGTCATTCGACCAATCGCCATAAACGCGGCGCAGGGCGGGCTCGCCAATCGTTGTGACCTCGCGCATAATGGCAGCGGCATGTTTGGCCGGAACATTGTCGGCGTCGATCAATACGGCCAGCAGGGGGCGGTCACGTTCGCTCATGGGTCATCCTTTTTTAATCGGCACACCGTAAAGCTCCATGCGGTGACCTTGCAGTTTGTAACCCAGCTTGCGCGCAATCCGTTCCTGAAGCTCTTCGATTTCTGCATCGACGAATTCGATCACCTCGCCGGAGTTCACGTCGATCAGGTGGTCGTGATGTTCGCGCTGCGCATCCTCATAGCGCGCCCGGCCATCGCCGAATTCCAATTTGTCG
The DNA here is from genome assembly GCF_038900015.1 of Sulfitobacter sp. AS92. Classification (NCBI taxonomy): domain Bacteria; kingdom Pseudomonadati; phylum Pseudomonadota; class Alphaproteobacteria; order Rhodobacterales; family Roseobacteraceae; genus Sulfitobacter; species Sulfitobacter sp. AS92. The sequence continues at coordinate 57,277 of NZ_JBBMQL010000010.1, forward strand.
AGGATGCCCGCCTCTTCGAACAGCTTGACCGTGCGGTAGACCGTGGCGATCGAGATGCCGTTGTCGATCACAGTGGCGCGGGCCAGCAGCTCTTCGGCATCGGGATGGTCGTCGCTGTCGTGAATCACCTGCGCGATGACCCGGCGTTGCCCTGTCATGCGCAGGCCCATGGCCTCGCACCGTTTGATGATCGGGTTGCGCATCGTTTCGCCCTTCGTCCGTCGGACCACGTTCCTAACATTCTAGCGCGGCCAGACGCCACCGCAATTGAACCGCGACGGTTGACTTTTGCCCGCGCACAGCCCATGTGGGGGTCAAGCGAAGCCTTCTGCCGCGTGAGCAGTATCAGCGCCAAGTCCCGAAGGGGCCACTGGATGCTGACGACAAGGCCCGCCGATGTTCCCAAAATCACGCGTGGGGCCAAGCGCAACAGACGGGTGTGTGGCATGTGGCCAACGCCCGCGATCTGGCTTGCGCGACCCCGTGGCGCTCAGACTTGGGCGCGGCGACTAAGGATGGCGCGCGCCTTGCGTGCCGGAAAGTGAACGAATGAGCGATTTTGACATGATGGGCCTGCCGAAGAAACTGGTGGCCCGGTTGAATGAAATGGGTCTGAAAGATCCAACCCCGATCCAACGCCAAGCAATCCCCCAAGCCATGAATGGCCGCGACGTGATGGGCCTTGCCCAGACCGGCACCGGCAAGACGGCGGCTTTTGGTGTGCCGCTTATCGCGCAGATGATGGAGCTTGAAGGCCGCCCCGCACCGCGCTCCGTGCGCGGTCTGGTCTTGGCCCCGACTCGCGAGCTGGCGCAACAGATCGCCGTGAACCTGCGCGGCTATGCCGAAGGCACGCCGATCAAAGTGGCAATGGTTGTTGGCGGCCAATCGATCAACACCCAGATCAAGCGTCTGGAGCGCGGTGTCGATCTGTTGATCGCGACACCCGGCCGTCTGCTGGACCTGCTGGATCGCCGCGCAGTCAAGCTCGACACGACGACCTTCCTCGTGCTCGATGAGGCGGACCAGATGCTCGACATGGGCTTTATCCATGACCTGCGCAAAATCTCTAACCTGATCCCTAAAGAGCGTCAGACGATGCTGTTCTCGGCGACCATGCCCAAGCTGATGAATGAGATCGCCAACAGCTATCTCAACAGCCCGATCCGCATCGAAGTCTCGCCTCCGGGCAAGGCGGCGGACAAGGTGACCCAAGAGGTGCACTTCATCGCCAAGGCCGAGAAGACCGAACTGCTGAAAGAACTGCTGGCCAAACACAAAGGCGAGCGCGCATTGGTCTTTGGCCGCACGAAACATGGCTCGGAAAAGCTGATGAAGACGTTGGTCAAAGCCGGTTTCGACGCCGCCTCGATCCACGGCAACAAAAGCCAAGGTCAGCGTGACCGCGCTATTGCGGGCTTTAAGGGCGGTGACATTACCGTGCTTGTGGCCACCGATGTGGCAGCCCGTGGTCTGGATATCCCGGATGTGAAGCACGTCTATAACTTCGAGCTGCCCAACGTGCCCGACAACTATGTGCACCGAATTGGCCGGACCGCGCGGGCGGGCAAAGACGGCGCTGCCGTGGCCTTCTGTGCACCGGATGAAATGGGCGAGTTGAAGGCGATCCAAAAGACTATGGGGATTTCGATTCCTGTTGCCTCGGGCCGTCCTTGGGAAGTGATTGATGAGCCGTCCAAACCCAAAGGCCGTGGCCGTGGGCGCGGTGGCCGTCCGGGTGGCGGCGGTGGTCGTCCCGGTGGCGGAGGCGGTGAAGCTGCTGGCAAACCAAGCGGTGGCCGTCGTCGTCGGCGCGGTGGTGGCGGCGGGAAGCCGGGCGGCCAACAGGCAGCCTAAGCCGACGCTTAGAAGTTGAACAATCCAATGGCGCGCTGTGAAAACCACGGCGCGCCATTGACTTATCCGGGCCGGATGGCGCTTCTGGCGGAATGGAACGCAAATTGCACATCGATGGTTTTGGCGCTGTGGCCTTGGTGCTCTTTGCGCTAAATTTGGGCTTTAACCAAGTTGTAATCAAAGTAAGCACTGGCGGGTTCAACCCTGTCTTTCTGGCCGGATTGCGGTCACTCGGCGCCGTGTTTTTGCTGCTGATCTGGATGCGGCTTCGGGGTGTGAGCCTGTCGCTGCCGCGCTCTGCGCTGATGGGCGGGCTGGCCGCGGGGGCCTTTTTCACGCTTGAGTTTGTCTGCCTCTTCCTCGCGTTGGATCTGACCACGGTCAGTCGCGCGTCGATCTTGCTTTATTCCATGCCGGTCTGGCTCGGTATCGCGGCGCATCTTTGGCTGCCCGGCGAGCGGCTGAGCGGGGCGCGTCTGTTTGGCATGGGGCTGGCCATGGGCGGTGTCGCTCTGGCGCTGAGCGATGGCGGGGCCGAGGGCGCAAACTGGCTGGGCGATCTGCTGGCACTGCTCGCCGCCTTTTGCTGGGCCGGGATTGCGCTTTGCGTTCGAATTACACCGCTTTCCAAAGTGCCACCCGCGCAGCAGTTGATGATGCAACTGATTATCTCAGCGCCGGTGCTTTTGCTGCTCGCGCCGCTCTTTGGCCCCTTATTGCGCGGGGTGGAGCCGGTGCATTTGGCCGGTCTCGCCTATCAGATCATCGCAGTGGCGAGCTTTGGGTTTCTGGCGTGGTTTTGGCTGCTAACGGTTTATCCTGCGGCCTCTGTGGCGTCCTTCAGCTTCCTCTCGCCCGTCTTTGCGGTGCTCCTGGGCTGGCTGATCCTGTCTGAAGAGATTGGGCCTACGGTTTGGCTCGCCCTGCTACTGGTCGCGGCAGGGATCTACCTGATCAACCGCAAACCCCGAGCGCGCTAGGCTTCAGGTGCCGCAGAATGTCGCCGGGACGATCTCATCTTCGGTCGGCGGGCGCTGCAACTCTGGGTCGGTCTCGTCAAAGGGCGTCGACAATGCTTTCATCAACCGCTCGAACGGGGCCATGTCGCCCGCAACGGCGGCTACGATCATCTGCTCGATCCGGTGGTTGCGCGGGATCACGGCGGGGTTTGCCGCTTGCATGACCGCCTTCGGGTCCGGCTCATCCTTGATCCGAGCGCGCCAGTGTTCGGCCCATGTGTCAAAGGCGTCGCGGTTGGTGAACTGATCACGTGCTTGATCGGTGCCCAGAGCACGGAACGTGTTGGTAAAATCCGCGCCGTCCGTTTGCATCAGGCTTAGCAGTTCATTGATCAGATCGACATCCTCGGGCCGAGGGTTAGAGATGCCAGCCTTGGCCGCGAAACGGCGAAGCCATGCGGCTTCGATCAATTCGGGCATATCGTGAACGATCTCGGTAGCTTCATCAACGGCGGTCTCTTTGTCGTCCATCTGCTGCAAGAGCGAGGTCGCCAGCTGCGCCATGTTCCAAACCACGATCTGCGGCTGGTTGCCGTAAGCATAGCGGCCTTGCCGATCGATAGAACTGAACACGCGGCCCTGATGAAACGCGTCCATAAATGCGCAGGGGCCATAGTCGATCGTCTCGCCGGAAATGCTGCAATTGTCGGTGTTCATCACGCCGTGGATGAAACCAAAGGACATCCACCGCGCCACCAATTCCGCCTGCGCGGCACAGACCGCGCGCAACAGGCCAAGTGGGCCATCCGCATCCGGGTAATGCCGCGCGATGGCATAATCCGTCAGGGTCTTGAGCGCCTCAACCTCGCCGCGATGGGCAAAGACCTGAAAGGTGCCGACACGCAGATGGCTGGCGGCAACGCGCGTGACAATAGCACCGGGCAGGTGGCCCGTTTCGCGCAAGATCGGCTCGCCTGTGGCGACAGCGGCCAATGCCCGTGTCGTCGGCACGCCAAGCGCATACATTGCCTCGCTGACCAGATATTCACGCAGCACCGGCCCCATCCACGCGCGGCCGTCGCCCCTGCGTGAATAGGGCGTCGGGCCCGCGCCTTTGAGTTGAATATCCCGGCGCGTGCCATCGCTGCTGATGACTTCACCCAGCAAGATTGCACGGCCATCGCCAAGCTGTGGATTGAAGTTGCCGAACTGATGCCCGGCATAAAGCTGCGCCAGAGGGGTCGCGCCTTCGGGCACTTCGTTGCCCCCGAAAACCTGCGCCTGCACCTGTACGTCGTCGCCCTTGATCCCCAGTTCTGCGGCCAATTTAGCATTCCATGCCAATACCTTAGGTTCTTTCACCGGCGTCGGGTTCAGCCGGGAGAAGAACCCCTCAGGCAAGGCGGCATAGCTGTTATCAAAGGGAATACGCATCACAGTTTCCGAGACATAAGCATATGATCCTCGCGGGGGCGGAAACCCGCGCGGGTGTAGACTTTGAGCGCCGCCTTATTGGTGCGGTCAACTTCGAGATGTATGGCCTTTAACCCGCCCGCAGCCAGTGCGCGCGGCAGAGCAATCAGCGTTTCCGAAGCGATCCCACGCCCCCGCACGCCGGGACGGACGTAGATTTCATCAATGATGGCGTCCAGCCCGCCGAATTCAACTGACCAGCCGAAACAGATCACCACATACCCAATCGGCGCACGAGGGGGGCCGATCAGATAGGCCGCCCCGTGAGGGCTCCCTTCAAGCAAGGGCGCAAGACCGGTCCTGCGTTGGTCATCACTCATCTCAATGCCCGCTTCGGCGTGGAATGCTGTCACCAGCCCAACCAACTTGTCGAGATGTTCGGGGATGCCAAGGGTAAGATGTGCGCTCATAGACGAGCCAGCCTTTCGGTGAGCAGGGCAAAGAAACCGTCAGCGTCGAGGTCTCCCACAAAAAGCGCGTTGGGCGCGCGGTCGGTTACCCCCCACCAGTCGGCCACGGTCATGCCCATGGTCAGTTCTGACTGGGTTTCGATCTCGACGTTGATGTGGCGGCCTTTGAAAAGGTCGGGATTTATCAGATAGGCGGTGACGCAGGGGTCGTGCAGCGGCGCGCCTTCGGAGCCGTATTTCTCTTTATCGAACCGCTCGAAGAAATCGGTCATCTCGGCCACAGCGACACCCACCGGCGTGCCAATCGCGCGGAAGGCATCGTTGCGCGGTTTGGTGACCAGCGCCTTATGCGTCACATCGAGCGGCATCACGACGATGGGGATGCCGGATTTAAAAACGATATCAGCGGCATGCGGGTCGACATAAATGTTGAACTCCGCCGTGGGGGTGATGTTGCCCCCCTCGAAATAGCCGCCGCCCATCAGCACGATCTCTTGCACCTTCTCGGCGATATCGGGCGCCTTTTGCAGCGCCGTCGCGATATTGGTGAGCGGCCCCAAAGGGCAGAGGGTCACGCTGCCTGCGGGATGGGCGCGGACCTGCTCGATGATGAAATCCACGCCATGCCCCTCGGCCAGCGGCATGGTGGGGTCGGGCAGGTCGGGGCCATCAAGGCCGGTCTTGCCGTGCACATGTTCCGCCGTTACCAACGCACGCCCCAGCGGGCGGTCGCATCCGGCAAAGACCTTTACATCCCGGTGCCCCGCCAATTCGCAAACGATGCGGGCGTTTTTCGAGGTCAGGTCCAGCGGCACGTTGCCCGCGACACATGTGATGCCCAGAACGTCGATCTCTTCGGGGCTGGCCAGCGCAAGGAGGATCGCGACGGCGTCGTCTTGTCCGGGGTCGGTGTCGATGATGATTTTGCGCGGGGTCATGGGCTTACTTTCGTCAAATTGCTTGGGGCAGAGCCTTGCCGGAGGCTCATGTCTTTGTCCAGCCGCAGACCCGGCGATTAGCCGCGTTCCGCCAGTTTCACGGCATCCCAAAGCGCATCCATCTCGGCCAGATCACTGTCCTGCGGGGTTTTGCCCATGGCCGCGAGCCGCGTTTCGATCCCCTCAAACCGGCGGGTGAATTTGGCGTTTGCAGCGCGCAGAGCGGCTTCGGGGTCAAGCCCAAGGTGGCGGCCGAGATTGGCCATGACAAACAGCAGATCGCCGTATTCCTCCTCTACTTCCGTCTGCGACAGCTCGTCCTTCGCTTCTACCAATTCAGCAGCTTCTTCGGTGATTTTGTCGAGCACCTGTGTCGTTTCAGGCCAATCAAACCCCACCCGCGCTGCGCGTTTTTGCAGCTTCATCGCCCGAAGAAGGGCGGGCAGGCCAATCGCTACCCCATCCAACGTGCCACCCTGCGCTTTGCCCGCCCGCTCAGCAGCTTTGATCTTTTCCCAATCCACAGTCTGCTGTTCAGCGCTTTTGTCGCGGGATTCGTCGCCAAAGACATGCGGGTGCCGCGCCACCATCTTGTCGCTGATGTTGCGCACCACAGATTGAAAGGTGAAATGCCCCGCTTCTTCACCCATGGCTGTATGATAGACCGATTGCAGCAGCAGATCGCCCAGCTCGCCCTCCAATTCCACCCAATCGCGACGGGCGATGGCATCGGCGACTTCATAAGCCTCTTCGATGGTATAGGGGGCGATGCTGTCGAAATCCTGTTCGATGTCCCACGGACAACCGGTTTCAGGATCGCGCAGGCGGCGCATGATTTCCAGCAGTCGTTCGATCCCTGCGTCGGAATCGTGAATGAGATCGGCTTTTGTATCGTCCGGCATTGCAGGCCCCGTATGTCTGGTGTCAGATGCACCCTGACCAAACCCACCCCAAGGAGTCCAGCCCATGCCCGTGGTTAACCGCATCAATGCCTTTGCGGAGGATATGACTGCATGGCGGCGTCATTTGCACACGATCCCTGAGCTGGACTTGGAATGTCATGAAACAGCAGCTTTTGTGGCGGAACGGCTACGGGAATTTGGCGTTGATGAAATACACGATGGGATCGCGACGACCGGTTTGGTTGCAATCATCAACGGGCAGGGCGAAGGGCCGACAATTGGCCTGCGCGCCGACATGGACGCGCTGCCCATTCATGAAGCGACGGGCAAGGACTACGCCAGCACCCGCATCGGCAAGATGCACGCCTGCGGGCATGACGGACATACGACGATGCTGCTGGGGGCCGCGCGCTATTTGGCTGAGACGCGGAATTTCTCGGGCCGCGTGGCGCTGATCTTTCAACCCGCTGAAGAGGCCAGCGGCGGCGCTGGTATCATGGTAGAAGAAGGCATCATGGAGCGGTTCGACATCGCGCAGGTCTACGGCATCCATAACATGCCAGGTTTGGAAAAGGGCGCGTTTTTCACCACGCCGGGGCCGTTCATGGCAGCGGTGGATGAGTTTCACGTTCACATAAAGGGCAAGGGCGGCCACGGCGCGATGCCCCATGATACCCGCGACCCCGTCGTCGCAGCCTGCGGCATCGCGACGGCGATCCAGACCATCGTCAGCCGCAACCATCTCGCCACGCAGGATTTGGTGGTCTCGGTCACGCAAATTCATACTGGCTCAACCGACAACGTGATTCCGGAAACCGCTTATATAAACGGCACCGTGCGCACCTTTGACCGCGAAGTGCAGGCCATGGTGATCCGCCGGATGCAGCAAATCGTTGACGGGCAGGCGGCAAGCTATGACGTCTCTGCCGAACTGGTCTATGAGGTGGGCTACCCCGCCACGGTCAATGATCCGGCGAAGACAGATACCGCCATCGCGGCCGCAGGCGAAGTGGTGGGCGAGGCCCGTGTGCACGGCGACTGTGGTCCTGATATGGGCGCGGAAGATTTCAGCTTTATGCTCGAAAAACGCCCCGGGGCCTATCTGTTCCTCGGCGCAGGCGAGGGCGCGGGGCTGCACCACGCGGAATATGACTTCAACGACGAGATCGCGCCCATTGGCGCATCCTTTTTCGCCCGTATCGTTGAACGGGCACAGCCAGCAGGAGGCAAATAATGGCACTGGAAGACGCGGCCAAGCAGATGGATATGGCCTTTACCCGCGAGGACCTCAAAGGGCCAAGCTATGAGTTGACCTTCGGCGGGGCGACGTCCTTCTTGCGCCGCAAATACACCAAGGATCTGACCGGCGTGGACATCGCGGTAACCGGCGTGCCCTTTGATCAAGCGGTGACAAATCGCCCCGGCACGCGCCTCGGCCCCCGGGCCATCCGCGAGGCAAGCACACTGCAAGCGCCCGACGCGCCCTATGGCTGGGATTTCGATGTGCTGAGCGAGTTTGCCATCGCGGACTATGGCGATCTGGCGTTTGATTATGGCCATGTCAGCCAGTTTCCCGCCGCACTGACCGCGCATATCAAGACCATTCTGGACGCAGGCGCGGCCTCGGTCGTACTGGGCGGGGATCATTATATCTCGTTCCCGATCCTTAAGGCCTATGCCGAAAAATACGGTCCGATCAGCCTGTTACAGTTCGATGCTCATACCGATACATGGGCTGACGACGACATGGACCGGATCGACCACGGCACCATGTTCTACAAGGCGGTGAAGTCCGGCATCGTCGATCCAGCGACCAGCGTGCAGGTCGGCATCCGCACCACCAACGAAGATACGATGGGCGTCAACATCATCGACGCGCGTGAGGTGCATGAGAAGGGGCCGCAGGCGACTGTGGCCAAAATCAAGGAGATCCTTGGCGATCGGCCATGCTACCTGACGTTCGACATTGACGCGCTGGACCCGGCCTTTGCCCCCGGAACTGGCACGCCGGTTTGGGGCGGTCTGACCTCTGCGCAGACCTCGATCATGCTGCGCGATCTGGCGGGGATAAACATCATGGGCGGCGATGTGGTTGAGGTCTCTCCGCCCTTCGACACCACCGGGGCCACGGCGATTGCGGGCGCACATGTCGCGACCGAGATCTTGTCGCTGCTTGGTCACCGAATGAGAACGGCGTGAGCCTCAGCCCTACATTGATCAGACGGCTCTCAGAAATGAGGGCCGCCAACCACACCGCGACACCTTCCGTCGCGCCATCCTGTCGACCTTCGAAAGGTGCTTAAAATGCTGTTTTGGATCATCGTGATCGCCCTCGTCGCTCTGGTGGCCTATGTCCGGCTTGCCCCTATTGAAGCCGCGCGTTGGCATGTGCAGGCCGAGGGGCAAAAGATGGGCAAGACCCAAGCGGCCAATAGCTATATCTGGCGTGCCCCGGTCGAAGGCGACGAAGCCGAAACATTGGCTAAGCTCGACCGTGCAATCATGCAGACCCCGCGTACCGAAGTCGTCGCAGGCTCACTGGCCGAGGGCCAGGTCACTTACGTGACCCGTACCAAGCTGATGGGCTATCCCGACTTCACCACCATCGGCGTCTACGGCGCAGGTCCGCGTTATATTGAGGTCTATGGCCGCTCGCGGTTTGGGCGGTCAGATCTGGGCGTCAACGCCAAGCGGGTCAATGCTTGGCTCGCTCAGGTTGAGGCGCGATGACAGGCAGCCTTGCTGCACCTCGCGCCACATTGGCACGTTAAGCGACATCTGGCATTGCGCCATAAACATGCGCCCTCCGACCTGAAGGCAAATCGTTTCACCCAGTTCCACACGGTCGCCGGTGCTGTTGGTGCAATAGCAATCAATCGTCTTGCCGCCCGGCGCTTTGACATCCGCAAATGCAGGGTACAGGGCCGTCAGGGCCAGCAGGCAGGTGAGCGGCAAGATGTGTTTCATAGCCCATGATAGCATAAGCCGCCTCTTGACCAAAGCATTTGCATAAGCGACAGGAACCCCATGATCCCGATGCACCGCCTCGCGCAAATCTCGCAACGTTTCCAGTTTCTGGAGGCCAGCATGTCTGCGGGCTCCGATGGGGCCGATTTTGCTGCTCTCGCCAAAGAATACAGTGATTTGAAGCCCGTGGTGGATCAAATCGACCTTTACCAGCAGCTTCAGCGCGACCTTGAAGAAGCCCAAAAGATGCTGAAAGACCCCGAGATGGCCGAGCTTGCGCGCGAGGAATTGCCGCGTCTACGCGCCCGACTGCCCGAGGTTGAAGGCGCGCTGCAATTGGCGCTGCTGCCGCGCGACGCGGCCGATGCGAAACCCGCGATGCTAGAGATCCGCCCCGGCACCGGCGGCGACGAAGCGGCCCTATTCGCCGCCGACTTGCTGCGCATGTATCAGCGCTACGCCGAGGCGCGCGGCTGGGGGTTTGACCTGATCGAAAGCCAGATGACCGAGTTGGGCGGCGTCAAAGAAGTCGTGGCCCATATCACTGGCCAAAACGTTTTTGCCCGCCTGAAATTTGAAAGCGGCGTGCACCGCGTGCAGCGCGTGCCCTCAACCGAAAGCGGCGGGCGCATTCATACCTCAGCGGCAACCGTGGCGGTCCTGCCCGAGGCAGAGGATGTGGATATTGAGATCAACGCAAACGACTTGCGGATCGACACAATGCGGTCCTCGGGCGCGGGTGGGCAGCACGTGAACACCACCGATTCTGCCGTGCGCATCACGCATATCCCGACCGGGATCGTGGTCACCTCGTCCGAGAAGTCCCAGCACCGCAACCGCGACAAGGCGATGCAGGTGCTCAAAGCGCGGCTCTATGACATGGAGCGTGGCCGGATCGACAGTGAGCGTTCGGCAGACCGCGCGGCGCAGGTGGGATCGGGTGACAGGTCCGAGCGGATTCGCACCTATAATTTCCCGCAAGGGCGCATGACCGACCACCGGATCAATCTCACACTTTACCGGCTTGAAGCCGTGATGCAGGGCGATCTGGATGAAATCATCGACGCGCTGACCGCCGACGCCCAAGCACGGCAACTGTCGGAGATGGAGGGGTGAGCCCGCAAACCGCCGCCCAAGCCATGGCCGCTGCCGCTGGACGGCTGCGCGCGGCAGGCGTGCCCGACCCGGCGCGGGATGCGCGGCTTTTGCTGGCCCACGCCGCCGCCGTGGATGCCGCGCGGGTGACGCTGATTGCGCCCGAAGAGATCGCGCCTGACGTGGCCGAGCGGTTTGAACAACTGATCGCGCTGCGTGCCGTTCGCGTGCCTGTCTCGCAATTGATCGGGCGGCGGGCGTTTTACGGGCGGGATTTCAACATCAGCCGCGATGTACTTGATCCACGGCCAGAGACAGAGACGCTTGTTGATCTTGCGCTCGGCAGCCATTTCGACCGTATCTTAGACCTTGGCACTGGATCGGGCTGTATCCTCGTGACCCTGTTGGCCGAACGGGCACAGGCCACGGGGCTGGGTGTGGACCTATCAGAAGCCGCCTGCCTACAGGCCAGCGCCAATGCGGTGCAGCACGGCGTGGCAGAACGTGCTGATATTCGTCAGTCTGATTGGTTCAGCGCGGTCGAAGGGCGATTTGATCTGATTCTATCGAACCCGCCATATCTTGCCGCCGAGGAAATGGCCGATGTCTCGCCCGAATTGCGCCAGCATGAGCCGGAAATGGCGCTGACCGACGGTCAAGACGGGCTGAGCATCTACCGCATCATCGCCACTGAGGCGCAGGGCTATCTGACACCCGAAGGGCGCGTCATGGTCGAAATCGGCTGGCAACAGGGGGAGGCGGTACAAGATATCTTTAACAAAGCGGGCTGGGGCCGGGTGACGCTGGCGCATGATCTGGATGGCCGCCCACGAGTGGTTTGCGCAGATAAACCGGCGTGAAATCGCGAAAATTCGGGTCTTTAGCAGGTCGGATCGCAATTTCTTCTTGCTCAAGGCTTTCTGGCATGGTTAGTCAGAGGTGTTGCAGCGGTGGATGCTTTTGGCGGTCCCGCGCGGCATTATGCCCAACATATCGCTTAAGCCGGGACGATGACGTGCTTTGCACCCCCGGTAAACGACACACAGCACACAAGGCTGACATCATTCCATGAATTCTCCCAGATCACGCTCCCGGTCGAAGAACAATCGTAAACGCTCCCCACATGGTGGCGGCGGCGGCAATGTCGTCAATCGGGTGTTCGACAGCTCCGGTCCTGAGGGTAAGGTGCGCGGCACGCCGCAGCAGGTTATCGAGAAATATAACCAGCTGGCCCGCGACGCGCAGCTTAGCAATGACCGCGTGGCGGCTGAGAACTTTCAACAGCACGCCGAGCATTACTTACGTCTGCTGAGCGAAGCACAGCGCGAGGTTGACCAGCGCCGCGAGGAGCAGGAACGCCAGAACCGTGAGCGTCAGGCCGAGCGCGACCGCGAACGTGCCGAGCGTCAGGAACGCGAAGCACAGCAAGGCGGCCAGCCGCAGGGCGATCAGCCGCAAGCGGAACAGCAGCCTGCGCAGGACAGCGCGCCTGAGCAGCAGCAACCACAGCAACAGCAGCAGCCAGCTGAGGCAGAGACAAACAGCGATGAGAGCACGCTGGTTGAGACGCCTGAGAGCAAGCCCAAGCCGAAACGCGCCCCGCGCCGCAAGCCCAAGCCGAAAGCGGCAGAGGCGCAGCCGCAGGACAATGGCAGCGACGGCAACGGCGACACTGCCAAGGCCGCAGAATAAAAAAAAAGCCCCGCAAATTGCGGGGCTTTTTCGTTACGGGGGAAGGGCCGGGATGCCTTAATCTTCCATCCCTGCCTGCACATATCTGACCCGCCCATTGCGCCGCAAAACCTCTTCGCGCGGCTCCCAGTCATAGCGCGGATCGCTCATGACAGGGGACCAGAACAGCACGCCGCTCTGCCGCCAAGGATCAAGCACGATCCCCGCCTGCATCGGTGCCCCTGCGGCCGAGATGATGGCGGTGGAATGGTCAATCAGCAGCCGCGTGTCGCCATTGGCAATGGCGCGGTGCATGTCGAGCGTGGCAAATCCTTCGGCCAGCAGCCGTTTCTCCAGATCCTCTGCCCAATGCCAACACAGACCGCGTGGCTTGCTGCCGTTGTTGACCTTCACGTTATGGATCAGCGGCGGATCGGTGATCTGATAGGCAATCGCCAGTTCATGCGTATGACGGTAGGTGATCTGCGCTGCACGGGCAGCCTCTGCGGGGTCCACGTTGGGAGAGAGCCCGCTAATGGCACGGGTCAGCGCCGCGATATCGGCCTCCGTTCCCGGCGGCGGCGGGCCGTTGCGGGGAAGGACACAGGCGGAAAGCCCCATCAGCAGTGCGCAGACGAGCAATAGACGGTAGAACATTTTCATCCTTTGGCAATTTCCCGGGCAAGGGCGCAAAAGCCCTCCAGCGGCACCTGCTCGGCCCGGTCAGTAGGTTTCAGCCCGGCGGCGGTCAGCCGGTCTTCGATATCGGACGCTGCCCCTTTAAGGGCCGAGCGCAGCATCTTGCGACGTTGGTTAAACGCCATGGCAACCACACGGCTTAGCACGGCAGGATCAGCCGGATAGCGCGGCTCGGGCAGGGCGGTCAGATGCACCACGCTTGACGATACTTTGGGCGGCGGCGTGAAAGCCCCGGGCGGCAGTTGCATGACGATGCGCGCATCGCTGCGCCATTGCGCCAGCACGGCCAATCGCCCATAGGCTTTGGAGCCGGGCGTCGCGACGATCCGCTCGGCCACTTCGCGTTGGAACATCAGTGTCAGGCTCTGCCAGAACGGCGGCCATGTGGGTGGGGTCAGCCAGCGGACCAACAGTTCGGTCCCGACATTATAGGGCAGGTTGGCGGCCACGCGGATCGGCGGGGTCAGATGGCTCAGCGGGTCGATCTCCAGCGCATCGCCTTCGATCACTGTCAGGCGTCCGGGGTAGTGTTCCGCCACTTCGGCCAGCGCCGGCAGGCAGCGGCGGTCTTTCTCAATCGCCAGCACATGACGCGCGCCTTCGGCCAGCAGACCACGGGTCAAACCACCGGGGCCGGGACCAATCTCAAGCACGTCGCAATCAGCCATATCCCCCGCTTGCCGCGCGATCTTGGCCGTGAGGTTCAGATCCAAAAGGAAGTTCTGGCCCAGCGATTTCCGTGCGGCCAGCTCGTGGGTGTTGATCACCTCGCGCAGCGGCGGTAGATTGTCGATAGTACTCATGTTTTCTGGTCCATCTGCCACGCCAGTTTGATCGCTTCAATCATGCTGGTCGGATTGGCGCGCCCTTGGCCCGCGATGTCGAAAGCTGTTCCGTGATCGGGCGAGGTGCGCACGAAGGGCAATCCCAGCGTCACATTAACGCCCCGGTCGAAGTCCAGCGTCTTGATCGGGATCAGCGCTTGGTCGTGATACATCGCCACCGCTGCGTCATAGCCAGCGCGGGCGCGGGCATGGAACATCGTATCGGCGGGCAGCGGCCCGGCCAGCGCGTAGCCTTCGCCTTGCATCTCAAGGATCAACGGCGCGATCCAGTCGATCTCTTGCCGCCCCATGCTACCGCCTTCGCCCGCGTGGGGGTTCAGGCCAGCGACAGCAATGCGGGGGCGGGTGATGCCAAAGCGGCTCTGCATTTCCTGCGCCGTGATCTCAATCGTGCGGCGCAGGCCCGCGGGGGTCAGTGCATGGGGCACCTGATCGAGTGCGATGTGAATGGTGGCGGGCACGACGCGCAATTGGTCGGAGGCCAGCATCATCACCACATCCTCGACGCCTGCCAGTGCGGCAAGGTATTCGGTATGACCGGGATAGGCGAAATTCGCGCCGTCCTGCAGGGCTTTCTTGTGGATAGGTGCGGTGCAGATGGCGCAAGCGGCCCCGGTCTGCACCAGATCGACCGCGCGGGCGATCACGTCAATCACCCCCTGCGCATGGCCGGGCTGCGGCACACCGGCGAGGGCGGTGCTTTCGAAAGCATGAGACAGCACAGGCAGCGCATCGGTGCTCGGTGCGCCTGCATCTTCGGGGCTATCGATCAAACGGTGCGGCACATCCTCGGGCAGGTGACGCGGGTCGCCAATCCAGAACATCGGGATGTCAGACGAAAGCGCCGCCCAAGCACGGGCGGCGATTTCGGGGCCGATCCCGGCGGGTTCACCGCAGGTGATGGCCACCGGCCGGGACGGGCGGCTCATTGGCGGGTGATGCGGGCTTCGGCGCGGGCTTGCTCCAGCAGTTGCGTCGCAAAACCCTCAAGCTTGCGCTGACGGATCGAGCTGACCACCGCGTCGCGGTCCACGTCCGCATTGGCCGCCGTCGTGCGGTTGCACAGCATCAGGAACACCAGCGTTTGCCCATCGGCACGCGTGAGCGTGGTGGAAACTTCACCGGGATCGAGCTTTGCCAATTCAATGGCCACGTCCTGCGGAATTTCACCTGGCGCCTTGGTGCCACGGTCGAGCACATTCGCGGGCTGACCCTTGGCCACACCGTATAGATCATCGCATTGGTCGACCTGACCCCGAAGTTGCGCCGCGCGGGTCAAAGCCGCCTCAGAGCGGCCACCGGGGATGTAATAGGCGGCATAGTCGATTTGCGAATACTCAACGCTCGGCTTGCCGGTCTCTTCGATGCCACGCAACTGGAACAGGGCCACAGCGTTCGGGATCGGCAGCGGTGCTGTCACCTCACCCGGCGAGAGCGCCAGAAGGATAGGCCGCAGGCTGACTGGGAGGTTCTCAAGCGGTGTCCAAGGCATCTTGCCGCCGCGTTCGCGTGAGGCGGTGGCGGAATACTGGCTCGCATAGGATGAAAACTCTGCCTCGGAGCTGCTCTGCGCGATCCGCTCGGCCAAGGCGTTTACCTGATCGGCGTTCTGGGGTGGCGCGGGAATGATGATCTCTGACAAAAGGACCCGCAAACCGTTGTTGCCCCGGCTGCTGCCGAGGGCGCGCTCTACCTCTTCGTCGGTGATGTTCACCCGGCCATTATAGCGCGCGCGGATCAGGTCGCGCCATGCAGCGCTGATGACGATAAAATCGCGAAACGTCTCTTCGGAGATCTGCGCTTGACCAAGCACCTTCAGAAACTCATCGGTGGACAAATCCGCACGGCCAGCGAATTCGGTCATGCCTGCCCGTATGCCATCAGGGGTCACTTCAAGGCCTGCTTGCTCAAGGATCTGCCCACGCAGCCGGTCTTCGATCAAACTGTCGATCACGCTGTTGGTATCCGTCCCCGGCGCGCCGATCAGCTGCATAAAGCGCTGGCGCTGCTGAACTTCGTAGCCCGTAATCGCCTCATCATTCACACGGGCCACAGGCGCAAAGAGGTTCTGCGCCGCTGCGGATTGCCCGATAACCAAAGCAAGGGCGAGCGCGGCAGTCCCACGGAGCCCGGCACGGACTGTCTGTTTCGTTACTTCCCACATGAGCGTACGTATCTTTCTGTTCCGGTGTTGGCGGCAAAGCCCCTGAGGCCGATGTTAAAACCGATATCCGTTGAGGGCTCAACACTTGTTGAGGATGAATAACTGCGGCTGACGGAAAGGTCGACCTGCACGCATTCATTGTTGTAGCTCAGGCCAAGTCCCGCCGTCGCCGCGCGTTCATCGGCAAGGTCAAAGCGCCAATCGGCTGAGGCTTGCCATTGGTTATTGATCGAAAAACTGCCGTCAAAGGTGATCTCTGACACATCTTCATCGCGGCCTTCATCGAGGTCTTCTTGAAGCCAGACATAGCTGCCTGAAATCTGCCCGCGCTTGAATTCCCAAACGCCGCGCATTTCGGCCTTGGCGACCTCAAAATCGTCGTCGACCAAACCGCGACCAATAATCGCCAACCCGTTGTCGCTGCGCAGCTGTCCGGCCAACAGAAAGTCCGAATAGGTGCCCTGCAACCCCGAGCTGAAGGTGAAATCATCATCCACCTTGGCGCGGATTACCTGACCGAAGGAAAAACTGGCATCAAGGCCCGTGGGATTGAGACGCGCCCAGTTCACCCCGAAGGCCGCAACCGCACCGCGCTCGCGTCGATCGGGCCGGGGAAAGCGGCTGAGCGACAAAAGGTTGCCCTCGTCATACTCGACCAAAGTGCTTTCCTCGTTCGGAATGTTCAGTCGATCGCCACCAGTCCAGCCCAATTGAACAATAGGTTCAAGCTGTTGCACGACGCCACTCACTTCGCGGCGCTGCATGGGGTAGCGCATCGATACAGAGGTGTGCGGCACGAGGTCATAGTGCCGTTCGGTGTAAAAGGCGTCTTGGGCGATGTTGAACAGACCAAAGCTCGCCCCTGCCTGCAAATCGGTTACCAGTCCGTTGTTAAAGGTAAAGCGCCGCATCCAATCGGCCTCGACGTTGATCCGCGACACATCGCGCCCATCAGCTTCGCCATCGCCATCGCCGTCGGTGCTTAGGTCAGAAGTCCGGCGGTGGCTATGGGCCTCCAGAGACAGCTGAACTTCGCCGCCAATCGATGTCGGGAAATATCGTCGTTGATATTCGCCATCCAAAACAAGATTGGGCAGCAAATCATTGTCCTCGCCATCTCGTAGCGATTGATAATTCAGCAAGCTTGCCCGGACATATTGGTCCCGCCGCGCGCGGCTGACGGTCAACTCACTGGTCAAGCGGTCTTTGTCCGAGTAGCCGTAATCGCTAAGATAGGACGTGTCGCTGGTGGTTTCGATGTCGAAATACAGCTTGTAGTCGCGTCGCAGATCAAAGGTGCCGGTGCCAAACAGATAGCCGCGCGTCTCATCTGGTTCCAGATCATCGCGTGTGATTGCACCGTTAAACTCAATCCGCCCCGCAACAAACGCCTGTCGATACCGAAATTCCATCGTGCGCGTCTCTGATGACAGATAAGGCGTGAGCGTGAGGTCGCGGTGATCACCTATCTTAATAAAATAGGGCAGTTTTAGCCCAACATCCAACTGCGACGAAGAGCGGATGGTGGGTGTCAGAAAGCCTGTGGCGCGGTCCAATGTGGGATCAGGCAGGCGCAGCCGGGGTAGGTAGAAGATCGGTACATTCTTGATGCGGAATTGCGCTTCGTCAAAGTAAAGCTGCTGCGCCAGTTGGTCATGCACCACCCGTTTGGCGCGGATCTGCCAAAGCGGCGTTTCGCCATCTTCGCAAACTTTACAGGATGTTACGGCGGCTTTGTAAAGTTGGCTGTAGCGCCCTTCGACCCGGTTGATCTGCACTGCGGCAAGCTGCAATTGCTGCTCAAGGATCATCCGCGCACCGCGCAGCAGCCCCGATTGCAGCCCCGCGTCAAGCGACGCCGCATCGGCGAGGATCGTGGTGTTCTCACCCTCTGACAGGACAATCGGCCCTTCAATGCTGAGCGCGCCAGTGGCCTGATCATAGCGGATTGCCGTCGCGCGCAGCCGCGTCTCGCCCTGAAAGGCTTCGACATTTCCTTGCGCGACCAAGACCTTATCGCGGGTGATGAACACCTGATCGGCCACAAGAACGGCGGGCCGGTCCGCGGCTGGGGCCGTTTGCCCATTTAGGGAAAGGGGCGCAACACAAAGCGCAAGTCCAACCAGAGCCGCGCGCATGTCAGCCATCCTCCGCGTGCAAAAGCAGGCCTAATGCCAGAAAAATCGCAGCCACGGGTGGTGCCCAAGCGGCGAGGGTCACGGGGATCTGGCCGTTCTCACCAAGGATCTGTGCGAAACTGCGAATGAAATACAAACCGAACCCCAGCAAAATTGAGGCCAGTACAGCAACGCCTGTCCCCCCAAAGCGGGTATGGCGCATGGTGAATGCGCTCGCAACCAGAACCATGGCGACCAGAAAGAAGGGCCGCGCCAATTCGGCCTGCAGCCAGACCTCATGCTGGCGCGTGCTGAACCCCGCCTGTTCCAACTGGCGAATGAATTCGGGCAGCTCATAGATGGAAACGGCGGACACCCGGCCGATGCTCTCGCGGATCCGCTCTACGGTGAGGGATGAGGGGATGGTCAGTGTCTCATGCTCTTCTGCCGCACCTTCGGCGTTGACCCCGGCTTCCAGCGGCCAGATCTTTGCCCCGGTCAACTGCCAGTCGCCCCCGCTCAGCTGCGCGCTCTCGGCTTCAATCCGGCGGATCGGGCCTTTCTCGGCATCATAGCTGATGATCGTCACGTTATAGAGGACGGATGCATCGCTGTTGGTGCGCCACGCGCGAATAACCGACTGACCTTCCTCCGTCCCTTGCCGCAGCCACAACCCTTCGTCACTTACCGAAAGAGCCGAGCTGCCGTTCGATCGGTATTTCTGCGTCAGCTGCTCCGAACGTTCGGTGGTGGCGGCCACAATGGGGTTAAGCACGGCCACCGCCAGCGTCCCAATAATCAGCGCCACCACCACCGGCGCCACCAGCGCACGCAGGGCAGAGCGCCCCGCCGCGCGGGTCACCACCAGTTCCGAGGACCGCGCCAGACCGATAAACAGCGCCACTGTGGCGAGGATCATGATCAGCGGCAGGATCATATTGATCGTCTGCGGCATATTCAGCAGTGTCATGCCCAGCACCTGATCCCAGCCGACATCGTCGTCAGCAAAACGCCGCGCCTGATCCACGCCATCAACAAGCATCACCAAGGCGGCAAGCACTGCCGTGATCACCATAAAGCTCGTGAAAAAGCGACGTGCGAAGTAGAAATGCAGGATCATGTGGTCGCCCCCTTGCCACCCAGACGGCGCCTGATCCAGCGCGGGTGCGCCGCTTGCCAAAGCATTGCCAGCGTCAAGACGGCCCCAATAAGCGAGGGCAGATAGGCCAGCGGCCAAAGCGCTGCGGTCTCACGTATCTGCACCACCAAAGTCCCCCGCAGCCCGTCAATCGCGATGAGCAGACCAAAGGCGATCACCGCCTCGCGCCATACGCCAAAGCGCGAGAAGCCGCCAAGGATCAACGTGGCAAAGCCGATCATCGCGGCGACGACACAAAAGAGCGGTTGGGCGAGGCGACTGTGCAGTTCTTCGGCGATGATCCCCGGCGAGGTGTCAAGCTGAGCAGCAATCCCGGCCCAGTCCCACAGTAAGTCTGGGGTCACCATTGAACTGACCGACTGATCAATTGCATCATCAGTGCTGACCAAAGGGGAAATATCGAAAGAAAAGTCGCGGAACTTGGCCGTGGCCAGCCGGTTCTGCTCGGTATCCAGCCGCTGCGCCATGCCGTTAAGCATAATCAGCGTGGTGTTGTCTCCATTGCGCGCCAGATAGGCTTCGGCGGCGGTATAGATCACCCCCTCATCGGCCTTGCGGCGATCCGACAGGAAAACATCGCGCAGCACGCCGTCGTTATCGATGGCGCGGGTATAGAAGGTAACCTCGTCAGAGGGATGCAGAAAGGTTCCCTCGGTCAACAACTGGGCGGTGAGATTGCGCGAGATTTCGGCCTCGCGTTGTTTTAGCTGACCCTGTGCCATGGGAACCAGAAAATGGCTTAGCGCCGTCATCATCAACCCCACGCAAAGCCCGAAAACAAACACTGGCCGCGCCAACCGCCACGGACCAGAGCCTGCGGCCTGAAGCACGGTCAACTCAGATTCGCCCGACATGCGGTTGGTGACATAGACCGAGGCGGCAAAGGTCGCGATTGGCAGGACGGTGACGATGAGCTTGGGCAGGCCAAGGGCCGTGAACTCCAAAAACACCAGTGCAGATTGGCCATCGCCGATCAGCCTGTCGAACAGAACCACTGCGCGGTTGATCCAGAACAGGGCCACCAGCACCAGCGCGAAAAAGCCGAACATCACCAGAAGTTGCGACAGCATGTAGCGGTCAATTCGTGCCACTCTGATCCCCCGAGATGCTCTGACGGCGTTTGGAGAGATCCTAAAGCAATTCGCGGGGCGGGAAAACTGCTATCTGGCCATGCGCGGCGCGGCGCGCTAGGTCTGGGCAAAATCAAACATGAGGCATCCCATGACCGATCTGACTCCCATCACTTTTGCTGAGACTGACATAGACCGTATCGCGGAGCATTCAGGACGGATCGCGGTGTTTCTTGAGCCAGAGGGGCGGCTTGATGCCGGGGCGCGGCGGGTGAACCGACTGACCAAGGGCGCGTTGCAGCGGCTGGTGGAGAGTGATCGTTTTACCAAACTTAAACCCGGTGATGCGCTCAGCATGGGTTTCCCCGCTGGCATGGCGGCAGAGGCGGTCGACGTGGTGCATATGCCGCGCCGCGCCGAGGTGATGACCGCACGCAAGGCAGGCGCCGCTTTGGCCAAATACCGCGGCGACAGCGATCTGTTAATGCTCGCTGCAGGCACGCGCCGGGTGGCTGATGTGGCTTTCGGTCTGGCGATGCGGGACTATGGGTTTGAGGATCACAAATCCGCCCCGAAGCCGCGCAAGGGCAGCGTTGAGGTGATGTGCTCCAAGCCCGATGACGCGTGTGAGGAGGCAGCGCCGCTGATGGCGGTTGCCGAAGGCGCGTTTATGACGCGCGATTTGACGAACGCGCCCGCCAACATCCTGACCACCACCAACTTTGCCGAGCGTCTGGCCGAGATGGAAAGCTTGGGGCTAAAAGTTGAAGTATTGGATGAGGAAGAACTTGCAAGCCTCGGAATGAGAACGCTTTTGTCGGTTGGTCAGGGCTCCGATAGCCCCTCCAAAGTTGTCGTGATGCGGTGGGACGGCGGCGCGGGGGGCAACGCTCCGCTGGCGCTGGTTGGCAAGGGCGTGGTTTTTGACACTGGCGGTATCAGCCTCAAACCCGGCGCGGGCATGGAAGACATGACCATGGACATGGGCGGCGCGGGCGTCGTCTCCGGCGTGATGCGCACGCTGGCGCTGCGCAAGGCCAAAGCGAACGTCGTGGGGCTGGTGGGCATCGTCGAAAACATGCCCTCGGGCAATGCGACCCGTCCGGGCGATGTGATTACCACTATGAAGGGCGACACGGTTGAGGTCATCAACACCGACGCCGAGGGGCGTTTGGTGCTCTGCGATGTGATGTGGTACGCACAGGACCGCTTCAAACCTGCGGCGATGATCGATCTGGCCACGCTGACCGGTGCGGTCATTATCGGGCTGGGTCATGAAAACGCGGGCGTCTTCTCAAACGACGATGAGCTGTGCAACGCGTTCCTAAAAGCAGCTGAGAACGAAGGCGAAGGCGCCTGGCGGATGCCTTTGGGCCAAGGCTATGACGATCAGTTGAAAAGCCGCATCGCCGATATGAAAAACATCGGCGGGCGTCCGGCGGGGTCGATCACGGCTGCACAATTCCTCAAGCGTTTCGTGAAAGACGAGACGCCATGGATCCACCTGGACATCGCCGGCGTCGCCTCCATGAAGTCCGAAACCACGCTGGCACCTGCAGGCGCGACAGGCTGGGGCGTGGCGGCGCTGAACCGTCTGGTCGCCGACCGTTTCGAGAAGGGCTGAGTTGGATATGGGGGCGGCTTACTTCTACCACCTGACCCAGCGACCTCTGGTCGAGACGCTGACGATGCTGCTGGAAAAGTCGCTCGCCAACGGTTGGCACGTGGCCCTGCGTGGGACGGACCGGGAAGGACTGCAAGCGCTGGACCGGGCGCTTTGGACATATTCCGAAGACAGTTTTCTGCCGCATGGCATGGCGGGCGGACCGCAGGACGCGGATCAACCGGTGCTTTTGACTTTGGAAGATGGCACCCCCAATCGCGCGGACTGTTTGATGGCCGTGCATGGGGCCGATGTCACCGCCGAGGAGATTGCAGCGCTAGAACGGGTCTGCGTGTTGTTCGACGGGCATGATCCGATGGCGTTGGATCAGGCGCGGGGCCTGTGGAAGCGGCTGAAATCCGAAGGAGCTTCGGCGCAGTATTGGTCGGAAGAAAGTGGTCGCTGGGAAAAGAAAGCTGAAACTTGAGTACCAGCGAAGCAGGGGCAGGGGCCAAACGACCCCCGCCTCAAATTGCGGTTTAGGCCGCTTTGTCTAGCGCGGGTTTCGCGACAGAGGCGGCGTTGCTCGCCTTGGCATTCTGCGCTTCCGGCTCAACCTTGCTCGCGTAGGACTTGGCGGACTCGACGGCGCTGTTGTTCACCGGCGCGATGGTGTCGAGCAGGGCACGGGTGCGTACACTGTCAACGTTACGCTGTGCCGCTGCGCGGGCGAAGGCTTCGTTCTCAGCGTCCGAAGCTTTGGGGGCCGCCTCTGCCGGTTTTGCTTGAGCAGTGGCCTGCAGCGATTGAGACTTAGTGGTCTCCTGCGCGGCAGCGCTGTTTTGCGTGGTCTTGGGTTCGCCGGCAGGCTTTGTTTCAGCCTGCTGGGCGTCGTTTTGATTTTCCTCGGGGGCCGGAGCAGGCTCAGACGCCGGGGGTTTGCTTTGTTGGTAGGAGGAAGACCCCCCTAGAATACTTGACAGCATAGCAGCATGTTCTCCAAAATCAGGTACAGTTATGCCCTGCAGATATCTGAGCAAAAGGGCGAAAACCTGTCCAATTCACGGCAAATGCGGCGTCATTTTGCGGCGAATTACATTCTTTCTGCACAATCGGGGTATGGCCAGACCTAATTTCAGCGGCTTAGTCGCAGCTCGCCTCCGCTGATTTCAATGCGGCCCCAGCGTTGCAGATACCCCATGCCCAAAAGCGATTGGCTCATCACGCCGTCATTTACGACCGCTGGCACATTGCGATCAACTGCATGGCCAACCACCACCTGATCTAATCGAACGAATGCAGTGCGCGTTTCGCCATTGGCGGTGCCAGCCCTGCCAAGGTAATCAAGCTCATCAGGGTTAATGCCAATCCGCGCAGCATCAGATTTGGTTAGAACGATATCGGACGCGCCCGTGTCGACGACAAAACGCACCGGTGCGCCATTGATCTGGGCCGTGAGATAGTAATGACCATCGCGCCCGCGCGGCAGGATGATCTCGCCCGCATCGCTGATGCTGAGTTGCTGGCGCGCGCTGTCGCGGGTGATGTCCTGCCACAGCCCCACGCCCGCAGCGGCACCGACAAAGATCAGCCCCCAAACGGCCGCCTGTTGCAGGGACTTGTTGATGTTGGGACGGTTCTGAAGGAAGAACCAGCCCGCCAACATGGTCAGCAAGACAATGAGGTAGATCAGATGTGCTGTGTCGATGTCGGCCATGAATGCGCTCCCTTATCAGAGATATAGGAACGCAAAGCGCAAATGTCAGCCGGGCATCGGGCCGGGGCCAAAGCCGAAAGCGGCCAGGCCATCGAGCACAAATTGAACCGAAAGGGCCGCGAGCAGCATGCCGAGCAGACGGGTGATGATATTAATGCCGGTCTTGCCCATCGCGCGCTCAAGTGCGCCGCTTACTTGCATGGTCAGCGCCATAACCACCAGTGTCAGCGCGGTGATCACGATGATGGTTAGCAACCCTTCGCCGCCCGGTTTCTCCCCCGTCAGCAGGATGACCGAGGCGATGGAGCCAGGGCCAGCGATCAGCGGAATAGCCATGGGAA
Organism: Sulfitobacter sp. AS92; assembly: GCF_038900015.1. Classification (NCBI taxonomy): domain Bacteria; kingdom Pseudomonadati; phylum Pseudomonadota; class Alphaproteobacteria; order Rhodobacterales; family Roseobacteraceae; genus Sulfitobacter; species Sulfitobacter sp. AS92. The sequence continues at coordinate 81,264 of NZ_JBBMQL010000010.1, forward strand.
AGACCGATGGATCGTCGTGGTCATCCTCATCCGCACGGTCCTCGCGCCGTTTGGTGCGGCGGTCAAACAGCATGTCGAGGGCGGTGATAAAGAGCAATATCCCACCCGCGACGCGGAAAGCAGGCATCGAAATCCCGATAAAGCCAAGCACTGCTTCGCCAAAGGCGGCGAAGATCAGCAGGATCAATCCAGCCACACCCACCGCGCGCCATGCGATTTTGCGCCTTTGAGCGTTGCTCATCCCACGGGTCAACGCCAAGAAGACCGGCGCGATGGCGATGGGGTCGATCACCACGAACATCGTGACGAGAGCGGTGATCATATAGGCGGTATCGAATGTCATCGGTCTTCCTTGGCGGTTCGCGTTTTGCCAGAATGCACGAGGGCCGCCCTCTAGGCGACCCCCGCGACTTTATAATTAGAACGGTATCGGATCAGGCGTTGGCCTTTTCCAGCTTCTCCTGAGCGCCCATCCAAAGTGCTTCGGCGCGGTGAAGCGCGTCCATCACCTCTGCGTATTTCTTGTTCCAGACCTCAAGCTCGCCGGTTTTGGCGTCTTCATAGAGTGCGGGGTCGGCCAGCTTTTTAGCCAATTTGTCGCGCATCTCGTTGATCTTTTCCATCCGCGCTTCGGCCTTGCGAACCTCGCTCCGGAGCGCCAGCACCTCGTCACGGCTGGCGCGTTTGGCTTTGGGTGCTTCTTTGGGCTTGGCAGGGTTCTTGCTGACGGGCTTTTCCGGCGTCAGCAGCATCTTCCGGTAGGCTTCGAGATCATCCTCATAGGGTTTGACGGTGCCATTCGACACCAGCCAAAGCCGGTCGGCCACGAGCGACAGCAAGTGCATGTCGTGGCTCACAAGGATCACGGCGCCTGAGTAGCGCGTCAGCGCCTCGACCAGCGCTTCGCGCGATTCGATGTCGAGGTGGTTGGTCGGCTCATCGAGGATCAGCAGATGCGGCGCGTGGAGCGTCGCCAAGAGCAGCGACAATCGCGCCTTTTGCCCGCCCGACAGGCGACCCACTTCGGTCTCGGCCTGTTCGGGGCCAAGGCCAAAGCCCGCCAATTGCGCGCGCAGTTTTGACTGCAGCACACCTGGGCGGGCGGCGATCATATGCTGTAGCGGCGTCTCTTCGACGATCAACTCATCCACTTGGTGCTGGGCAAAGAAGCCCACACGCAGTTTGCTGGAGTTGATTTGCTTGCCCGCCATCAGCGGCAGCCGGTCTGACAGCAGCTTGGCCAGCGTCGATTTACCCTGACCGTTCTTGCCCAACAGAGCGATGCGGTCGTCTTGGTCAATGCGCAGGTTCAGGCGCGTCAGCACCGGGTTGTCCTCGGTATAGCCGACCGAGCCGTTCTCGATGTTGATAATCGGCGGCGACAGTTCTTCGGGCTCGGGGAAGGTGAAGACCTTACGCGCCACATCCTCGGGCGCGGTGATCATGTCCATCTTCTCGATCATCTTCAGACGTGATTGGGCCTGTTTGGCCTTTGATGCCTTGGCCTTAAAGCGGTCGACAAAGCTTTGCATGTGATCGCGGCGGGCCTGCTGTTTCTTGGCCATCGCCGCCTGCAACGCGCGTTTCTCGGCGCGCTGGCGGGCGAATTGGTCATAGGGGCCTTGGTAGTAGGTCAACTTGCGATCTTCGAGGTGCAGGATACCGCCGACGGCACGGTTCAGCAGGCCACGGTCGTGGCTGATGATCAGCACCGTATGGGGGTATTTCGCCAGATAGCTCTCCAGCCACAACGCGCCTTCTAGGTCGAGGTAGTTCGTCGGCTCGTCGAGGAGCAGCAGATCAGGCTGGGCAAAAAGCACCGCCGCCAGCGCCACACGCATCCGCCAACCGCCCGAAAAGGCAGAGCAGGGCATCTGTTGTTCTTCATCGTCAAAGCCCAGACCCTTGAGGATCGACGCCGCGCGGCCTTCGGCGGACCAAGCGTCGATATCGGCCAGACGGGTCTGGATGTCGGCGATGCGGGTCGGGTCTTCGGCGGTTTCGGCCTCTAGCATCAGCCGGGCACGCTCCACATCGGCAGCCAGCACCGTGTCGATCAGCGTGGTCTCGGAGGACGGCACCTCCTGCGCCACGCCGCCGATCTTGGCGCGGGACGGCAGAGAGAACTCTCCGCTATCGAGCGACAGTTCGCCACGGATGATCTTGAACAGCGTGGTCTTGCCCGCGCCATTGCGCCCGACGATGCCCACTTTGTGGCCCTCGGGGATCACGGCGGAGGCTTCCTCAAACAGAGGGCGACCTTCGACGGAGTAGTTGATTTCTGAAATGCGTAACATGCACGCCGTTTGGAGCAACCTGAGCAGAAGGTCAATCGCGGCTTTTCATGTGCATGACCCCATGCTAGGGAGCGCGCAAATCAACACCCGCTATGGAGTACAGCCAATGGCCCTCGAACGCACTTTCTCGATCATCAAGCCCGACGCAACCCGCCGCAACCTGACCGGTGCCATCGTCAAGAAATTCGAAGACGCTGGTCTGCGCGTTGTCGCACAAAAGCGCATCCATTTGACCAAAGCGCAGGCGGGCGAGTTCTACAAGGTACACGCCGAGCGTCCCTTCTATGACGAACTGTGCGAATTCATGGCCTCCGCGCCGATCGTTGCTCAGGTTCTTGAAGGCGAAGGCGCCATCGCGAAAAACCGCGAAGTCATGGGCGCAACCAACCCCGCAGATGCCGAAGCTGGCACCATCCGCGCAGAATTTGCTGAAAGCGTTGGCGAAAACTCCGTTCACGGTTCCGACGCACCGGAAACCGCAGCGGTTGAAATCGCGTACTTCTTCTCCGGTCTTGAACTGGTTGGCTAAGCCACCGTTCTCCGGACAAAAAAAGGGTCGCCTTCGGGCGGCCCTTTTGCGTTTAGATCAGTTGTTAAGTGTCGGATGATGCGAGGACATGCGCCCTTCGACGTCGCCCGTCGGCGGCGCTTTGGCAGCTTGATCTTTCAGATGGCGCTCCAGCAGATCGACGTTGCGCAGTTTGGATTTCCAGCCAATATCGAACAGATCACCCACGAGCGGGACCGAGCCGATCACATAGTCGATGCCTGTGTTTACCAACATCTTGGCCAAAACACCCTTGGGTGCGCCCATGCGGTGCGATTCCTTTAAAATATAGGCAGCTGGCAACAGCGCCAACGTATCGCCGACAACGGGCACAAAGCCCAAAATCGAATCCCACCCCATACGCACGCCAACGACCGGCAATTTGAACGCACTGTCCATGCTCACCGCCAAACGGCGGAGGCGGGCGAGGTCGGCTTCGTGGGAGGGGGTGTGCGGTTCCATGGGCGTCCTTGCGTGTCCTGCTATAGAGCGCAAACGCCGTGTCAGGGGTCAAAGTTCCCTAAAGTACCGTCCCCGTCCGGTGTGCTGCTGGGCGCAACTCAGAGGCTGGCGTAGTCTGTGATCAGAGGCGTGGGCCGCTGCGGCGGTTGGGCCGAGATGCCTTTCGGAGTCTGCTCAGGTTTGGGTTTTTGCGGTTGCGGCGTTCTGTCTAGTCGGGCCATCGGGTAGCTCCTTTGCTGCTCGCTGGGGTTCGATGTCTCTTACCCCTGCAACCAACTTGGGCGCGGTTCAGGTCCATAAAGGGGCCGGATTACGCCCAAAATGGGGCATTTGTTGCGATTTTGCGACGGAATCCCCGGTTTTCGCCTATGTGTTGAGGCCAAAAAGCGCATCGGCCTGCAACGCACCTTGAGGTGCGACGCGCCCTCGGCCTGTCAAATCGACCAAATGCGCTAACACATTTCGCGTGGCAGCGCCCAGCAAAGCGGGCGGCGTTTCGGTATATATTACGCGGGCCAGATCCTCGGCTGTGGCGGGGCCGTCGTGAAGCGCTTGGAGGATCGAGGCCTCCCGCGCGCGGCGATGGTCGACCAGCCAATTGAGGCGCGCATTGGGATCGAAAACCGGCGCGCCGTGGCCGGGGTAGAACACCCGCCATTCCCGCGCGGTCAGTTTTTCGCAGGACGCCATGAAATCCGTCAGATCACCATCGGGGGGAGAGACCAGAGAGGTCGCCCAGCCCATAACGTGATCTGCGGTCAGACAGGCGTCCCCCCAAGCCAAGCAGAGGTGATTGCCAATATGGCCCGGCGTGTGCAACGCCTCTAGCGCCCAGCCATCGCCACGCAGTACATGGCCATCGGCCAAAGTGTGATCAGGCGAAAAGTCGTGATCGACACCCTCACCGCCGCCCATTAGCCCCGCTTGCGCCAAATCTTGCATGATCGGTGAACGCCCGGATGTGCCGTCACCAAAGGCCCAGATCTCTGCTCCTGTGCGCTCTGCCAAGGGACGCGCCAGCGGTGAATGATCGAGATGCGTATGGGTCACGATGATATGGCTGACCCGTTGGCCGGGTTCCAGCGCGTTCAGGATCGCCTCAAGATGTGCGGGATGATCGGGGCCGGGGTCGATCACAGCGATATCACTGCCGCCCAGCAGGTAGGTATTGGTGCCACGATAGGTCATCGGCGAGGGGTTTGGCGCGACAATCCGGCGCAGACCGGGCTCCAAAATTTTGGCAACTCCGATCTCGGGGTCAAAGTCATTGGGTGGCAGCATGGTTTCACCTTTCGCAGGGGCAGGGGGCTGGCTAAGGTCTAGCCATGAATTTTGCTTGGCTCAAACGATATGTGCCGCGCGGCATCTACGGACGCGCCGCGCTGATCCTGCTGCTGCCGGTGGTGGTTTTGCAGTTGGTCGTTGTGGTGATTTTTGCCCAGCGACATTTCGAAGGCGTTACCAACCAGATGACCGACACCGTCCTGCGTGAGCTGGAACTGGTGATGCTGGCCGTTGGCACCGCACCCGATCTGCAATCGGCCCCAATGGCGGTTGAGGCACGCGCCGGGCCGCTTGATTTCGTTGTGACCCCAGCCAACCGGCCCCTTCCAGAAGTCGACAAGATGCTGTGGTACGATTACTCGGGCCGGGTGCTGATCCCACGGCTTAGAAGCCAGATGGACGGGATTGAGGCGGTGGACCTCAGCGATGATGATTTTGTCGTGCTTTATGTGGAAACCGTTCACGGCCCGTTGCGTATTCAGTTTGAGCGGCGGCGCATCTCAGCTTCCAACCCGCATCAGCTTTTCGTCTATACGGTTTTCTTTGGCGTATTGCTTAGCGTCATCGCATCAATCTACCTGCGCAACCAGCTGCGCCCGATCAAGCGCTTGGCCCGCGCTGCCGAAGCTTTTGGCCGGGGGCGCCATGAACCCTATACCCCCACAGGCGCGGTCGAAGTGCGCGCGGCAGGCAATGCCTTTGTGGACATGCGCGCGCGGATTGAGCGGCAGATTGAGCAGCGTACGCTGATGTTGTCGGGGGTAAGCCATGACCTGCGCACACCGCTCACGCGGATGCGCCTTGGTCTGTCGATGATCGATGAAGAGGACGCAGCACCGCTTTTGGCCGATGTCGATGATATGCAGCGGATGCTGGATGAGTTCTTGAACTTTGCTAAGGGCGCCGCCGAAGGGGAGCCCGAGAAGGTGGAGCCCCATAAATTCGTGCAGACCATCGTCGAAGACGCGCAACGCGGCGGCCGCAATGTGACACTGCTCCCGCCTGAAGGCAGCGGCGAGGGCAGGGTGAAGCTGCGCAAAGTGGCCATGCGCCGGGCGGTCGATAACCTGATCTCTAACGCGGTACGTTATGGCACACAGGCCGAAGTCTCGGTCATGCTGAGCGACCGCACCCTGCGCATTCGCGTCGAAGATGACGGCCCCGGCATCCCACAAGAACGTCGCGATGAAGCGACGCGCCCGTTTTCGCGGCTTGATCCGGCCCGCAATCAAGACAAGGGTGGCGGCGTGGGACTTGGCCTTGCCATTGCCACCGACATCGCCCGTGCTCATGGCGGGGTGCTACGGCTGGGCGAAGCGCAACGGCTGGGCGGGTTGCGCGCGGATATCGTTATTGCGCGGTGACCCGGCGGCAGGATTGTATGGCACGCTGTCCTTCGCCAATGTAGTTCAAACCTTAGACGGAGCGGACCCATGACCCCCTACGACATGATCAAAGCCCATCTCGACACAGCTGTGCCCTTTGCGGGTCATGTCGGGGTGAAACTTCTAGAGCTTGGCGACGGGACAGCCAGCGCTGAATTGGTGCAGCGGCATGAAACCTCCAACCACATCGGCACCCAGCATGCTGGCGCGATGTTTACATTGGGCGAGGCGGCATCAGGGGCGGCCATGGCAGGGGCCATCGCGCCGGTGATCATGGACATGAGGCCCGTTGCAGCCATGGGGCAGATCGCGTTCAAAAAGATTGCAGAAGGCACGTTGACCGCCCATGCCAAAACCTCGCGCCCCGGCGCTGAACTGCTATCGGCCTTGCAAGAGGACGGTAAGGTCGCTTTTGACGTAACTGTCGATATCCGCAACGAGGCGGACGAGACGGTGGTTGAGATGACGATGAACTGGCATGTCAGCGCAAAACGGTAAAGGGGAGGAGACGGGCCGCTGGTTTTTCTAAGGCCGGCAGCCCAGTTCAGTCAGAAGTCGAACGCCTGAACAGCGAGAGCCGCGGCACGCCCCCTTCACAGCTGATATTCTGTGTCGGTCTAAGCACAAAGTCTTTCACGGCTAGCCGCGATCAGTCATTCGAAAGACTAGGCCCAAACCGCCCCTTTTTGGGTCCCCGTTACCCCATGCGCTTTGAGCTGTAGCTGCCGGGCGATGCGGGGAACACGACTGTCTTATTGCCGTTCAAAAAGACCCGATGATGCGCATGGGCATGGATCGCCCGTGCCAGCACGCCCGATTCAACATCTCGGCCAAGGGACACATAGTCAGAGGCGCTTTGCGCTTGGGTGATGCGAACGATGTCTTGTTCAATGATTGGTCCTTCGTCGAGATCGGCCGTCACATAATGGGATGTGGCACCAATAAGCTTAACGCCGCGTTCATAGGCCTGCTTGTAGGGGTTCGCCCCTTTGAAGGAAGGGAGGAAGGAGTGGTGAATGTTGATAATCCGACCGCTCATCTTTTGACACATCGCGTCAGATAGGATCTGCATGTAGCGAGCCAGCACGATCAGTTCAGCGCCGGTGTCTTCGACCACTTCCATGATCCGAGCCTCTGCCTCGGGCTTGTTTTCCTTAGTCACCTTGATCTGGTGAAAGGGAATGTCATGGTTCACCACAACCTTTTGGTAATCCATGTGGTTAGAGATCACGGCCACGATCTCAATCGGAAGCGCACCGATGCGCACACGGTAGAGCAGGTCGTTCAGGCAATGACCGAAGCGTGACACCATAACGACGACCTTCATCGTCGTGTCCTTATCGTGGAACTTATAGTCCATGCCGAAAGGCTCAGCGATTTTGGCAAAGCCTTCGCGCAGGTCTTCAAGCGAGGTGCCGGTTTCAGCATCCGCACTGACGCGCATGAAAAACTGGCCATTATCGGGATCGTCGAACTGTGCACTGTCGGTGATATTGCAGCCGTTCTCAGCAATATATTTTGCAATTGCGGCAACGATCCCGCGTTGGGAGGGACAGGTAACGGTCAGGCAAAACTTGGTCATGAGATGGTCCTTAGAGATTATGTTATGCAGCATGAGAAGCCGCATTTTCTGATCCGATAGCACGGGCAGCTTGAAGTGTATTGGACAATAGACACGCAATCGTCATCGGTCCGACGCCGCCCGGCACGGGTGTGATTGCCGCCGCGCGCTCCGCCGCCTCAGCAGAGACATCGCCAACAATACGGCTGCTGCCGTCCGGCTGGCTCACGCGGTTAATGCCGACGTCGATTACCACCGCACCTGGTTTAATCCAATCCGGCTGAACCAGATCCGGCACGCCTGCGGCAACAACTAAAATATCGGCTTGCCGCGCCAGCGCTGCTGGATCGCGGGTGAACTTATGAGCAACCAGCACCGAGCAATCCTGCTGCAGCAAAAGTTGAACCATTGGCCGCCCAACAATGGATGAGCAGCCAATCACGCAAGCGGTAAGCCCGCGTAGGTTGCCGATTTCCTCTTCGAGCAACATGAGACAGCCTTGCGGGGTACATGGCACCAGCGCCGGTTGTCCGGTCGCCAATCGCCCAGCATTGACCGGGTGGAAGCCATCGACGTCCTTGTCGGGAGAGATCGCTGCCAGCACGCGCGCGCGGTCAATCTGCGGGGGTAGGGGCAGTTGCACGAGAATACCATCTGTCTGCGGGTCGTCATTCAACCTAGCGATCAGGGTGAGCAGTTCGGCTTCGGGGGTGCTTTCGGGCAGGTCATGCAGTTCAGACCGCAGACCGGCTTCTTCACAAGCACGCACCTTGGCGCGCACATAGATGCCGCTGGCTGGGTCGGACCCAACCAGCACCACCGCAAGGCCCGGCACCCGGCCATCGCGGCTGTGCATCACTTGGACCGCGCTGGCCACATCTGCCCGCAGACGTGCTGCGCGGGCACGCCCGTCGATCAAGCGCGTTTTCATCCCAACTGCTCCGTCAATTCAGGCACCGCATCAAATAGGTCGGCAACAAGCCCGTAGTCCGCGACCTGAAAGATCGGCGCTTCCTCGTCTTTGTTGATCGCCACGATCACCTTACTGTCCTTCATCCCGGCGAGGTGCTGGATCGCGCCGGAGATACCGCAGGCGATATAGAGATCGGGGGCCACCACCTTGCCGGTTTGGCCGACCTGCCAGTCGTTGGGGGCGAAACCGCTGTCGACCGCCGCACGCGACGCGCCAACAGCCGCGCCCAATGTATCAGCCAATCCAGAGATCAGCGCGAAATCCTCTTCCGAGCCCACACCCCGTCCGCCTGAGACAACCACGGAGGCCGAGGTCAGTTCTGGCCGATCAGATTTCGCCACCCGATCCTCTATCCAGCGGCTCGGACCTGCGGCGATGTCGGCAGTAAGGGTTTCAACCGGCGCGGCATCATTCGCCTGGCCGGCGGCGTCAAACCCCGCGGTGCGGATGGTGAGCACTTTAATCGGGTCTGTAGATTGCACCTTTTGCACAGCATTTCCCGCATAGATCGGACGACGGAAGGTTTCTGCATCGATCACCTCGATGACATCGGGGATGATCATCACGTCAAGCAGTGCGGCCAAGCGCGGCAAGACATTGCGCCATTCGGTAGTCGCCGGTGCCGCGATGTGGCTGTAGCCCGCTGCGATAGACTGCACGAGTGCTGCGGCAGGTTCAGCCAGCCCGTGCGTCAATGCGTCATCATCGGCCAGCAGGACTTTCGAAACACCAGCGATCTGCGCGGCGGCCGCGGTGGCCGCAGGTGCGCCGAGGATCAGAAGGGTGATCTCTCCCAATGGCGCAAGCGCCGTCACGGTTTTGGCAGTGGCATCAAGCGCCAATGCGCCGTCGGTGGTTTCTGCAATCAGTAGAACGGACATCGTCAGAGCACTCCCGCTTCGGTTTTCAGTTTTTCGACAAGTTCCGCGACCGAGTGGACCTTGACCCCGGCCTTGCGTGCCGCGGGCTCCTCGGTTTCTAAGACCTTCAGCCGCGGCATGATGTCGACACCCAGATCAGCAGGGGTCTTCTCTTCCAACGGCTTTTTCTTGGCCTTCATGATGTTCGGCAGGGAAGCATAGCGCGGCTCGTTCAGACGCAGATCAGCCGTAACGATGGCAGGCAAATCGACCTCGATGGTCTGCAGACCGCCATCAACCTCACGGGTGACCCGCGCCCGCCCATCTGCGACCGTCAATTCGGACGCAAAGGTCGCTTGGCCCCAGCCCAAAAGCGCCGCGAGCATCTGGCCGGTGGCACCCATGTCATTGTCGATCGCCTGTTTTCCAGCGATCACCAACTGCGGTGCTTCGCTATCAATCACAGCCTTAAGAAGCTTGGCCACAGTCAACGGTTCAATATCGGTGTGCACATCCTCAGCAGCGTTGATCAGGATCGCCCGATCGGCGCCCATTGCAAGGGCCGTGCGCAGCACTTCCTGCGCCTGTTTTACCCCGATAGACACCACGATGACCTCGGATGCAGCACCGCTTTCCTTAAGGCGGATCGCCTGTTCAACGGCGATTTCATCGAAAGGGTTCATGGACATTTTGACGTTGGCGAGATCGACACCGCTGCCATCTGTCTTGACGCGCACTTTGACGTTGTAGTCGATGACCCGCTTGACGGGGACGATGATCTTCATATGGCCTCTCTTTCTCGTGCTTTTTGCGCCGGCGGGGCAGGCTGGATCACCTTGCCGACAACGAAGGATTTTTAGGTATGTGTTTCGGCGTTTACCCCGTCATAGGGGATCAGCGCGGCGAGCAGCTCGCCAACCTCGATCTTACCCAGCGGTTGCCCAGCCTTACGCACGGCGATGGTGGCATCGGCTTGCCCTTTGGCTGCGCGTATGACCGCTTCTAATGTGTCGTCCCAAGCAACTTCTGCAAAGAAGATGTCGCTGGGCAGGGTTGGCATCGCGATGGTGCCGGCCCGCAAGACACGCGCGCGGTTGATGTCGCTCACGAAGGCTTCGATATAGGGGTCGGCGGGGTTCATCACGATCTCTTGCGGCGCGCCTTGCTGCACCACAGAGCCGTCTTTTAGGATAACCAGATGGTCCGCGAGTTTAAGCGCTTCGTCCAGATCGTGGGTGATGAAGATAATGGTCTTGTGAAGCTCTCGCTGCAACTCCAACAGCAGATCCTGCATGTCAGTGCGGATCAGCGGGTCGAGGGCAGAGAAGGCCTCGTCTAGCAGCATGATCTCAGTATTCGCCGTCAGGGCGCGGGCAATGCCGACGCGCTGCTGCATGCCGCCAGAAAGCTGGCGCGGATAGCGGTCCTCAAATCCGCCGAGATCGACCCGCTTGAGCCATTTGCGCGCCTCGGCTTCCCGCGTTTCTTGATCCACACCGCGCGTTTTCAGCGCCATTGCTGCGTTCTCCAGCACTGTCTTGTGAGGTAGAAGCGCGAACTTCTGAAACACCATGGACATGCTGCGCTGGCGCAGGTCGCGCAGCGCCTCATTGTCCAACTTCATCACGTCTTGACCGTCGAGCAATATCTCACCCGCTGTGGGATCAATCAGCCGGTTTAGGTGTCGGATTAGCGTCGATTTACCAGAGCCTGACAGCCCCATAATCACCGATATTTCACCCGCCTGCATGTCGATGCTAATATCGCGCAGACCCAGCACATGACCGTGTTTGGCGAGCAATTCGGGCTTGCCGATCCCCTGCTCCTTGACCATCGGCAGGACCCGTTCGGGGGTCGCACCGAAAATCTTGTAAAGGTTGCGAATTTGGATCTTGGGATAGCTCATCTTGGGCTCACTCTGTGTCATGTGCGGGGTCGATACGCAGGAGCGCCGCCTTTGAGCAGCGATCCAAGACCACCGCCAGCAGAACGATGCCAAAGCCTGCCACAAGCCCGACACCCAATTCCAGATTACGGATGCCACGAAGCACCAGCACACCCAAACCCGGCGCAGAAACGAGGGAGGCAATAACCACCATCGCAAGGCTCATCATGATGGTCTGGTTCACGCCCGCCATGATGTTGGGCAGGGCCAAGGGCAGCTGCACGCCAAAAAGCTTTTGACGGTCCGTCATCCCAAAGGCATTCGCCGCCTCGACGACATCTTGATCCACTAGCCGTATGCCAAGGTCGGTCAGCCGGATCACCGGCACGATGGCATAAAGAATGATCGCAATGCCGTATAGCTTGGGCTCGGTCACCGAAAATAGGAAGATTAGCGGGATCAGATAGACGAAACTCGGCAGAGTTTGCAGCATATCAAGCACCGGCAACATCAGTCGTTGCATCCTGTCGGACCGTGACATCAAAATGCCAGCGGGGACACCCAAAAGCACGCAAAGACCTGTACACACAAAGATAATCGCAAGGGTCTGCAGCGCGACGTCCAGATGGTCGATCAGGCCGAAGAACAAAAAGACGATGGCGACGAACACGGTCACCCCGATTTTGCGCGTGGCCCCCCACGCCGCCCACACCAACAGCGGCACGAGCACCCACCACGGCACGGTGGTAAAGACATAAAGCGCGCCTTCCAGCATCCATGACAAGGGCTGCGTAAGCGGGTCGAGAACAAGCTTCAGGCTGTCCTTGATCCCCAAGAACCCCCGCTCAACGTTCAGCGTTATATCGCGTGATTGCGGGATGGCGTTGCAGGCTTCATGCAACTTGTCGAACGAGGGAAAGGGCAGAAGCGGGCCTGTCTCTGTAACATCGTTGCTGTTCTTTTTCTGCAGCAACTGCGCCATGCTCATGGGGCCTGTGGCGGCATCGGTGTCGCACCAGGCGCGCAACCCCAGTCCATCAAAAATTTGCTCGTACATCGCTTGGCAAGACCTCTCGCTGCTTTTGATGCCCGGCCCCAGGCGTCCCGTTTGACGCAGGGCCGGGCGATGAGCCTATGGGTTATTGAAGAAGCGCTGAGAGGTTCTCGCGCGCAGCATCGTTCAGCCATTCGCCCCAGATGTCGGGGTTGTTCGACAGGAAATACACGGCGGCTTCTTCAGCGGAGGCGTTGTTGTCTTCCATCCACGCAAGGATCCCGTTCATCTTGTCATTGGTGAACGACAGGTTCGACATCAGGTCGGCGACTTCCGGCGCGCGCGCAATGAAATCCGACGTTGCTGCTGTCTTTACCGCTGCGCGGGGATAGCTGGAAATGCCGGGCTCGGTGCATTCCTTGTCGCTGTTACAGGCGTGGGTTTTCTCGTCGTAATCGCCCAGATCGACCTGCACCATCGGGTATTTGCCGAGGATAGAAGTTGGCGACCAGTAGAAACCAAACCACGGTTCCTCATCCGCATAGGCCGACGCGATGGCGGTGGCAAGTGTTTCGCCCGAACCGTGGTTGAAAACCTCGATTCCCTTGCCGTCCATGTCGATCACCGTGTTCATGGCATCATTGACGGTGCGGCAGGCCCAACCATCGGGGCAGTTGTCAAAACGGCCGCCCGCCAGTTCGGGATTTGCAAGAATGCCATCAAGCGTCGCCGCCTCGGGATTTGCGTCGACCACATATTGCGGGACAAACCAGCCTTCGATGCCGCCGTCAGACAGCACATCGGCGAGTTCAACAAGCTTACCTGCCTCGACCATCTTGCTGTAGGCCGGGGCCGTGTTAACCCAAAGTTCTGTCAAAATATCCGGAGTTCCGGTTTCCGCCACGGCCGTAAGCGCCGTTGGTGTCGACGACGGCACCAAGGTCACGTCGCAACCGTAACCTTCTTCCATCAGAAATTTGGCAACCGCAGTTACGACATTAGCCGAAGCCCAGTCCATCTGTGTGATGCTGACTTCACCGCAGTCTTGGGCGGAAGCAGTTCCCGCGAAACCCAGGGTGCAGGCGGAGGCTAAAAGTAGATGTTTCATATATTCTCCCGTTGGTGGCTTTTAAGTTTTTTATGTGGGCTGAGGCTTCCACGTTTTTTTGCAACCGCAGAAGACCAAATGGCTCCTAAGAAGATTTGATATTTATACTTTCAAAAAATGCGATTAGTTAACGCGGCGTCAGCAAGAATAGGACGCCGCTATGTCTCGAACCAAAGCCGCCAGAGATATCAGCCTGAAATCGCTCGAACTGTTTCAGGTCTGTGCCAAGGAAGGATCCCTCCAAGCCGCAGCGCGAGAAGCCGGTTTGACGGTAAGTACCGTGTCGCACCACCTGCGCAGTTTGGAAGATCATCTAGGCGTGGAGCTGTTTAACCACGCCCGGCGCCCGATGGTTTTGACACCCAAGGGTCAGGTCTTTTCTCGCAAAATCGATGAGGCGTTGCGTACGATTCGCAGGGCCAAAGCCGAAGCGTCCGCAGGCAGCGTCGCCGATGCCAGTTTTCTGAGAATTGGTGCGATCGAGGACTTTGAGAGCGATATCGTGCCGCATCTTGCGGTCTCCCTCACGAGGGTGATGCCGACCTGCGATTTTATGTACCACACAGGGGTAAGCCACGATTTGATCGGTATGCTGCGCAACCGCCAGCTTGATCTCGGCATATGCACCGCGCCGGGCGAGACGATCAGCGATCTTCAAGAGCGTCCTCTCCTGCGTGACCCCTTTATCGTTGTGCTTCCGCGCCTCGCGCAGCAATCACTCTCAGATATTATGGAGGGCACGTCAAAACTGCCCTTTCTTCGGTTTTCTAGCAACCTGATGATTGCCCGCCAGATTGATTCTCAGCTGAGGCGGCTCGGGGTATCATCCCCTCATCGGTTTGAATGCAGCAACAACCAGACCCTCATGGCAATGGTTGCGGCCAGTGCGGGCTGGACGATCACCACGCCGCTCCTCTTTTCCCGTGCCAAGCGGTTTCACAACGACCTGCGCATGCACCGCTTTCCCGGAAAGGCCTTTGCGCGCAGGCTTGCGCTGATGACAACGCCTGACTGTTCACGCTCTGTCATTGAATTGGTCGACAACAAGGTGCGCGAGTTGATCCTGCGCCATGCGATCGAGCCGTTGCAGGAAAGCGACCCGTGGCTGGCGGATAGTTTCAGGCTGTTAGAACCGTGAGGCAGAGCCATTGATATCCGTCCCCGGCCGATCCCTTACACTGCCATCACTTTGAGCAGCTTTCTGTACGCTCAATCAAACTATCGAAATTATCTTTGGAATTTTTCGAATATCGAAATGAGCGTTTGCTGTTTTACGGTGTCTCTGCCCCTCTGATACCAACATTTATCGGAGGCATCCCCCATGAAATCTCGGACCAAAGTCGTTGTAATTGGCGGCGGCATCGCCGGTTGCTCGACGCTCTATCATCTCACACAAGAAGGGTGGAGCGACGTCGTTCTGGTTGAGCGGGACGAGCTTACCTCCGGCACCACGTGGCACTCCGCCGCGCAGGTTACGAATTTCGGCGGCAACCAAACAATGGTGGGGCTCAAGACCCATTCGATCAACCTCTACAAACGCCTTTCCGAAGACCCCGAATATCCGATCAACTACCACCACGCCGACGGCGGCATCCGGTTGGCCAATACCGAAGCGCAAATGCAGGGCTATCGCCATTTCGCCTCGATGGCGCGCGGTATGGACGTTGATCTGGAAGTCATCGACGCCGAAGAATGCGCCCGCCGCCACCCGCTGATCTCAACCGAGAACCTGCTGGGCGGGCTTTGGGATCCGCTCGACGGTGACATTGATCCGGCCCAGCTCTGTCAGGCCTTGGCTTTCCACGCCCGCAAGGCCGGGGCCGAGGTCTACCGCAACACGCCAGTCACCGCGCTGACGCAGCATAAGGACGACACCTGGACGGTTCACACCAAACATGGCGACATCGATTGCGATATCGTGGTCAACGCTTGCGGTTACCGGGTGAATGAGGTCGGCAGCATGATGGGTGTGCACCACCCCGTCGCCTCGATGGAGCACCAGTATTTTCTGACCGAAGACATCCCAGCCATCGTCGAGGCCGGTCACCGGATGCCGCTGCTGCGCTGTCCGATCTCGGACTATTACAGCCGCCAAGAAAAGAACGGCCTGCTGGTCGGTTTCTATGAGCAGGACTGCAAAACTTGGGGAATGGACGGGATCGACCCCAATTTCGTCAACGCCCTTTGCCCGGACGACCTTGAGCGTGTCATGGACGTGCTCGAAGGCGCCTTTGAGCGCATGCCCGCGCTGGCCGAAACCGGCATCCGCTCCATCGTCAACGGTCCGATCACCTATACCATCGACGGCGCGCCGCTCGTTGGCCCAATCCCCGGCAAGCGCAATGCCTTTTGCATCATCGGCCTGCGTGCAGGTCTGGGCGAGGGCGGCGGCCACGGTTGGCTGCTGGCCCAGCAAATCGTCCATGGCGAGGCGCAGTATGACACCTGGGTCATCGACCCGCGCCGTTTCACCGGGCATGCCAATGTGGAACTGACGGCTCTCAAGGCCATCGAAGACTACCAGAACGAATTCCGCTTCCACTTCCCGCATGAGCATCGCCCCGCAGCGCGCCCTGCCAAAACCACGCCCCTGACGCCCGTCATGGCCGCCGAGGGTGCTGAATTTACCGTAGTCAACGGCTGGGAGCGGGTCGACTACATCAAGCCGTCACCCGATTTCCACCCGACCCTCAGCTTTAACTTCGACGAGGCATTCGACGTGGTCGCGGCGGAAGTAAAAAACGTGCAGGAGAATGTCGGCCTCTGCGAAGTCAACGGCTTCAACCGGTTCGAGATCACCGGCAGCGATCGCCACAGTTTCCTTGACCGGATGTTCTGCGGCGCAGTCTCAAAACGTGACGGACGTGTGGGCCTAGGCTATCTGCTGAACCACCACGGCATGGTCAAAGGCGAGGCCACAGTGGCCAACTTGCCCGCCTCGGACCGCGGCCCGCAGCGGGTCTGGTACGGGTCGGCAGCCGCCAGCGAATACCACGACATGGACTGGCTTAAACTGCATCTGCGCGACGACGAGGATGTGCAGATCCGCAGCCTGACCAATGACCAAACGATCCTCGTGCTCGCCGGGCCAAAGGCACGCGACGTGCTTAGCGCCTGTTCGCGCGGCGATTGGTCGAAAGAGGCCTTCCCATGGCTCAGCGTGCGCGAATGTTTCATCGGCTTTGTCCCCGCCACGGTGCTGGGTGTCAGCTTCTCAGGCGAGTTGGCCTATGAAATTCACGTGCCGAACAATGCGCTCTATGCGGCCTATCTGGCCCTGCGAGAGGCTGGGGAGGCACATGGGATGAAGCTGTTCGGTGCCCGGGCTGTTGACGCGATGCGGTTGGAAAAAGGTTTCATGCACTGGAAAGCTGATCTGCTGACCGAATTTGACCCTTTCGAAACCGCGCTCGACCGTTTTGTAAAACCCGAAAAGCCCGCCGATTTCATTGGCAAGGCCGCGCTGCACAAGCGCATGGAAGAAGGCCCGCGCAAAAAGCTGGTAACGCTCAAGGTCGACGCGACCCATGCCCCGGCCCATGGCGGCGCCTCACTGATGCAGGACGGGAAGGTCGTCGGCACCGTGACCTCAGGCGACTGGGGACACCGGGTGGGCATGAACCTCGCCTATGCCTTTGTCGATCCGGCGCTGGCCACGGCCGGCACGCAAATCCCGCTTGATCTCTATGGGGAAATGGTCGGCACCGAGGTCATCGACCCCTCGCCTTATGATCCTTCCTATGCGTTGATGCGCGGATAACACGACTGGCAGGGGCCGAAGCGAATCCGGCCCCGGTCTGGCAAACAGAACATTCAGCGGCAGTCCGCCCCCTACGCGGCTGCCGCCCACATCAAAGCTAAGATTGAGGATCATCCATGCACCTTTCCCGTTTCCCCCGCGTCCACCTTGCCCACTTGCCAACACCCCTTGAGCATATGAAGCGGCTGTCAAAAGAACTCGGCACCGAAATCTGGATCAAACGTGACGACTGCACCGGGCTGTCGACGGGCGGCAACAAGACCCGCAAGCTGGAATTCCTGATGGCCGAGGCCATCGAGCAAGGCGCCGACATGGTGATGACCCAAGGCGCCACCCAGACCAACCACGGCCGCCAGACCGCCGCTGCGGCGGCCAAGCTAGGCCTTGCCTGTCACATCCTGCTGGAAGACCGGACCGGCTATGATGACGCCAACTACAACACCAATGGCAACGTGCTGCTGGACCATCTGCACGGCGCGACGACTGAGAAGTTCCCCGGGGGCCACGACATGCCCGGCGAGATGGAAAAGGCCGCCGAAAAGAAGCGCGCCGAGGGCCATAAGGTTTACGTCATTCCCGGCGGCGGCTCGAACCCAACGGGCGCTTTGGGCTATGTGAACTGTGCGTTTGAGCTGCTGAACCAAGTGAACACCTCCGGCATGAAGATCGACCGGCTGGTTCACGGCACCGGCTCGTCGGGCACGCAGGCGGGACTTGTCACAGGCATGTGCGCGATGAATGCCCAGATCCCCATTCTCGGCATCGGCACCCGCGCACCGCAGCCCAAGCAGGAGCAGATGGTCTATGATCTGGCCTGCAAAACCGCCGACAAGCTGGGCTGCGCGGGCGTGGTCAAACGCGAAGATGTGATGGCCAACACCGATTATGTGGGCGACGGCTACGGCTTGCCCACCGACAGCGGCATTGAGGCGATCCAGATGTTTGCCGAGCTCGAAGGCATCCTGCTTGACCCATGCTATTCCGCGAAGGGGGCCGCTGGTCTGATCGATCTCGCTCGTAAGGGAGAGTTCAAGGACGAGCGTGTGGTATTCCTCCACACCGGTGGGGCGGCAGCGCTTGGCGGCTATGACTTCGCCTTCGACATGTCCAACCGTTGGGTCAATCTGTAAGAGAGGACGGCTTCCGTGGCGCGCAATTTTACCGGCAGTTTCACCCAGCAAGAGGGTCTTTCCGAAAGCGCCATCGCAGCCGCGGTTGCGGTGCTACAGTCGGGTCGCTTGCACCGGTATAACCTCGCACCGGGTGAGGCCGGTGAAGTGGCCCAGCTTGAGGCTGAATACCGTGATTGGCAGGGCAGCAAATTTTGCCTTGCCGTCACCTCGGGCGGGCAAGCGTTGCAAATCGCCTTGCGCGCCTGCGATGTGGCGCCGGGCGACAAGGTGCTGACCAACGCCTATACGCTGGCCCCGGTGCCCGGCGCGATCCGGGCGGTGGGCGCTGAGGCGGTGCTGGTCGAGATCGACGAAAACCTAAGGCTCGACCTTGATGACCTAGGCGCCAAAATCGCCAGTTCCGGTGCGCGGGTGCTGTTGCTGTCGCACATGCGCGGGCACCTGTGTGACATGGACCGGCTGAAGGCGATCTGCGATGCGGCGCAGGTGACCGTTATTGAGGATTGCGCCCATACGATGGGGGCGCGCTGGAACGGCACGCGGTCGGGTAATTTCGGCAAAGTGGCCTGTTTCTCGACCCAGACCTACAAACACATGAACTCCGGCGAAGGCGGGTTTCTGACCACCGACGGCGCCGCAATCGCCGCCCGCGCGACGATCTTGTCGGGCAGCTACATGCTCTATGAGCGCCACGGGGCCGGGCCGGACCCTGAGGCCTTCGCCGATGCGCGCTATGACATGCCCAATTGCTCGGCCCGGATGGATGCGTTGCGTGCCGCGATTCTGCGCCCGCAGCTTGCCGAACTTGACACAAACCTCGCCCGCTGGAACGCCCGCTATGCGCGGGTAGAGAAGGGGCTGAAAGCGCAGGACGGCGTGGCAACGATCCAGCTGCCAACCGCCGAAGCGCACGTGGGTTCCTCCATCCAGTTCCGCCTGCCGGATTTCTCCGCCGCACAGTGCCGTGCCATGCTGGATGCTGCTGCGGCGCGGGGCGTGGAGCTTAAATGGTTCGGCGCGAAAGAGCCTGCAGGCTTCACCTCGGCGCATCCATCCTGGCGCTATGTTCCAGCGCAGGACATGCCCGAGACAGACCGCATCATGGCGACGCTTTTCGACATGCGCTTGCCGCTGAGTTTTTCGGAAGAAGACTGCGCGCTGATCGCCGAGTTGATCTGCGACGCGGTGGATGAGGTGGCATCATGAGCCGCCCAGTCGTCGGCGTATTGGGGGGCATGGGGCCGGAAGCGACGATCCTGTTGCAACAGCGTGTACTTGCCACGGTCGACGCAAAAGACGACGCCGACCATCTGCCACTTTTGATCGACATGAACCCGCAGGTGCCCTCCCGCATCGCCCATCTGATTGAGGGCACAGGGGAAGATCCCGCTCCGGCACTTGCTGCAATGGCGCAGCGGCTGGAACGGGCAGGGGCCACGGCCCTTGCCATGCCTTGCAACACGGCACATCACTACGCGCCGGCGATTGAGGCGGCGGTTTCTATCCCATTCCTGAATATGGTGACCCTGTCGGTCGACCGCGCGGCGGGGCAACTCTCCCCTGGTGCTTCTGTCGGCATTCTTGCCTCTCCTGCCGTGCGCATGGCCGGGGTGTTTGACGCCGCCCTTGACCGCGCCGGGCTGAACGCCCTTTGGCCCGCAGATGCCGATCGCATGCTGGCCGCGATCCGGCTGATTAAGGCGCAGGGGATCACCCCGCAGGCGCAGCAGACGCTTTCAGAGGCGGCGACCGAATTGACCACGCAGGGGGCCGAGCTTCTGTTCATCGCCTGCTCAGAGTTTTCGCTTCTAGCTCCCGCTTTGTCAGCCCCCGTTCCGATCCTCGACACGATCGACGTATTGGCCGAGGCGATCCATCACCATTCCCAAATCCAACCGAGGTAAGCCCATGGCGATCACGTATCTAAAGCAAGTCGAGACCCGCCCGGCGGTTGAGGGCAAAGACATCCGCGGCGTGGTTGCACAGATGCTCGCCAAAATCGAAGAGGACGGTGAGACGGCCGTACGGGATTATGCCCGGGACCTCGACGGCTGGACCGGGGATATCGCGGTGTCTGCAGCAGAACGGGCCGCCGCCTGTGCGCGGGTGCCACAAGACCTAAAAGAAGATATCCGCTTCGCCCATGCCAATATCCGTCGCTTTGCCGAAGCGCAGAAGGCGACGATGGGAGATTGCGAAATTGAAGTCATGCCGGGGCTGATTGCGGGCCAAAAGCAAATCCCCGTCTCTAGCGCGGGCTGCTATGTGCCCGGCGGACGCTACAGCCATATCGCCAGCGCTTTGATGACGATCACCACCGCCAAGGTCGCGGGCGTGCCGCATATCACCGCTTGCTCGCCCACGCGCCCCGGGATCGGCATTCCTGATCCGATCATCTTTGCGATGGACCTTTGCGGGGCGGACTTGATCCTGAACCTCGGGGGGGTGCAGGGGGTCGCTGCCATGTCGATGGGGCTGTTTGGCGGTGTGCCTGCCGATATCCTCGTCGGTCCCGGTAACAGCTATGTGGCAGAGGCCAAGCGCATGTTGTTCGGCGCTGTGGGGATCGACATGTTCGCCGGGCCAACCGATTCACTGGTGGTCGCCGATCACAGCGCAGACCCTGAAACGGTAGCATGGGATTTGGTCAGTCAGGCCGAGCACGGGGCCGACAGCCCGGTTTGGCTGGTCACAACCGACCGCAAACTGGCACAAGCCGTCTTGCAGCGGGCGCCCGAAATGATCGACAGTCTGCCGGAGCCGAACGCCAGTGCCGCGCGCGTGGCTTGGGCAGAGCGCGCCGAGGTGGTCTTGTGCGATACCCGCGAGGAGGCGGCCCAAGTGGCCGACCGCTACGCGCCGGAACACCTTCAGGTGCAGGCCGAAGACCTTGACTGGTGGCTCAACCGCCTCTCGGCCTATGGCTCATTGTTTCTGGGGGAGGAGACGACGGTTGCTTTCGGCGACAAAACCTCTGGTCCGAACCATGTGCTGCCGACCAGCGGGGCTGCGCGCTATACCGGTGGCCTTTCCGTGCACAAGTTTACCAAGACCGTGACATGGCAACGCTGTAACGCGGACGCCTCGCATGAACTGGCGTTGCGCACTGCGCGCATCAGCCGAATGGAGGGGATGGAAGGCCATGCCCGTTCTGCCGAACTCCGGCTGAAGCACCAACCGGCTTGACCCCAAGCCGCGCTTAGGAAAAATAATGCTACTGACTGCTAAATCCCGCATCTCCCCCTATGCCGGGGGGCTGCTGCTTGCGAGTGTCATCGCGGTGGCCGCCACCTTCCTGTCTGATCACTACGGCGCGCCGGTCATGCTGTTCGCGCTGCTGCTTGGGATGGCGTTTCATTTCCTGTCGGAAGACGGCTCCTGCGCCATTGGGGTCGATTTCGCCGCGAAGGCGCTGCTGCGCTTTGGGGTCGGGTTGCTGGGGCTGCGGTTGGGATTGGCCGAGGTCATGAGCCTTGGCCTTACGCCTGTCATTGCCATCATCGGTTTCGTTCTGGCGACATTTGGCTGCGGGGTGGTTATGTCCCGTCTCTTTGGCCGCCGCACGGCCTTTGGCATGCTGGCTGGCGGGTCAGTCGCGATCTGTGGGGCATCTGCGGCCCTCGCGATCACTTCGGTATTGCCGCCGCATAAGGACCGCGAGCAAGACACGCTCTTTGTGGTGATCGGCGTCACTGCGTTGTCGACGATCGCGATGATCGTCTATCCGATTCTTTTCCAATCGCTGGGTCTGAGCGATATTGAAAGTGGCTTTCTGGTCGGCGCGACGATCCACGATGTCGCGCAGGTGGTGGGGGCCGGGTACTCGATCAGTGAAGAAGCCGGTGTTTTTGCCACCTACGTCAAAATCTTGCGTGTCGCGCTGCTCCCGGTGGTGATGCTGGTCGTGATGTTCAGCTTCAGAGGCGCGCAGCAGCAATCTGTCGGCGTACCGTGGTTTCTGGTGATGTTCGCAGGCTGTGCGGTTTTGGCGAATTTGGAGGTGTTGCCCGCGCCAGTGCTCGCTTTGTTGAACGAGGTATCGCGTTGGTGCTTGGTCATCGCGATTGCGGCGTTAGGTGTGAAAACCAGTCTTGCTAAGATCGTGAAGGTGAAACCGAGCTACAGCATAATTTTGATCGTGGAAACGCTGTTCCTACTGGTTGCAGCACTGGCCTTTGTGCTGGTGTTTGGAATTTAGCAAGGTGCTGCTTCAGTAGCTGAGGAAACAGTGCAATGCGCGGAATGTGAACGGCGCCTTTCGGCTACGGGATTCGCTTTTTCGTAGAACTGGGGTGCGGTCCTGGCTTCGTAAAGGGAGCAAAGGCCGGAACCGAGCAGTCGCTAGATAAACCAATCTGCGACATAAGCCCCGTCAACTGATGCGCGAAACACACCCGCTCACAATCATAGGAAGTGGTATTTCACTGCTTCGGCCTGTTTAGGGGTAGAATGAGGTGCGATTCTGATCGTTCTGCGGAAGCCAAAGCTTGGGCGATTGAACCGACTCAGCCTGTGGCGGTTCAAGCTAAGTTTATGAAACATGGTAGGCCCGGCAGGACTTGAACCCGCAACCAAAGCGTTATGAGCGCTCTGCTCTAACCAATTGAGCTACAGGCCCGCCATGGCGTTTGGGTATGATGCCGCAGCCCCAGCGTCAAGACATTAGCTGCACCAAATGATTGCAGTGGGCGGCGCAATACTCTAACTCCGCGCGCAAGGGAAAATGCGCGCCGGGGGCCATGACCATGACAAAATCCGACAACGGAATCACCTATGCCGAAGCAGGCGTGGATATTGACGCAGGCAATGCGCTTGTAGAGCGGATCAAGCCAGCGGCGAAATCCACCGCACGGCCCGGCGTTATGTCTGGCCTTGGCGGCTTTGGCGCGCTGTTCGATCTCAAAGGCGCAGGCTTCACCGATCCGGTGCTGGTTGCGGCAACGGACGGCGTGGGCACTAAGCTGCGCATCGCCATTGATACGGGCAATGTCGACAGCATCGGCATTGATCTCGTGGCCATGTGCGTCAACGATTTGGTTTGCCAGGGGGCCGAGCCGCTTTTCTTCCTCGACTATTTTGCCACTGGGAAGCTGGAGCTCGACAGCGCGGCACGGATCATCGAAGGGATTGCCAAAGGCTGTGCGGATTCGGGTTGTGCCCTGATCGGTGGCGAGACCGCTGAGATGCCGGGCATGTATCACGCGGGCGACTTTGACCTCGCGGGATTCTCCGTGGGTGCGATGGAACGCGGGACCGAACTGCCGCGCGATGTAAAGGCCGGCGATGTGCTTTTGGGTCTGCCAAGCGATGGCGTGCATTCCAACGGCTATAGTCTGGTACGCAAGATCGTTGAGCGCAGCGGTTTGGGCTGGGGCGACGATTGCCCATGGGGCGAGGGCGATCTGGGCAGTGCGCTGCTGACGCCAACCAAGCTTTACGTCAAGGGCGCCGTTGCGGCCCTGCGCGCCGATGCCGTGTCGGCGCTGGCGCATATCACGGGCGGTGGCCTGACTGAAAACCTGCCGCGCGTGTTGCCCGTGGGGTTGGCGGCTGAGATTGACCTGAACGCGTGGGATCTGCCGCCGGTCTTCAAATGGCTGGCCGCCGAAGGGGGCATGGCCGAGGCCGAGATGCTCAAGACCTTCAACGCCGGGATCGGTATGGTTGCCGTGGTTTCTGCCGACAAGGTCGACGCCGCCAAGGCCGCCTTTGCCGAGGATGGCCACGCCGCCATTGAGATTGGCCGCATCACGGCAGGCAATGGCGTCATCTACTCCGGCGCGCTGCTTTGACCAAGCGGGTTGCGATTTTCGTCTCGGGTGGCGGCTCCAACATGCGGGCGCTGGTTGAGGACATGACTGGCGACCACGCGGGGCGGCCCTGTTTGGTGTTGTCCAATAACGCGGACGCCGGCGGGATCGCTTGGGCGAGTGGGCAGGGGATCGCGACGGAAGTTGTCGATCACCGCCCCTTCGGCAAGGACCGCCCAGCCTTTGAGGCCGCGCTCAGCGCCGCGCTCGAAGCGCATGCGCCCGATATCATTTGCCTTGCCGGTTTCATGCGCAAGCTGACCGAAGGCTTTACCGATGCTTGGGCCGGGCAGATGATCAACATCCACCCCTCGCTGCTGCCGAAATACCGCGGGCTGCACACCCATGCCCGCGCGTTGGAGGCTGGTGATACCGAACACGGCTGCACCGTGCATGAGGTAACTGCCGCTTTGGACGATGGGCCGATCCTTGGCCAAGCGCGCATTCCGGTTCTGCCCGGCGACACGGCTGAAACATTAGCCCAGCGGGTACTGGTGCAAGAACACCGCCTTTACCCCGCCGTGCTGCGCCGTTTCGCCGCCGGGGAACGCCAGCCGGTCATGCTCAAGGGCTGACGCTGGTCAAAGCTTTCCGCGTGATGTACCTCTTGAGCAAAGCCCGATGACCGGGCGAGCAACTTGTCAAAGAGCATTTATGAAAACCATCACCACGACAGCCGACCTCGCGCAATTCTGTGAAGAGGCGGCCCGCTATGATTATGTGACCGTCGACACCGAATTTCTGCGCGAACGGACCTACTATTCCAAGCTCTGCCTCGTGCAGTTGGCCATGCCCGGCACGGATGACAGCAACGCCGTTCTGGTCGATCCGCTGGCCGAGGGCATCTCGCTTGAGCCGCTTTACACGCTCTTCCGCGATACGTCAGTGGTAAAGGTTTTCCACGCGGCGCGGCAGGATCTGGAAATCTTCTTTGTCGATGCCGAAGTCTTCCCCGAGCCGCTTTTCGACACGCAAGTCGCGGCGATGGTCTGCGGCTTTGGCGAACAGGTGGGCTATGAAACGCTGGTCCGCAAGATTGCACATCAGGCGCTGGACAAGACATCACGCTTTACTGATTGGTCGCGCCGTCCCCTGACCGATGCGCAAAAGACCTATGCGCTGGCGGATGTCACACACCTGCGCCAGATTTACGAATTCCTGGCCGCGAAGCTAGAGCAAACAGGCCGCGCGCGATGGGTGGCGGAAGAGCTTGAAACACTGCTCAGCCCTGACACCTATGTGACCCAGCCGCAGGACGCTTGGAAGCGCGTTAAGACCCGGACCAATTCGCCCAAGTTCCTCGCGATCGTGCAAGAACTGGCGGCTTTCCGAGAGGATTACGCCCGCACCCGCAACATCCCGCGCAATCGCGTGTTCAAAGATGACGCGCTGGTCGAATTGGCGAGCCTCAAGCCCACGAATGGCGAAGAGTTGAACCGCGCACGTTTGCTGCTGCGCGAGGCCCGCAAAGGTGAGATTGCCGAAGGCATTCTGAAAGCCATCGCCGCAGGCGTGGCGTGCAAACCGGGCGATGCGCCTCAGCCAGACCGCAAGCGCGATAAGCTACAAGTGAACCCGGCGCTGTCCGATCTTTTGCGTGTGCTGCTCAAGGCCAAGACCGAAAGTGCGGGGGTCGCCGCCAAGCTGATTGCTTCGGCCAGTGATTTGGACATGTTGTCGGCGGGCGAGCGTGACGTGCAAGCCCTGCGCGGCTGGCGGCATGAAGTGTTTGGTGCCGATGCGTTGCTGCTTTGCGAAGGCAAGATCGCCTTGGCGGCTGACGGCAATGACGTGAAGACCGTTAAGGTCTGATACGAAAAGAGCCGCCCGATTGGGGC
>NZ_JBBMQL010000011.1:0-79510 GCF_038900015.1 Sulfitobacter sp. AS92
ATCTTTGTCTGCATCGACACCGCCTACGCCCAGATCAATGAACCAGCAACCACAGGTCCGTTAACGTGACAACACCGGTTTTCGTGTTTGCGAATTAATGTGTCGTCCTCCTGATAAGAATGTACACCCCGAGATAGTGATGCGTCCATCCTGCGCACGGGCAGCCGATCTCATGCTAAATCTATTTTTGATCAAACGCTAAAGAAGAGCAAAATTCAACTTTTTAGACCCAATTATATAGGGTTAACAGCGCTTTTGACGGCTTTGGGGCAAACAGGCTGGCCGATTTTTTTGCCAGCTCTGCCACGCAATAATGAGCTATAGATCTTCAATGGATTTGCGTGACTGGCCACCTCTAAAACCCAGATAGTACACGCAGAATGCGGACAAGGCGCACAACACAATGGCAACAGGGTGATTTGCAAGATTGGTAAGATCACCGCGCAAGATCGTCGCCGTTTGTCCAAGCGAGAGTTCGAACCTTGGCCCTAAAAAGAATGCGATAATGAACACCACGACCGGATAATTCAGGGCGTTCAAGAACATCCCAAACACCGCAAAGGCGAGCATGACATAAACGCCGAACGTACCGCCCGTTGAAAGATAAACACCGACGATGCACAAAATCAAAGCGGCGGAAAAGACCACAGATTCTGGGGCTGAAATCAGTTTTGCCCACAGCCGAAGACCAAAAAGCCCGCATATGAAGTTACACAAGTTTGCCATCATCATTGCGCCAAACAGGCCGTAAATTAGTTGGCCTTGTTGTTCAAATAGCAAGGGGCCGGGTTGGATGCCTTGAATGAGGAACGCGCTGATCAAAAGAGCCGCAGATGCGCTGCCAGGAATGCCTAATGTCAGAAGTGGGATGAAATCAGCGCCCGCAACTGCGCTGTTCGCCGATTCAGTGGCCGCGATACCGCGTAAATCGCCTTTACCAAAACTCTCCGGGTCCTTGGCTGATTGTTTTGTGGATGCGTAGCTCATGAAGGCTGCAGCCGTAGAGCCCATGCCCGGCACTGCGCCAATACCGGTGCCGATAAACGCACCACGTAACAAGACGAACTTACAGGCCCAGTATTCCGCGAATGTAACGTTCTTTTGATCGGGCGTTTGGTCGCGGGGGATATTGACCGCGGGCCTTACATTACCTCGCAACTTTGCAAGGCGAAGGAAAATCTCCGAGACTGCAAGTGAGCCGATCGCGACGGAGGCAATCGGGAATCCGTCGTAAAGATCAAAGAAGCCAAAGATCATGCGTGGCGTGGAATGCTCAGGGTCCAGACCAACAGTCGCGAGCAAGAGGCCCAAGATTGTGGCGATGACGCCGCGGGTCACGGAACTACCGATGAGGCCGGAAATCAATGAAAAGGCGAAAACCATGAGTGCGAAGATTTCGACGGGACCCATTTTGAGCGCAATGATCGCAAGTGGCGCCGCGATGGTGATCAAAACAATATCGCTGAACGTATCGCCTGTCACAGATGAATAAAGCGCCATTTTCATGGCCTTCAATGGCTTTCCCTTTTTGGTTAGCGGATAGCCATCAATTGCTGTGGCAGCAGCATCGGGCGTGCCAGGTATGTTGATTAAGATCGCGGGAATCGCCCCTCCGATCAGTCCGCCTTTGTTGACGCCGACAAGAAAACCGATGGCAGGCAACGGATCTAATACGAATGTAAACGGGATAGCGATGGCCATGGTCATCACTGGGCCAACACCAGGCATCGCGCCCACGAATTGGCCTACGAGCACTCCAGCGAGTACGAATAAAATATTTGTTAACGTAAACGCGTCGGTAAGGCCGGCAAGAATTGTAGCGAACTCAACCATGATTTCGCCTCTTATGCCAAAGTTCGATCAAGCGCGCGCTCAACCAATAGCCAAATCCCCAGCGGTAAGATAACCCCGCCAAATAACAGCCAGTACCAGCGCCGCTCGCCGATCGCCAACATGATGGCTATGGCCAAGAATGGCGCGACGAATTCAAAACCAAACATCTCCATTAAAAAAACAGCCGTTACGATCAGCGCAACAATCCCCGCCGCGCGGATACAAACAACAACGTCGAGAGAGCTGGTTGCCTTGTCTTTGAAAAATTGAATGGTCGCGACTGCAACCAAGGCCCAAAGCGCAATGGTTGGAACGGTTGAGGGAACAATTCGTCCGTAGGCCACTGTTTCGATCTGCGTCGGAACGACCCAGAAAATTGCAAACATACCAAGCAGTACGATTAGTCCTGTCGCGATACGATCAACCGACATATGTTTCCTCTCCCGTCAAAATTGCAGCCGGATCAAATGGCCCGGCTGCGTTTGTTTATTCCTTGGATGCCGCCAGCAGCGCGCTGATGTCAGCTAAGCCATTCACCAGCTTGTCCTCGGTTCCCTGCGGACCCAGGTTTGTCGGTGTTGCCTGCATGATGTTGCTGATCATGTCGGTCATCCCAGATGAGTTTATGGCGTCATCCAAAGCCGCGGCGAGTGCTTCTTTAGCCTCGTCTTCCAACCCATCGGGCGCCGCGATGTAGAAATAAGGTTCTACCGAGTATGGGAAACCCTGTTCTACAAACGACTCAGTGTCCGGTGAGTACCCTTGACGGCTTTGCGTGGCTACGGCCAGCATTTTCAGATCGCCAGATTCGATGTACTGGATGTGCGCGCCTGCACCAAAACCCGCCTGAAACTGATTGCCCAAAAGGCCTTGAATAATCTCAGCACCACTCTGGTTGCTGACAAGTTCAAATCCGGCATTGGATGATTTGTTAATAGCACGCATAATCATGGCCTGTGGATCAGCGTCAAAACCGATCAACGCACCACCATTGTTCTGCGACCAAGTAACAAGCTCTTCAACATTGTCGTAGGGCGCGTCGGCAGGTGCTACCAAAGCCAACGGTGCCAGCACAATAGTCGCAAGGTAGTCAAAGCTATCCGCCTTGAACGGCAAAGTATCACCGCGCGTTGCAAGGTTCATCAGCGTCGGGATCGTTACGCCCATGCCCAATGTTGTACCGTCAGCGTCTTCACGCACGAGGGACGAAAACATCGCGATGCCGCCCCCGCCCGGTTTGTTCTCTACGATGACGTCCCAGCCGGTGCTCTCTTCCATCGCTGTCGCGATTGCGCGGCCGATTGTGTCGGTCGCGCCACCGGACCCAAAGCCGATTTGCAATGTGATGGGGCCTTCTGGTACCCATTCTGCAAATGCCGTGGCTGGGACAAGGAAGGATGCAGCAGCAATGGCCGCCGTAAGTGTTCTTGAGAGGTACATAGATATTCTCCTGAAGTGTGGACTTAGTGTGATAGAAACAGTGGGATGTTTGCTTTCTGGATGACGGAAGTTGTGACGCCCCCAAACAAATCTTCTGACAATTTCGAGTGTTCGTATGCGCCCATGACCAAAAGCCCTGCGCCCAATTTGGTGCAATGGTTTAACAACGTTTCTGCGACCGAGTCTTTGAATGGTAAATAGATGTGATCTGCCTCCGCGCCATGACGGGCCAGAATAGTAGGCATATCGATTTCGCTTGAGGTCGGGATACTGCCCTCTTTGCCGACGGTAACAACAGAGACCTTTTGCTTGGTCTCTAGTAGCTGCATCGCATCAAAAAACGCTCGCGACGCGGTGCGGCGGCCATCCCATGCAACGACGGCATGTTCATTGATCTCAGTTTCCGCATACGTTTTCGGCGCGACCAAAATGGGACGCCCGCTTTCGGATGCAATTCTGTCGGGATGCAACATCAGCTCATCTGCTGCGATTAGGTTTTCGTACTGACCCAAAATAGTGAGATCAAAAAGACGCGAATAAAAAGTGACGGCTTTGTCGGGGTCGGCCTTAACATCGATCCAATGCAGCCGATCCGGATCAATTTTTCCGACCGCAAACACCTGAAATTTTTCCGCAAGCTCGTTTGTGCGGCGTTCCGTGATTTCACTAATGGACGTCCGCATGGATGCGCTTAGCCAATTAGGAATGTTCTTGGTGACACTTGATGCTCCGTGGGCCACGATACCGGTGAGATGGGCATCGTACTTCTTGGCCATGAGCAGCGCCAAATGTAGCGCACTGTTGGATGCATCGCCCCCGTTATACGCTACAAGTAAGTTCCTGATCGCCATCTGACATCCGCCCCTTCGTTTGACTGACTATAAATTTGTTTTTTATACAAAACAATGGATAATATACAAAACAACGATCCACTTCACGTTCTGACTTCCAAACGCTTGAAAAAGTTAAGGCTTTCTACGTGTCTCAACGCGGAGGTGTTCGCAATATTCAGCCCATTCACGGCTTGCTTTACCGCAATCTCGGCTATTTTTCCGGAGCGGGTGTAGGGAATCTCCGGCACATCGACGATCGTCGCCGGCACATGTCGCGGCGAAGTATTCTGCCTGATTTCTGATCGGATTTTTGCGCGCAGTGCGTCATTCAGCTCCGCATCCTCACGTAGAATAACACCCAGCAGGATACTTTCGTCATTCCCGATTTTAAGACCTACAGCAACCGCATCAAGCACTTCGGGAACGCGCTCCAATTGACGGTAAATCTCGGCAGTGCCGATCCGCACGCCGCCCGGATTAAGCGTCGTATCGGAACGCCCGAAAAAGCACATGTCACCCTCGGCGGTCAGTTTGACAAGGTCGCCTTGGCACCACACATCACCAAAGCGTTCAAAATAGGCCCGCATAAAACGCTTCCTCAGTGGATCATCGACAAACCCAATGGGCATGGAGGGATGTGACTTGATCGCGACGAGTTCACCGATCTGATCCACGATGCTGGTGCGGTCATCCTGATACACCTGAACATCCATGCCTAACATGCGTTTTTGAACCTGACCGGCATAAACAGGTGAGACGGGAGACCCTCCAACAAAGCACCCCAAAATATCTGTGCCACCCGCAATTGAAGACAGACACACATCTTGCTTCCAAGCGTCATAGACATAGCGAAACCCTTGCTCTGACAAGGGTGATCCCGTCGAAAGGATGGTCCGAACAGATGCCAAGTCATGGGTTTCGCAAGGCCGCAGATCTCCCTGTTGGCACGACTGGATGTATTTTGCAGAGGTGCCAAAATGGGTAACTTTCTCTGCGTCGCAAATGTCCGGCAATCTGCTTGATGACGGGAAAAACGGCGACCCGTCGAACAAGACCAAAGTGGCACCCGTCGCAAGCGCGCTGACTTGCCAGTTCCACATCATCCAGCCGCATGTCGTGTAGAAAAACAGTCGGTCATTTGCAGTGATGTCGCAATGCAGCCTGTGTTCCTTGGCGTGCTGCAATAAAGTTCCGCCAACTCCGTGGATGATACATTTGGGCAGCCCTGTTGTCCCGGAAGAGAACAAGACAAAGAGAGGATCAGCGAAGGCCATGCTCTCAAATGAAAGAGGTGTTGGCTGAATATTTTCGCACAATGTGTCAACTGACAAACCAGCTTCAGGCGTGACGCCCGCATACGTAAAGAGAACCAGCTGAGGGCGGTTGGGCAGCTCGGCCACCAATGATTTCAGCTTCTCGGTGCAATCATGAGTTTTGCCGTTGTAGCGATACCCACCGACAGAAAAGATGATCTTTGGCCCGATCTGACCAAAGCGATCCAGCAAGGTTTGCAATCTAAAATCGGGCGAGCAACTGGACCAAACCGCACCAAGGCTCGTCGCGGCCAGCATGGCGACAACCGTATCAATGCAGTTAGGCATCACGCCTGCGACGTGATCTCCTTTGGTAATACCGGCATTGCGCAAAGCTTGCTGAAGGATTGAGACTTGGTCGCGAAGTGCGCTCCAACTGACTTCATGTCGATGTCCATCTTCAGCGTGCGCGATCAGGGCGGTTCCAGCATTGGAATGCGCCAGCAAGTTCTCGGCATAATTCAAACGTGCCTTAGGAAAGAAGCTATCTTCGATCATGTGCGCACCTTGGTGCAAAACAGTTGACCCTGCTTGCCCTACAATCCCGCAATCACGCCAGACAGCAGCCCAGAAATCGCTTCGTTCCGACACCGACCACTGCCACAGCGCATCATAGGTCTCAAAAGGCCCATTCGATTGCATAAAGGCCGACAACTGGGTTTCATTGACCCGTGTTTCCGACGGCTCAAAGAGTATTTCTGACATTGCGAAACCCCTCCTTTCTGTTGTTTCTAGAAGCGGCCGCAATCTACTTTCATTTTGTCCCCGGTAATCGCCGAAGACAGATCAGAAGCGTAATAAAGCGCGGCACGGCCGACTTCTTCTGGCGCTACCCATCGCTTCAGAGCGGCAACGTCGGTGTAGTTTTCCCGCTCAATCTCATCCACGGGGCGGCCTTCTGCTTCTGAGCGGCGCTTAAGGATGCGGTCCATGTTTTCACCCGACACAGCACCCGGCATCAACGCGTTTACCCGCACATTCACAGGACCCAATTCGCGGGCCATGACTTCGGTAATGCCAATCAGAGCAAACTTGGACGCGGTGTAGGCAGAGCGCATTGGATACCCTTGGATGCCCATCAAAGACGACATGTTGATGATGGAACCGGACTTTTGCGCGGTCATGATTTTTGCGGCTTCTTGCAAACAGTACATGGCGCCAACAAGATTGATGTTCATACATCCAATCCAAGCGTTCATGTCAACTTCGGCTACTGGTGCAATTGGCCCCGGCCCGCCTGCGTTATTGAGCAAAACATCAACCTTGCCCATGATCTTGAGCGCCTTAGCAAACATCGATTTGACGTCCGCCTGATCTGACACATCACAGGCAATGGCGTGGCCGCCGACTTCATCCGCAACGCGCTGCAATGGTTCCAAACGACGGCCTGTGACCACAACTGTGGCCCCTGCGTCCGCAAAAACCCGCGCGGTTGCTTCGCCGATGCCGCTGCCGCCCCCAGTAATAATGGCAAGTTTTCCGTCCAAGCGGCAGATGTCAGTTGAGATCAGGCTCATATCGTTTCCTTGTTGAAATCACGCCCCGGATCAAACAGAGGCAATTCGGGCTCGCGCCCCAGAATGGCGTCCCCCATCAGTTTCCCGATGTAGGGTCCAATAGTGTAGCCACCGCGCACACAACCGAGCACGAAGGCGCCCTCGACACCCGGCAAAGGCCCGGCAAGCGGGTAAAAATCAGGTACATTCGCCTCAAACCCGGTCCAACTGCGCAAGACACGCGCGTTTGCTAGATCAGGCAGGGCGAACTGCGCCAGAGCAAGGTTCGGAATGACCGTTTCAGCAGTGACTTCGCCGCGTCCCTCTTGGGGTGTGCCGCGTCCTTGCCAGCCACCGCCAACGAGAACGGTGCCGTTGGCTTTTTGCTTCATCGTCAACAAGCCTGTGGCGTGCCCAATGACATGCGATGTCAATGGCGGCATCCGTTCGGTCACAGACACCGTATTGATGCGGGCCTGCACCGGCAGATCAACATCCAGCATCGCGGCCACGGGCTTCAGCCAAGCTCCCGCAGCGAGTAGTATTCGCGTCGCTTCAATCGTGCCTTGGGATGTCGTTACTGAAAACCCAAGGCTGTCCCGAGCAATCGCAGTAACTACAAATTTTTCACGATACTCAATCCCCGCGTCCCGCAGGCGACCACGGTAATACTGCCCCGTGAGAGAGGAGTTTGCATATCCATCCTCAGGGCAATAACTTGCAGCTTTAACTTGATGGGTCAGGTTCGGCTCTGCACTCCGCAGCGCATTGTTTGACACGAACGAGATAGGCGCGCCTGCTTCGGCCTTAAGCGTCTGACGCTCATGCAACAACGCTTCTTCGCGTGCGTTAAAGGCCAGCGTGTAGCCGCCCGTTTTTCGAAATCCTACCGCGTCCCCCATTGCTTCCCACTCATGGTGGCCGCGCAACGCATAAGGCATGAGCTTTACGCGTTTGATTTGGAGCGACAGCGTTCCCGCGTTAACGCCAGAGGCCCCCTGCCCCAGATCGCCCTGGTCCAAAACGATAAGCCGCATGCCAGCCTCGGCCATCCGCAACGCAGCGCTACAGCCCATGATGCCGCCGCCAATGATGGCGATGTCAAACCTATCCGTCATAGCGGTGCAGGCTTTGGAATGGGCAAATCGTCATAGTCGAAATCACCAGCCAGTGCTGCTGTGGGAACAGGACGCAACGGCGGGCGCGGTGTCGGCGGCGGTACTTCTGCGACCGAGCCGCCATTTGTCCGAGCCACCAAAGCAGCAATTGCGGTCTGGCAAAATTTACCACCGCATGGGCCCATTCCCGCGCGCAGCCCGGATTTTACCGCATTGGCGCTTTGGGCGCCCGAAGCGATTTCCTTTGCCACGGATTGCTGCGTGAGGCTTTCGCATCTGCAAATAATCGTGTCAGGCGTTGAGAGGTTTTCATACCCAGCTTTGGGCACGCTCAGGGCTGTCATCGCCATCCCAAAACGGGCCGCCTTGCTGTATTTTTGGCGTATTGAACTTTGCGTGCCGACTGCCACTTTTCCTAAATAACTTGCCGCTGTTTGGCCCGTCAGGATCCCGTGTATTTCGGCCGCTGCGACACCGCGAATGCCTGCCCCGTCCCCGCAAATAAACAACCCTTCAATGTCCGTTGAGCCATCTGTTTCCACATTCGGAACCCAGCCGCCTAGTTCAGGACGATGTTTAATGGAAACGCCCGCAAGTTGCGCCGCCTCAATCGCTGGGATCAAGCCGTTTCCCATACACAGGCTGTCTGCTTGGATGTCACGCGCATTGCCAACAGGTGCACCTGTCGCATCTAACTTGCTAATGCTCACGGCGCTGACCTCCGTGTGGCCTTGCACCGCGCTTGCCGCATGCCCCCAATAGATCGGCACACGCGCAAGTATCAGGTCTGCCATCCAGATTGCGCCACGCCGCATCAAATCAAGACGGGCCAACATAGCGGGCAAGGCGCGCGCCCAATCTCGCCGCGTGTTTGGCGTGGCGATTGCCGCAACAGTTCCGCCAAGACGGCGAATTTCACTGGCCACAAAAAATACCAGCGGTCCGGTTCCCGACACAACGGTGGCTTTGCCCGGCAGTGTAAGCTCTTGTTTGAACAGCGCTGTCGCACCTGCAAGGCCGATGACGCCGGGCGTCGTCCAGCCGGGAATAGGGTGTACATATTCGCGCGCGCCTGTGGCAAGAACCAAGGCTTTGGACAGCACTTTGATTGTTTTGCCAGCGGTCAGAATATGGATTGCCCAACCCTTGCCCTCGCGTTCAATTTGCCAGACACGGGTATCCGCGAGATGGGTTGCGTTGCTGGCCGTCAACGTATCACGCAGAGTGTTGCCTGCCAGTGTCTCGGGTGTGTTTGGCGCCTGCGCAATAGCCGCACTTTTGGCGCGCCAGACTTGGCCGCCCGCATAAGACTGCTCGTCAAGAACAACAACCCTTGCGCCAAGACCGGATGCCGTAATAGCCGCATTTGATCCAGCTGGTCCCGACCCGATCACTGCAATGTCGTACTGCTCAGACATCGGTTGCTCGTTTCATCGACTGCACAGCCAAGCCATCGGACACATTCTGTCGGCAGCTTTCGGTACGCACCCCGCCAACTTGCACCAAGCATTCCTGGCACAGGCCCATGCAGCAGAAAGCACCACGCGGTGCCCCGTCTGTCGGAGCGTCCCGCAAATGCCAGACGCCCGCACGTATCAAAGCGCTAAGAACAGTCTCGCCCGAATGTCCCACAAAGGATTGCCCGTCAAACGTAAACGTCACGGGTTCTGTGCGGGCAATCAGGCCCGATTGATCTTGCACAAGACGCATCATGTGTAGCTGATGCCAAGATGATCAAAGGTCCGCTTAATCTTGTCGATGTCGGCTGAAGTTGCAGGCAGTACTGGATCGCGGGGGATGCCAGCAGGCAGACCGATCAGGTTCAACGCCGCCTTGAACGACGCAGGCCATGTCGCGGTGCCCATCAACATTTCATACAGCACGGTCAGTTGCATATGCGCTTTTCGGTACTCCGCGTCTGGCACCCCTGCCCCAGCGGCGGCCATATCCGAGGGCAGCATGTCGGTAAACTCTGGCCCTGTCGCGATGAACCCTTTGGCACCCAATGCAAACGCGGGCATGATGTAGTGACACGGGCCCGTCATGACGGACATTTTGTCGCCCAGCCGGTCCAACAAGTGCGTGTGATAAAAGAAATCACGCTGGCTTTCTTTGATCCCAATAACGTTATGGTTGTTCAGCAGCGTTTCCGTCTGATCGATCGTCAAAGAAAATCCCATGCGGCGGGGCGAGTTATAAAGCACCAGTGGCTTGTCTGTCGCGGCGGAGACTTTTTCAAACCGCGCCATCAACTCAGCCTCAGAGGCCTTGAGCACGTAGGTCTGCGGCATCGACAGCAGCACGTCTGCACCGTAGTCCTCAGCAGCGCGCACGTAAGCAAGGGACGCGTCGATTGTTGGCGCAGAGATACCCATCATCACGGGCACTCGGCCTTTCGATGTGTCCTTGGCCAAACGCACAAGGCGTCCCCGTTCTTGTGCATTCAGCGCCCAGCTTTCACCGTTGTCGCCCGCGATGCAGATACAGGTCGCACCTCGGCTGATCAGGAACTCAAAGAGATCAACAAAGGCGTCCTCCATGATCTCGCCGGTGTCGCTGAAAGGGGTCGCAATTGCGGGCACGTAGCCGTGTAAGTCGTCTTTGTTCATGTCGTCCTCATTGGAAAGGGATGTCGCAGGTGAATATCGCGCCGAACTGCGCGTCGATGATGTAGAGCTTGGTTGGGTTGTCGGGATGGAAGGTCACAGAGGTGGTCCAAAGCCCCTCGGGCAGCAATACTTCGGCCAAAGCCAAGCCAAGCGCATCAAACACGTAAGCGCGTCCCGCCTGCGCCTGAGCCACTGCCAGCCACCCCATGTCATTTGTCGCCAGCCCGTCCGGGCCAAGGCCACCCGACAGGTTCAAGAATGTGCCAACCATCGGCATCCCAGTTTCGGGAAGCTTTGAAGAAAAGCGCCAAACCTGATTTGCCCGCGTCGCAGCGACATAAACCCACGCCCCGGCAGGCGAGACACAAATGCCGTTTGAATAAGGGACGCAATCACACACCAGTCGCAATTCGCCGTCTTTGGGCAAACAATAGACCCTGCCCGTTGAGTCACTCAGCGATGTGCGCCCGCTATCGGTGAACCACAAGGTTCCATCAGGCGCATAGGTCATGTCTGAAAGACCCATGAACGGCTGATCTGGCAAGCCTGTGCTCAAGACTTCAAAGCTGGCCTTGTCGGTGAGATCGATCAGTCCATGACTGTAGTCAACCGCGATATGGCGCCCGTCAGGGGCGATGCGCATGGCATGTGGCTCTCCGTCGATCTGGTGCATCACTTCCCACGCACCATTCGGCGACACCCGAAATACCCGTCCGTAAGGCACATCAGACAGCCATAGATTACTTGCTTCGTCAAAGAATGCGGCCTCTAGAAACGAGTGCATTGGCTGGCCAGGGCGGGTCAACTTTGCCCAAGGCGATGGCTCGCCTGTATGGCGCAACGCATCCGGCAAACGCGCAAAGCTTGTCGCGGTAATAAGTGGAGGAGGTCGCATCATTTGATCACTCCCTTTGCCATAAGATCCGCAATCTGTGCTTCACTCAGACCCGCCTCGCGCAGCACATCCACGGAATGTTGCCCGTGTTTTGGCGGACCTTTCGTGAGCGCAGGGCCACCTTCGCTCATCCGAAAGGACGTGAGCGGTAACGTCTCTGATGTCCCGTCGGGGTTCGGTTGAAAGTAGCCGCGCACCTTGAGTTGTGGGTTCTCGACTGCTTCTGCCAGAGTTTTGACAGGCTCCGCAGGCAGGTCGGCAGCACGTAAATCACGCAACCATTCTGACGTGACGCGCTTGTGGAAAATTTCAGCCAGCTGTGTTTTTGTTTCTTCCGTGATCGCCCAGACGTCTTCCCAAGAACGGATAACATCCAATGCCGCAACAGGATGCTCAAGCTGCGCCAGCACCTTGGCGAGTTTGGGATACTGGTGAGGCCTGAAAACCCCAAGCATCAACTGACCGTCCGCTGTTCTATAACTCTGGATGCCCGATTCTTTTTCGCGCGTCACGCTGCATTGGTGTTGTACGGCTGCGGCTTCGGGCGACATCAATTGCATCGCAACTTCCAACATGGAGACAGATATATGACACCCCTTGCCGGTGCGCGCGCGCTGCACCAAAGCCGAGGTCACAGCAAATGCCGCAGCATATCCGGCACTATAATCGACAAAGGAAACCCCCGGCTTGATGCCACCACATTGCGCAATCGTGCCACTTACCGCTTGAATGACGTTATCATAAGCACCGGTTTCAGCCTCGGGACCTGTATCGCCGTA
The DNA here is from genome assembly GCF_038900015.1 of Sulfitobacter sp. AS92. Lineage (NCBI taxonomy): Bacteria > Pseudomonadati > Pseudomonadota > Alphaproteobacteria > Rhodobacterales > Roseobacteraceae > Sulfitobacter > Sulfitobacter sp. AS92. The sequence continues at coordinate 12,317 of NZ_JBBMQL010000011.1, forward strand.
GCCCGTTAGAGAACAATAGATCAAAGCGGGGTTGATCTTGGACAGCGCGTCAAAACCCAAACCCCGCCGCGCCATACCGCCTGCTGCATAGTTTTCAACTATAACGTCGGCCTTGCGGACAAGGGACCGAAAAATGTCCCGTCCGGCTTCATCATCCAGGTCAAGCGCCAAAGCACGTTTGTTGCCGCCTTGTGTCTGGTAGTTCAGCCCGAGCCCTGCCGCATTCGCCGCGGTATCCGGCCCGCGCCCCCGCGCACAATCAGGGGCGTCGGGCGCTTCGATCTTGAGAACATCCGCGCCAAGCAAGGCCAATTGGTATGTGCAAAACGGCCCAGCAAGCACATGGGTCACATCAAGAACGGTGATTTTTTCAAGCGCGCTCAACTGGTGCTCCTTTCATGCAATACTGAACTAAATGACTCTTGCAATTCGTCAGTGTGTCTAATATACAAAACATGGTTCCACATGCAATACGGTTAATGAAATGACTTATGTTCTCCATCGCACGTTAAGCGCTAATCTTCCGACGGTTGTTGCAGGAGATGGCAACTACCTGATCGATTCAGAGGGCAAAAGGTATCTCGATGCCTGCGGGGGTGCAGCTGTTTCTTGTCTTGGGCATGACAACACACGTGTCCGCGAAGCCGTAAAAGCTCAAATGGACAAAGTCGCTTTCGCCCACACGAGTTTTTTTACGAATGAACCTGCCGAAGAACTCGCGGAACATCTCATTACACGCGCGCCGAAAGGGACCGGCAATGGCCGTGTTATGTATCTGGGCAGTGGGTCAGAGGCGATGGAAGCCGCCCTTAAACTCGCGCGCCAATACTATTTGGAGAAGGGCGAAACTGCGCGCACCAAAATCATTGCGCGCAAACCCAGCTATCATGGCAACACGCTTGGCGCACTAGCCACGGGCGGACACGAAGGACGTCGTGCGCCATTCCAGCCTCTTCTGATGGATGTTGATCATATTGATGCTGCCTATGATTACCGGATGCGTAAGGAAGGTGAGACCCAAGTGGCGTTTGGCCTCCGCATGGCGAATCTTCTGGAAGAACGGATTCAGGTCTTGGGACCAGAAAGCGTCATGGCCTTTGTCGCAGAGCCAGTCGTCGGAGCATCATTGGGCACCGAACCTGCGCCGGTGGGATACTTTAGACGTATCCGCGAGATCTGTGATGAATACGGCGTTCTCTATATTGCGGACGAAGTGATGTGCGGCATGGGCCGAACTGGCACCACCTTCGCACTTGAGCAAGAGGGCATTCACGCTGATCTCACAACAATGGCCAAGGGGCTGGGTGCAGGCTACCAGCCAATCGCAGCAGTTATGGCCAGCGAAAAGGTCATCTCGACAATCGAAGGGGGCAGCGGTCTGCTTTGGAACGGTCATACATATATGTCGCATGCAGTTGCTGCGGCGGGCGCGCTTGCCGTGCAGAAAGTGATCGAAGAAGAGAATCTTCTTAGCAATATCCTTGAACGCGGCGCACAATTGCAAAACGAGTTGAACGCGCGATTTGGGCAGCATCCAAACTCGGGCAACATTCGTGGACGCGGGCTGTTCTGGACAGTTGAACTGGTGCGCGACAAAGCCACCAAATCTCCCTTCACAGTGGCAAGCAAACTCGCGCCCAAAATTCAACGTGCAGCACTTGATCAAGGTCTGATGTGTTACCCCGCCCAAGGATGTGCGGATGGAACCAACGGTGACCACATTCTGCTCGCACCGTCCTATACGTCCACCGCCGCTGAAATTTCTGAGATTGTCGATCTTGTCTCTACAGCAATTGATGCCGGCCTGAAACAGGTTGCGCCATGAGCCGCAAAACGATCCTGACCTGCGCTGTTACCGGCAACCTGATGACGCCGGATATCAGCCCGAACCTGCCTGTGACCCCTGCGCAAATCGCCGAACAGGCGCTTGATGCGGCCAAAGCAGGTGCATCCATTGTACATCTGCATGTGCGTAATCTTGAAACGGCAAAAGGATCAATGGATTTAGCGCTTTACCGTGAATTGGTTGAACGTATCCGTGAGAAAAACGAAGATGTCATCCTGAACCTGACGACGGGTGAAGGCGGGCGGTTTGTGCCGTCCAAAGGAGATCCCAAGATCGCCGACGCCGGATCAACCTTGTGCGCGCCAGAAAAACGCGTGGCCCACGTCGAAGCACTGAAGCCCGAAATTTGCACATTGGATTTCAACACCATGTGGTCAGGTCAGGCGAGCGTCATCAACACGCCCTGGAACTTGGAGGCCATGGCAGAGCGTATCTATGCTGCCGGTGTGAAACCTGAGATCGAGATTTTCGATAGCGGTGATTTGCACATGGTCAAAGATTTTGTTGCGCGGGGCATCATCAAAACCCCGCTGATGGTCCAGATGGTTTTGGGCGTACGTTTTGGGGCTGTTGCCAACCCTGCAACCATGGCCTATCTCGTCAGCCAATTGCCCCAAGGCACCGAATGGGCGGCGTTCGGGATAGGGCGCATGGCATTTCCAATGCTGGCTCAAGCCTTCCTCTTGGGGGGACACGTGCGCATCGGCATGGAGGACACTGCCTTTATTTCCAAAGGCGAGCACTGCAAGTCAAATGCGCAATTGGTTGAGAAAGGAGTTTCAATTATCGACAGCCTTGGCGGTTCAATTGCCAGCGCAGATGAGGCACGCAGCATCCTTGGCATTACCCCCAGATAGGCGCATGTCACTCTGGTCCCGCATATCCCAATTCGCGCGAAATGCGCAGTGCCGCAGCTTTGGTTTCGGGGACATAGAAACTATCAATGCGATCAAAGTCGAAACCGCTGTCGGGACCCGAGACGTTGACGCAGGCGACGACTTGTCCGGTGTTATCGCGAACAGGGACAGCGACACTCGATCCGCCAGGTTCGCGGAAGCCTTGAGAAAAGATATGGCCCGTATCGCGGACCGCTTGCACACGTGCGCGCAAGGATTCAAAATTAGTCGGCGTTTTATCCGTGAACGGGGGCATCTCGATATCGTTGCACATGGCACGCAATTCATCGTCAGACATCGCCCCCAAAAGGCACCAGCCAATGGCGGATGCGTATGCCTGCGTACGCGTGCCCGTTACCATGTTGGACACAAAACCGGTACGTGCCTGATGGCTGCCAAGATACAGAACATCAAAGCCTTCCAATACGCTAAGATGCGCACTGACGCCCGTGGTGTCGCGCAAGTCAGACAAGAACGGACGCGCGATATTCGTGATTGGTTGTTGGTTAAGGTACGCAAACCCAAGGTTCAAAACCCGCGCGCCCAACGAATAGGTGTTTTTTTGTTCGCCATCTTTCAGAAAACCCATTTGGTTAAGCGTGTAGATCAGCCGAAAGGTAGACGAGCGGCTCAATTCCATGGCGCGTCCGATGTCACTCAGCGACATTGGCTCATCCGCCGCACCCAAGATTTCAAGAACACGCAAACCACGATGCAGGCCCGGTACAAAATAGATTTTGTGATTAGAGGATTCTGTCATGACGTGCTCAGCCCGCTCTGTAATACAATTGGATGTCGTTTTACCTGCAAAACACCCCCTGCACAATGGAGGACTTGAGATGAAGCAAGAAACTGGAAAAAATTCCCTGCTGCCAACAAATGAAGATACCAGTGGGCCTTACTTTCCGATTTATTTTCGCGATGAAAGCCTTGAGGATCTCACTCGCCTCGACCCCGGCGTAGTGGCGGGCGCTTCTGGGGAACACGTCATCCTCAGAGGGCGGGTTCTTGACCGTCATGGCGATCTTGCTCACGGCGCTATTCTGGAAATTTGGCAGGCCAATGCAAAAGGAGTTTACCGTACGCCCACAACTGCCGCCGACCCTGACATTGACCCGTGGTTCAACGGCTATGGGCGACAGCGAACGGCGACGGGTGAATATTCGTTTCGCACGATCCGCCCAGGGGCCGCTGGAAACCGAGCGCCGAACATCACGCTGACGATTTTCTCTGACGGGATAAGTCGCATTGTAACTCAGGTCTTTTTTGAAGGGCAGAGCGAAAATGCGACCGACCCACTCTTGACGACCTTGGACGCCGACGACCAAGCGCGTCTGATTGCCCGCCATGATGGCCGGACGGTAGATGGCGCTGAAGTTTATCTGTTCGACATCGTGATGGCAGGTCAGAACGAAACACCCTTTTTTGACGACTTCGAAAGCTGAGGAGGACACCATGGCAGACCGAGGCAGACAGCTTGGCATTGGGCCAACAGACAATACATCAGATCAACGCACTCCGCGCAATCGTTTACGTCTGATCCCAGAGGGCGCCCGCGAGAGCTTTGTTCCCGTGGTCCCTGGACGCTTTTCGACCCGCGCAAATGAATGGGACATGACACGGACTGCGCCAGATCGCCCCCGCGCGACCGGCACAGCGATTGAGGTCACAGGCAGCGTCCGTACAGAAAGTGGCGCGCCAGTGTGCAACGGCCTTCTCGAAATCTGGAGCGCCAATCACTTCGGGCGATATCGTCATGTGGAAGACCATTCAGGCTTGCAACTAGATGAAAACCATCTTGGCATGGGCCGTGTTATGACCGATGATGATGGGAATTACCGATTTTGGGCGATCAGCCCCGGAGCCTATTTAGCCCGACCCGATATCGGCCGCTGGCGGCCCAAACACATCCACATTTCGGTAAGCGGCGGGTCATCGCGACTGATCACTCAGATGTATTTCCCTAACGAGCCCAACAATGCCAGCGATCCAATGGCAATCCTAATGGGTGACGGATTTGAACGTAATATCGGCAAACCTTACGCAACTCCAGATACGGATGTCGACGAAGGTTTCCAATTTGACATCGTCGTCGGTGGGCGCAATGCCACGTTCTTTGAATGACCGCCTTGTCCAATCTCTATGCGTTGGGTGATCACCGCCCCACGCTTCCAAGCGACGGGGATTTCTGGATTGCGCCCGACGCACGCGTCATCGGTCAGGTGACCTTGCACAGCGGCAGTTCCATCTGGTGGGGCTGCGTTCTGCGCGGTGACAACGAACCAATCGTCGTTGGTGCCGGCAGTAATTTGCAAGAACATTGCGTGTGCCACGTCGATCCCGGCTTTGCACTGCATATCGGTGAGAATTGCACCATCGGCCACAAAGCAATGCTGCACGGTTGCACGATTGGCGATGGATCCCTGATCGGAATGGGCGCGACGGTTTTAAACGGCGCTCGTATCGGGAAGAATTGCTTGATCGGTGCAGGGGCATTGGTGACCGAAGGTATGGAAGTACCCGATGGCAACCTAGTTGTGGGCATGCCAGCAAAGATCAAAAAACAACTGTCCCCAGAGGCCATCGCCGGACTAGCGCGGTCCGCTGAAAAGTACCGCTGGAACAAAGATCAATTCAAGACACGCCTTGTGCCTCTGCCCGCGAGTATGGAAAGCCTCTAATCATGCCCAAGAAAATCCTGTTCATCATGTGCGATCAATTGCGTTTTGATTACTTGGGCTGCACCGGACATCCATCGATCCGCACCCCAAATATTGATGCTCTGGCGGCCCGCGGCGTTAGATTTGACCGCACCTATGTGCAGTCCCCGATTTGCGGCCCCTCAAGAATGAGCTTTTACACCGGACGTTACACCCAAAGCCACGGCGCGCTTTGGAACGAACACCCCTTGCGCGTTGGCGAGATGACAATTGGCGATCATTTGCGGCCCTTAGGCACGCGCACAGTGCTATGTGGTAAGACCCACATGACGGCTGACAAAGAGGGAATGGAGCGTCTTGGCATCGACGCATCAACCGGGATTGGTGCACTGGTGGCCGAATGTGGGTTTGAGATTTGGGACCGTAACGATGGCGTGGTGCCCGACGGGGCTAAAAAGCAGCCCAGCCACTATAACAAACACCTTGATGCGCTTGGCTACGATGGACCGAACCCTTGGCATCAATGGGCAAACTCGGCGCGCGGGGATGATGGGGAAATCCTCTCGGGTTGGCTGTTAAGTCATGCGTCCAAACCTGCTGCTGTGGCCGAAAAGGAATCCGAGACACCCTACACAACAACCCGCGCCATTGAGTTCATGGAGCAGGCAAAAGACGAAAGCTGGTGCTTGCACCTTAGCTATATCAAGCCGCATTGGCCCTACATCGTCCCCGCACCCTACCATGACATGTATGGCAAGGATGATATCCAACCCGTCAAACGTGACGCCTGTGAAAAGGAAGACCCGCACCCTTTGCTCGCTGGGTATTTCGAGCACCGCTATAGCCATGCCTTCAGCCGGGATGATGTCCGCGAAACGGTTATCCCCGCCTATATGGGGCTAATCACGCAGATCGACGATCAGATTGGCCGTTTGATGACTTATCTCGAAGAGTCCGGGCAAACAGACGACACGCTGATCGTGTTTACCTCTGACCATGGGGACTACCTTGGTGATCATTGGCTGGGCGAGAAAGAGCTGTTTCATGATCAATCGGCACGTGTTCCGCTGATCGTCATTGACCCGTCAGACAAAGCCGATGCAACCCGAGGGCGTGTTGAAACCGATCTGACCGAAGCAATTGATCTTGTTCCGACGTTTATTGATTTTCTCGGCGGCGAAGTGCCCGATCATATTCTGGAGGGACGCTCCCTTTTGCCTGCGACGCGGAATTTACCGAGGACAGCCCGCGACTACGTCATTTCCGAATATGACTATTCCGCGCGGCCCCACCTGCGCCATCTTAGCGCCGATGCCAGATCTTGCGCTTTGACGATGATCTTTGACGGCCGCTGGAAAATGATCTGGATCGAAGGGCATCGCCCGATGTTGTTTGATATCGAAACAGACCCTGATGAATACCACGACCTCGGGGCCTCCGTTGATCACCGCGAAGAAATTAAGCGCCTCAGCGAGGCTTTGTTCAAATGGGCGCGCAGACAGCATTCACGCGTCACGATCTCGGATGACAAGATCGACACCGTATTGTCCAAAGATGACGCCACCTATGGTGTCTACCTTGGATTTTGGGACGAAGACGAACTTCAGACTTGGAAAGACGCGCAGGACACGTGACCCAGAAAACCATGCCGTCCATGGTGGGCCTGACCCACCAGCTTGCGCGCCAGCTCTCACCGGTTCGCCCGTGGTTTTCCAAGCTGAGCCCAAAAGTTTTGCACGGCGATCTCACAGCGGGGTTCACCAACGCCGCAATCGTTCTACCGCAGGGCGTGGCCTTTGCCATCATCGCGGGACTTCCGCCGGAATACGGGCTTTACACGGCGATGGTTGTGACAATCATCTCAGCCTTCTGGGGCGCATCGATGATCATGGTGTCTGGGCCAACCACGGCCATTTCGGCAGTGATGTTCGCCTCGGTCTCCGAATTCGCCGAACCGGGCACGGCGGTCTATATCGGGTTAGCAATAACACTGACGCTGATGGTTGGCGCCATTCAATTAGCTGCAGGTTTGGCGCGATTGGGCGGCCTGATCTCATTTGTTTCACACTCTGTCATCACGGGGTTCACGGCAGCGGCAGCCATGTTGATCGCCGCGTCACAGCTTGGCGGTTCTTTGGGGATCGCAACCGAACGCGGCGGCGGCGTTGTGGAACGTTTACACCGGGTTTGGGACCATTTGGGCGATACAAACCTGTCTGCGATCTACATCTCTATCGTGACTCTGGTGGTGCTTTTGGGCGTCATGAAAGTTGACAAGCGGCTGCCATCCTATGTTTTGGCCTTGGCCGCGGGATCAATCATGGGGATCGTCCTTGATGCACCCAACCAAGGTGTTGCGATGTTTGAGACACTCGCATCTGTGATCCCAAGTTTTGTAGCGCCGGAAATCACCCTCTCTGTCCTGCGTGACCTCTTACCAAGCGCCTTTGCAGTGGCCTTTATCGGCCTGTTAGAAGCAATATCCATTGGCAAAGGTTTTGCGATGCGCAGGCAAGACAGCTATGATTCCAACCAAGAGATTATCGGCCAAGGCATGGGCAATATCATCGGCAGTTTTTTTCAATCCTACGCTGGTTCAGGCTCTTTCACCCGTTCAGGATTAAACGCAGAAAGTGGCGCTCAAACGCCAGTTGCAGCCATTTCTGCATCAGTATTTTTGCTTATTTTACTTCTTATCTTGGCCCCGTTCGTCTCCTACGTGCCGGTGCCTGCGATGGCGACCTTGATCCTCTACGTGGCGTGGCGGTTAATTGATTTCGCCGAGATCAAACACATCGTTCAAGACAGCCGCAGCGAAACGCTCATCGTCTTTGGAACATTTCTGACAGGTATTATTCTGGAACTGGATCTGGCCATTCTCGTCGGCGTTCTGTTGTCGCTTTCGGTATTCCTGCACAAAAGCGCGAATCCGATCGTATCTGTAGGTGCCCCAACCCACGTGGCGGGCAGGCGCGTTTTCATGAATGCGCATGCGTACGACTTGGATCAATGCCCACAGATCGTCGCGATGCGCATGGATGGCCCGCTCTATTTCGCATCAGTCGAGCATGTCGCTACAGAATTTGCCAGACTCGAGGCCTTAAACGGCAAACACCGGACGCGATTGATCAACTTGGTTGGTGTCGGAAAAATTGATCTGTCTGGGGCGGCATTTCTGCAAAAGGAGATCCAGACATCCCGCGCGCAAGGCGTTGATACATATCTGCTGGTTGCCAACCCAGAGGTTGTACGGCTGCTAAGACGTTTTCATGTCATCGATGGCCTGGGCGAAGGAAATCTATTTCCGCACAAGTCTGAAGCGCTGGCCGCAGCCGTTGAAAAAGCGTCAGATGATATCTGTGCAACATGCAAACTGCGCCTATTCCATGAATGCGCCAAAAAACCCTCAGCTACGTAAGAAGTTGCGGCTTTGCTGGCGAGACAACACACAAGCGGGTGTGAATGCCCTGGGCCTGAATTGAGCGTCGGTTGGTCTTGGAACGACTGATCTACAGGGATGTGCCCTGCGGATTGGCAATACCTGCGTTGGTGAGCAACATTTCGGCTAGATGGTCGTTAGGTTTGCATTGCATATCAAACAATGTTTTGTTAATAAAACAAATAGGAGGGATTGCCGGGCGATTCTGACATCAGATTACGGCGGTCGTTCTACGAGTGCCGCCAATGTTCATCGGGAGGTAAGAACATGAAATTCAGAACAAAGATTGCCAGTATGGTTGCTGGCGTTGCGATGACCATTTCGGGCGCAGCATATGCACAAGACTGGGAGCCGAATGGCGTACTGACAGTTGAAATCGGGTTTGGTGCCGGTGGGTCGACGGACACAATGGGTCGTGTCATCGCAAATGTAATGAAGGAACAAACCGGCTGGAATATCATTGCTGAAAACAAAACAGGCGGTGGCGGCCTTGCGATGTTCACTGGGATCTCCCAGCGACCTGCGACAGGAAATGTCATTGGTCTGGGTGTGAACATGCCCATTTTAATCAACCTCAACCGCCGCGCAGACCAGCTGCCTTTCGACCTCGATAGTTTTGCCTATCTCGGGACGGCCGCACGTGCGCAGCTTGCCTTGATCGCGCGCGCAGATGCGCCATTCGATACCATCGACGAGATGGTCGCCCATTCGAAAGCAAATGATGGTCTGGCAATCGGCTTTGGCGCCGCACCCCAACGTTTGTTGATGGAAGTTGTGAACCGTCAGACAGACGCTGGGTTCCGATTTGTTACGACAGAAGGTGAAGCCGAGACACAAAAGCTGCTTTTGGGTGGTCAGGTTCTGGCAGGCTTTTCCGCTGGGACGCACATCCAGTATCTGGAATCCGGTGACTTCAAAATGATCGCAAGCGCCAATAACGCCCGCCATACATATGCACCCGATACACCGACATTCCGCGAATCCGGATATGACGCCTATGTTGATCCGTTCTTCTACTTCGCCACGGCAGCAGACACGGACCCCGTGGCTGTCGCAGCCCTGACCGAAGCCTTAGCCAACGCGATTGCATCGGACGAAGTGGCCGAAGTTGTCCGCAACGCAGCCACAACAGAAACGCTGAACCTCGGATCAGACGGCACCCGTCAGATGATGGTCGATGGCCTTGCCAACATTGGCGTTCTGTACTCAGAATAATTACTCTGCCTTGCCGTTCACCTGATCGGCGGGGCATTTTTTTGGGGGCATCTCTGATGACGAATATAACCGACCGTGTAACTGGCGTATTCTTTCTTGTGTTTGGGGCCCTGCTGTATTTCGCCGTGATCCCCGCACAGATTGATGACGGAAGTGGGTCGTGGGTCCTTCCAGCCACTATCCCGAATGCCGTTTCAATCATCATGGCCGTCTGCGGGCTTCTGTTGATGCTCAAGCCCACGGACCAATGCAAGCCAAACACACAAGACTTGATATTTGCGACGATATATTTTGCCCTACTCGCGTTAGGCCTGTTCGTAATGTCCTATTCCGGCTTTATGTATACTGCCCCGATCATCGCCTTGATCATTATGCTCTTGATTGGCGAGCGCAGGCCGGTCTGGCTCGGCATCGGGGTGATCGGACTACCGGTTATAATCTGGGTGCTTGTCGCCCAAATCCTTGAACGCCCATTGCCCTAAGGACATGAACCATGGTTGATTTTGCTACCATACTTGCCGGATTTGGCGATGCGTTCACAATTTGGAATCTTTCGTTTGTTCTGTTCGGCGTCGTCGTCGGCCAGTTCGTCGGTGCCGTGCCCGGTATTGGTCCGGTTATGGCGATGGCTATTGCCATTCCCTTTACGTTCGGACTGGATCCGCTGCCCGCCATAGCCTTCCTTGTGGGGGTCAACAAAGGCGGTCTGGTCGGCGGTGCCGTTCCTGCCGTTTTGATGAATACGCCCGGCACGCCCGACGCTGCCGCGACAGCCCTCGATGGCTATCCCCTTGCCAAAGCGGGCAAGCCGCTGAAGGCCACCAAGATGGCGCTGTTTTCTTCGGTCACCGGCGACACGTTCAGCGATATCGTCCTGATAACCGTATCTGCACCACTGGCAATCCTAGCGCTGCGCATGGGCCCTGTTGAAGTGTTCGCTTTGATGATCCTTGCCTTTGCAATTCTGGCAGGCCTGATCGGCAATTCCCTGACAAAGGGTATCATTGCGGCAGCTTTCGGACTGCTCTGTGCAATGGTCGGCTCTGACCCCGAATTCAACGCGCCACGGCTGCTTTTCGGTTATTGGGAGCTTTATGACGGCCTGCCCCTTGCATCGGTCGCGATCGGGATGCTTGCTATATCCGAAATCATTCGTCGCCTGTCCCAGATCAGAGGCGAGATGAAGCCGGCGATTATAGTTAAGGACACGGGCAACCCCGATGACCGACGCGTCACGTTTGCCGAATATTGGGCATGTCGGTTCACGATGTTGCGCGGCGCTGTGATTGGCACGATCTTGGGTGCCCTGCCCGGTATCGGATCAACGGCTGCCGCGTTCATGTCCTACGCGACAGCCAAAAGCGCCTCGAAAGAGCCCGAGACATTCGGCAAAGGCAACCTGCACGGGATCGCCGCCGCTGAATCAGCGAACTCCGCAGTTGTGGGGGCCAACCTCATTCCGCTATTGACCTTGGGCATTCCGGGCAGCGTCGGCGCGGCGTTGATCATCAGCGCGTTCATGATCCATGGTATTCAGCCGGGGCCACTGCTGTTTCAGGACCAGGGTCGGCTCATCTACGGTTTGTTCGGCGCGATGCTGATGGCCAACTTCATTAACCTATGGGTCGGGCAAATGGGTCTGCAGCTTTGGGTCAAGGTCGTCTCGGCCCCTGAATCCATCATCTTCGCCTCCGCGCTATTGCTGTGTATCGTCGGTGTTTCGATGGCAACGGGTGGTCTGTTTGGCGTGTCCGTGATGCTGATCTTCGCGGCAATCGGCTATTTGATGACCAGCTTCGGATATTCGGTCGTGATCTTCATCATCGCCTTCTTTCTCGGCTCGCGCTTTGAAATCTCGCTTTCCCAAAGCCTTGCGCTGATGAACGGTGACTGGACGCAGATCGTCAACTATCCCATCGCGCTGGCTTTGATTGCCCTCGCTGTGGTCTCGGTCATCTGGTTTCTGAGCAGACCACAAGCTACGTACGAGGCGACGTCTGTCGAAGATTAAAGCTGCAAAGAAGTGAAGGTTATGATGACAGATTTCATTGTCGCGGCCAAAGCATGTCTGGGCGATGGTGGCTGGATTGAGCCGTCCGAGGCTGCGCATTTTACGACCGACATTCTGGGCTCTGGTGGGCCATGTATCTTGGTGGCGCGCCCGCACGCGACCGAAATCGTTGCGGCCCTTGTCAAACTATGCGCCGCCCACGAAGTCGCGATTGTTCCACAAGGCGGCAACACAAATGTATGCCGCATGGCTGTGCCACTGGCCGGTCAGCAAGCCATCATCCTGTCGCTTTCACGCATGCAACAAGTCATCGACATCAATCCACGGGCCAACACCGCCACTGTTGAGGCCGGTACGCTGATGCAAACGCTTCAGGAGGCTGCCTTGGCTCAAGATCGCGTCTTTGCCCCCGATTGGGGCGCGCGCGGAACGGCCAGCGTTGGCGGCGCTGTCGCGACAAATGGCGGTGGTTTGAATGTGCTACGGTACGGCACCACCCGAGAGCAGGTTCTGGGCATGGAAGTTGTACTGCCTAATGGCACGATCTGGAATGGCATGCGCAGCTTGATCAAAGACAATTCAGGCTATGATCTAAAGCATCTGTTCATCGGATCAGAAGGCACGCTGGGGATCATCACGAAACTGGTGTTCAAGCTGCACCCTAGACAGCCCGTCACACAATCTATGATGGCGGTTCTGTCCGATATGTCGCGTCTGTCGGACTTCTTTGACATGGCTCGCGCGATTGGTGGAGAGCGTCTGATCGCCTTTGAACTGCTCCCCAGTCTGGGTGTCGAAAAAGCACTTGAACGCTACCCCGATCTGCAAAGGCCACTAGAGACAAAGGCTGACTGGTATCTGCTGGTCCGCTTTGCGGGCCACGACAGCGTGGAAGACCCGCTGATGCAGGTGTTTGAGCGCGGATTTGAGCAAGACATCCTGTCAGACGCGGTGCTGTCCAGCTCGGTCGCGCAGGAACAGAACCTTTGGGAAATCCGCGAGCAAATGATCCCGCACCAGTACTTCAAGGGGCAACAGCTGAAATGGGATGTGTCCGTGCCAACCGACCAGATTGTCACGTTTCTGATGCAGGCTGAAGGCGTTATCAAAGCCATAGACCCCGCCACGTTCTGCTATGCGGTGGGGCATGTGGGGGATGGAAACATCCACTATAGCGCCTATCCGCCTGATCAGACCGATCCCAATATCGTGCGCCAAATTTACGACCAGATCGACGCCCTGATTTGGGGCATGGGCGGCTCTATCGTTGCGGAACATGGCGTGGGCGCGATCTTTGTAGATCGCATGCGCAAACAAAAAAGCGCTGTGGAATACGCCATGATGGAAACGATCAAATCAGGCTTGGACCCCCAAAGCATCATGAACCCCGGAAAATTACTGACCCACTGAACCAAAGGAATGACCATGTTTGAAACCATACAGACACGCGGCGTCGATAACCTATTGTCGTTGATGCAAACCTTTCGCGCTGATCAGCGCGACCACAAGGTTGATCTGGTGGTCGGCGTTTACAAGGACGAAGACGGACATGTACCGATTATGCGCTCTGTTAAGGCAGCCGAGCAGCGGCTGATCGATGGTGAAAACACAAAGAACTATGTGGGCATTTCAGGAGATACAGATTTCTGCGCCCTCGTGCCGGAGATTTTGCTGGGGGCTGCCGCAAAACCGATCGTCGAGAAGCGCATGCAAAGCATGCAAACCCCCGGAGGGTCCGGTGCGCTCAAGGTGGCCTGCGATTTTCTCAATACGATGGAGCAGGGCAAGCGCATCTGGGTCAGCACACCGACCTGGGCCAATCACATCCCCGTCGCCAAAGATGCCGGACTGACCGTTGAGCCTTACCCCTATTTCCGAGCATCCGACAAAGGGCTGGATTTCGCAGGGATGATGCACCATCTGCAAGTCAACACCAAACCCGGCGACGTCGTGCTGCTGCACGCCTGCTGTCATAATCCGACAGGTGTTGATCTGTCGTTCGAGCAATGGCAAACTGTCACCGCATTTGTCAAAGAACGCGGTCTGTTGCCTTTGGTGGATTGCGCGTACCAAGGGCTGGCCGAGAGCATGGACGTCGATGCAAGCGGCATGCGCCATATAGCAGACACAGTGCCCGAGATGCTGATCGCCAACTCGTTCTCCAAAAATTTCGGCATCTACCGAGAACGGACAGGGGCCATCAGCGTCATCGCTCAAAGCCCTGAACAGTTGGAACAAGCTAAGGTCGGGATCGAAACGGTGATCCGATCCAACTACTCGATGCCGCCGAGCCACGGCGCGCGGATTGTGACGACCATTCTGTCCGACCCAGCGTTGCGCGAGGATTGGCAGGCAGAGCTCTCCGAAATCCGCGCCCGCATCACCGAAATGCGCCACGCTTTGCAGAGGAAACTGCGCGAGCGGCAGGTGACATTGGGCACTGGGTTTCTCACCACACAGCGTGGCATGTTTTCCTACACGGGGTTCTCGCCCGAAGTGGTCAAACGCCTCAAAGAGGACGCAGCAATCTACATCGCGGGCGACGGGCGCATCAATATCGCAGGACTGTGCCGCGCAAATCTGGATGTCGTCGCCGATGGCATGGCCGCGGCCATTACTGCGGCCCGTTCCGCCGACAGCTAGAAACGGCCGTAATCCGGTTCTGTCGCAAAGTTTCCATTTGGTTGAAGAACGGCCTTCGCTGGACGCACCTATGCTGCTAGATCAGCAAACTGCTTGAATGCCGGACTGCCTTTTTGAGCAAGCTGACCCTTGCGGATCATATGCGCCGCTTCGATCCCGGCTAGCGTTGCCGCAGCCTAGTGGGACGCTTTGAACCCGAGCATTGGTCGGGTGATCCGCTTAATGAAACGGTGGTCCTGCTCAACGATGTTGTTGAGATATTTGGATTGAACGATACCGATGATCCGACCGACACCGGTGAATTTGAGGATGACATTTAGACTTTGCCGGCCAGCCAAATTGGCACCGCTCTTATCGATGGCAATACGGTCCGGGACACCGTTGGTGCCAACGGTGCGCTTGAAGAACCTGCAAGCAGCAGCGGTATCACGGCGCTCTGATAGCATGAAATCAAGGGTTTGCCCCTCGCGATCAACCGCGCGATACGGGACTGATGCGTTAATTGACTACGGCCGCAAGGATGCCGACATTGAAGCCAAGGCTATGCAGGGGCGGGGTCGAATAGTCCCTCGATGAACGCGATCTCGCCCGTAACTCTTGGTTGTCTGTGATGGACGTGACCGCGTTTGATCGTTCGTATTGTCTTGAGCCCGCTTAAGGTCGCCTTGGCGGATCGCAAGGATCGAAAGCTCTGACGGTATCCAAGGATCCGTTTCATAGCCGCGTGATCGCTCTTGATGAGGTTTTTGCGCCACTTCTTGTCGATATGCCGGATGCTGTCGAAATGTGGGTCATACCGCCGATTGATCTCGCGGATGACACATCGATAGGTCGGGGCTTAATCGGTGACGATAGTTACCAGGCGATGGAGCCTTACACGCTCAATCGCTTTGTTAAGGAAGGCCCTGGCTGCCTTGGCATCTCGCCGGGCGGTCAGGCGGAAGTCAATCATCTGACCGTTTGCATCGACAGCCCTCCACAGATAGCGCCACTTGCCGCCGACACGGATGTAGGTCTCATCGACATGCCAGTCGACGCTGACCCGTCGTAGATGCTTTTGCGTTCGCTTGGTCAGCTCGGGGCGAAACTTCTGGACCCAGCGATACACGGTTGATCGGTCGACTATTATGCCGCGCTCTTCCAGAAGATCGACAAAATCCTGGTAAGACAGTGGATATCGCAGATACCAGCGCACGGCACACAGGATGATCTCACGTGAAAAGCGGTGATGCTTGAACGGCGATTAACGCAACAGCCCCCTCAAATGACATGATGACGTACAGTATCGTTAACAGAGGTCAGCCACTTTAAAAGCGAGTTCCTGAAATGGATGACTTGAGGTTTGTGCCAATTCTCCTTGGTCGCCCAAAAGGCAACATTTCTGGGAGGTAGCACTGCATCAACTTGCAATCGCTGTGACGCGGCAATGCGACCAGTAAATTCGGTCAACCTTTTTGGCAGACAGACAAGCACAAATGATGTTTCGAGCAAGCTTAGACACATCGTAATGTCACCTGAAAAGCTGATTCGAGGCAAGGTATGGGGTATCCTCAGCATTTCAAACGTGCCATTCTGATCCTCGTAGATATTGGATCGCGCCCCAACGATTGCCCATTCTTCATTAGCAAGCTCGCTGGGCGTGATGACTCTATTTAGGCCTCGAAGCTTTGATTTGGCACCGGCATAAACAGCCATGTGATCATCCAGAATAACTTCTTGAACGAGCTTTTCTTGGTGCATGTTTAATCGCGATGGTGCGATTGCTATATCGATTTCTCCATTATTCAATTGATCCACTAATTTGCCCGCCGTAGCAGTTGTGATTGCCAAAGCGAAAGGCCGTTTTCGACGGAGGTATTCATCGAGAAACTTCGATGCGATGCTCACGGCCAGCATCGGGCCAACCCCCACCCGCAATTCTCTACCAAGACCCGCATTCCACGTGCTGATTGCGTCCGACGCGGTGGCAATCTGTTTGGCAATTTCCATTCCGGTTGTCGCCAACTGGTCACCGATATCGGTAGGGCTAACGCCGTAGCGGCCACGCACAAGCAGTGGGCTGCCGACCTGATCCTCAAGTGCTTTTACAATTCGTGTCAAGGTCGGCTGAACGACGCCCAAATGCTCAGACGCCCTGCTAAGTGAACCGTAGCGAATGATCTCGGAGAGATAGAATAGGTGTTTGGGGTCCATGGGTATCATTATTATGATGGAAGATGCACTTATCAATATTTTATTTATGCCAAAAGGTGGGTTACGCTGCAGAGAATCTGAAAATATTGGGGGGAAAGAATGAAACCGTTCCGCATGACGCTGGCTGCCGCGCTGTTGGCCATTACGACTGGATCAGGGCCTGCTTTGGCGGAAACGATCAAAGCTGAAGGCGGATCCGCCGCAGGTTTGAGCGCCCTGGTGCCGCAGTTGCTTTCAAAATACGCGGCCGCTGATCATAACGTTCGCGTCAATATCGATCAGACGCTGACGCGAGCCGCCCTGAAAGTAGCCACCGGTTCGATCGACCTCGCCGTAATGCCTGCCGGGGCTTATGACAAGATGATTACAGGCAGTGGCCCCTATCAAAACCTCAAAGAACAAGCGATAGAAGCTTCGGGAAATGTGCGTGTTTTGTTCTCGTTCCTGGGCGGCCATGTTCACGCGATGACTTATGCCGATAGTGGTGTTGAAACCTGGGAAGATTTGCGTGGGCAACGCGTTTTTGTCGGCCCACCTGCGGGCACTTTTTCGTCGCAAACCACAGGTATGATCGAAGCTATCACCGGCATGAAGCCTGGTGAGGATTATGAGGCGATCAAACTCGCTTGGTCGGCTGCAAACCAAGCCTTTGAAGATGGTAAATTCGACGTCTTCATGCGGTCGGGTACAATAGGTTCGGCTGCGATTGACCAATTTGGCTCTGCGAAAAAATTCCGCTTGTTGAGTGTGCCGGCTGAAAGCTTGGAAACCGAGGCTTGGGTCAAATATTTGGCAGTTCCAGGCCGTGCAGCAGATGTGCTGCCAGCCGGCACCTATCAAAACCAGATCAACAATGACGAAGACGTTATGGCATCGGCATTTGTTATGTTTGTTGGTGTGAATGTCGATATGGCAGAACAAACCGCTTACGATTTGACCAAAGCGATGTTCGACAATATCGACAATGCACATTCGGTCAATCAGGGGTTAAAGCCACTAACGCTTGAAAACGCCACTGTTTCATTAAATGCAAGGCTGCATCCTGGAGCGATCAGATACTACGAAGAGCAGGGTCTGGAAATCCCGGCCGAGCTTCGCTGATTTCTCAAAACTAAAGCTTCTAGGCAAGCTGGAGTTGAACTAGCTGCCTAAGAGCTTGTCTTTAAAGTAAGGGGAAAGCCATGAGTGCGGATAAAGGTTTGCAGAGAACAAGTATCCTTATTATCGGTTTCTTTTTCGCGCTGTTGGGCTTTCTCAACGCTGTTCCAAATCTTAGTTTCTTGCCATCCATGAGTGTTATCCCCGCCGTAATCCTGCATCCACTTGCTCTTGGCGTGGGGATGTTAGTGTCAACACTAACCATTTCGAATATTACGACGAAATCAACGGATATTGGGATCACCGCCTTCCACTTTCTGCTGCTTGGTGTTGGGCTTTATACCCTTTGGGATTACAATGTTGCAGTAACCGAAATCCAAGAAGTTGGCCTATTCTTTTTTGAAGCCTCCCATGCATGGATCACTGTGCTCGCATGCATAGTAGTTCTCTACTACTGCTGGCGCATTTGGGGTGCCCCGCTCGCGATTGTCGGGTCGGTGACCATGCTGTATTTCTTCTACGGCCAAAATGCTCCGGGCCTTTTTGGGCATGCGGGGATGGATTTCGTTCAAGATACACCAGCGGAGCTTTGGTATAATACCGGCGATGGCGTAATGGGCAATATCTTGGCCATCCTCATCAATACTGTGTTTCCTTTTATCATTATGGGTGCCGTTCTTGAAGGCACCGGCGGAGGGAACTCGATGATCAAGTTGAGTTTCCACGCGATGCGCCGTTTTCGCGGCGGGCCGGCGCATACCGCCATCCTGGCGTCTTCTCTGTTTGGAACAATTTCCGGGTCGGCGGTTTCGAACGTTGTTGGAACCGGGGTGATTTCCATCCCGATGATCAAAAGACGCGGCTTTTCACCAGCCTTCGCAGGCGGGGTCGAAGCCACGGCATCAACGGGCGGCCAAATCATGCCTCCGATTATGGGCGCGGCCGCGCTCGTGATGTCCGATTTCATCGGCGTCGATTATTTGGTTATCATCATTGCCGCTATCATCCCGGCGATGGCTTATTACGCTTCATTATTTACCACCGTTGTTTTTGAGGCGCGTTCGTTGAATATGGGTGAAACACCCGAGACTGAAATGAGTGCGATCCTGCCGCAGGATTGGGTGAACCTGATCTTGGTTGTGGCTCCAATCTGCACTGTTGTGGCCTGCCTTGTCATGGGGTTCTCTGCGGCCGGTTCGGCGATGCTGGCGCTGACGCTTCTGCTGCTGCTCAGCTTTCTTAATCCCGAGATGCGCAAACGCCCCCTTACCGTTCTGGAGAGCTTTTCTCGAGGTGGCGTGACATTCGCAAAGTTGCTTATGGCGATAGGAACCATCGGGATTATTATCGCGGTTCTGGGCGCAACGGGCCTGCCTTTGGAGTTTGCCAAAGTAATCAGCGTTCACGCAGGGGAAAATTTGCTGGTGGCGCTTTTGTTTGCCGCGCTCGCGTCTCTTGTCCTTGGAATGGGGATGCCAACGCTTCCGGCCTATCTCACCATTGTTATCATTTTGGGCCCATCGCTAACCGCATTTGGCCTTACAGATCTTGCCGCACATTTATTTGTATTCTACTTTGGTGTGGCATCGGCCATTACGCCACCGGTTGCGATGGCAGCGTTTGCGGCAGCGTCCATTTCGGGCGGTAGTGCAATAGGCACCGCTGTCGCGGCTACGCGGATTGGTATCGTAATATTCGCAATCCCGTTCTTTTTTGCCTTCAACCCTGAAATGCTCATTGTGGCTGAGGCTGGCGTAAATTTCTCAATTGGAGCGTTTGCGTACATGACCCTGCGCCTGGCATTGCTCATTTATATGCTGTCCTCGGTCGCGGTACGGTTTGACAAATCACCTATGAAAATATGGGAAGTGCTTGCGAGGGCCGTAGCTGGTCTGTTGTTGATCCACCCGAACCTCGCGATCAGTGGATCAGCGGTGTTGGCTTGCGTGATTTTGATCTTCGCTCATCGCAAACTGCTACCTAGCCAGGAGAGAATAGTATGAGTGATCGGCCAAATATTCTTTATATTATGACGGATCAACATCGGGCTGACTGGCTGGGTTGTGCAGGGCACCCAGTGGTGAAAACGCCAAATATCGATAGTATAGCTGCGTGCGGAACACGGTTTACCCAGTTTTACGTTACAACGCCGGTCTGTATGCCTAATCGCGGCGCGGTTTTTACGGGCCGGTATCCTTCGGTGAATGGGTTGCGGCATAATGGTTTGCCGCTGCCAAAAAATGCCAACACCTTTGTCGATGTATTGCGTGCGGCGGGATATCACACAGCGACGATTGGCAAAAGCCATCTACAACCGTTTGGCAATGTACCTGTTATTCGCAGCGACGAAGAACACGTCGCAAACGAGGCGCTGCCTGAGGCGAAGAAACCCGATGGTGCGGATTACGCAAACGAACACCCGTCGAATTATGAAACCAGCGAATATCACGAGTTTCCACAACCATATTACGGGTTTGATCATGTGCGCATGGTCACCAACCATTCGGATGAGTGCGGCGGGCATTATCTGCAATGGCTGCGTCGTCAGACCAATGATTGGGAAGCCTATAGAGACCGCAAAAATCAGTTGCCCCATGAATATACAAACCCGCAGGCTATTCGTACCCGTATTCCTGAAGAGCTATATCCGACCTCATATATCGGGGCCGAGGCGCAGAGTTATTTGCGGGAAAGAGCAAAATCGGAAAAACCGTTTTTTGCATTCGTCTCCTTCCCGGACCCGCATCATCCCTTCACACCGCCAGGTAAATATTGGGATATGTATGATCCGGATGATTTCGCCGTGGATCTGCCGTTTGAGGCCCATAAAAACCCGCCAGACCAGCTAGTGGAATGGAAGCGATTGATGGATGCGGGCATTGTGCCCAATAACCAGCAGCAGGCCTTTATGGCCCCAAAACGTCAGTTGCAAGAGGCGATGGCCTTGACCGCCGGCATGATCACAATGATTGACGATCAAATTGGTGAAATCCTGAAAGCGCTGGAAGAAAATGGTCAATCTGACAACACGATCATTATTTTCAATGCCGATCACGGGGATTATATGGGCGCGTTTGATTTGCTGCTAAAGGGACCGTTTGCCCATGACAGCGTAAATCGGGTCCCGTTTATTTGGGCCGACCCCAAAGGTCCGGAGGTCAAGGCGGCCGAGGGCCTTGCCGCTTCAGTTGATATTGCGGCCACGCTGCTCGAACGGGTTGGTCTGACACCGTATTACGGGATGCAGGGGCGGTCGTTTTTGCAGCAGCTTTCCGGCGGTCCTGCAGCGCGCGATGTTGTCTTGATCGAGCATGAAGAGAACAAAGTCTACCCCGGCTTTGAGAAGCGTCCAAACATGCGACATGTCATCACCGATGAACACCGTATGACAGTGTATAAATCGTTGGATTTTGGCGAGTTGTACGACAGGCTTAATGACCCGGACGAAACGCATAATCTTTGGGATATTCCCGAGGCCGCCGAGACCAAGGCAGATATGTTATTCACCCTAAATCAAGCCATGATGGACGCAATTGAAAGCGGTCCTTGGCCAAAGAGGCTAGCATGACCAAAGAACTGAAAAATTACATAGCGGGCCGCTGGGTCACTTCATCGAAAACATTCGAGAAGCGCAGTCCATTCAATGGCGATTTGGTTGCCACGGTGCATGAGGCGACCGCTGAAATGGTGGATAAGGCCGTTACCAAGGGGCGCGAGGTTTCGATTGGCTCACAGGCGAACCAGTGGGGTGATTTGCCAATGAAGCAGCGCCTTGCCGTCATTTATGATTTTGCAGACAATCTGATCGCGCGGGTTGATGATCTGATCGAGGCAGATATGGCCGATACAGGCCGCAGCTATTGGCAGGCCTCGAAGTTTGACGGCGCTCGTGCGGCGCGGCTGTTCCGAGGATATGCCGATGCCGCGATCAGTTTGGAGAACCGTTCGACCCAATTCGCAGGCGAGCTGGGCTTTAAAGGAATGTGGTACACAAACCGTCGTCCCAAAGGTGTGATCGCCTGTATCTGTCCGTGGAATGTGCCGTTGCTGATGGCCGCGATGAAGGTCGCGCCCGCGCTTGTGATGGGAAATGCGGCGATTTTGAAACCTTCCGAAGAAACGCCATCTTCTGCAACAGTTCTGGCTGAGGTCATCGCCGCCTCCGATATTCCCGACGGTGCGTTTTCGCTGGTGCATGGGTTTGGGGTCGATTCCGCCGGGGCGTTTTTGACCGCTCACCCACAGGTTGACGCGATCACCTTTACAGGGGAAAGCGGTACTGGCGCTTCGATCATGAAGGTTGCAGCCAAAGGTTTGCGAGACGTGTCGCTGGAGCTGGGCGGTAAAAATGCCGCGTTGGTGTTCGAAGATGCCCGCATGGATGCCGTTGCCGAAGGCATGACCCGGTCGGCTTTTTTCAACTGTGGTCAGATTTGTTTTTGCACCGAACGCGCCTATGTTCACCGCTCGCGGTTTGACGAATATGTTAAACGGATGGCAAATATTGCCAATGGGATCGTAATTGGTCAGAGAGATCATGACGGATTTAACATTCCACCACTGGTCAGCCATTCCCACCGCGACAAGGTCAAGGCGCTTCTTGATACGGTTCCTGAACATGGCGGCGAATTCGTGGCGGGCGGCGGCATCCCGACCTTTGATGACGAGCGCGAAAATGGTGCCTTCATCCAGCCATCAATTGCAATTGGATCACCCGAAGACGCACCTTTTGTGAAGCAGGAACTCTTTGGGCCTGTTTTACATGTCGCCCCCTTTGATGACGAAGAGGAGGCCATCGCGCTGGCCAATGACACGCAATATGGTCTCGGCGCTTGTATCTGGACCGAAAATCACAGCCGCGCCCTGCGTGTTGCCCCAAAGCTGCGTGTTGGTCATACATGGGTGAATTCGTGGCAAATCCGCGATCTTCTTAGTCCGTTAACCGGGGCGGGAAGTTCGGGCATTGGCGAGCAAGGCGGGCGTCACAGCCTGGAATTTTCGTCTCTGCCGCAAACCGTTACAATGCGCATATTTGAAAGTGACGCATGAAATACGCGGTCCTCGGAGCGGGTGCACTCGGGTCAGTCGTTGGCGGGTTGATCGCCCGCAACGGCCTGGATGTGACGTTATGGGATGTGAATGATACACATATCAATGCGGTCAATAACAACGGTCTAAAGCTGGATATTGCCGACGCGAGCGAAATTATTTCGGTTCCGGCCTGTCGCCCTGAAGACGGGGAGGAGGTCGACGCAATCATCTTGTTGACCAAAACCCTGCATACGCATGCGGCTCTTGGAGTGGTCCGCGAACATATTGACGCCGGTACTATGGTCCTCAGTTTACAAAATGGCCTTGGAAATGCCGAGCGGGTGACCGAAATGGTTCCGCCGGATCAAACCTGCTATGGCTGCACAATGATGCCCGGTCGCTTTTTAGGGCCGGGTCATGTCGCTTCTCCAACGGATGGAAAAGCGGTGTTTCGCGCCCTGACACCGGCGGGTGCGGTCAAGGCGGCGGATATTGCGATCCAAGGCGCCGGTTTTTCCCTGAAGCAAGATCAGGAACAGACTGATCAGATCATTTGGCAAAAGGCGGCGTTCAATTGTGCAATGAACGCGATAACTGCGATGCAGGGGGGGCGGATCGAATTTTTATCTGCTTCCAAGGACGGAGTAGCATTGGCGCGAGATGTCGCCAAAGAAACAGTTATGGTCGCCAATGCAAGCGGAATTTCCGCGAATTTAGATGCGGTTTATGCGCAGATGGATCGGGCTTTGGCCAATCACCAAGCCCATAAACCATCGATGCTTCAGGATATGGAAGCCGGTCGTCTTACTGAAATAGACGCCTTGTGTGGCGAAGTTGCCCGACAGGCCGACCTTCATGGCATTGAGGCACCAATCAACAAAACACTGGCTGTTTTGGTCGCACTCAAAACATCGGTTCAACAGGAGAATGCAAGATGACGAATATGGTCTCTGCCGGCGAAGCGTTGTTACGCTCGCTCAAATCAAACGGGGTGGATTATCTGTTCATCAATCCGGGATCGGATTTTGCGCCCATCATTGAAGCCTTTGCCAAAGTGAATAGTAACGAGATCCCGCAGGCCGTGCCTGCGGCGCATGAAAATGTCGTCGTTTCCATGGCGCATGGCTATTATTTGGCAACTGGTCACATGGCGGCGGCCGCTGTTCACGTCAATGTCGGTTTGGCGAATGCGGCAATGGGCCTTTTGAATGCCCACTCTGATGACGTGCCAATATTCATGATTTCCGGTCGCAATCCGTTGACCGAAAGTCAGCGAATGGGCAGTCGCCACACGCCGATTCAGTACGGCCAGGAAATGTTTGATCAAACCGGCATCGTGCGCGAAGCCGTCAAATGGGATTATGAACTGCGTTACGGTGAAAACGCGGCGGATCTGGTATCGCGCGGATGTTCGATCGCGCGCATGGAGCCGGTTGGTGCCGTCTATATGTCGTTACCGCGCGAACCTTTATGTGAAGAAACCGAAATGCCCGGAGTGCCCTGTCAGGTTGCCCCAGCCGCCTCATACCCCAACCCCGAAGCCATCAAGCAGGCCGCAAAAGCATTAGCCGACGCCAAGAACCCGTTGATAATTTGTTCTCGTGGCGATGCCGCCGGTGAGGTTAGCGCAGAATTACAGGCGATCGCCCACGACAATTCAATCGCGGTTACCGAAGTGTTTGTGACACGTAACGTTCTGCCCACTGATTTCGAAAACAGCGTCGGCGGCAATATCGTGGCGCATCTACCGGATGCAGACGTTGTTTTGGTTGTCGATGCCGCCGTTGCATGGATCGAAAGCAAGGCAAGCCCCGCGCCGGATGCGGAGGTTATTCATCTGGGACCTGACCCGATGTTCACGCGCATTCCGGTGCGGGGGTTCAAGACCACTCAGGCCATTCAATGCAACACGGTTGCTGGGTTGCGCGCGCTTCGCAAGGCGTTGCCTGGCAAGTCGAACCTTGACCGACAGCAGCAAATTTCCGGACGACATGCCAGGTTTCGCGATGCCATTTCCGCAAAAGTCGAGCAAGGCCGGTTAGGGCTGGCCAACAAACCGTGGATCGCCAAATGTATCTCTGATATTCTGGGCGATGGGACTGTTTTTGCCGAACGTGGCGGGCCGTTGCCATTGTTCAATGTCAAAGGTTCGAACCAATGGTTTGGCAATACGCAAGCCGGAGGTCTTGGTTGGGGCCTGCCCGCTGCATTGGGGTATCAACTGGCTAATCGCGATAGGTTAACGGTTTGTGTCGTTGGCGATGGCAGCTATATGTTTGCCAATCCAATTGCCTGCCATCAGGTGGCGCAGGCGCAGAATCTACCTATTCTGACAATCGTTTTAAACAACGGGAGTTGGGATGCTGTGCGGATTTCAACACTGGATATCTACCCCAACGGTGACGCATCCAAAGCCAATCATGTGCCGATGGTGCCGTTCATGCCCACGCCTGCTTATGGCAATATTGCTGCGGCGTCCGGGTGTTATGCAGAAACCATTGAAAACGCAGAAGATCTTCCGACAGCGCTTGAACGTGCCATGAAGGTGATCCGCAATGAGCGGCGGCAAGTATTGCTTGACGTCAAAGTCGGCATGGATGATGGCGAAAAATGAGGAGTTTGCTGGCGAACAAGATGCTTTCACTGAACTGTTTGTGCAAGTAGTTGCACAAATAAATCCAGTGCTGGATTGGCACGAACAGGGTCGCGTACAAGCGTGACCGCCACATCACATTGCACGGATTCGAATTCCACATTCAAAATGTGTAATTCACTAGAAAGCGTAGTTGCCGTATTGGCAGACGCACTGATTATCCCTATGGCACCCGAGCGTGCGACTGTACTATTAACAGCGCCAAAGGGCACTGCGCGTAGAATGTTTTGAGGGAGGGATAATCCTTTGGCATTGAACTCTCGTTCAATAAACCGACGCGGTGGGGTGCCTTTGGGCGGCAATATCCAGCGGCTATGGACCAAGTCAGACAGCGTTGGTTTGTCATGGACGAGGGGATGTTCCTTGCTTGTGATAAGTTTGAATTCTTCGGTGCATAGCTTTGTTTCGAGAAAGTCATCGGGGGTCGAATTCGGACGCATCATACCGACGAAACAATCAATCTCACCTCCCCGCAGCGCCATGCATAGCAAACGGTAATTGCCGCTCCAGCTTTGACAATCCACCATTCGATGGTGCCGCGTGATTTCCTGAAAGCACTCTGCAACCAATACTTGTTGGGAAAACGAAGAAACCCCCACAATCAAACGGCCAGACAACGACCCCGGATCAGCAGAAACCAACCGCGGTAGTGCATCAACATCAGCCAAAATTCTGCGGGCAGTTCGGGCCAAAATGAACGCTTTTGACGAGGGTGTAAGCCCGCTTTGATTGCGCAAGAAAAGTGATAACCCGGCGATGGTTTCCAGTTGCAAAATAGTTTTGCTGATCGCCGGTTGGGAAATGCCCAAGGCAACGCCGGCTGCGGTGGCATTTTGTGTTTCAACTACCGCTAATAGCACATTCAAATGCTTCAGGCTCAGGTGGTTGCCCAAGCTTGCGGCGCGTTGCCCCCCAATTTGCTTTTGCACATCAGCAATTTCCTGGGAAATCGCTATGCAGCTTTCAACAATGGGTCGTCCTGAAAACGTTGGTACGGCGAGGCTTCCCGACCGACCAAAAAGTTTCAACCCCAAGCGGGCTTCAACCGCCTTCATATGTCGAAGCAATGTCGCTGTCGAAACGGCCAGTGCATCCGCGGCAACGCCGGCGGACCCGTTGAGTCCCAAGGCTGATACCATGCGTATTTGCTGAAGTGAAAGCATCAGGAAATTCCCCATGAACTCATTACAGAGTTGCTATCGTCATAACCAAGTTGTCAGGCACTATTCCATCCAGGCCATAAACATTCAATCTGACATACAGTATCGTACTCCAGGAATATTGATCACGTCGTTTTTGGGAGGAAACTATGAAGATTCGCAAATCAATGATTGCCGCATTTGCGGCGACAACCGTGCTCATGGCCGCAAGTCCCGCTTCCGCAGATTACCCGGAGAAATCAATCAAGCTGATCGTTCCGTTCGCGGCAGGGGGAGGTAGCGACGCGTTGGCTCGCACCATTCAGGCCGCTATCGAGAAAAACGAATTGATGGACCAGAAACTTGTCATCGTTAACGCCGATGGTGCAGGTGGCACTATTGGTGCACGTCAGGCAAAAGACGCAAAGGCGGACGGTTATACGTTTTTGCAAATCCACACGACGATGCTTGCCGCGATGGCCAGCGAGAAAATCGAATTTGGCCTTGATGCCTTTACACCAGTGAGTCAGACGACACAGTCCTGCCTTTACGTTGCCGCCGGTCAAAAGAGCGGCATAAGCAATTTTGATGATTTGGTAGCCAAAGCCAAAGAAGCCCCCGGTAGCATTAAAGTGGCGGATTCGATCGGTAGTGTTTCGCACTTCCTTTGGGCACAAATCATGGAAACAGCTGACATTGATGTCGGCATGGTGCAGGTCGGCGGTTCGGCGAAACGCTTTGCCTCGCTTAAGGGTGGGCTTACATCCCTTGCATTGATGTCGCCGAGCTGGGTCAAGCGCGGTGGCGATGATCTGACCAGCTTGCTTTGGCTTGGCGCTGACCGCCCGACAGATATCGGTGACATGCCTTCAGCGAGCGACATTGGCATCGATGTTGCCGGCTGTTTGAACCGGGTTTTCTATGCTCCGGCCGGGGCGCCGCAGGAAGCCATCGACTATTTTGGGGACGTGTTGGCGAAGGTCATGCAAACCGAAGAACTGCAAGCCTATCACGAAAAGTCAGGTAGCACGGTGGTCATCAAGACCGGCGAAGAACTCAGTGACGCATTGCAGGCCGAACTGGAAGCTTTGGAAGTGGTCGCTCCGGCGGTTAAGGCCGCAATGGGCAATTGACAACTCCAAGTCAGGGGTGGGTTTGAGTGCCCACCCCTGGCCCATTGCTGGAGGAATAGTATGTTTCTGAACGGCCAAGATCGACTCGAAATTGCTACCGCGAGTGTCTTTCTTTTGATCGGTATCGCTTTTTGCGTGCATAGTTTCAGCCTACCTCGGGCAGCATTAGAACCAATGGGACCAGCGGCAGTGCCCTTTGCGGTTTCGTTTGGATTGTCGTTGCTGTCCCTTCACATGATCTATGGATGCCTGCGCAGAGGGGCTACTACAGGTACATTAGGCGACGCGCTAGGAGCTCGGTTTTGGGTAACCGTTTGCCTGATTTGCATTTACCTGCTCGCGATGGATCTTGCAGTGCTGCCTTACCGGATAGCAACCACAGCATTTTTGTTTGTGCTCACGGCGGGATTGTTCCGATTTGAGCGGAGTAAAGTTCTTGTCGCCGCCGCAATTGCGCTGATCCTTGGGTTCGGCCTGACCTATGTTTTCACTGAAATACTCGTTCTAGATTTGCCCTGAGGAAGTTATGGAAAACTTTGTCACTTCATTTGCCGCGATCTTCACACCGTTGCCATTTCTGTTTTTGTTCATCGGGGTATCGGTAGGTATCATCGTTGGTGCAATTCCGGGACTGACAGGCGGCATGGTTATTGCCCTGGCCCTGCCCCTGACATTTTTGATGGACGGAACCCACGCGCTTATCATGCTGGTAGCGATGTATGTTGGGTCAACCAGTGGCGGTTTGATTTCGGCAACGCTTATGCGAATGCCGGGGACACCGGCAGCGATGATGACCACGCTCGATGCATACCCAATGGCCCGAGAAGGCCGTCCGGGACGCGCCCTCGGGCTGGGAATATTCGCGTCATTCGGTGGCGGCCTGATCTCGTGGGTATTTCTTGCCGGTCTTTCGCCAACCTTGTCAGAGCTGGCGGTGCAATTTGGCCCGTATGAAATATTTGCCATGGCGTTACTGGCGCTGCTGTTAATTTCGGCTATCGGCGGGGGCAGCCTGAGCAAATCCCTGCTTTCAGGCTCCTTTGGCATTCTTGTCAGTCTCGTTGGTGTAGACAAAGCCTCAGGTTCGGTCAGGCTGACTTTTGGTAATCATGACCTTGATGGTGGTTTTCGTTTGCTCGCCGTTATCCTGGGGATGCTTGTTCTAAGTCAGGTTCTTAGCGACGTAACCGCGCGTGATGGAATTGTACAGAAAACCAAGAGCAGCACCCGTGACATGTGGATTTCCATGCGTGATCTCATGGCACATCGTTGGAATTTGATCAGATCTTCGTTGATTGGAACGTGGATTGGCGTGCTTCCGGGGATCGGCGGCTCA
This sequence comes from Sulfitobacter sp. AS92, assembly GCF_038900015.1. Taxonomy (NCBI): domain Bacteria; kingdom Pseudomonadati; phylum Pseudomonadota; class Alphaproteobacteria; order Rhodobacterales; family Roseobacteraceae; genus Sulfitobacter; species Sulfitobacter sp. AS92. Next base: position 41,610 of record NZ_JBBMQL010000011.1, read on the forward strand.
ACTGCGGCCATCGCTTCCTACAGTGCCGCTCTGAGCCTTTCCGAAACTCCAGAGGAGTTTGGAAGCGGGTCCGAAGAAGGCATTGTTGCAGCAGAGGCCGCGAACAACGCCGCAGTAAATGGCGCTTTGGTGCCGCTGATCACGCTTGGTATTCCCGGCAGCGTGGTTGATGTTCTGTTGCTCGGGGCATTGGTCATTCAAGGGCTGACGCCAGGCCCGCTTCTTTTTGTAGAAAATCCTGAGGTCGCCTACGGTATTATTTCCTCGGCGCTGGTTGCCAATATAGTCATGTTCGCATTTATGTTGGTCGGAACGCCCTACATCTCTAAGTTGATGTATGTGAACAAGAAATACCTTCTGCCGGCGATTATTGTTTTCTGTGTGATTGGAGCTTTTTCGCAAAGTAACCGGATGTTCGATGTCTGGACGATGTTCGCATTTGGGCTAATCGGTTTCTTGATGATGAAAACCAAAATCCCGCATGGTCCGTTTGTGATTGGCTTTGTGTTGGCCCCGATCGCAGAACTGAACCTGCGTTCTGGATTGCAACTTTACGACGGGAGTTTTATGCCCCTGATCACCCGACCTATCCCATTGTTATTTATAGCGATCTCTGTCATCGCGTTGTTTTGGCCACTGGTGAAAATACTGCGTGCGAAACGAAAAATCGGAGCTTAGCACCATGAAGATTTCCAAAGTCGTAGCTCATGCCCTGAATGTGCCAATTGAAATTGATATCTGCGATTTGCGCCAGACCAATCATTTGGGAGCCTGTGTCGTCGAAATCGAAACTGACGAGGGGCTGAAAGGCTGTGGCCTGACAGCCATTACCGAGGTCGAGGTCGTGGCCGCGGCAATCAATAAAATCGCTGCCGAAGCGTTGGTTGGTGAAGATCCTTGCAACACCGAAAAACTTTGGGAGAAACTTTATTGGTTGATGGCACCGCGTGGTCAAACCGGTTATGCGCTACACGCGATTGCGGCCTTGGATATCGCGCTTTGGGACATCAAAGGCCAAGCCCTTGGTCAACCTGTATGGAAATTGCTCGGCGGTGCCCGCAGCATTGTGCCGGTCTATGCAACATTCGGTTTTCGGTTCTTTGGCAATGAGGTGATCGGGGATGCTGCAAAGCTTTGGGTTGAGCAGGGGTATCGCGGGCTGAAAATGACCGTTGGTGATGGCGGATTGCGGCGTCGTGACGAGCCGCGCCCCCTACATAATCTGATCGAAGAAGACGTGGAGCGTGTTGCACGCGTTCGCGAAGCAGTTGGACCAAATATCAAATTGTTTGTCGATGCGAACTGTAACCTTGATCCCTATCACGCCATCCAACTGGCTCGCGAAATTGAACAGTACCGGATCGAATTTTTCGAAGAACCAATCACCCAAAACGACGTTCGTAGGCTTGCGGATTTGCGTCAGCGGACCACAATTCCTGTTGCGGCTGGGCAAAACGAAGGGTTGTCGTACCGGTTCCGTGATCTGATGATCGCAGGGGCTGTCGATATCGTTCAACCCAATGTTGCCATTACTGGCGGTTACACTCAATGCACCAAGATTGCTGGCATGGCCCAAGCATTTAATGTCGGGATAGACAATGGCGGTGCATGGCCGCATTTCAACATGCACCTGCATGCTGGTCTTGCGAATGGTGGTTTGGTGGAAATGCACTATATCGCCGTTGAGTTGTGCAAAAGCCTGTTTGACGGTTTGCCTGAGGCCAAAGATGGCAGCCTTGCATTACCGACGCTCCCGGGACTTGGTTTTACGTTGAACCAAGAACGATTGGGACGCATCAAGGCGCTTTCATGATGCTAACCCGTAGTGTGTTGATGCAGCAATATCCGACAATCGATGATTTAATTCCAATGGCGCATAGGCGCGTACCGCAATTTGCGCAGGATTACCTTGAGCACGGTGCCGGGCGCGAAACACTTTTGACCAGAAACCAATCGGCATTCGACGACATCCAAATCACGCCCAGATATATGCGGGACATATCCTCAATCGACACCTCGAAATCACTGTTCAATCGAAAGTATGACCTTCCTTTTGGCATCGGACCGGTTGGGCTTGGTGGGCTGATTTGGCCGAGATCGGAAAATTATACAGCGGCGGCGGCGGCGGAGTTTAACATTCCGATTTCGCTGAGTACGGTTGCCAGCACAACCATTGAAACGATGGCCGAACAGACCAACGGACAAATGTGGTTTCAGCTCTACTCACCGAAATCTGAATCGATTCGGTTTGATCTAATCAACCGCGCAATTGCGGCTGGTGTCGAGGTGTTGACGGTGACGGTTGATGTGCCAAGCCCGGCGCGGCGGGAACGTACGCTGCGAAGTGGGTTGTCATTGGTTCCGAAAATTACGGCCCGAAACATCGCACAAGCGGCTCAGAATCCAAATTGGTCTCTTCAAACTTTGCGTTACGGTATTGCCGAATTTAAGATGTTTCACAAATACATGGAGGATGGCCAGAGCCTAGCCGAACGGATGAAGTTTGTTACCGACCAAGTAGGTCGTCAAATTTTGCCCGACGAACTCGCTCAAATTCGTGATCGCTGGCCGGGAAAACTTGTCGTCAAAGGTGTATTGCATCCGGATGATGCCAAATATCTCAACAGTGTGGGAGTTGACGGGGTGATCGTTTCAAACCATGGTGGTCGCCAGAGTGATGCGTCGCCAACAACGATTTCGATGTTGCCCCAAATCCGCAGTGTTGCGGGTGATATGGCGGTGATGCTTGATAGCGGTGTTCGCAGTGGTTTGGATGTATTTCGCGCACTGACGTTGGGCGCAGATTTTGTTTTCCTCGGACGTCCCTTCTTCTATGGCGCGGCGGCGCTCGGAGCGGAAGGGCCCAGCCATGTGGCAAAAGTTTTGCAAGAGGAACTTTCTCAAACGATGCGACAGATGGGCGTTGTTTCTATTGATGATTCCCGAAATCTGCGGGAGTGGGCAAAAGCTGGGGGTCACTAGGGTCAGGATTCATAACCAGTAGATGACGGGGGCGGCGAGGGCGATCGCCGAAAGGAAGACCTTCGGGCATCGGTCATATCGGGTGGCCACACGCCTGCAGGGGACTGTTGCGTTAGTTGCCTACGACCGCACGGATGCCGACATTGGAGCCAGGGCTATGCAGCGGCGGCGTCGAACAGTCTGTCAATGAAAGCGATCTCGCCCGCAACTCTTGGTTGTTGTGATGGATGTGACCGAGTTTGACCGTTCGTATTGTCTCGAGTCCGCTTAAGGTCGCCTTGGCGGATCGCAAGGATCGAAAGCTCTGACGGTATCCAAGGATCCGTTTCATAGCCCTGTGATCGCTCTTGATGAGGTTTTTGCGCCACTTCTTGTCGATATGCCGGATGCTGTCGAAATGTGGGTCATACCGCCGATTGATCTCGCGGATGACACATCGATAGGTCGGGGCTTAATCGGTGACGATAGTTACCAGGCGATGGAGCCTTACACGCTCAATCGCTTTGTTAAGGAAGGCCCTGGCTGCCTTGGCATCTCGCCGGGCGGTCAGGCGGAAGTCAATCATCTGACCGTTTGCATCGACAGCCCTCCACAGATAGCGCCACTTGCCGCCGACACAGATGTAGGTCTCATCGACATGCCAGTCGACGCTGACCCGTCGTAGATGCTTTTCCGTTCGCTTGGTCAGCTCGGGGCCAAACTTCTGGACCCAGCGATACACGGTTGATCGGTCGACTATTATGCCGCGCTCTTCCAGAAGATCGACAACAACCTGGTAAGACAGTGGATATCGCAGATACCAGCGCACGGCACACAGGATGATCTCACGTGGAAAGCGGTGATGCTTGAACGGCGATTTGCGCGGCATGTTCGACCTTAAGAATCACAATCTCCCTAAGAACTGCAATTAACGCAACAGGCCCCCCATAAGCGCTGACGTCAGCCATCGCTTACATCGATTGATGCCAATGAGCTTACGCAGAGCTGGGGTTGCCCATTCGCTCGATACCGTTGCAAATTTCGACGGTTGTTGCGGTAGCCCTGCCTGTCGCCATCAACATTTGAGGCAGCACCATCCACTCCAGCGACCAAGCGGCACCCGAGCGTTCTTGTTCGTGTATCATAGCGTGATGCATTGCACCCACCTGCACGGCATTGAACCGGGCCAACGTGAGGAGCAATTCAGCCGCAACCGGATTTCTCTTGTGCGACATAGCCGAAGAGCCGCCGGTGCCAGACAAAACTACCTCATCAATACCCTGCTGAGCCATTAGGACGAGGTCTTGCCCGAACTTTCCAAGTGACCCAGATACTAGCGACAACCAGCCTGCATATTCCGCCATCCCCTCCCGCATCGCATGCCAAGCCTTAGCCGTAGGTGCTAAACCAAGCATTGCGGCGACATCTGCGACCACTTTATCTTGTCGGTCTCCAAGAGAGTTCCGATCACCCGATGCCCCACCAATCTGAACGCGCTCAACACGTGGTCGGATCTCGGCCAGCCGGGATATATGCCCGACCAGCGGTGAACGCCAAGTGTGCAACCTGTCGCGCACAGTAATCATCGTGGCAGCCTGCATTCGGGTGCGCCCCATCAGCGGCATCTCTCCAAAACGGTTCTCCAAATCGTTGAGTAGCGTGCAAATTAAATCCAGGCGTGCGGCAATCAAATTGGAAGCTTCTCGCATGGACAAAACCATCGCAGTGTCCATAACGTCTTGGGAGGTTGCCCCCTGATGGACCGCCGCCGCTGGTGCGAGCAGCTTCAGCTGCTTAACTAATCTCGGAATTGGTAGGCCATCTTGCGCCGTTCCCTTGGCCAGATCATCAAGATCAATTTGTGCGTCGGTTATTGCTCGGGCTGCAGCTTCGGCGTCCGCGGCGTTAAATAGCCCAACCTTGCCACAAGCTCGCGACCATGACGCCTCGAAGAAGAGCATATGGTCCACGGTGCGCTGTGGAGACAGAATAGCGGCCATCTCTGGGTCAGAAAACAGACCTTTCAGCCAAGGATTTTCGAAAACAGTGACTGTCATGACGGCTGGCGTTGGGGGTTTTGCGGACAGCGCTCCCCCGCATTTATAGCTTGTTTAGACATCTAAAAAAACAGTCTCATCTATGCCTTGGAGCCGAATATCATGTCTGTATCGGCTCTCGCTCGCCTTATTAGCGATCAAAGTGTCAACGCGTGGCGTTTGTTCAATCCGGCTGAGAAGCGGATCTTGGGAGTTGTCACAATCCGAAAAGTAGATACGAGTATGCAGCCCAATATTGATCCCGCGTGAGACGATCCACAAAGAAATATGCGGCGCGTTTCGTACACCGCTGAGACCCACATATGAGCCCGGTTTCACCGTACGTAAGGTAAATTCGCCGGTCTCAGCATCAGCCGCGAAACGGCTGAACCCGGTAAAATTCGGATCAGCGCCTGCTTGCCCTGGAAAGATGCCGTTTGCGTCGCATTGCCAACTTTCGATCAGCACGTCCCGCAGCGCCCATCCGGTGCTGTCGTAGATAGAGCCGGTGATCTCTATGATTTCTCCCTGCACATTCCCTGTGATTGGGTCGATGCCGACTTCGGTTTTGAAACTGTCACCATTGCCAGCGTAGGTGGGCATTAAGCCGATATGGACATAGGGACCGGCCGTCTGCGAGGCGGTTTCGAAGAGCGAACCAAGTTTCTGGACCATCTCACATACCCTCCGGCTTATTTTCAAACTGAGTTTGCCTGCGTCCGCGCAGAACAATATCGAATTTGTACGCGAGGTAATCTAAAGGGCGCGATTTGGCAAAATCAAGTGGCGCAACGAGGCGGTCGAGTGACGAGCGATCCTTGACCGTGGCCGCGATCGGGCAATGATCAATCAGAGGGTCTCCTTCAAAGTACATCTGGGTGATCAGGCGTTGGCCAAAGCTGTGGCCAAACACCGACGCGTGAATGTGCATCGGGCGCCAGTCATTGCCGCGATTGGGCCAAGGATAGGCACCCGGACGTATTGTCAGGAACTCGAAATAGCCATTATCGTCGCTGATCGTACGCCCGCACCCCCCGAAGTTAGGATCAAGTGGTGCGAAGTAGGTGTCCTTCTTGTGCCGGTAACGCCCACCCGAGTTGGCTTGCCAGATTTCGATCAGAGTGTTCGGTACGGGACGGTTGTTCTCGTCAAGGATGCGACCATGCATCAATATGCGTTCGCCCAAGGCGGGGGCAGCACCCTTGCTCCAGTTCAAGATCAGGTTGTTATCTAAGGCCCCTAGCAGGCTGTGACCGAAGGTTGGCCCCGTCTCTTCGGAGAGGCTGCTCTCCATCGTCAAAAGCGGCAGGTTAGGAGAGCGGGTCACGCTTGTCTTATATTCCAGATCACACGGGACCGGATGAATTGTACGGTCCCGCGGAATCAGGCGGCCGTGATTTTGAGTGTGGCGCTCTAACATTTCTTACCCTGCTCCATTTCTTGATAGGTTTGTTTGACCAGCTTAAGCGCATGGTTCGCCTTGGGAACGCCAGCGTAGATGGCTACATGCTGTAAGGCCTCAGTGACGTCCGACCTTGACGCGCCTGTATTGGCCGTTGCGCGCACATGCATCGGGATTTCTTCAAAATTCCCGGTTGCCGCGAGCAGGGCAATTGTCAGCATGGAGCGGTCACGGCGGCTAATGCCGTCTGATGCCCAAACCGTTCCCCAGGCAGACTGTGTGATCAGTGACTGAAAAGGTAGATCGATCTCAGACTTGGCAGCTTCTGCGCGGTCGACGTGCGCGTCACCCAAAACTTCACGACGGACCTTCATCCCCCTCTCGTATGTCTCTGTCACGGTGTGACCCTTTCCACGTATCTGGTTAATATTTCAGCAAAGGCCGCGGGTTCTTCGATCGCGGGAAGATGGCCCGAGTTTTTGAACATTGCGAAGTCAGCGCGGGGCAGGTTTTCCGCCAGCGCTTCGACGGTCTCAGGCGGTGTGGCTTGGTCATGACCGCCGCCTATCACCAAAGCAGGCTGTAGGATCCTGGACAGACATGGTGTCACATCCGCCTGCGCGATAGCTTCGCAGGTGGCGATATAACCCTGCGCATCGGTGCGACTAAGCAGGTTGCGCCAAAGGTCCGCTTCGGGACGCTTAAGCATTTCAGGACCGAACCAGCGCGGCAGTATAGCATTGGCCATCGGGCCCATCCCGTTTTCCCGTATGCCCTCCGCTCGATCCCGCCAAGCCTCCGGCGCGCCAAGCTTAGACGCAGTATTGGACAAGACTAATGCGACGACCCTGTCAGGCGCCATCAAGGCAATCTGCTGGGCAATCAGCCCTCCGACGGAGCAACCGACAATCACCCCCCGTGTGATCTTGGCGCGATCCATTGCAGCAATCACATCTGTCGCTAGGTCTGACAGGGCGTATGACGCCGGTGCAGTGTCCGACAATCCATGACCGCGCTTGTCCATTCGTAAGCAGACCCAGGTTGCGGACAATCTCTGTATGACTGCGTCCCACATCCTCAGGTCGGTGCCCAAAGAATTGACGAACACTAGAGCCGGACCCGAGCCATTGCGGACATTCAGGTGCATCTTGCCCCACTCGAATTCCAAAGCTTCCATGAGGTCCTCCTTCGAGGTTCAACATGGCATAAAATTAAGTTTGGCAAATATACATAATTGTGCAATTAGCATAACTGTATGACTATACCTTCTAGCCTTAAATTGCGTCATCTCGAAGCGTTTTTAGACGTTGTTCGGCACGGCAACATTTCAGCAGCAGCGCGCGCGCGGAACGTGTCACAACCAGCTCTATCCAAGACAATTTCTGACCTTGAGACGCTGATAAGCGTGAGGCTTTTCGACCGCGCCGGCAGGCGAACCGCCCTAACCGCGGCTGGTGAAACTTTTAAATCCTCCGCACTAGCGGCAATGCGAAACCTTGAGGCCGCGGTCAGCGGCGTCTCGGGTGAGGCTGCCGGGGGGCAAGTGAAGGTCGGAGTTTTGCCGACCGTCGCGGGCGGTTTTTTCCCGGCAGCGGCGCTCGAGCTTTCTCAGGGGTATACTGATGCACTGATCACGACTGTGACCGGACCCAATAGCAGCCTCATAAAAATGCTTAGGTCGGGCAAGATCGATCTGATGGTCGGACGCATGCCAATGGCCCGAGATATGCCAGGTCTAGCCTTTGAATTTCTTTATGAAGAGCCGATCGTGCTGGTTTGCCGACCGGATCATCCTGCCCGGGAATGGTCGGTACGCAAGGCTTTAGAAACCTACCCATTGATCCTGCCTAACTCAGGCGCGATCATCCGCCAGAACGTTAATCAATACCTATCGACCCTCGGCCTCGCCGAGGCGGAACCGAAGTTCGAGACTGTAGCGTTGCCCGTGGCCCTTACCCTTCTTGAACAGTCGGATCTGCTCTGGTTCATTTCGCGTGGCGTCGTAGAGCGGGAATTGCGCGCCGGTCTTTTGACCAGTATCGAGCTGAATTCTGATTATATGACCGGAGCCATCGGTCTGACACGAAAGTTCACTTTTGATGCAGACAGCCCAGCGGATCGCCTTGCACGGCTGCTGCATCAGCACGCGCAGCGGTTAACGGTGACGAGACAAAGCTGATTACAGAGCTTCGAGCGCAATTGCGATCCCCTGGCCGACCCCGATGCACATTGTGGAAAGAGACCTCTCACCGGGCTTCAGCTCCAGCATGGCCGTGCCGGTGATCCTAGCTCCTGACATGCCCAACGGGTGGCCAAGGCTGATTGCCCCACCGTTGGGGTTCACCCGTGGATCGTCGTCTGCGATGCCTAAATCGCGCAAGGTGGCGAGACCTTGTGACGCGAAAGCCTCGTTCAGTTCGATGACGCTGAATTTCTCTTGGCTCAGCCCGAGACGCGCCATCAGCTTCTTGGACGCAGGCGCGGGACCAAAGCCCATGATGCGCGGTGCGACCCCGGCAGTCGCGCCACCGAGCACCTTGGCGATGGGCGTCAGCCCATGTTTCTCTGCGGCTTCTTTCGTAGCGAGGATCAATGCAGCCGCACCATCATTCACACCGGAGGCGTTGCCCGCCGTCACCGTGCCATCCGCTTTGACGAAGGGTTTGAGCTTTTGCAGCGCCTCCAAGGTTGTCGAGGGGCGGGCGTGTTCATCTTCTGACACGAGGATGGGATCGCCCCGGCGCTGCGGGATAGAGACAGGCACGATCTCTTGCGCCAATCGTCCGCTTGCCATGGCGGCACCCGCTTTTTGCTGGGACCGCAGGGCGAAGGCATCCTGATCTGCACGGTTTATGTTAAAATTCTCGGCCACGTTCTCGGCGGTTTCAGGCATTGACTCGACGCCGTATTGTGCCTTCATCATCTTGTTGACGAAACGCCAGCCGATAGTGGTGTCAAAGACCTCGTTGTTCCGAGCGAAGGCGGTCTCGGCCTTTGGCATCACGAAGGGCGCGCGTGACATGCTCTCCACACCGCCGGCGACGATCACCTCGGCCTCTCCCGCCTTGATCGCCCGCGCGGCCGTGATCACCGCATCCATGCCAGAGCCGCAGAGCCGGTTCATTGTGGTGCCGGGGACGGTCTCGGGGTAGCCCGCCAGCAGCAACGACATGCGGGCGACGTTGCGGTTGTCTTCGCCCGCTTGATTGGCGCAGCCGAAAATCACCTCGTCAATCGCCGCAGGGTCCAAAGAGGGGTTGCGTTCAATCAGCGCCTTGAGGGGCACCGCGCCCAGATCATCGGCCCGGACAGAGGACAGCGCCCCGCCATATCGGCCAATGGGGGTGCGAATGTAGTCACAGATATAGACGTCGATCATGCCAGTTCCTCCGGTACGATAAGATCGGCAACATTGCCTTTGGTGTGCAGCGTGGCTCCGGTGACGGCTTGTAGAGCGTCCATGCTTAAGCCCGGCACTTTTTCTCGCAGGATGAGTTTGCCGTCCTCAATGTCGATCACCGCGAGCGAGGTATAGACTTGGGTGACACATCCCAAGCCAGTGAGCGGGAAGGTGCAGCGCTCGACCAGTTTGGGGCCGCCATCCTTGGTGACATGATCGGTGACCACGGCCACGCGTTTGGCGCCGTGTACAAGGTCCATCGCGCCGCCCACAGCAGGCACGCCTTTAGTGCCGACGCGCCAATTCGCTAGGTCGCCATTCTGGGCCACCTGATAGGCTCCCAGCACGGCGAGATCGAGATGGCCACCGCGGACCATCGCGAAACTGTCGGCATGGTGGAAAAAGGCGGCACCGGGCTTGAGTGTGATGGGCTTCTTGCCAGCGTTGATCAGATCCCAATCCTCTTCGCCCTCTTTCGGGGCCTGACCGAAACCCAAAACCCCGTTTTCGGTGTGATAGGTCACATCGCGGCCTTCGGGCTGGAACTTGGCAATCATCTCGGGGAAGCCGATGCCGAGGTTGACGTAAGACCCGTCTTCGATGTCCTGCGCCGCGCGCCATGCGATCTGCGCATTCGAAAGCTTGTCCTGCATGATGTTGAACTCCGCCATCAGTAAACCACTCCTGTGCGCACAAGCACTTCTTCCTGTTGAGGTTCTGCCACTTCCACGATGGCGTCGACGAAGATGCCCGGGGTGATGACCTCCTGCGGGTCGATGCTGCCCGGCTCCCCCAGCACGCTGACCTGCGCGATGGTTTTTGCTGCCGCCATGGCCATCAGCGGGTTAAAATTGCGGCCCGCCATGCGGTAGGTCAGGTTGCCGGTGCGATCCCCGTCCTGACCCTTGATCAGCGCGTAATCCGCCTTCAGCCATCTTTCGCGGACATACATCTTGCCATCAAATTCCTCGGTCGGTTTGCCTTCGGCAAGTTCCGTGCCGAAGGAGGTCGGCGTGTAGAAGGCGGGGATGCCGGCACCGGCGGCGCGGATGCGCTCGGCCAATGTCCCCTGGGGGACGAGGTCCAACTCGATCTCGCCTGCGAGGTACTTTTCATTGAAGGCTTCGGCGTTGGAGCTGCGCGGGAAAGAGCAGATCATCTTGCGGACCATGCCAGCTTTGATCATCGCCGCGATGCCGCAATAGCCGTTGCCCGCGTTGTTGTTGATGACAGTGATGGCCGTCGGGCTGCCGGTGGCGCGGAAGCGGTCGATAAGGGCGTGGATCAGTTCGATCGGCGCGCCAGAGCCGCCAAACCCTCCGATCATCACCGTCGCCCCATCCGGGATATCGGCCACGGCCTCGGCCACGGCAGGAAGTGCTTTGTCCATTGCTGGTCTCCTCAGGTTGCCGAGGGTCTAGCGGTCAGGCGTATGCAGACCCAGAAATTTGTGCGTATATTGACATTTGTTCACTATTCGTAATTTTATGTGCGTATGGCGAACAAATCCAGCAGCACACTTTCCTCTCTCGCCAAGGGGCTTCGGGTGATCGAATGTTTCGACGCACAGCGCCCCAAGCTGTCGATCAGCGAGGTCGCGGCGCTGACCGGGCTTGACCGTGCCACCTCGCGCAGGTGCCTGTTGACGCTCCATGCCGAAGGCTACGCTGCCTATGACGGGAAGTTCTTTACGCTGACGCATCGCTGCCTGCGCCTTGGCACCGGGGCCATTGGTGGCTTGCAACTGCCGCAGGTCGTGCAGCCGTGGCTGGATCAACTGACCGAACAAATCAGCCAAAGCTGCTCCGTCGCCATTCTTGACGAGACCGAGATTGTCTATCTCGCCCGCGCGTCGCAGCGGCGGGTCATGTCGATTGGCCTGATGCCCGGATCACGCCTGCCGGCACATAGCACCTCCATGGGGCGGGTGCTGTTGGCCGCGATGCCAGATGCGGAAGCGCGCCGCGTCATTGAGGCGTCCGATCTGTCCCCTCGTACCCGGTTCAGTCTGACGGACCCAGAGGACATCATGGCGCAGGTACAAACGGCGCGGACGCGCGGCTATGCAATGGTCGATCAGGAGGTTGAGATCAGCCTGCGCTCGCTCGCGGTGCCGGTGCTCAACAGCAAGGGTGCCGTGGTTGCAGCCCTGAACACCGGGATGGCAGCAACGCAGCCGGACCCGGCGGAAGTAGTCGAAAGTTACCTGCCCGCGCTGTTGAAGGTGCAGACGGGGATTGCCCGTATTCTTGGGTAGCCTCTATACCAAGAGTTTTTGACGCTGCCAGGGGGGAACTCCGTTCCGCGCCGGAACCGGCAAGACTTTTTACCATCGCTCTAATTGTAAAAGCGACATTAGATCAGGCCCGCATTCTAATCCGCACATGATGCGTGCATTCTCGTTAGGATTGTACTTACGGCAGGCGCGACAACCTATACCCTCTTACCCACCGGCGTTCTCAGGGCTTTAGATAGCCTTATCCTGCCGCTTACTGAGCTTGGCAGGCCCAATAGCGGGCTATCAAAATCCAGCCAATCCGCGACATCTGGTTTAGCAAGTACCACAGGCACTGCTTGAAGTGACCACTCATATCTTCGGATAAAAAGGAAACTCTGAATTTCAGACTTAGGAAATTTTCTGCGAAAGCTCCAACGACTATCTAAGGGGGGTTCAAAAGGAGACAACTATGAAGCTTGGATACTTCACCATGCCCATGCACCCTGCGCACAGGGTCTGGGAAGAGACCCTTCGCGAGGACCGTGAAACCGTCATACTCGCTGATAAGTTGGGCTTTCATGACGCTTTTATCGGCGAGCATCTGACCGATGTGCATGAAAACATCACTAGCAGCATGATGTTTCTAAGCTCTCTAGTTGGCGAGACTAAATCGATCAAGCTGGCAACCGGAACTTCTAATCTGTCCCAGTGGCACCCCGTGCTCGTAGCCGCCAACGCTGCAATGCTGGATCATATGTCAGGCGGAAGGCTAATTTTGGGAGTAAGCGCCGGGGCCCTGAGCACGGATGCTGAAGCGCTTGGAATTCTTGATGAAGATCGCAACAAAATCTTCCAGGAATCGATCGATGTGATCCTAAAAATTTGGGGGGGAGATGCCCCATACGATATCGATCTGCCTGACAACCGCTTCAAGGTATCGACGCGCCGCACCTATGACCTCGATATCGGCGTAGGCCACCTGCCGAAACCGATGCAGACTCCCCGCCCAGAAATAGTCGGTACGGTTTTAGCGCCTTTTTCCAAGGGTGTCATCCAAATGGGGAAACGTGATTTTCACCCACTGTCTGCCAATTTTCTTTTGCCAAAATGGGTGAAGACGCATTGGCCAAACTACGTTGAGGGTAAGAAAGAGGTCGGCGAGGTGGCTGACCCTGCAGATTGGCGGGTCGCACGCACCATTTTTGTTGCTGATGACGAGGCCACGGCGCACGCCTATGGCCGCGATTCTGCTAATAGCCCGTATCGTTTCTATTACGAGCAAATCAGTAAAAAGCTACACCGCAGTAAGCGACTTTTCGTATTGAAAAACGATAAGAACCAGTCTGACGAGGAAATCACCTACGATTACATCATGGACAACCTGATGATTTGCGGGACGGTCAATTCGGTCGTTGACCAAATTTTGGCGCTGCGCGAGGAAATCGGCGATTTCGGTGAAATCGTATATGCTGGAATGGATTGGGCCGATCCGGCGCTGTCGAAACGCTCGATGGAACTCATGGCGCACGAGGTAATGCCTCGCGTCAATGCGGTGATTGCAGCTGAGCAGCCGCATCTAGCCATGGGCTAAGACAACAGAGGGGAAAAGAGTTACTTGCTGATTTCAATAAGGAAGTCAATAAATGCCCTGACCTTACGGGGCGTGTGTCTGTTCGCTGAATAAAGAATGGATACAGGCATTCCCGGTGCTGCGTATGGTTGCAGCACCGGTATCACGCGCCCTGCCTCGATATCCTTGCGAAACAGCCACCAAGTGCCCTGTGCAAGTCCTAGCCCCGCCACTGCAGCTTCACGCAGAGCGTCTCCGCTGTTGATAATAACCGGACCAGACACCGGGATCACATTTGGCACCCGGTCATCATTGAAGAATGTCCATTGCGATCCGAACCGTCCGACAATGCAATCGTGCCGTACAAGATCTTCAGGTACTTGGGGTGTTCCTCGCCGCTTCAGATAGCCTGGCGATGCGACAGTCACCTGCTCATTGCGTGTGAGCACGCGCATACTGAGGCGTGAATCACTGATCGTCCCCGTTCGCACCGCTACATCATACCCCTTTGCGATCATATCTACGCTTTCATCGCTGAAATCGATCTCGAGTGTGATTTGGGGGTGAAGCTCGTGAAAACGCGGCAACTCTGGTAGTACGGTGACGCGCCCGAACGAGAATGGTAGAACCACTCGCACCCGGCCCCGTGCCGCACCAGTTCCCTGACGGAGTTCTGACTCCGCGTCTTCCAAATCTGCCAAAATACCTACACATCGTTCATAGAAACTTTGAGCGTAATCAGTGATGCGAATCTGCCGCGTCGTCCGAGTGAATAACTGCGCGTCCAATTCGTCTTCTAGCCGTGATATCGCCTTTGTCACCGCAGATACTGAGATCCCCAATTTGGAAGACGCGGCGGTGAACCCACCTTCTTCGGCTACGCGCACAAAGATCTTAATGGCCATAAACTTATTCATCGCCGCCCTCACTTCGGAAAAAAAGTAAGTACTAAATTTCTCATTTAGGCCATCGAAGCAAGAATAAATATTGGTTAGCGTCATCGTCAACACAGGTTTCAACGTCCCTCGGAGGCGCGCATGCCACAATTTCTAAATGAAAAAACGCACGTAACCAGCGTCAATCCAAACGAATTCCGCCGCTCAATGAGCAAGTTCGCCACCGGTGTTGCCGTCATTACTGCCGCCGGTGAGGGCGTGCTATACGGGATGACGGTCAATTCACTGACTTCTGTTTCATTGACACCGTGTCTTCTACTGATTTGCCCAAAGCGTGGCAGTGCTACAGGAACAGCAATCCGCAAAAGTGGGCACTTCGCAGTGAACGTGTTGCAAGCTGGGCAAGAAGATTTGTGTAATCGCTTTGTGGGTGAAGCCGCTCGGCGGTTCCAAGGGATACAGCCCCAATTTTCTGCTGATGGGGCGCCGCTGCTGGACGGCTGTATTGCGCACATCTCATGCCAACTGCATGCGGTTCATTCTGGCGGGGATCATGAGATCGTAATTGGTGAAGTCACCGAGTGTGTGGACTTCCCAGGGCAGCCGTTGATTTTCCATGAAGGGAGATTGTCAAATGGTGTCGCCTGATTGGTTCAAGGAGGAAGTTTGCGCGTGATCCCACATTACAAAGTCAGCGGGCAGCCAGAAGGACAACCCGTCATCTTATCGCACGGTCTGGCGACAGATCTATCAATGTGGGACGCGATTGTCCCGCAACTAGAGACTCAATTCCGTGTCATCCGTTACGATACCCGTGGCCATGGCGCGACACCCCCAAATGGCGACTGCTACACGCTGGCGGACCTAGTGGGCGACGTGATTGCGCTAATGGATCACCTGTCGATTGCCCGCGCCGATTTCGTCGGATTATCGATGGGGGGCATGATCGGGATGGGCCTTGGTCTTGAGCATAGCGAGAGGCTGCGCCGACTCGTGGTTTGCGACGCCCGGGCCGATGCGCCCGAGGCTTACCGCGAAGCATGGAAGACGCGAATTTCTGCGGTTCGTGCTGGCGGCATGGCGGCGATCTCTGGGCCGACTGTTGATCGTTGGTTTACTGACGCATTTAAGAAGGATCCTGCGTCTGTCGCAGCAATGCGCGGGTTGGTCGAGAGCACGACTATTGACGGGTATGTCGGTTGCGCCCGAGCGCTAAAAGAACTGGACTATAAGCGTCGACTGAATGGATTGGCGGTGCCGGTTTTGTACTTAGTTGGTGACCAAGATGCTGGCGCACCACCCCCTGAAATGCGCGAGATGCAGCGGTTGACGCCGGGCGCAAGGTTTGAGGAAATCGACCGAGCTGGGCATATTTCAGTCGTCGAACAGCCTGCAATGGCAAGCACAATCATTTCAGACTTTCTGTCGGTAAAAACCTAATCGGAACGTCTACGTTGATAAAAGGGAAAAACCAATGGCACGCATTCGTTTGATTACCAGTGACGAGGGCCTCAGCGGCCCGCAGCAGACAGTATATTCCAGCATCGCGAGTGGTGCGCGCGGCGGCGTACGCGGACCGCATACCGTGTTGCTTCACAGTCCAGGTGTCGCCGCGCCGATGGACCAGCTAGGAGCTTTTGTCCGGTATGAATGCAGCGTCCCAGAACGACAGAGAGAATTGGCGATCCTAACGATCGCAGCACTATGGCACGCAAACTACGAATGGTATGCGCACGCCCCCCTTGCCCGCAAACAAGGGCTGTCCGATGCAGTCATTGCGTCAATTGGCCGCCGCGAGTCTCCGGTTTTTGAAGAGAACTTGGACGCAAAGGTCTACGTATTCGTTTGGGAATTACTCTACGAACATGCTGTTCAGGATGCCACCTACGCTGACGCCAAAGTCTTGTTGGGCGAGGTCGGCATCGTCGACCTGGTGGCTCTTGTTGGATATTATTCTGCAATTGCCATGACGCTGAACGCGTTCGAGGTTGACACCCCAACTGATGCCTTACTGCCGTGGTAAACCATTGCATCAAAATAAAAACGGTTACTGCGATAAGGACTTTTTCCAAAAGGGAAAATCTAAATTCACTTTTCAATCATTCGCGGACAACAGGAGAGATACTACCAACGTAGCACTACGATCAGGTGCCCCCCCGGGTCACCCTGAACACAAAAGGGAGGAGACATCGATGAACTTATTCAAATCCGCAGGCTGCGGTCTGTTAATGGCATTCAGTGCTGACAGCGCGCTGGCACAATCCAACGTTACACCGCCTACGCCGGTAATGTCGGCATCCAGCCAAGTGGGCGGCAGCCTGTACGTCACCTATGTCGCGGCATGGATCGACGTGGTTTCGAAAGCCATTCCTGGCTTGACTATCACCCAAGAGCCTGGCGGCTCATCGCAGAACATAATTCTGGTCAGCACAGGAGAGACAGACTTCGGCATCACTGCAAGCAGTCAAGCCTACCTAGGCTATAATGGGTTGGCATGGGCAGAAGAACAGTACCGCGACTTTGTGGGCCTTCACCCTGCATTTCCAACTTATATGACTATTGTGACGCTGGCTGATTCAGGCATTGAGAGCGTCGAGGATCTAGCTGGCAAAGAGTTGGCCGTCGGCGTGCCGGGTGGCGGCAGTGATACCATCGCTCGCGAGTTAACCGACTATCTCGACATTGACCCCGCGCGCTATGTAAACGCCAGTTGGGAAGATACTGGCGGATTGCTTCGCGACGGTTTGGCTGATGCTATTCTGTATATCGCGGGCCATCCCGCCGGTTTCCTCCAAGAGCTTGAGGTCAACCGGGAACTGCACTTCCTGCAACTGAGTGACGAACAAATCTCTGGCTTCCTAGATGCGTACCCGTATTACGCGCCAGTGTCCCTATCAGCGGATACCTATGGTGGGCTGTCATCCGATCTGCAAACCATCGGTCAGATGAACTTCATGATCGGCACCAGTGATCTGCCGGATGATTTCGTTGTCGCAATTCTCGACGCAGTCTATGCCAATACTGATCGTCTAGCGCAGGCACATCCAAACTTTTCCGAAACGCGACTGGAAAACGTGCGCGGCATTCCGACACCTATCCATCCGGCGGCCTCCGCCTATTACGAAAACCTCGGCGTCGAGATGCGTTTGGCCCCACCGCCAGCGCAATAACGACCATACAGAGTGACGGCTATGCTTGAGAGCTGGCCGCCACTTTTCTCTCTGATCACATCTAAATAATGAGTATGCATAGATGCCCGACGCAGGACAGGACACCGACGGCAAACCCTCAATTTCGGCCATGCGTCGTTCATTCACTGGTTGGGCGTCCTATACAATCATTGCATTCTGTATTCTTGCAGCCCTTAGTCACATTTATTGGCTGGGGATTCATTCGCCGGGCGTACTGAACCTGCGCGCCGCACATCTGACTATTGGCCTTGTGCTCATCCCGCTTTTCTATGCGGGATGGAAGGGGCAGGCTCATCGGGTTCACTGGTTTGACTATCTGCTGATCCTCGGCGGGCTCGCTTCAACAGCCTATGTGATCATTCAAGGCCCGCAGATGATCTTTCGCTATGGTGTTAGGCCGACAGAATGGGACCTGTTTTTCGGTATCATAATTATGGCCATCGTCTTGGAACTGACCCGACGAGCAGTCGGTTGGGCGCTGGTGAGCATTGTTCTGGTGCTGCTAGCCTATGCGTTGTTCGGCAGCCATGCGCCCGGCATCCTCGTCAATCGTTCGTTTAGCTGGGAGCGTACGATAAGCTTCCTGTTTAGCATGGATGGCCTTTATGGAATTCCTCTAGGTGTTTCATCAACTTATATCTACCTCTTTGTATTGTTCGGGGCTATGCTGCAGCATTCTCGCGCCGGCGACTTCTATATGGATTTAGCCTATAGCGTGGCGGGCCGTGCTCGTGGGGGGCCAGGTAAAGTCAGCATCTTTGCCAGCGCCTTGATGGGCACTGTTTCAGGCACTGGAATCGGCAATGTCGTGACCACCGGGGCCCTAACCATTCCGCTAATGAAGAGGACCGGTTTTCGCCCAGTTTTTGCGGGTGCTGTCGAGGCAGTTGCCTCGACCGGCGGACAGATAATGCCTCCAATCATGGGCGCTGGCGCCTTCTTGATGGCTGAGTTCGTCCGAGTGCCGTATGGTGATATTGTCCTTGCAGCGATATTCCCGGCGATGCTGTATTTCCTCAGCGTATATATCATCGTCGATTTGGAGGCAGCACGCCTAGGCTTGCGCGGTATGCCAGCTCACCAGCTGCCGAAGGCGCGTATTGTGCTCAAGGCTTGGGGCCATCTGCTGATTCCGATTTTCGTTCTGGTCTGGATGCTTGCTGTCGAAAACGTTTCGCCAGTTCGTGCGGCACTGTTCTCAATGGCTGCGTTGCTGATCGTCTCTTGGATACGCGTCGAGTCGCGCCTGTCACCGAAGCGCCTGGCTGATACCGCACTCCAAGGCACAAGAGGGTCGCTAGAAGTTATCATCAGTTGCGCTGCAGCCGGGCTTATCATGGGTCTGCTGTCGCTGACCGGCACGGGACTGCGTCTGTCGGCCTGGGTTGCGGATATCTCTGGCGGGTCCATGATCTTAGCACTGGTGCTGACGATGATCGTAACCATTATCCTCAGCATGGGCTTACCAACTACTGCTGCCTATATCGTATCTGCTTCGGTGCTTGCCCCGGCGCTGAATGATCTAGGTGTAGAGCTATTGCCAGCGCATCTTTTTATCTTTTACTTCGCCTGCCTCAGCGGCATTACACCACCGGTGGCCCTGGTGGCTATTCCGGCAGGCTCTATAGCCGGGGCGAATCCCTTTGCCGTCGGGGTCAAGGCGTTCCAACTAGCGTTGGCCGGTTTCATTATCCCCTACATGATCGTCTATTCGCCAGAACTGATCCTGCACGGCAGCAAGATGAACATCGCGATCTCCGTGATCTCTGCTGTAATCGGTGTCTGGGCGTTGGCGGTTGCTGTGATCGGCTTCTTGCTAAGCCGGCAGGTGGGCTGGGTAATGCGCACGTTGTTCTCTGTCTCGGCATTGGCCCTGATCGCGCCGGGCTGGGTTACCGATCTTGTCGGCATCGGGGTTATCGCTCTGCTCATTTTGTTGCACCGGGTAGTCGGCGTCCCAAAGCACGGCCCCGATGCTTCTGTGGACAGTGCAACTAATGAGCCAATCTAATGGAAAAGTGGTCCCTGTTGGCGCGGTTATCGCCTGAAGACCGCGTTTTCCTTAAGCGCAACGCCGACGCGCAGGCCGTCTTCGTCGCTCGTTGGCTGGCGGATCTGCCTGCTACCCTGCGCCCAGCGTCCCATACCGATGCTCGCTGATCTGACTGACCTTACAATGGTAGAGGCAGCACGCCGCCTTTGCGCTGGAAGCTTGCGTGCGCGTGATTATCTTGAAGCCCATTTGGCAGTTATCGCCCGGCACGATACAGATCTGAATGCCTTCCTGAATGTCATGGCCGACAGTGCCCGGCATCAGGCCGACCTCGTAGATGCCCGCTACCGCAACGGGGATCGGATAGGGCCACTGCACGGTATTCCCGTCGCCATCAAAGATATCATTGACATCGAGGGTCAACCAACAACCTGCCATTCCAGTGTCTCCCCAATCGCCAAGGCGGTGCATGACGCGTCGGTCATCGGACGATTGCGCGCTGCCGGGGCGCTGATCATTGGCAAAACTGCACTGCACGAATTTGCTACGGGCGGGCCAGCATTCGATCTGCCTTGGCCACCGGCGCGCAACCCTTGGAATCGAGATCATCATCCAGGCGGCTCGTCCTCGGGCTCGGCGGTTGCGGTTGCGGCCCGGATGGCACCAGCCGCACTGGGCACCGATACTGCTGGATCGGTGCGACATCCGGCCACCGCTTGTGGGATTGTGGGATTTAAGCCTACCGCAGCAACCATCAACACCAAGGGTGTTTTTCCGCTGTCGTGGTCATTGGATCATCTTGGGACGTTGACGCGCAGTGTCGAAGATTCAGCAATTCTGTTCAGGTGTTTATGTGATCCCGGCATAGCCTTCGATTTTGAAACGAATTCTCGCGACAATACTTTGCGCGGCAAACGTATAGGCATACTCGGTGAGTTTTCCGAAGGGGCAATGCCGGAAATCAGCACCGCTTTTGCAACCGCTCTCGATTTACTGCGCGATCTGAGTGCCGAACTGGTTCCCCTGACCGTCCCACCTTTATCCGCTTATACAGGTTGCGGTCGTTTGATCTTGCAGGCTGAAGCGTATGCTCTGCACAAACCCTGGCTGGAGGCGCGGGCCGAGGACTATAGCCAGCGCGGCCGCACTCGACTGCTTGCGGGACGCACGATCGATGCCGCCACCTATATCAATGCACAGCGCCTGCGGCGCACCCTGACAGAGAAGATGCAGGCAGCACTGTCCACCGTAGATGCCGCCGTCTGCGTGTCCAGCTTAATGCTCCCGTGCCGGATCGACGACCCCGCGGAAATCGACCGCACCTATGACCAGCAAGCGCGCACACCTTTCAACCTCGCTGGTCTCCCCGCCGTCGCCTTGCCAATCGGCTTCGCTGGAAACGGCCTACCCATTGGAATGCAGGTGGTCGGCGCGGCTGGCACGGACGCCAAAGTACTTAGTGTGGCACGCGTCTACGAGATCGCCGCAGCTTGGCCTACGCGCCCTCCCTTGCTTGATCACAGCTTACCCGAAGGAAATCCATATGCCAGCCCCACGTGAACGACTAAGCTTTTCGACCCCTTATACGCGAGCGCCATTAACCGCGCCTGAAGGAATACGGCTGATCGTTTGGCCAGTGGTGAATGTCGAAGAATGGGATATCAATCGTCCAATGCCTCGACAGGTATCGCCCGCGCCTGGCGGCAACAAAAGCGTGCCCGACGTGCCTAACTGGACTTGGCATGAATACGGCATGCGCGTCGGTTTCTGGCGTTTGCTTGAAGCGTTCAAATCTCGAGATATCCGTCCAACTCTGTCTCTGAATGCCAAGGTTTGCGAAACTATACCCGAAGTGCCGCAGGCTGCAGTCGATGCCAAGTGGGAGTTTATGGCCCATTGCTATGAACAGATGTCGATTCATGCGATCGAAGACCCTGCGGCGATGATCTGTCAGTCCGCCGATATCTTGGAAAAGTTTACCGGTACCCGCCCCCGGGGCTGGCTGGGGCCGGGCCGCACGCAAACCTTCGAGACCCTCGATCAGGTAGGCGACGCCGGATATGACTGGTTCGGCGACTGGATCCTTGATGATCAACCGCTCTGGGTGAAGTCAAAAACCAAACCACTGGTGTCCTTGCCATATTCTGTCGAACTTAATGATATTACCATCATGGTGAGCGCCCCGCACCGATCAGATGCGATGCTGGAAAGGGCCCGCGATGCTTGTGCGCGATTGCTGAAGGAGGGTGAAAACTCGGTTCGGGTTATGTCCTTTGGCGTCCATCCCTACGTATCGGGGGCTGCGCATCGCATCCGATATTTTGAGGAAATGTTGGATTATCTGAAATCACAGGATGGGGTAGTGTTCATGCAAGGCAACGAAATTTGTGATTGGTATGTTCGGCAACTTCCGTACCCGGGCAAGACTTGATCGCATAATCGTTTTCCTTGGGACGTCTACGTAAGGAAAAGGTTTAGCTGAGGACCGGTAAATTATTAGCCGTAACTCGACACCCGACGGTCGTGTAAATTTAACAGTATTAGTAATAGTGTTAAGCTCGACGCATGCATGACCTATGGATCGTTAGGGTAGGTGTGAACGGGACTGTTGCGTAAATTTGCGAAGGCCATGAATGCGTAGGGAAGAGCCTTGGATTATGCGTCCGCGAAAAGTTCGCTGATGAACTGGATCTCACCTCGAACGCCCGGCTGCTTGTAGTGGATGTGACCTCGCTTGATCGTTCGGATGGTTTCGATGCCGCTCAGCGTCGTTTTGGCGGTTCGCAAGGAACGAAAGCTCTGGTGGTATCCGAGGAGCCGTTTGGTGGCCGCATGATCGCTTTCGATCAGGTTGTTGCGCCACTTTCGGTCGATGTGCCGGATGCTGTCAAAATGCCGGTCATATAGATGATTGATCTCGCGGATGACGCGCCGGTAGGTCGGGGCTTTGTCTGTGACAATGGTGACCGGCCGATGAAGTCTCACGCGCTCGATCGCCTTGCTGAGAAAGGCCTTTGCTGCTTTTGCATCCCGCCGGGCGGTGAGGCGGAAATCAACCATTTGACCGTTTGCATCAAGGGCGCGCCAGAGATAGCGCCATTTGCCACCGACCCGAATGTAGGTTTCGTCAACGTGCCAATCGACGCTTGCGCGACGCAGATGCCTCTCAGTGCGCTTCGTCAGTTCAGGCGAGAACTTCTGGACCCAGCGAAAGACTGTTGATCAATCGACCGTGATCCCGCGCTCTTCCAGAAGATCAACGACATCCTGGTAGGACAACGGATATCGCAGATACCAACGAATAGCGCAGAGAATGATTTCCCGGGGAAAGCGATGGCGCTTGAACGGCGATTTGCGTGGCATGCTCGACCTCCAAATCATGATCGTCGCCAAGTGGCTTCGTTAATGCAACAGTCCCCCCTGAAGGCCTATGCCAAGGATTGGGCGCATTTCCGGCGCTGGTGCCGGATGAAGGGCGCGGAGCCTCTGCCCCCGTCGCCCGAAATGATCGGGCTCTACCTTGCAGCCGGCCTCTCCCCTGCCCTATCGGTCAGCACCATCGTCCGTCGCCTGTCAGGCCTTGCCTGGAACTATGCGCAGCGCGGGTTCACACTTGATCGCAAGAACCGCCACATCGCCACCGTACTGGCCGGGATCAAGCGCAAGCACGCGCGTCCACCGGTGCAGAAGGAAGCGATCCTCGCCGAGGACATTCTCGGAATGGTGGCCACCTTGCCTTACGACCTGCGCGGGTTCAGAGATCGGGCTATGTTGCTCCTCGGCTATGCCGGGGGCCTCCGCCGCTCCGAAATTGTCAGCCTTGACGTTCACAAGGACGACACGTCGGACTCGGGCTGTTGGATCGAGGTCTTCGACAAAGGCGCCCTGCTCACCCTCAATGCCAAGACTGGCTGGCGTGAGGTCGAGATTGGCCGCGGGTCCAAGGGTCAAACCTGCCCCGTGCATGCGCTCGAGCAATGGTTGCACTTCGCAAAGATCGATTTTGGTCCAGTCTTCGTCGGCACCTCCGGGATGGCAAACGCGCATCGGAAACGAGACTGAACGACAAGCAGTTGCGCGCCTGATCAAACGTACGGTGCTGGTCGCGGGCATCCGGTCGGACCTGCCTGAGAAGAACCGCCTCGCTCTGTTCTCTGGCCACAGCCTGCGCGCCGGTCTAGCCAGCTCCGCCGAAGTCGACGAGCGCTATGTCATACCGCTACGCCCGCACCGATGCTTTCAACCTCCGGAACCAATACACCGCTGAAATGGCCGCCTGACCGCCAACCAAAAAGAAACGTCACAATTGGGAAGGAACAACTTGGCAATACCTTGCGAGGGAATCACTATCGCACGGGCTGCGTCGATCATCCAACAGCGTGGAGCTTTGCGATCTTATCGCCCTTTGGCTGGTCACATGTTGAAAACGAATGGTTTTTCAAGACGATGTGATTCATGCTTAGCTACCAAGAAAAATTCCGCTCTACAATCCCGAGTTTAATACTAAAGTATTTTACTGCATTCAACGGCTTTGCCAAGTTGATTGCATCAGACTGTGACGGATAGCATGGGCCGGGTTGTGCCGTCATGTCAGCGGTGTATTCAGCCCAGAGGCAGAATGCCTCGTTGTGAACGTGGCGGTATAAGGTTGCGGAGACTTGATAAGGTGGTGTCGCGAAGCTTCTGCGGAGCCGCAGGTGGGTCTGCTGCCGGACACATTTATCCAGCGAGCGCAGCGAACTGCGCGAAGCCAGACTGTTCTGACTGATCAAGCTGACCTTTCCGGATCATATGCGCGACTTCGATCCCGGCAAGAGTGCCCGAAGCGGATTTCAGCGGTTTGGAGGACTGAATCGGCCGGGTAAGTTTCTTGATCAAACGGTAATCTTGCTTCAATGATATTGTTGAGATATTTTATTAGCCGCACAGTAATCAATCAACACCAGCCGCACATCACGAGTAAGTAGTTCATGTTGAACAGGCCGACCTATTCGATCCGCTTTCGTCTACAACGTTGTCCGGCCAACCGTTATTGCCGATGGCTTCCTCGACAAACTTAGTAGCTGCAGCTTCGTCGCGGCGCTCAAATTGCATGAAATCAAGGTTTTTGCTTGTCGATCGCGCGGTACAGGTATGCCTAGTCGCCCTTCAATTTGACGTAAGTTTCATTCATTCGCCATGAGCAACCCGTTAGTGCCTTTCGATTATGCGCCTCAGCAACGATACTCGCCACCTGATCGTATTCGGGAACGACGGCAGTAACTGCCTGCCGGAGAATCCGGCGGTCACAAAATCGAACCTGAAGCACTGCTGGCGCTTTCAGGTCTCGCTGCCCCGCGCTGCGCGCCCAGGCATCGAGAGGCGCGGCACTGGCCTCAGCATGCCCTTCAAGTTTCTTGAAGCAATTCTTACCGGACCAGTCGGACGGGTCTCGCTTGTGGCGTCCCGAAACTCCACACCATGCGCAGGGCAGCGATATTGCTGCGGCAGTGCAGCCGCTATGCGATGCGGATCTTCGGGAGAGTGCGGGCACGAAGACCAGTTCTTCCGTGCGATCATCATGCGCGCCGCAGTCCTCAACTCCCGGAATGTCATGCCTTGCATAGCTTCACCGAAAGGCTGGTCCGAGCCGCTATTAGAGCCCCCTGCCCTTCCGAAGATTCCGAAACCGTCATGACGTAGAACGGGGCCATGTGCGTGGGCCAGAAAGTCAGCCGTCATCGACCTCGTAGAGATAGACCACCGGTAGGCGTCCGCGCGCCGTCCCACCGGCTTTACCAAGACCGCGTCGTCGCCGAGGCTGTCACGCGAGGAGATGCGTTTCTCGCTTCTTTTAACGGTGGCAATGGCATTGCCAAGTTGTTGGCCGCGTGTCGTAGGGTTTTGCTAGTCTGTGAATTACGCCATCATCTCGATGGTGTATTCTGCCCCGAGGCTGAACGCGTCAGCTCGGGCGCGGCGATATGAGTTTGCGGTGAGTTGAAATCGGCGGGGACGGAAAATCAGGTTGATCTGATCGTGAGCGGATAGAAACCTCTGAGCCTGCCGATGTGACTTGAACCGGCCGAATATCTTCTCTCGCTTCCGGGTAGGCCTGTGTGATCCTTCGATGGCGTTGTTCAATCGCTTGTGGGCGCGGTGGTCGGCGTCCGGTGCCAATGTTTTGATCGGCTTGACATAGCTGCGCAGCTTGTCGGTGATCACGACCCTCGGCTCGCCGAACTGATTGATCAGCCTTTGGAGAAACCGCTTGGCTGCTTTAGCGTTTCGTCGCGTTTGCACGAGAATGTCGAGGATGTCCCCTTCCGCGTCGACGGCACGCCACAGCCAATGTTTCTTCCCTCGAATCGAAATAACGACCTCATCCAGATGCCATTTGTCATTGGGGCGAGGACGATCGCGCCGGACGCAATTTGCGAAATGTGGACCAAAGCGATTGACCCACAACCGGATCGCTTCCCGGCTTACAATCACACCGCGCTCGGCCAGCAGGTCTTCGACGTCGGCCGTGCTCATTGCGAAGCGATGGTAAGCCCAAACAGCGTATGCGATGATTTCGCGAGGGAACCGGAAGCCCTTCAGGCGCAGGACACTGGTTGGGATTCTCATGACGTTGAAATAGCCTGATCATGCACGCTGAACAACTTGGCAATGCCCTGCTGACTCCTCGACTTATAGGCGTCAGTTGGCAAAGCTTTTTTCTAACGCCGCAAACCCACCTAGGAATACGTCCTTGGCTACAAACTGGTGCCAATGGTCTGTTTGACCGTCACCCGCCTCGAATTCGGCCCGCCATTCGGCAAAGGTCTCATTGCGGTCAGTGATCTCAGAAAATGTCATTTTTGCGATATAGTTCACAAACGGCAAAGGCCCGCCAGGCTGCATGTCATAGGTCAGTGACCGATCGGGGTTAGATATCGACAAGAGTGTCTCGCGAATGCGCCCAGACCCGTCCGCCAGCGCAAAGTTACGCACACAGCCGACTTCGCCGTTAGCGTGACCTTCTTCGATCTGGCTGTCGGTGGCGGCGGGATGCCAGCTCGGCAAACCGTTGAAATCGCGCACGCGTTCCCAAACCTGGTCGACTGGAAAGGCAATAATCGTGGATGAATATGCTCTGATCATTATAGAATCCTTAATCTAAGAAACTGCGCCAATGCGCAACTCACCGAATTCGGCAGTCTGGGCAACGATAGCGCGCTCGGTCGGCAAACGCTCCATCGACGAAGCGCCGTAAAAGCCGTGACAGTCGGGGCACAGATCGAGAAACTTCTGCGCATCCTCCGGTTCGGCCAATGGCCCCCCATGGCAAATGAAAATCAGATCATCGCGCTCCGCGCGTGCCGCCGCAGTCCACTCATTGTAAAGACGCGCGCATTCTTCAATACTGGGCGCACTGTCTTTCGCCCCGATGGAGCCGCCCGCGGTCAATCCAAAATGGGCAACGATGACATCAGCCCCAGCCTTTGCCATCTTAGCGGCGTTATCTGCACTGAAGACATAAGGCGTTGTCAAAAGATCGCGAGCATGTGCCTTGGCAATGGCTTCCACTTCCATTTCGTAGCTCATGCCGGTGGCCTCGAGCTCTTCGCGGAAGCGGCCATCGATGATGCCGACCGTAGGGAAATTTTGTATGCCAGCGAAGCCCATACCGGCAAGCTCATCTAAAAAGCTGTCCATTATGCAAAAAGGATCGGTCGCGTTCACACCCGCCAGAACAGGGACATTTTTGACAACGGGCAAAACCTCCCGCCCCATATCCAACACAATCTCGTTCGCATTTCCATACGACATATATCCCGCGAGCGAGCCGCGTCCCGCCATGCGGTAGCGGCCTGAATTGTAGATCACAATCAGGTCGATCCCGCCCGCTTCCTCACATTTGGCCGATAGGCCCGTGCCTGCGCCACCGCCTATAATGACCTCTTTTCGAGCGACTTTGGCACGTAGCTTTGTAAGGATATTCTTCCGCC
Source organism: Sulfitobacter sp. AS92 (assembly GCF_038900015.1). NCBI lineage: Bacteria > Pseudomonadati > Pseudomonadota > Alphaproteobacteria > Rhodobacterales > Roseobacteraceae > Sulfitobacter > Sulfitobacter sp. AS92. The sequence continues at coordinate 69,250 of NZ_JBBMQL010000011.1, forward strand.
CAGTAACGGCCATATCAGTCACCCTTCTGTTCGTAAATTTCGTTAAAGTTGCTGATCGCTGCCTCCGCGAAGGCGGGATCATTTATATGCATATCCAGTTCGACCAACTGCCGATCGCGGGTTTGCACAACCGTAGCGCGCAGCGCATTGAATAAGGCATTAGACGCCGCCGGGTTATGGAATGGCCCGCCTTGAATATCGAGCGCCGAAACACCCCGAAGCGGTAACAAAAACCGCACGGGTCCGTCGCATTTGTTCAGTTTTTCACCAATCCACGCTCCGATTTGGGCCGAGTCTTCGGGTGTCGCGCGCATCAAGGTTACCTGCGCGTTGTGATGATAGAACTGGCGATCCTTAAATTGTGCAGGAACTGTTTCCGGCCCCCAGAAATTCGCCATGTCCAGCGCGCCGCACGACCCCACATAGGGCAGCTTGGTTTGCGCAATACTATCCAGCCGCTCTTCACCAGCGCTGAGGAAGCCGCCCGTCAGCAAGTCGCAAATTTCGGTTGTCGTAATGTCCAGAACACCGGTTACATCGCCCTGTGAAATCAATTGCTCCATTGAGCGGCCACCGTTGCCAGTGGCGTGGAATACCAGACAATCAAACCGATCTTCCAGCCCTTCGGTGATCATCTGCACCGCAGCTGTGGTGACTCCAAACATGGACAGGACAACAGCGGGCCGGTCATCTTGCACGACAGATATCTTAAATTGCATCATGCCTGCCATCGCATGAGCAGCATTGCCCAGCAGCCTGCGAGATATCCGGTTCAGCCCAGAAACATCCGTAACCGGGTGAAACATGTTGACGTCAGAGGCGCCTACATAGGCCGAAACATCACCGGAGGCCAAAGTGGAAACCAGCACCTTTGGCGTACCGATAGGCAGCGCCTGCATGGCGGGCGCAATGATTCCGGAACCGCCAGAACCGCCTAGTCCGATAATTCCGCCGATATCGTCCCGACCTTGTAAAAAGGCCGTGAGGGCATGCGCCATCTCGACCACAGCCTGTCCGCGGTCATTCACGAAAACGGCTACCGGGCCCTCTGAATGACACGCAGCGACTTCTGCGGCAGTTACATCAACCCCCTCCTCACCTCCTTGGATGCCAACATTCACCAGCACGGTTTCCTGTCCGGCCGCAGCGATTAAATCGCGGACATAGCACAGCTCTGCTGCCTTCGTATCTGCTGTGCCGACAACATAGGCTTTTCTTCCAGACATTGACGCTCTCCCCCTCATCCCTTTTGACCCGGTTCGACACCCAGATGACGCTTTTGCAGATCAGCATCACCTTTCAGCGTCTCAGCACGACAGGTTTCAACCACTTGCCCGCCAACCATGATGGCTACATCCTGCACGGCAGCCAGCGCTGCATGCATGTTCTGTTCGACCAGCAGCACTGCGATCCCCTCGTCCGAAATCATGCGGATCAGATCGATCACATCAGAGACAATGGCAGGCGCCAGCCCTTCGGTCGGCTCATCCAGCACTATCAATTTGGGGTTCAGAAGAAGCGCGCGGCCTATGGCCAACATCTGCTGTTCACCGCCCGACAGTCGATCCCCAAGGTTCTGGCGCCGTTCTTTAAGCCGCGGGAAGGTTTCATAGACCCGTTCGATAGTCCAAGCACCTCCCTTTTGCGCCACGATGCGCAGATGCTCTGCCACGGTAAGTGACCGGAAAACACGCCGTCCTTGCGGCACATAGCCAATGCCCATGCGGGCGCGTTTTTCTGGCGGTGCCGTCGTAATGTCTTCGCCCGCGAAACGGATTGTCCCGTTTGAGACGGGCTGCATGCCCATGATTGCCTGACACAGGCTGGTCTTACCCATGCCATTGCGTCCCAGAATGCCCAAGGGTTTCTGATCAACCTGTAGGGGCACGCCATGCAGTACGTGGCTGGATCCGTAGCGAAGATCGAGACCTTCGATTTGCAATAATGCGTCAGTGGCCATGCGCGCCCCCGATATAAACACGGTGAACGTCTTCGTTATTCATGATTTGGTCTGGTGCGCCCTCGGCAAGCAGCTGACCATTAAAAAGGACCGAGACGCTTTCACAGGTTTTCAATGCGATCTCCATATCATGCTCGATCAAGATCACAGTGACATCCTCTGGCAAAGACGTCAGAAGAGCGCTTAGTTTCGGGCGCTCGGCGGGGGAAAGACCTGCCGCGGGTTCATCAAGCAGCAGTAGCCTGGGGTTTTCCGCAAGCGCAATCCCGATTTCCAACTGGCGGCGCTGGCCATGGCTGAGGACTGCGACATCGTATTCTAAAAAGCTGTGGATACCTGCGATTTCGGCCAGCCGTTCGGCTTCTTGCAGGCGCGGATCACCTGATTTGAGCGGTAAAAGCTGGCGCCAGCCGCCTCTGACCCCTGCCACGGCTAGAAACAAAGTATCGCGCACTGTCAGGCCGTTGAATAGGTTCGCGTGCTGATAGGTGCGGCGCAGGCCAAGTCTAATCCGCTTGGTGATCGGGCTGCGTGTAATGTCTGTTCCGAACATTCGGATTGTTCCGGCACTGGCATCGGTATCGCCCGTCAACACATTGAAGAGGCTAGTCTTACCGGCTCCGTTCGGACCTAGAATAGCCCGACGTTCGCCGGGACGGACCGTGAGATTGATATCCTGCACGGCCCAAAACCCACCAAAGCGTTTACCAATGCCCCGGACCTCTAGGGCATTGATGGTATTATGGTGCGCATTTACGGGCACGAAGGGTTGTCCCGGCTTACCGGACCCGCAGCAAGGAACGCTTCGGGGTCCTGACCGAGGGATTGGTTCACATCGCGCACGACCTTGATCACACGATTGCCCAAGGTTCCGTCTTCGCGCTCGTAAACTTCGGTCACAAAGTTATCGACGATGCCATTGCGGTTTTCGTCTAGCCGCATGGTGCCGCCGGTCGGTGCCGTAAAGGACAGATTGCTCAGGGCTTCGCGGTATGCGGCGTGATCGTTCGATAGATCCGCATCCACCTCGTCGAGGGCCAGGAGGGCAGCGGTGGCTGCCATGTAATAATGGTGCGCGAAAATAGACGGCGCCGAAAACGCGTCTGGATAGTTGGTGTTGTAGGCGTTCACGAAGGTCTGCCATCCTTCACCATCATAATCACCGACCGTCGGCGTACCGGCGGGAGCGCCAATCAACAGTTTTTTGAAGGGCCCTTTGGATTCGAGGATGGACTGGTCAATCGTCGTAGACCCACCGATGATCGGCTTGTCCCCGCCTGCCTGATCGTATTGCGTCAGAAAGTTCACAGCGTCGGCCCCACCAAGTGCGACAAAGATCGCATCAACGTTTTGAGGGATAGAATAGACAACGGAGGAGTAGTCGGAGTTTCCAATCGGGGTCCAGAACTTCTCTGGCACCGTGCCCCCGGCAGCACAGAATTCTGACATAAACCCTAGCACTTGGGTATACGGGAAAGAGTAGTCTTCCGCGACAATCGCGACCGTTTCATACCCCAGTTCGTTAAAGGCATATTCGCCTACGCCGACCATCCATTGCGCACCGTCCCCGCCGAAGCGAAAGAAGTTGTCGGAGGATTCACGCAAAGTTGTATCCTGCGCCGCAGAAGAACCGTTGATAAAGGTCACACCGGGATAGGATTTCGAAAGGTCGCGCAGCGCCAGTCCCTCAGAGCCACTCAGCGGGCCAAGGATGATATCAACGCCGTCCTGCTCAATCAGTTTGCGTGCTGCAGCGGCAGCTGTGTCGGGGCTGCCGTCTGATGACATTGAGATCATCTCGATCTTGTTGCCATCGACGCTGCCCTCGAATTCCTGAATTGCAATTTCAGCGCCACGGATAGCATCCGTTCCCGATACTGCGAAGTTGCCTTCAAGAATAGAGATCAGACCGATCTTGATATCCTCTGCGGATGCTGTTCCAGCGGCTGCGCTAAGTGCAAGTGCCGAGACGGCCAGTTTGAGCTTGTTCATGATAGTTCCTCCCTATTGGTTGCTCATATTTTGTTGGTTGTGGTTGTGTCGGCGCAGTTTTGCAGCGCCGTCCAAGGCCAGTTGCAAAAGCCCGTTGGGGGCCAGAATGACGATCAAAAGCAACACAGTGCCAATCAACGTGTTGAAGCGTTCGCGGTCCACTAGATCGACAGCGAAAGTGTCGAGCAGAACAAAGACGATGGCGCCGACAAAGGCGCCGCCGGGATGGCGCAGACCGCCAATGACCGCGATAATCAGAATGTCGATGATTGGTCCCAACCCGACCGAAAACGACGAAATGCGCTCCTGATACCAGACATTCAGAATGCCACCGGTACCTGCAAGAAAGCCCGAAAAGGCAAAAGCGGCCATAATTGGCGTCGTGACTGGAATGCCCAGTGCCATAACCCGCCCCGGCGCGGCGCGTACCGCTTGAATGGACAATCCCATCGGCGAGCGTACGAAACCGCTGACAAGCACCATAGACGCAATTGCTGCGGTAAGGGACAGGACGTAGAACGGTGCGGGCTCACGCAGGCTGGTGCCGCCGATCATAGGAGCGCGGACGCCCGAAAAGCCTGTCCACCCGTTGAACAGCGTATAGTTTTGCCGGGTGAAGTAGAAAAATGCGACGCCGACCGCGAGGGTGATCATGATGGCATAGATGCCCCGCGAACGGCGCGCTACGAGACCGATCATCCCGCCGAAAACCGTTGCGCAAATTAAGGCAAGCGGAATCGAAACCCAAAACGGGAGCTCAACTCCAATTGCAACGGTGTTAGGACCGAAATACGCGATTGTGTAGCCGCCTGCTCCTGCTATTCCCGCTTGGGCGAACGACACAACGCCTAAGTATGTCGCCAGAAAGCTGAGGCTGAGCGCCACAATCCCTAAGATCAAGGAACGGGTCAAAACCTGGGTTAGCCAGAAATCGTTCAGCACCAAAGGCATCAACAGCATTGGTATGAAGATTACTGTGTATCTCATCGCTCTGCCCTCCCCAATAGACCTTGCGGACGCACAGCAAGCACGAGGACCATGATGGCAAAGGTAAAGACAACTCCGTAGGTGGGCGCATAGGCCAAGCCATATTGCTCGGCCAACCCGACCAAAATCGCACCTAATGCCGCTCCTCCGACCGAACCCATTCCGCCGACAATAACCACGACCAGTGATGACAGCAGAAATTGCAAATCGGTTCCCGGCGCGATGGACAATGCGCTGGCTGCAATGACCCCCGCCATACCGGCGAGCATACCGCCAAGGGCAAACACCAGAATGAAGATCTTGTTGATCGGATAGCCCAACGCGCGCAACATCTGCTGGTCATCAACACCAGCACGGATGATAGCGCCCATGCGAGTTTTTTGAATGAACATCCATAATAATAGGCCCGTCACCAAAGCAAAACCGATCAACGCGAGCCTGATGTTCGCATAGCCAACGCCGAGTAATGGCAATCGACGCCCGCCTGACAACGCCTCAGGGAGCTCGACTTGGTAGGTCACCCCACCCCAATACCACAGCAAAAGATCGGCCATGATGATAGACACCGCAATCGACGCCAGCGTCTGACGCAATTCGTCACCTTGCATCCACCCTAGAACGCCGGCCTGCACGAGGGCGCCTGCAGCAGCGGCGGCAAGACCACCCACCATCACACCAATCGCCCACGAACCGGTCGCGTCGACCACGCTATAGCCCACGTACCCGCCCAACATCAAAAGCGCGCCATGCGCCATGTTCACGGTGCGCATCAGACCAAAGATCAAGCTAAAACCGCTGGCTGCCAAAAAATACAGCGCAGCAAGCGTCAAACCGTTCAGTGTAACGATTAAGAAAAAAATCATGTGGCCTCCCGACACCTAGTTTGCGGGGAAACGTCTTGGCCACGAAACTATTTTGGTTCATCCGAGGAATTTTTTATCCTTTGATAACAGTACATTAAAAAGAAGGAATATTTCCTAACGCAGCCAGAATCGGAAATAAGAGAAAAACCTTCCGAAAATTTCCGATCATTGCTAGGTTCGCACCCATGATGGAATATCTCCTTACCGGCACGCTTTGCAGCGAACTATCCCGCCCCGAAACCATCTTTTGCCCTAGCTTGCGAGGGCTGAGCGCGGCGCAGGCCGACCTCGCGTTCCTAATGCCGCGAATGGATCACAACCGAACCTTGCGTGAAACGCAACGCGGCGGGGACTGGGCCGCCATTCTGGCCAGTGATCCATTCGGATCAGAGGCTGCGATTTTTCGGCAGCTCACTGAGATGGGTTACTTGGGTATTACAAATTGGCCATCTTCAATTTTGCTGGATGGTGCGTTGCGTCAATCGATGTCTACGATTCCTGCCTCGCCTGAATCTGAGTATGCCTATCTGGCCCGCGCCCAGACCGCTGGTCTCAAGGCAATGGCTTTCTTCAGGTCCTTGGACCAAGCTCGCTCCGCGCTCGAAGCGGGTTTAAAAACCTTGGTCTTGCATCCCGGCATACTCAATACGGAAGATACCAACGCGAATGAGATGCTTTTGGGCTCTCTATCACGGTTGGTAGACGCCTTGAGAGAAGACCAGCGCAGGCCAATAATTCTGGCCTATACGTCCGTCTGGCACGAATGCAGGCTTTCCTTGAGAAACTTGCCAGTCGATGGATTTGTTTGCCTTGAGGCCGCGCCATGAGTTCGCTGAAGAAAAACTTCTTGTTCGGCGCCGTCGTAGGCTCTGGGCTTACTGCACAGGCGGCCGATAAGGCGGGCGCAGATTATCTACTGGCATTGAATGCTGGACGGTTTCGCGTTCAGGGCGCGTCGTCCCTGACCAGTTTTCTGCCTGTGCGCTCTGCCAACGACTGGGTGATGGAGTTTGCCGAGCGCGAAATGCTGGGCCGCTGCACGGGGCCGATTTATGCGGGTCTGTCGGTTAGCGACCCCCAACTCGATATTGATGAACTGCTGGAACGTGTCAGTGCATTGGGATTTGCAGGGGTCTGCAATTTTCCGACCACAACTTCGATCGACGGTAGGCTTGGCGCGTTGTTCGAGCGCGAAAGTCTTGGCTTTGCCCGGGAACTAAAGCTGATCGAACGGGCCACCTTCCAGGGCCTAAAGTCCTTCGCCTATGTTCGAAGCAACGCGCAGGCTCGTCAAATGTCGCAGTCAGGAGCAGATGCCATCTGCGTCAATATCGGCTTCACCGGTGGAGGAACTGGTGTCACAACACATCTAACTGTCGAAAGCGCCGCGGCTTTGATTGATCGCGTTCTGGACGGCGTTCCGACCTCGGTTGACAAGCTATGTCACGGTGGCCCCATCACCTCTCCTGAGCAAGCCCTGGCAGTCACACGGATCAGCGGCGTCGAAGGTTTCGTTGCTGGCTCAACGCTTGACCGCCTGCCGCTTGAGCAAACGCTTAGAGATGTAACCCGTAGCTTTACCGCCATCCCTTACCTTGCGCAGTCTAAATCACATGCCCTAGGCCCACCTCCAGCGCTGGTCGGCAATTCAACTGCGATGCAGTCCTTGCGCAGAGAAATCGCCGAAATCGCGCATGAAGATATCCACGTTCTAATTGCGGGCGAGACAGGAACGGGTAAATCGCTTATCGCCTCCCAGCTCTATGAAACCGGATTTACTCCTGCGAGACGACCAGTGGTCGTTGATTGCGCGGCACTTGATGCCGACAACGGCGCTCAACAGCTGCTTGGTATCGCTGCGGGTACCCGTGGCGGTAACGCCAGTCAAAGGGGAGTTTTGGAGCTGGCATCTGGGGGCATGCTGATCTTTGAGGAAGTCGGAACATTAACGCATAGCCTTCAGGGCAAAATCCTCGCCTTTGTGGAGGATGGCCTTGTTCAGCGGATCGGGGATACGACCGCACGGCAAGTCACGGCGCGCGTCGTATCGACGTCCTTGAAGACCGCACCAGAACTGGTTGAAAGTCAGTCGTTTCGCACAGATCTGCTATATCGTATTTCCGCGCATACATTCGACGTCCCCCCGCTTCGGGCACGCGTTGATGACATACCAGAACTTACAGAGCATATTGGCAGGTCATTGCAGCAAGGAAGTACACCAAAGTTTTCAAATGCGGCCTTGCGCCTGCTTATGGAACATTCTTGGCCGGGGAATGTAAGGGAGTTGCGAAACGCACTGATCCGTGCGCTCCGCACATCTGAAGGATCGACAATCGGGAAGGGTGCTTTCGACTTCCTAGCACAAGCGCCTCAATTTCAGCGGCAGATCTCTGAAGCTATTCGCCCTCCAGCTCCCGCATCCCTATCAGAAAGCGACTGGATATCAGAAGCATTGGCGCGCAACGGTTTCCGACGGGCCCAAACCGCTCAAGAGCTCGGCATGACGACTCGCACCCTTTACAGTAAAATCAAGAAATACGGCTTGCTCGTATAGCCAGCTTCGGCTGAAAGATTGATGCAGTACGCATATTTGTGCAAATCTTCCAAGGGATGTTGTAGCGGCTGTAGTCGTCGAGGATGGTGGACAGGTAATACCAGCCCCAACCGATGATCTTGAAGTAGCTGAAGTCAGTCTGCCACATTTCGTGAATCGCCGTGGTCTTGTCCGAGAACTCTTCAGCAGCCTTGATCACCACGTAGTCTGGTGCGGTGATCAGATCAGCAGCTTTCAGAAGGTTCTGTCGCAAAGTTTTCGCGGTTGGTTGGACTGGCTCGCGCGTGGTAGGAGCGGACTTTTGAATTTGGAAGCGAGCACCCAACCGTGACGATTGATTTCAAAGGTAACCTTTTCCCAATAAGCGTGATTCTTTATGCTGCGTTTTTCTATTTGCGCTATGGTGTCTCGTATCGGGATCTTGAGGAGATCATGGCCGAACGCGGCGTTGAAATCGATCATGCGACGCTGAACCGCTGGGTGGTAAAATTCTCGCCGCTGATCGCTGCAAGGGCGCAGGCCAGAAAGAAGCCGACAGCCATCTCTTGGCGGATGGACGAGACCTACATCAAGGTTCGCGGCAAGTGGACCTATCTGTACCTTGCTGTAGATCGGGACGGTCAAACCCTTGATTTTATGCTGTCTGAGCGCCGCGATACAGCGTAAGCGCTCCATCGGTACCGCAGTTTACGCGGCTTGACTGTCGGCTTCTTGTGGCAACGCCTTCCAGTTCCACGGCAGCAATTCGTCGAGCTTATTGATTTTGGGGTCGTGGATGCGGTCGAGAACGTCCGCGAGATATGCCTGTGGGTCGAGCCCGTTTAGCTTTGCCGTCTCGATAATAGTCATAGCGCGAGCCAAGGTTTCCGCACCTGTGTCGGCCCCTGCAAAGAGCCAGTTCTTTCGCCCAATACCAATAGGGCGCAGAGCCCGCTCTGCTGGATTGTTGTCGATTGCGACCCGACCATCGGACAGGAACAGGCTGAAGGCCTCCCGACGACTGAGGCCATAGCGGAATGCTTTGGCCAGATCGCTCTTGCCGGGAATGCGCAGGAGTTGTTGTTCGGACCAATCAAAGAAGGCCTCCACCTTTGGTCGGCTCAGCCTTTGACGGGCCGCAAGGCGGGCCTTTGCAGCCTGGCCGTTGATGTCGCGCTCAATATCGTAGAACTTACCGATCCGGTCGAGCGCCTCACGCGCAATCTCGGACTTGGTTGAGGTCCAAAAGTCGTGGAAGTCTCGTCGTAGGTGCGCCCAACAGGCCGCTTCGCGCAAACGCGGCGGGCCATCGGATTGAGGCGCGTAGAGCTTGGCATAGCCCTTGTAGCCGTCCGCTTGCAGAATGCCGCGGGCATTGGCCAGATGGCTCAGAACGTGCTCTTCCTTCCAGTTGGGAGCGAACCGATAGACGGCGCCGGGTGGCGCATCTCCCGCCCACGGGCGCTGGTCACGCACATAGGTCCAGATCCGGCCTTGCTTCACGCCTTTCCCCAACCCTTTGTCTCTTCGGGAACGGTCCAATACCCGGATTGGGGTATCGTCCGCGTGTAGAAGGTCGCTACCCAAGATGTCCGCATCGATCCGCTCGATCAGCGGCGATAGTGTCTTCATGGCGCGGCCGCACCAGCCCACAAGTGTGCTTTCGGGGATGTCGGCCCTCATACGCTCGAAGATTTCATGCTGGCGGTAGAGAGGCAGATGATCGTCGAACTTCGAGACCAACACATGCGCCAAGAGGTTCGGCCCGGCCATGCTGCCGGGGATCGGACGGCTGGGCGCAGGTTCTTGCACCATCCGTTCGCAGCGCCGACAAGATTTCTTGATCCGAGCGATCTGGATTACCTTCATCTGGGCGGCGATCATGTCGAGCAGTTCGCTGACATCCTCGCCCACCACGCGCAGATC
>NZ_JBBMQL010000012.1:0-78500 GCF_038900015.1 Sulfitobacter sp. AS92
TTAATACAGAATTCGCACTTGGGGATAGCGCGCGCCCGGCTACAAAAGAAAAACCAATAATCAGTCTTATGGTATATTATCAGTTGGAAGTCATCACGAGGAAGCTTCAACTGAATGAAGCGATATGTTTAAGTGGCTTCGCGCGACAAATCAAAGAAACCGACTAGAAATGGTATTCTCTCTCAGTTCGCAGTTCCGCCCCGCCCTCAAGGAACGAAAGAAATAATAATCGGGAGAATGTCGAAATGAACAACCTTAAAATCTGGCTCTCAGCCGCGGCTATTGCCGGAGCCGCCCCCACCATTGCCGCCGCCGAATGCGGCGAAGTCAGCATCACCGAGATGACCTTCTCATCCGCGATCATCACAACTGAGATCGCCACCTTTTTGATGGAACAGGGCTACGGCTGCACAGTCACGCGTGTGCCCTCTGATACGATCCCTGCTCTTACATCGCTCGCCGAGAATAACGAGCCAGATATCGTCACTGAGCTTTGGGTTAACTCTGCGGGCAACGCCTACGAGAAGCTTAAAGAAGACGGCGTCATCCAGGATATGACGAAAGTTTTGCAGCCCGGTGGCCTCGAGGCTTGGTGGATCCCAACCTATCTTGCAGAAGAGCACCCAGAGCTCAAAACCATCCAAGGCATTCTGGATAACCCCGAATTGGTTGGAAATCACTTCAACAACTGCCCGACAGGCGGTTGGGTCTGCAGCACGATCAACCGCAATATCGCCCGCGCCTACGGTTTTGAAGAGGCCGGAATTGAGGTTTTTGATCACGGTGGCGGTGAAACATTGGCCGCCTCTCTTGCCTCCGCTTACGAAGCCAAGGAGCCGTGGTTCGGTTATTACTGGGAGCCGACGGCGCTCATGGGGCGGCTTGATATGACCATGGTGGATATCGGTGACGTCGACCTTGACGCCCACGCGGCCAACCTAAGCCCCGATGTCACAAACCCGAAGCCAAGTTCCTATCCCCCGAGCCTTGTTTACACGGTCGCAACCACCAACTTTGCGGAAAAGTACCCTGACGTTGCCGAATTGATGAGCAATATCAGTTTTGAAACCAGCGAGATGAGCGCTCTTCTGGCTTGGAAGGATGCGAACAAAGCCTCTACCGAAGAAGCGGCCGTACACTTCTTGATGAACAACAAGGATGTCTGGCGCGATTGGCTGAACGAAGACGCGCGCACGAAATTGTCGGCGGTTCTGGAAGATAGGTAATGATATCGGCCCGGCCAAAGTGTCGGGCCCATTTTAATGCGAGACTACCGGTTCTGGCCGAAGGCCGTTTCGTTGGCGTTATCACGCGAACCAACTTAATCGGTGCCCTTGTGCGGAACAGCCTGAAAGCAGATCTTCTATCGGGTTTCAACTATGAAGGGGTGAGGAAAAGACTTGTAATCTAGATGTCGACGCAGGCGGTTCGGACCCGTGCATGGCCCACCATTTGATAGGGGGAAATCCTGTCGATTCAAAAGAAAACTGAGAAGCCGTTTACCGAAGACTTGATAGCGCCCCTGTACGCCGCCGGATTTTAAGTGGTTTGAAACTCTGTTCCACCAAAGCTCGCCTGAATGAGCCGTATGAGAGTTTCTCATCGAGAAGGGAATTCCGAAACGGATCATACAAACGGTCAGCAAGCGCATCTGATTGGATCTGGGCCACACGGTTTGCGTTTAAATTAGGGGCTGCGTCTTAGGCACAGCCCCTGATCGAGATGGGCTTCTCTTTAAAATCCAGCCTTAATCTTCTCAAATTCGACGATCATCTGCTCACGCATTTTATTGTCCAGCGGACCCTGCGCCAAGACCGGCGCGGACACTTCACCGAGGCCGACACTGTCTAGCACGCCAGATCCCAAGGACGCCATCTGCGTTTGGTTGCCACTGCCGTAACCCCAGGCCTCCACGATGTAGTCGGCGGTGGCAGGCTCCATCCAAGCGTTGAGGAAATCATACATCAAGTCTTCGGAGTTTGGCCCGTCGACCACATTCACATAGCCGCAGAACCACGAAGACGATCCTTCAGCGGCTTCGCGATTACTCGCAACGGGAATGCCTTCGCCGATAAGCGTCGTAGGTGTCTCGTTCCATGCCCATGCAAGCGCAACCTCGCCCGTGGTCATCAGCTGTGCAAGCTCGGCGTTGTCAGCCCAATACGTAACAACATTAGAATGAGCCTGACGCAGCCAAGCAGAGGCGGCCTCAAACTGTTCTTGTGTCACGTCGCTCCAATCGGTCACACCTGTCGCCAAAAGCCCGAGCGCATAAACGTCATCGACATTGTTGGGCAGCGAAACCCGGCCGGCAAATTCTGGGTCAAGAAAAGCCTGCAGGCTGTCCATTTTAGACGCATTAACCAAATCAGTGCGGTAGACAAGGGACGTCGTGCCCCAGTCGGTCGGCAACATGTAGTAATCGCCGTCAATCACGAAGGCTTCCTTTACCTCGTTCACATCATCCCAGCGATCAATGCGCGACGTATCAAGCGGTTCGATCAAACCGGCCAACTGCCATTTCGATACGGATTGCGAGCATGGGTGTGCTACGTCGACCTCAAACCCTGCGCGCAATTTCTGGAATGCTTCTTCTTCTTCGCCGAAAAAGGAATAGTTTGGCGGGCCGCCGTGTTCTTTGATGTAGGCCCCGATAAAGCCCGGATCTTCGAAACCAGACCAATCCAAAACAATCAGTTCCTGCGCTGCGGCAAGGGTTGGCATGGCAGCGAAAGCGATTGCCGTCGTTGTTCGTTTCAAGGTTCTTAGCATTCTAAATCTCCAATGTTGGCTTGTATTTAATCCAGCAGAAGAACCGCCGAAGCGCTCTCCCAGCCGATGCGGACTTGTTGTCCGACTTCTCTTAGTTCGCGGTTGCTGGTGTTTCGCATAGACACGACAACCGGTGTGTCAGAGCCCTCGAATTTGACATCGTAGTAAGTCAGCTCTCCACGGTACTCGACATCGGTCACGGTGGCAGGGGTCTCTTTGTCGTAGGCCATCGCGCCATCGTCCAGAATGGTCATCAATTCCGGGCGCACCCCCGCACAGTAGTGACTTGATGCGTCCGCACACGGTTGAGGATTGAAGGCAAGGTCCGCAACACCCAACCCTTCGATCCTGGTCGTCGCGATGTCGCCCTTCACCTCAAGAATGTCCGCTTTAAGGATGTTCATCGCCCCGAAGAATTCGGCCACACGTTTGGAAGCAGGTCGTTTATAGAGCGCTTGTGGAGAATCCAGTTGTGCGATTTGCCCTTCAAACATCACGGCGACGCGGTCCGACATCGTCAGCGCTTCTTCTTGGTCGTGGGTCACCAGAACGAAGGTAATCCCGAGGCTGCGCTGCAAACGGCGAAGCTCCGACTGCATTTCTTCGCGAAGTTTTCGGTCAAGCGCGGAAAGCGGCTCGTCCAGCAGCAAGACCTTCGGCTTCAGGATCAGTGCGCGCGCCAAGGCAACGCGCTGGCGTTGTCCGCCTGACAGCGCGTGGGCGGCGCGTTCGCCGTAGCCCGCGAGGCCCACCTTCCCCAGCGACTCCGTCACCATTTCGGCCGTTTTAGCCTTGTTTAAACGTTGCGAGCGGAGCCCGTAGGCCACGTTCTGCGCGACACTCATGTGCGGAAAAATGGCGTAGCTTTGAAAGACCATGTTTGTGGGCCGCATGTTGGGCGGCACGCCGACCATCGATTGACCGCCAATCAATACGGTGCCAGAATCGATCTCTTCGAACCCCGCAATGGTGCGCAACAGCGTTGTCTTACCGCTGCCTGATGGTCCAAGAAGCGAAAAGAATTCACCTTCATTTATGTGGCAATTCACATCACGCAGCGCGTGGTACGTGCCATAATATTTTTCGATGTTGGAAAGTTTGATCATCGCTCTACAAAGCCCCGCTTGTCGCTTTTTGGCCAAGACGGCGCGCACTGCGCCGCCTCAGCAATTCGGAAAGTGTCAGAAGCACGACCGACAAGATCAGCAGAAGTGTGCCAAGGGCCATAACGCTAGGAATTCGCTGTGGGAAACGCAGTTGCGACCAAATGTAGACTGGCAGCGTGGGCTCGGTTCCTGAAAGGAAAAACGCGATCACAAATTCATCCAATGAAATGGTGAAGGCGATGAGTAAGCTGGACACCACGCCGGGCATAATTAACGGTAAGGTCACCCTACGAAATGTATTGATGCGGGATTCACCAAGATCGAGCGATGCTTCTTCTAAACTAGGATCAAGTTGCTGGAACGATGAGCGCAAGATTGCGATGCAGAACGGCGTGCAGATCAACACATGTCCCATAATGATGGTGTAGATAGAGAGCTTGAACCCCGCCAGAAGTACGACGGTGAGCAAAGACACGCCGATAATGATTTCAGGCAAAAACATCGGCAGCATGATCGCACCAATCGCAAAACCTTTGCCGGGAAACCGGTATCGGACCGTGGCCGACGTTGCCAATAGGCCGAGCATGGTTGCGATTATGGAACTGACGGAGGCAATGATTAGGCTGGTCCCGGCAGCTTTGCGCAATTCCTCTGCAGCGCCCAACGATTTGAACCAATTAAACGTAAACCCAGATAACGGAAACGAGATAATGCTGCTGTCATTGAAAGCAAAGATCGGCAAAAGGAGTGTCGGTGCATAGAGAAAGATCATGAAGATGATCATAAACATTGTGAGAACGCGCCTGCTCATGCTGCGCCCTCCGCTTTCAGATAGCGGCGATTGAGCCAGACAAAGATACCTGCCACGCTGCTCACCAATAGCAGGGCCGATAGCGCAAGTGCGGCTCCCAATGGGGCATTATTAGCATTCTTGAATTGGATTTCGATCATGTTGGCAATCATCAACCCGTCCGGTCCACCGACCAGTTTGGGCGTCACGTAGTCCCCAATCGTCGGGATGAAAACAATCAGCGTCGCCGCCACAACACCGGGCATCGACAACGGCAAGGTAATTCGACGAAACCGTTGGAACGGGGTGTCGCCAAGGTCCTGCGCGGCCTCCAGATAAGACCGGTTTACCTTTTCCATCACCACAAAGATCGGCAATACCGCAAAAGGCAACCACGCATGGCTTAGTGTGATGACAACGGCAAACTGATTGTAACTGATCCAATCTAGCGGCGTGTCTATAAAACCCAGTCCCATGAGCGATCCGTTGACCACCCCGTTGAATCCAAGGATCACCTTCCACAGGAAAATTCGCATTAAATAGGACGTCCAAAACGGAATGGTGATCAAAAACACCAGCATCGCCTTGCGATTGTTGGGGGCCACAAACGACATGTAATAGGCCGCAGGATACGCAAGTCCGACTGTCAGCACGGTGACGATGATCGAGATCTTTAGCGAGCGTAGCATCAACGTCCGATAGATCGGACTCGTCCACGCTTCTTTGAAATTGGCGAGCGTGAATGTGCGGTCCAGCGTCAAGAAGTCCTGCGTCCAGAAGCTCATCGCAAGTAATATCGCCAGGGGTGCAGCCAACAACAGGACAGAGAACGCAAGCGGCAGGCTAATCTGCGACAATCCGCGTCTCGCATCGGAATCCAATCGCGCGCTTTTTATCATTTGTTCGCCTGCTCTGTGGGCAATGCAATTGCAACAAGGGCACGCGTCATCGCCTCAATTCCTTCTGTTACATCTTGATATGTTCGGTTTTCTGAACGGGTGAAATCGAAGAACATCATGTTCGCGTTGTTAAAGAGTGTCCTGCCAAAAACAGCGCTATCAAGGTCGTTCCGCAATAGGTCGCGTGACTGCAGATCCTCGGCCAATGCAACGACTTGATCACTCAGCACGCGGTCAGATCGACGCAGACGACGTGCTTCCTTTGATGTGACGTCAGCAAAGGAGATCGCGAACCCCTTACGCCAAAGTGCTTTGTTCAAAAGCATAGATTCCGGGGCGAAGTATTGAAGCAGGAAGGCGCTGAAGATGTCCGCAGCGGGGGCATTAAAATCTGGCGCGAATGTCTGACCCATATCCTCAAGCCGCTCATTTTCTATGGCGATCAGGGTCATGAGGATCTCGTTCTTGCCCGGAAAGTAGTTATAAAGCGTCCCCACCGAAACCCTCGCAGTTTCGGCAATATGCTCTGCCTTCACAGCATCAAATCCGTCCCGCGCAAACAATTCAGCCGCAGCGTCAAGGATGTGCTGCTTGCGTTCGATTTTCTGTTGTTCGCGTAATCCCATGTGAAGCTTGTAAGGGCGGTTGCCGGTAAAAATCAACAAATATTATAGTTGATTCTAAAATTATACCTGACTATAGAAATATCAATACTGCGCAGAACGTGTGCCATAATGCGTCGCGACAGCCGGCATTCTTCAAAGGACACAGCATGACAGATACATCAAACAGCCAAACTGACGTCCGCAGCGAAGACAGCCACATCGTGCGCCCTTGGCAGGATGTCACCGCACTTGGGCAGGATGAGGCGACCGTGCTTGAGGGAAGTTCAGGCATTTACGTCAAAGACTCTGAGGGCAATAACCTGATCGACGGCCCAGGCGGTATGTGGTGCGTCAACGTCGGCCACGGTCGCCGCGAGATCATCGACGCCGTCGTGAACCAGATGGAGGAGCTTTCCTACTTTTCGCCTTGGACGATGTCCGCGCCCATCACAACGAAGCTGGCCGAACGCATGGCCAGCATCGCGCCTGGTGATCTGAATAACGTCTTCTTCACCACAGGTGGGTCTACGGCTGTTGATTCAGCGTTGCGCTTTGTCTTCTTCTACAACAACTGTCTCGGTCGTCCCGAGAAGAAGCAGATCATTTCGCGTGTGAATGGATATCATGGCAGCACTTACCTGAGCAGCAGCGTATCAGGCAAGAAAAGCGAAAAGGCACATATGGATATGGCTAAGGGTCTGGGCCATTTCATCTCTAGCCCCAAGCCCAAGGATCGGCCAAAGGGAATGTCGGTTGAAGACTTCGGCGATATGTTGATCGCAGAACTTGAAGCCAAAATCCTCGAGGTCGGCGCGGACAAGATCGGAGCCTTTATCGCAGAACCGGTCATGGGTTCGGGCGGTGTTATTGTTCCGCCGGAGGGGTACTTCAAGCGCTGCCACGAGATATGTAAGAAATACGATATTCTCTTTATTGCAGACGAAGTCGTTACATCCTTCGGGCGATTGGGGTACTATTTTGCATCGGAGGACGTATTTGGCGTCGTGCCCGACATGATCACGACGGCCAAAGGCATGACATCGGGATATTTGCCGATGGGCGCGCTGCTTATTTCGGACCGTCTAATCAATGATATCAACGCATCCACGAATGAGTATCGCGCGTTTACGTCCGGTTTTACCTATTCCGGCCATCCCGCGTCGGCGGCCTGCGCTATGGCGAACCTCGACATCTTCGAAGACAGCAAATTGCTCGAACACGCGCGCGATATCGCGCCGTATTTCGCCGAGGCCATGAAATCTCTAAATGATCTACCAGTTGTAACCGACGTGCGTGTTGTCGGTCTTATGGCAGGTGTCGAATGCGAACTTGACGCGGGCAATCCCGACGAAGACCGCGACTGCGCCTTTGCCGCGAAGGTAGATGAAGCATGCCAGACCCTTGGGCTGCTCGTGCGCCCAATTTACAATTCCTGCGTCATGTCACCGCCACTTACGATTACAAAACCTCAAATCGATAAAATGGTTTCGATCCTGCGTGCGGGAATTGTGAAGGCCGCCGCAGAGGAATAACCAGAGGGATCATTCTCTCAACCGCAATAAATGACCGGTTTGTCCGCGAGGTGTGAATTCGACCACTGGTGCTCACTGTGATCACCGGTGTTATGGCCTCAGTCCAGATCACAGACGGCGCTTCGGTTTAGCAAAGCAGACGCAAAAGCGACTCCGTTCTAAAATATGAGCCTACTACTCATTGTCATCGGCGCGTTTCAGTATCGTTTGGCACCTAGGCGAGAAGTTCGTCAAAGCGTCGATTTAAGATAGTCGAAATGACGTTGCGCCATGCCGCGATAGGAATTCCAGCCTTGCGCTGTGGCCTTTGCGACGTCATCGCTCAACACGGCCAGCGGCTTCCCGGATGAGAGTGCAAGTATCTGAGTTTGCGCGGCTTTCTCAAAAAAGTAGAGGTCCTCAAACGCATCCGCGACCGTAGGGCCGGTCACTGTGATGCCGTGATTGCGCATGACCAGAACAGTATTGCTTCCCATCGCTTGCGCAAGGTGGGCCCCCTCGGCTTCGCTGTCGGAAATTCCGCCGAACTCCAGATCATATCCGATCCGGCCCCAAAACCGCGCGGTGTTGTTATCGATCGGCAGCAAGGTGGGGTCCTCTAGGCTTGCCAAAGCCGTCGCATAGGGCGAATGGCAGTGCAGGATCACGCGCGCGGCGGGAATTTCACGGTGCAACGTGCCATGGACGGCCCATGCAGAAGGGTCCGGTGCATTGTCGCCCAACATCGTCTGGTCATCATCCACATCCAGTAACAGCAAGTCGTCGGGGTCAATCGTTGCGAAATGCTGCCAGCATGGGTTCAGCAGAAACTGACGCCCGTCGTCGGACACGGCGGCGCTGAAATGGTTGCCGACGGATTCGCTCCATCCGAATTGATGGCAAAGGCGGAAGGCAGCGGCGAGGTCTTCACGCAGGGCCGCCATTGTATCAACTTCGGAATGTACATTCATGATTTAAACCGCCCTTCGGAGACCAGCGACCGATAAGTCGAGCGCATTTCCGCCCTGTCTGTATATGTGCCGCGCAAATAACGCTCACCGCTTGTCGCAAAATATGCGGCACGGCCATGCACGATGCGGTGGTTGTCAAAGACGATACACTCCGTCGCTTGGAGCGTGAATTTCATGATGTATGTGTCATCCTGCAGCAGTTTTCCGAAGCGGCAGAAAGCGGGGTAATAGGTGTCCAGCAGCTCCTGCCGCAGGTCGATCAGATCCAGCATATGCTGGCTGATTGTTAGGCCGGATACCTCGCCATTCTGGTCGAGCTCAATCACGCGCTGATAGCTGCGCATGTCGTAATCATCGTGTTCACAGTAGAACGGCACGTCGATCTCGGACAGCAGTTTGAAGCCTTCCGGGTCGATATTGCGGAAGTCATTGGCCGCGGCAACCCCGTCCCCGAACAGGTTCAACCCACCTTCCACGCTGTTGGCGCGCATGTGCAGGTATTGAATGCCGGGCGCGGCTTCTTCGGCGGGGACATCAGTGTGCAGTTCAAGGGCCGCAGCGGTATAGGCGCTGTTGGTCGGTTTGATATGCGTCCGCACGTCGAAATAATCGCCAAAAAAGGTTGGACGCACTGTTCCAGCCAAGTTCGCAAGGTCAGTGAGTGCTACATCTGTGTCGGGCATCTGGGTCACGATCGAAATACCTTCGACGATCATCGCCTCAAGCCATGCGGTGCGCTTGGTGGGGTCTGTCTTTAGCTCATCAAGCGTGAAGCGTGTCACATCCGCGAAGTGATCCCCGAACCACGGTTTGCGAGGCAGGTCGGCAGGATCGGGCCGTGCCGTGCCGTTTGCATAGGTCTCAAGCGTTGCCAGTGGCATGCG
The DNA here is from genome assembly GCF_038900015.1 of Sulfitobacter sp. AS92. Classification (NCBI taxonomy): domain Bacteria; kingdom Pseudomonadati; phylum Pseudomonadota; class Alphaproteobacteria; order Rhodobacterales; family Roseobacteraceae; genus Sulfitobacter; species Sulfitobacter sp. AS92. Next base: position 9,539 of record NZ_JBBMQL010000012.1, read on the forward strand.
CGTGACGTGGTCTTCGTCGGCCCATGTAATCACCAGATGCTCATCTTCGACCAACGCAGCACTGGCCCGCGGAGGGAGGTCCAGATGAAAGATATCAAAGGTACGTTCGCGCGTGACGCTGCTGAAGGATGCGGGGCAATTATCGCGCAGCCAATAGTAATTGAAATAGGCCATTTCCGCATTCGAAAGTGGGATGCGAAGGCCGTTTTCTTCCAATATTATTTGAGCTGTGGGGGAGGTCTGTATGTTCATGATCTAAGCCCTCGAGAAATGACGAATTTCACTATTCTCAAGCAGATTTGCCATTTGAAAAAGCCGCAAAAATCGGAATATAAGTTAACATGAGGGTTAACTTATGACTGATCGATCCTTCCTCCATGCGCTTGAAACGCTTGAATTGGTGTGCCGCCTGGGGTCGATGCACAAGGCTGCGGCGCGGTTGAATGTTTCGCCACCAGCAATCACGCGGGCCATTCGTTTGTTAGAGAGCGAAGTCGGTGCCACGCTCATGGACCGCAGCACAAAACCCGCGCGGCCCACCGAAGCCGGAGAGCGGCTGGCCCGCGCCACGCGGAACGGTTTGGCCCTTATCGAAGACACCATCGCCGACATCCGCGCCGAAAACAGCAGTAACGATAACCACGTCACATTGGCCTGCACCATCGGCATGGCGACCTACTGGCTGATGCCGCGCTTGTCGGATTTCTATGCCAAACACCCGTCGATTACGGTCAATGTACAGGCCCCGCCCCTTGACCGCCCTGTGCTGTCACGCGGCATCGATATCGCGCTGCGCTATGGCAGGGGGGATTGGCAGGACGGCGAGACCATCAAACTTTTTGACGAACGAATTTGCCCGGTGGGTCGGCCGGACGTGATCGAACGTGCGTTGAAACAGGGCGGGCTGTCGCAAGCGTGGCTTATCGATGTGCGATCAACGAGTCAGCACTGGCTGGGATGGACGGAATACCTGAGGGCCGCGGGGGAAACGTTCAAGCCCCAGGGTGAGGTGTTCGACAACTACATTCAGGCTGTGCAGGCGACGCTGGATGGTCGCGGGCTGATGCTTGGGTGGAAGTCGATCACATCAGAGCAGGTGAGTGACGGCACCTTTGGCTCATGGCCCGGCGGCGACAAATATATCGGGACAGCCTATTTTGTTTCGTCGTCAAAAACCGGGGGCAGGAAAGCGGCGGCCCAATCGTTTGTTAAGTGGGCTGTCGACATGGCGCGGGACCAATAGCCCCGCGCGGTCCAGTGAAAGCTCGGACATAACGATTTCAGCGCCCTTTCCAGATAGGATCCCGTTTTTCTGCAAAAGCTCGCGCACCTTCGGTGTTATCCTCAGACCGGCTTTGTTGCACAAATCGGGTTAATGACGTTCTTCCCCTTACCCCAGACGAATTTAGCCTACGGGCTTAGTGATAGGTATGCCAAGAGCCGTTCAGCGTTTTCTGACGGCGGCAAAGAGTGCTGAAGTCCGGTGCTGACCAATCAAGCACGACCAACCGCAGCAAGCTTTGAACGAACCCGGTTGTCTGGCGGAGCGGCATGCCAAAAAGGACCTTCAGCGTTAGACACGTTTGAATAGCCGCGTCACTGAATTGCTGTTGCCGACCGCGCTTGCCGTTTGGCGGCGGCGCCCACACCATCTAAGGATCAAACCAGATCGACGACGATCCGCGCCGCTTTAATTCTTGGTCTTATTATGGTTGGGGACCAGCTGCTTATCCCCTTCAGCTATCACACTGGATTCATACAGTGAAACCCATCAACCTATTTGTGCAACAAAGCCTCGCTAATAGACCAGCCACAACCAGTTGAACGGCTAACCAGACGCTGAGAAGCCCCGAGCACTGCGCGTTCGTGCGGATACCGCCCCTTTCCGTTAACTGTAAGTCTCTGGAACCAGTGTCCAGAAGACGGCCAAAGCAAAAGTCGGTCATGGGACGCGAGCCAAATTGTGGTGCCGGCAGAACTCCATGGTTTCTTTCGGTGTCAACGACCCAACCCCGCGCCTCCAGTTGGACGCGATCAGCGTGGCGTTGCCAATGCAATAGCACTCACTTAGCCCGCAAGATAGGTGCGGAACCAGGCTACCATGCGCGCCTCAGCGAGCTTGGCGGCGACTTCATCGTAGCGCGGCGTCGTGTCGTTATGGAACCCGTGGTTCACCTCAGGATAGATATGCGCTTCGTAGCGCTTGTCGTTTTCTTCCAGAGCTTTCTGAAAATCTGGCCACATGGCGTTGATGCGTTGGTCGAGCGCGGCAAGCTGGATCATCAGCGGTGCCTCTATCTGCGCGACCTGCGCACTGTCAGGAGCCGCTCCGTAGAATGGCACACCCGCAGCCAACTCCGGATAGGCTACGGCCAGCTTGCTGACGACGCCCCCGCCGTAGCAGAAACCCGTTGCGCCGACCTTGCCATTGGTGCCCTCCAGCGTCTGAAGATATTCGAACCCTGCAAAGAAGTCGTTCAGCAAGGCTTCGCCGTCGAGGCCGCGTTGCATCTCACGGCCCTCGTCGTCACTGCCAGGATAGCCGCCCAAGGAAGATAGGCCGTCCGGGCCCATGGCAACGAAGCCCGCCTTTGCAAGTCGCCGCACCACATCACGGATGTAGGGGTTAAGGCCGCGGTTCTCGTGGACCACCAATATCGCAGCTGGCGGCTGGTCGGGGTCGGTATTAGCCGGTCGAGCCAAATAAGCCGTGATATCTCCGGTGCCGTTCGGGCTTTGGTAGATGATGTCTTCACCCGCGATGTCGGCATCATCCTCTGCCACCTGCTGGGCCAGCGCATAGTTGGGGGTGAGCGTGCTGAGAACTGCGGCGGCAGTCAGTCCACCCACGGCCCATTTTCCCACGCGATCGAGAAACTCGCGCTTCGAGATTTTGCCGTGTGCGTAGTAATCATAGAGGTCGAGAAGCTCTTGGTCGAAGTCAGCCGCGGTCAGGCGGCGTTGAGGGCTCTGGTCATCCATCTGCGAATCTCCCGCTGTTTCCGCTCAGGATAGCATGGGCCCGCACGGTCGATGGTCACGAATTGCGACAGGGGTCCGGGGGTGCCGCCGTTCAGCTTTTTTTCCTGCGGAAACTGCGCCAAATCTTGAGGTCGGCCATAACCTTAGCCGCCGCCACGACCACACAGAGGCACAATGCAGCCTTGGACCAGTAACCCATCGTTCCCTCGATTAGCATCGCATGGGCCACGGCAGTCAAAACAGCGAGGGTGACGCAGGACGCATGGCCAATGCGCCAGGTTCTGATCCTCAGGTGCCGACGCATCAAGGCCAGACCCGCAGCGCCAAACAGCAGCCACATCGAGATTACGCCAAGGGTGGAAAACGCGGTGGGCGCGGCAAAGGTCAGCGCGTCGATCATATCGGGAGGGCTGGTCATCCAGAGCCCCGCAACATGGACGACAACCAATGCTATCAGCACGGCTCCGATCACACGGTGGGTCCGCCTTCCAGCCCGCGCGGCCAACCCCGGAAGGTAGCCACCCACAAGCAGAGGCTGGCACAGAATGGCAGCCATGGCCGCGATCCCGGCAAAACCCGCAACGATGTAAATCGGCTGGCGCCATTGCAGCAACGGGCTTTGGGCGGCGACGACAAGCGGCACCATAACCGTGGCTACAAGACAGCCCCAGATCAAAAAGGCCTTGGTCGCTCTCATCTGAGTCAGACAGCCTCGAGAACGAAGTCGGCCGACAGGGTGGTTTCACTGGCGCTGACCATGACGGGGCGTAGGAACACGGTCTTAAACTCCACATCGTCATCATAGGCAAGATGACCATGCGGCTGGCCAAATGCTGGAACGATCTGAGGCATCTCTAATCGGAAGCGGCCCTGAGCGTCGGTCAGGGTGGCGCCGTGGCTGTGCGGATCGCGCTCATGGCCCTCGGTGGTATGGGCCCAGATCTGGATACGCCTTTCCGCCAAGGGCATCCCGTCGCCTGCACGCAAAACTGTGCCTGACATCCAGAAGCCACCGTTGCCAATGCGCTCAACGATTGGTGCGCCGGAAAGGTAATTGTTCGCCCCGCCGCGCATGGTTAGTGTCGGAGAGATCCCCTTTGCTTGTAGGGGGCTGACCAAGCCCGCGATGCCCGGCACGAGAGCGGCACCGGATACGGCAAGTAGCGCGCGGCGGGTAAGGTTGTTTGCATGCATGAAGCTCGTCCTCATTGTGGAGTGCTCCTCACAATACCATAATCGGTCGGGGCAAATCGCGCCTATGAGGTTTTTAACGCGATTGTGAAGGCCCTCACTTTCATCGATTGTTCGCACCGCCAATGAAGCTGCAGAAAGGCATGTGGAAACGCTTTTTGAATAATTTCACGGCCAAGCCCGGTGGGGGGCGAACCTTCGACGCATCGCATGCGAACGGCAGCTTTGAGCCGTTCCGCAATTTGAATTAATACCGAAAATCTCTCCATCTGCGGCAGCATGCGCTGAGGATGACGCGCATGATGCATATCCCCCCGCGGCGAAACGTTCCTGCGACTTCGGTGATGCCCAATCTCCCCACCAGACAAAGATCATCTCGCTACGTATCGCGTGAAACGTAGAACGATTGCGTGATCGAAGTTAGCATGCACTGCATGAGCATGGTCGCGATTGCAGATTGTTGAATTGGGCGGATTATTTGAGCCTGAAGATAAAGAAGTTATTAGGGTTAAAACCGACATTGGTGGGTAAAATATAATGTGCGCAAAACCCCTTGAAGCCCGAGCGATGTTTCAGTCAGTCGTCGAAAACAGCCCGTTCGGCGTATGGATCGTGGACGACGATGGCCTTGTTGTCTTCAGTAATCACAGCGCAGAGGCTCTGCTGCCGGATAGGAAAGCCAAGACCACTGGGGTACAAATCTCAGAATTCTTACCAGCCCTGTCGGTCTCTAACGGTGAGCTGACCTTCACCGGCATTGAGATCGGGGATTTCGAGAATATCATCTCCCTCCCTTCGAATGAGGATGCGCGATTTGGAGAGGTGAGCCTGAGCCGGTTTAAGGACGCTACAGATCGGCCCTTTACCATCGTTAACGTCAATGACGTCACGAACCGCGTAAATTCTTGGTACGCGCTGAGGGATCAGGAAGAACGCTGGAATCTGGCGCTTGAGGGAAGCCAAATTGGTGTGTTTGAATCTGACCTTCGCACGGGTTCGGGTCGCGCATCTGACGCTTGGTATCAATTACTCGGCATGTCCGATGCGAACGGAAAAGATTCCGATCGCGAGTGGCGCGAACGGATCCATCCGGACGATCGGGAAGAGGTAGAATCGCTTGATGCCGAATGCATCGAAGGGCGAGTCGAGCGGTCAGAAGCCAAGTTTCGGATGCGCGCTGGTGACGACAATTGGCGCTGGATGCGGTCCATCCTCAGAGTGACGGAACGAGATGATCAGGGCGATCCGGTGCGCGTGCTCGGCACAATGATCGACATCACACCGCTTGAAACCGCGTTGGACCTTGCAGATGCGCGCCGGGCTGGCTTGGAAATGCTGGTGACAAACGCGCCGGTCGCAATGGCTGTTATGTCCCTCGACGGGGCTTTTATGCTTCTGAATGATGTCTGCTACACGCTATTTGGGTATGCCGCCGGGCAACTTGAGGAGAAGAAGGTCTGGCAGCTTTCCGGTGAAAAAACGCTGGAAAATCTTAAAGCTGAAGTCGAACGGCTTTTGGCTGGAAACACCAGCATTTCACGCGTTGAGGACGAATATGTAAGACCGAACGGCGAGCGGCTGACCCAGGTGGTGAACGATCTGCTCGATTTTCAAAAGCTTACTGCTGGGCACTTCTCTGTTGAAATCACTGAAGTCGATGCCATAGAAATCATCCGCCAAACAGTCATGGACAATGAACCCTTCGCGAACAAGTTTGAAGTATCCGTCTCAGTTGATGCGCCAGAACATCCCATCATTGTTCATGCCGACGCCCAACGTCTGAAACAGGTAGTTACAAATCTACTTTCAAACGCGTCGAAGTTCTCTGTCTCCGGCACAACAGTTGAAGTCAGAGCGGCAGTCGATGAAGGGACACTCCTAATTACAGTGACCAATCGTGGCCGCGGCATTTCCCCCGAGTTTGGCAAACGGTTGTTCGAGCCATTCTCGCAGCAGGCAGAACATCTAACACGGGACCGAGAAGGCACAGGACTTGGGCTGGCCATCTCTAAAGAGCTTGTCGAAAATATGGGCGGTAAGATCGGCTACAGTTCACAAATCAATGTGCAGACCACATTTTGGGTTCGGCTTTCTCTGGCTTTGCCGAGCGAGCGACAGTTAGAAGAAACATCGTCTACATCGAGAATAGAAGGGGCGAAGATCGAGAACCTCCTGTCAGCATCGTCATTTAGAAAGACCTGAACTCTTATTGGGCGGAAACCGGTCATTCGCTGCGACATGCACCAAGGCCTGCCTTGCGCACATTGCGCGCATACAGGACCATGCTCGACGGATTGGACTGTATGCATCCTCAGGCTCAGCGGACTTAGGCCCGGAGCGTCCAGTCAATCGTCATTGAGCGGCGCAGCGCTGCGATCTTAAAGCTTCAAAGCGATGGGGACGATAAAAACCAGAGCAAAGATCCGTGCGAAGTGATGGACTGCCACATAGGCCGGGTCCAACCCCAAAGACAGACCGATCGCGGCCATAGCCTCGACGCCGCCGGGGGCATAGGCGATCCAAATCTGGCTGAAAGAAAGCGTCGTAAGCTCGACAGCAATCAATGCAAAAATGAGTGAAACAATGAGCGCCGTGGCGACGGTAGACAGACCAGCAAGCGCATAGCGGCGAATTTGGCCGAGGGTCACACGGCTCATCCGCGCGCCCAGCACGGCACCCGTAAGGGCAAAGGCCCCGAAAATGACCCACGCCGGTGTAGCCCCCTGCGCGATACCTCCAGCGTGGGCGGCGGAGCTGACAACCATGCCCGACAGCAGACTTGCCGCAGGGAGGCCCAGCCGGCTTCCGATCATCCCCAGCAATAGGGCGGCGGCCAGTAAGCCGAAGAGTGTAGGAAGGCCCATGACAGTCTGGTTCAGCCCGGAAGCAGCCTCCGACGTTTCAAATGCCACGGCCAATGGGGGAACGAGGATGACCAGCGCAAGCAGGCGCATCAGTTGGAGGAACATCACCGCCGTCGCGTCCCCGGTGCCTTCTGCAGCGATGGCCACGGCATTTGACATGGTGCCGGGCGAACTGGCCAGCGTCGCCGTTTGCGCGTCCAGCCCGAAAATCCGGGTCAGGAGCAGCCGTCCGGTCAGGACCGTGACGATCAGCGACAGGATGAGGATCGACAGGCTGATGCCCCATGTGCCGATTTGCCCAAACACATCTTCGGTTACGCTCGATCCAAGCGACACGCCGATCGTCGCGAAAGCAAGGTCACGCAGCCCATTCGGCAGGCCGACCTTCAGGCCAAGGGCAGATACACCGGCGACGGCAAGGGTGCTGCCGATTAGCGCCCCTGCCGGAATGCCCGCAAGGGCGGCCAAAGCCGCCCCTGCAATTCCTGCCATTAGGGTTGGCAAGTATGATCTTAGATCAAGCGCCATCGCCTCAGAGCGCTTCCGAAGTGGCATCGCCTTCCATCCTACGGGCCCGCCGGGACAGCCAGATTGGTGCAATCACCACCAGAAGCGCGAGGACATAGAGCACGACGCTCTTGTAGTCCGCGATCAGGATCGACCAGTCACCGCCCGAGATCGACAGCGCACGGCGCAGGTTATTCTCGAACAAGCTGCCAAGCACGAAGCCAAGGATGACCGGCGCCAGCGAGAAGTCGAGCTTTCGCAGGAACCAACCGAACACGCCGAGGCCAGTGATCAGAAGCAGGTCGAAGGGGTTGCCCACGATGGTGTAGATGCCGATGAAGGCCAGGATTGCGATCAGCGGTGTCAGGTAATGCTGCGGGATCGTCAACATCCGCGCAAACAGCCCAACAAGCGGCAAGTTGATCACCAGCAATGCCACGTTGCCGATATACATGGAAGCGATCAGACCCCATGCCACTTCGGGGCGCTGCACGAACATCATCGGACCGGGTTGAATGTTAAACATCAACAGGGCGCCGAGCAGGATGGCCGTGGTGCCGGACCCCGGAATGCCGAGTGTCAGCATAGGCACCATTGCACCGCCTGCGGCCGCGTTGTTGGCAGCTTCGGGCGCCGCCAGCCCGCGCACATCGCCGGTGCCAAAGGTTTTGTCTTTGTCCGAGATCCGTTTCTCGGTGCCATAGGCGACGGCAGAGGCCACCGATGCGCCGGTGCCGGGCAGGATGCCGATGAAAAAGCCAATGACTGAGGCCCGAACGATGGTCCATTTGCATTTCGCCAGATCGGCCATGCGCACAAAGCTTTTGTCCACCGGCAGGGCTTTGAGCTTGCCCGAAACCTGGTGCTCGACGAGGGTCAGCAGCTCCGCCATACCGAACAGTCCCACCACCACGATCAGGAAGTCGATGCCCGCCAGAATATCCGGCAGTCCGAAGGTATAGCGTGGAATGCCGGTGTTCGCGTCGATGCCGATGGTAGCCAGCATGAGACCGATGGTGGCGCCGAGCATTGTCTTTACCGTGCTCTTGCCAACCAGCGAGGCCAGCGAAGCGAAGGCGAAGACCATCAGCGCCACATAGTCGGCGGGCGAGAATGTTACTGCGAAGGATGCCAAAGTCGGCGCAAAGAGCGACATTAGGATCACCGCAAACGTGCCGCCGATGAAGGAAGCGATGGCAGACAACGAGAGGGCACGCCCAGCCAGCCCGGCACGGGCCATCGGGTTGCCGTCGAGCGTGGTCATGACCGCGCCCGCGTCTCCCGGCACATTCAACAGGATCGAGGAAATCCGCCCACCGTATTCCGCACCGTAGTAAATGCCCGCCAGCAAGATCAGCGCCGATTCAGGGCCAAAGCCGAGCCCGTAGGCGATGGGCAGCAAAATGGCCACGCCGTTGATCGGCCCCAGGCCCGGCAGCGCGCCGATCAGGGTGCCAGCAAAACAGCCTGCTAGGACGAGAAAGAGGTTGAACGGGTCGAGCGCCACGCCAAAACCTGTGGCAAGGCCGGTCAGAACGGTTTCCATCAGAAATCTTCCTTTTCAAAGCTGTCGACAATCGCCTCGTAGAGCTCACCCTCGGGCAGATTGAGATCCAAAAGCATGGCGCAGAGCAGATAGCCCAGCACCCCCGTGGCGACGCCAAAGAGCGCCGAGCGCCAGAACCCCGCCCCCAGCATCGCGCAGAGCGTCGTGCCAAAGAGGATCGTGGCGAGGATGAAGCCGAGCGGCTCGTAAAGTTCGGAATAGGCGATCAGCAGGATCACCGTGGCACCCAGACGGAACCAGGTCTGACGGCTGACGCCCATCTCTTCGGTGTCGGGTTTCCACAGGATCACCAGCAGGCAGACAATCGCGACGAGCGACAGAATGCGCGGCCAGCTTTCGGGGCCAAGCGGGTCATACTGGAAGGGCGCGCTGATGGCGGTGAACGCGATGACCGCATAGGCAAGCGTTACGACCAGCAGGACCCCGGCAAAAATTCGGTCGACCATGTTGGCCTCCTCAACGTCTGGGGTGTGACATGAAAGGACGACCCGCACCGGTGGACAGTGCGGGCCGCGCAAGGATTGGCGATCAGTTGATCAGCCCAGCCTCTTTCGCGATGGCGCGAAGGTTCTCGACCCGCTCTTCGATGGACTTCTGAAGTTCGTCACCCGCAAGGTTCAAAGGCAGCAAGCCGCGCTCTTTCTGAATGGCGGCGAACTCCGGCGTTGCATAGGCGGCCTCGAAGGCATCAACCCACTTTTGGTAGTCTTCGTCGGATACGTCGCCGCCCATGTAGAAGCCGCGCAGGATGGTCCATTCGACATCAAAGCCTTGTTCCATCGCGGTCGGAATCTCGGCGAAGGGTGCCTCCAGACGCTCGGGCGACATCACGGCGAGCAAGCGCATCTGACCGGATTCGATATGCGGCACCATTTCACCCACATCGCCCATGTAGACTTCGATCGAGCCACCCAGCAGGGCCGCAATCGCATCACCGCCGCCATCGAACGCGACATAGCGCATGTCCATCGGCTTGGCTCCGGCTTCGCGCAACAAGAGCGCGCCTTTCATCCAGTCTTGCGAGCCGACGGAACCCCCTGCACCCACAACGACAGACGCAGGATCGGCGGAGAAGTCACTCATCAACTGTGACAAATCGGTATAGTCACTGTCCGCATGCACGACTACTGCGCCGAAATCCGCACCAGCGGTGCCGACCCAACGAACGTCCTTCTCGGTGAAGGCGCCGTATTTGCCGGTGACGATGTTCAGTAGCGACCCCGTCGAAAAGGCAACGATGGCCGATTCGTCATCGGTGCGGGTTGAGTTGAAAAGGTTATAGGCCACAGCGCCAATGCCGCCAGGCATGAAAGTGACCTGGACCGGCGCATCAATATGCGGGTCAAGGCCGGTTTGCGCCACCCGGCAGGTCAGGTCAAAACCGCCACCGGGGTTTGCCGGGGCCACGCATTCCGGGCCGTCGATCTGAACCTGCGCAGATGCGGATGCTGCGAAACCGGCGGCAACGATGATTGCTGCGCCAAAGCGAGTGAATTTCATTGGTGTTCCTCCCTGAACAATGTCTCCGAGTCACCCCGGGGTCCGACATCTATAGAGAAGCTTCCTGATCCAACCCTGACGCCAAGCTGACAGGACACTGACCTGGGCCGCGGCGCGGTTTCTCCATCTTCCCGGGTCATTGCCGCTCTGCTATCCAAGGGCAATGCGCATACTACTTGTGGAAGATAATGACGAACTGGCCGAAACGATCGTGGATCGGCTTCGGGCAGAGGGGCATTCCGTTGACCGCGAAAGCGACGGCAACGAAGCGAATGAACTGTTGCGTCACATCAACTTTGATATCGTTCTGTTGGACGTGAACCTGCCCGGACGCAGCGGCTACGACGTGCTGCGCTCGCTCCGGGCGCGGTCCGACCAGACCCCCGTGATCATCCTGACCGCCCGCAGCCAAATCGACGACCGAGTGCTCGGTCTTGATGCAGGCGCAGATGACTACATGATTAAGCCGGTTGATTTCCGCGAATTATCCGCCCGCTGCCGCGTTCTGGCACGACGGCGTTCGGGCAGTGCCAGCAACTTATTCACAGTCGGCGCATTTAGCTTTGACCGCGCTGCCAAACGCGCGACGATCCACGGTCAGGACGCGCAGCTGCGTGCCCGCGAAGTGCAACTGCTGGAGATCATGATCGACAACCTTGGCCGCATGTTGACCAAGGAAGAAGTTGCCGACCGTCTTTATACCTTCGAAGAAACGCCCAGCATGAATGCGGTGGAACAGCTTGTGACGCGACTGCGGAAAAAGCTCGAGGGCACCCATCTGGTGATCAAGACGGCGCGGGGTTTGGGCTATATGGCCTATGTGTCGGACGATGACTGAACGGCCCGGCCATTCGCTGCAACGGCGATTGCTGTTCAGCATGGCTGCGGGTTTCGCGATCCTGCTTATCCTGATCTCAATCCTGCTCTGGACCTATGCCCGCTCGGCAGCGAACCGCACCCACGACTTACTGCTCGCCGGGGCTGCGCTGTCGATCTTGGAACGGGTCTCGGTTGGGCCTGACGGGCCGACCGTGGACATGCCCTATTCCGCCTTGGAAATCCTGTCGTTGAACCCGGTGGACCGGGTTCAATACCGGGTGTTCGTGCCCGGGAAAGCAGAAATCACCGGCAGCGAAGACCTGCCTTTCCCGACAAACAGCGAGTTGGCCGCCGAGCCTGCGTTCTACGATTCAGATTACCGGGGTGCGGCGTTTCGCTTTGTCCTGCAGGGCAGACGCCTAAATGCCCCGACGGGGGCGGAATGGGTCGCGGTGCAGGTTGGGCAGACTGTCGAGGAACGCGCATCGCAACAATGGTCCTTCTTCCTTAGCGGTCTGATCGGGCTGGGCGCATTGTCCCTGATCGGGCTCGGCTTCGTCTGGGTCGCCATCCGCACCTCGCTATCCCCGCTGCGGCAAATCGCAGGCGACCTGAGGCTACGCGCGCCGAATGATCTGTCGCCGGTCAAGGGCGCGCCGCCACGCGAAATTCGCGGGCTTTTCGACGCGATCAACGGTTTCATCACCCGTCTCGATCAAAGCCGAACCCTGACCGAGACCTTTATCGCCGACGTCGCACATCAGACCCGAACCTCACTTTCAGCGCTACAAGGGCATCTGGCACTGGCTGTCGACGCCGAGGATTTCGACGGTATGCGCGCCCGGGTGGTCAGAGCTGACAGACAGGCCGACCGCACAGTGCGGCTGACGAACCAGCTCTTGGCGAACGCGATGGTGATCCACCGATCAGATAAGGCCAGCATGCATCCGGTTGCTCTAAGATCGCTGGTCCGAGACACCCTCGCCGAAAGTCTCAAGGACAGCCGTATGCGCAAAATCGCCCTTTCCTTTGAGGACGAAGGCATCGCGCCCGGCCGAGATATGATCCACGGCGATGCCCTGTCGATCCGTGAGGCATTACGCAATTTGATCGAGAATGCGGTCCGGCATGGCCCTGCCGACAACACGGTCACTATCACTCTCGACGAGGCTGACGAAATGGTGCGCCTTAGTGTCGATGACGCAGGGCCGGGCATTGCTGAGCCGAATTTGGCGCAGGCCACTGAGCGTTTCACGTCCCTGTCTGACAGCACCAGAGGTTCAGGGTTGGGCCTGTCGATCGTCAAAGCTGTCGCCGAAGGCCATGACGCGGAATTGCGCCTCGGGCGGTCGTTGCTTGGCGGGTTGAATGTCACTTTGATATTCAAGCGCCTCGCTGTGTCCCTATCGCTGATCTTTGGATTGATTTTCGCTGGATCGCACGCGCAGGCGCAAACATTGCGCATCTATAGTGCGACCGACACCCCGGCCATGCAGCCTCTGATCGACGCTTTCATCGCCGCTACCCCGGGCGTTGAGATCGACTATGTCGAATTCCAAACCATCGACCTCTACCAGCGGATACTTAACAGCGACCCCGACGAGATGCCGGATGTCGTGATTTCTTCGGCGATGGATCTCCAAGTGGATCTCGTAAACCGCGGCCTTGCCCAGCGGGTTTCCCTTCCGGTTGACGCCAGCCCGCCTGAATGGGCCGCATGGCGTTCAGAACTCTTTGGCTTCACCTTCGAGCCAGCCGCCGTAGTCTATGACCGTAGGGCGATTTCGGCGAGCGAGCTTCCCGCAAACCACCGCGAGCTCGCAACTTTTGTGCGCGCCAATGAAACCCGTCTGCAAGGCCGTATTGGCAGCTACGATCTGCGGGCGTCGGGCGTAGGTTACCTCTATGCCTCCCAAGACAGCCTGCAAGGCCCGCAGGCCCAACGCTTGATCGAAGTGTTAGGCCGCGCGGGCCTTCGTATTTATTGCTGCACATCACAGATGGTGGAGGCGGTGGCAAAGGGCGACTTGGCTTTCGCGGTGAATACAATCGGATCCTACGCCAGCAGCCTCGTCGCGGATATGCCGCACCTCGGTCTGCATTTCTTTGAGGACTACAACCTCGTGATGACACGGACAGCGTTTGTGCCTGCCGGTTCCAGAAACCCGGATTTTGCAGCAAGCTTTGTCACTTTCCTCCTCTCTGAAATGGGCCAGCGCGCCATCGCCGAGCAGACGCCGCTTATTCCCATCAGGTCAAACGGCCCCGCCCGCACGGAAATTGAACAGCTGATTAAGGAGAACCGAGGCACATTCCTTCCGATTAAGTTAACACCCGCTTTGTTGACGTTTCTTGATGTCTTAAAGAAGCAGGCTTTCCTGTCCGTCTGGGACACATCTCTTGCAAGGCTGCCCTAATGATGGGGGGCTACTGCTTTGCCAAAGTTTTCTGACTGCAGCCGCGTAGCTTGCTGTTGATAGCCAAGTTGAAGAGTGCCAAGTCGCGATGGTTCTAGGCCAGTTCAAGCCGAACCCTGATCGCCCAAACATACTTGAGTTTCAAAGGCCGCTTCTGGCTCACGATGCACCCCTTGTTCCACGCAGGGCGAAGCGCGCGAATGGCAGGCAAGTTCGGTGTTTGCATGTCTGATCCTCCGTTCCGCCACGCCCTCCACATCGACAACCCGGCGTTGACGGATCATCATATCATGAAATGCTGCGGCGCATCTGCGGTCTGCAGAGAGCCCATTTTTTCTTGATGCTGCGTGCTGCATCAAAGAGCGCAAAACTGCTATTGCGGTCTTTCAGTTCTGAAAGCCAAGGCTGATAAACAGTGAAGGCCAGCGAAAACAAATCCGCTGGCCGCGTTTTGTATTCCGACTTACATCATATCGCTCATGTCATGCATGCTGCTGCTGCCGGTCTTAGCTGGTTTGTCTGCGACCATCGCCTCCGTAGTGATCAAAAGCCCAGCAACTGACGCGGCATATTCCAACGCAATCCGCACGACCTTTGTCGGGTCGATAACACCGGCCTTGAGCATGTCACCGTATTGTTCTGATTGTGCATCATAACCAAATGACTTGCTGGCGTTCTCGATGATCTTGCCAGCGACCACGGACCCGTCGACACCGGCGTTTTCGGCGATCTGACGCAGGGGAGCCTGAAGCGCTTTGCGGATAATTGCGATGCCTGCAACTTGGTCTGCGTTGTCGCCCTTGAGCGCTTTAAGCACCTTACCCGCATGCACCAATGCAACACCGCCGCCGGGCACAACGCCTTCTTGGACAGCTGCACGGGTTGCGTTGAGAGCATCATCGACGCGGTCTTTGCGCTCTTTCACTTCAATCTCGGTCGCTCCGCCGACTTTAATGACGGCAACGCCGCCCGCAAGTTTCGCGAGCCGTTCTTGCAGTTTTTCTTTGTCGTAATCTGATGTGGTCTCTTCGATCTGCGCACGGATCTGGGTCACACGGGCCGCAATCGCCGCCTTGTCACCCGCCCCGTCGATAACCGTGGTTGTATCCTTGGTGATCGCGATTTTCTTGGCGGCGCCGAGCATATCCATCGT
Organism: Sulfitobacter sp. AS92; assembly: GCF_038900015.1. Lineage (NCBI taxonomy): Bacteria > Pseudomonadati > Pseudomonadota > Alphaproteobacteria > Rhodobacterales > Roseobacteraceae > Sulfitobacter > Sulfitobacter sp. AS92. Next base: position 24,539 of record NZ_JBBMQL010000012.1, read on the forward strand.
GACGTTTTCCAGCTTAATCCCGAGCTCCTCGGAAATCACTTGCCCACCTGTCAGCGCCGCAAGATCTTGCAGCATCGCTTTGCGGCGATCCCCAAAACCCGGGGCTTTAACGCCCGCAACTTTCAAGCCACCCCGCAGTTTGTTGACCACAATAGTCGCAAGCGCTTCGCCTTCGATGTCTTCGGCGATGATCAGCAGTTGCTTGTCCGCTTGCATCACAGCTTCAAGCAAGGGCACCATCGGGGCCAAAGAGGACAGCTTTTTCTCGTGCATTAGAATGACGCAGTCTTCGAGGTTTGCCGTCATTTTGGCAGAATCCGTCACGAAGTAGGGGCTGAGGTAGCCGCGATCAAACTGCATGCCTTCCACCACTTCGGTTTCGGTCTCAAGGCCCTTGTTTTCTTCGACGGTGATCACGCCTTCATTTCCGACTTTTGCCATCGCATCCGCGATTTGCTGGCCAATGGCGGCCTCACCATTGGCCGAAATGGTGCCGACTTTCGCAATCTCGGCGGTGTCGCCAACGGGACGTGACATCGCCTTTACCTCAGCAATGACGGCAGCCACGGCCTTGTCGACCCCGCGCTTGAGGTCCATCGGGTTCATGCCTGCGGCGACAGCCTTCATGCCTTCTTTGACGATGGCCTGCGCCAAAACGGTCGCGGTGGTGGTGCCATCGCCTGCTTCGTCATTGGTGCGCGATGCGACGTCTTTGACCAGTTGCGCGCCCATGTTCTCGAACGGGTCAGCAAGTTCGATTTCCTTGGCGACGGTCACGCCATCCTTGGTGATGCGTGGGGCACCATATGATTTGTCGATAACCACGTTGCGGCCCTTGGGGCCCAGTGTGACTTTGACAGCATTGGCGAGTGTGTTGATGCCATGAAGCATGCGGTTACGGGAGTCCGTGCCGAATTTGACGTCTTTTGCAGACATGTCGGTATTCCTAATTGAATGTGTAAAAAGGCAGCGTCGTTCAGGCCATAATACCCAGAATGTCGCTTTCTTTCATGATCAGCAGTTCTTCACCGTCGAGCTTGATTTCGGTGCCGGACCATTTGCCGAACAGGATTTTATCACCCGCTTTGACATCCATGGCGATGCGCGAACCGGCGTCATCTTTTGCGCCCGCGCCGACAGAGACAACCTCGCCTTCTTGTGGTTTTTCTTTGGCATTGTCCGGAATAATCAGACCGCCCGCAGTTTTTTCATCGCCTTCGATGCGGCGCACAAGAACACGGTCATGTAGAGGGGTAAACGTCATGGAAATGCTCCTTCTCGAGATTTCCGGAAGGGGTGGCATGCATAGAAACGCATTGGCACTCGCCACACCTGAGTGCCAATGTTATTGAAGTGGATATCGCAGCAGGCTGCCGCAAGTGGCTGGAGAACTATATTTCATAGGGAATGATTGCCCAGGAACGAGCGAGATAGTGGGCACTCCCGGCGACTTACTTTACCTTTTTACCCGCGATCGAGATCGCAGGTTTTCCAGCATTTGAATTCGCAGTTGCAGAGACTTTTGGCTTTTCCTGCTTAGGCTTCTTCGCTTCTTTGTTGCTGTTCTTACCTTTGGCCATGGTCTGTCCTTCCAAAATGCAGCGATCCGTTGCCGTGGTGGCAAAGCGAGGCTGCGCTACGCATCACGCGTTTGGAATGCGACGCGTAATGAATTCGATTGTTCATTTAGAGGCGCCGCTGCGGGTTTGACCCAGCTTCGTCCAACGACCGTTGCTGACTGCGCGAAACTGTCATGATCGGTGTGCCAAACATCGCGTTTGAAGCAGCGAAATCTTCGGGTGTGTTAATCTCGGTCCATTTCATGTCCGTGATGTCCAACGCATGAAACGGGATACCCTTGTGAACCAGCCGCGCATAGGCCACTTCGCAATGCGCTTGTGCGTTGGCGCGGCTTTCCATCATTTCTGTCAACTCGGCAAACAATAAAGGGCCTGTGACTGCGCTGATTTTCTCAATGCCGATGGATTCACCAAGTGCCGTCGCTGGATCAACGGATTTGCCAAATTCGCTGACGCGCATTTCGCCATCCGCAATCACTTTCACCTCTTTGTCCGCCGCCGCAATATTGCGATCAATGCACAGAAGGTTTGGTCGATCGCTATCTATCAGCGCACGCAGGATCCTCGTTTCGAATACGACATCAGCGTTAAATTTTATGAACTCTGCCGTGCCGACAGTCGATGATGCCAGCATCAGGGAATATCCTGTGTTGGTATCACGGTAGCGGTCGTTGATCACATAAGTGACGCGGATGCCGCGAAAGGTTTTGTCGATGAACTGCTTAATGTCATCCGCACGGTGGCCCAGCACCACGACAAACTGGGATATCCCGCAACTGAGGCAGTTGCGGATCATTCGTTCCAGAATGACCGAGCCGCCAACGGACAGCAGGCTTTTGGCAGTTTTGTCTGTCAGCGGGCTAAGGCGCGATCCGACGCCAGCAGCCAGAATAACGGCCATCGGTGGGCGCGCATTGTCATATTTCATAGGTTTGTCCTGACCGCATCAAGGATGCTCAAGGTAATTTCTGAATCGCAAGCTTTGGGTTGCGTCAATATCTGCGCCGCGTCGCCATGCTTTGTACGTTCCCCAAAGCAGCTGCATTGCGGCGAAGACCCATAACATGATTGTCAACTGGCCACAGATCGGCGCGGCGGACACCATGAAAATGAACACAACTTCCTCGAAATTGAGGATCTTGCTTTGTTCCGTTACGAGGCATTTCAAATTCGCCGCGATGCCAAAGCCCAATCGGGCCAATCTAACGCGCGTTTTTTGGTCGGCAATCTTTGTGGGGTGCGTGCATTGAGCGCTGGTTCGATCTCAATCGCTATGAAGCTTACATAGCCGCGCGGCCCATAAAACGCAATGCCAATCAGCGCGAGGAAAAAACCAGAGCGCTCAGCGATTGCGCCTAACATTGCAAGAATATGCCGAGACTTGCGCTGGTCGTGAAGAAAAAGGTCGATGAGTACGCTCTAGATGCGCCAAAAACCCGCGAGTGCTGCAGTCGCAGCGAAAGTCCGGTTTCCGCCGATTCTATGGAAAAACAGGGTGTTGCAGGCGTAGAAAGCCGGGCTTCAAACCGAGCTCGAACGCCTTTCTCATCAGGCTTTGCTCATTTGCTGCGGTGCGGGAATAATCTTGGCCAATTTCCGGAGATTTTGGGCGGTTGCAGCGAGCAGGAATTCGTCATTTGCGCCGCATGGTCTACGTAATCGAAGCCGCCCCACGCCAAGAATGCGTTTGAGGTGCGCGAAGAGCATCTCAACCTTCTTTCGGCGTTTCATCGAGATGTCGTATTGTTTGGTTTTAGCGAGGTCGCGTGCAACTTGCCGCGCGTCTTCGTGCTCCTCGCGGGTGATTTTGCGAGCGTCCGCATTTGGGCAGCATTTGGCGTTGGACGGACAGGCCTGACAGACCTCTTTCAGGGCCGGTAGCGGGCTGTGCAAGTACCGTCGCTGCGCCCGGACTTGTCGAACACAGGGATGTAGGGCGCGATCTTGCGATCAACTTGTCAGCCCAGCATGGGTCCAGTGCCATAGGCGGTGTCCACTGTCCGGCAGTGCATCGCGTCGCGATGTCACGAGAGGGGGCGATCAGGCGTTCCGGATGCAGATCGAACCTGGCCTTCACCCTATCCAGCATGGTCTTGGTCGATCCGACCTCGGCTTGCCGGATGGATCGCGTGGCTTCGACATCGACAATCACACCATAATCCGTGTCGAACGTGATCCTCCAGCGAGAACTCATAAAATAGCGATGGTTGAGCAGCCTGTCGGGGTCCCATCATCGCCGATCCACCCCTCAATTACACGAATTGAATCAGCAGTTCAGGGCTCGATCGAGCAATCGTTTTTCAACAAAATACGCCCTGACGGCTTTCAACGCTTGAGACTGATGCGCAGCTGAAGGTTCGCGTCCGACTTTGCTCGGTACCCACATTGCATTTTGATACCATCGGGATGACACGCTCATGAAAACCGCAGACGGCGCGCATCGCGAAACTGTCACGTCGCGAATGGCTTCCCCGCAATAGATCCCAATTACCTACCAAGCCTAAAGCCGTGACTGCCAGTGCCTAACATTGGTGCTGCCCGATCCAGCGCCAGTTGGCTCCGCGAAAAACGCACCGGCGTGCGCAGCCCATCGATACCCTCGGGGTCAATCCGCATGTTGCGGGCCACGATCTGAGGCTCGTTCAACGCCTCGGCGACTGTATTGATCGGGCCTGCAGGCACCCCGCACTCGGTGAGCCGTTCAATCAAAGACGCTTTCGTATGAAGAGCAGTGCGTTCCGCAATCAGGCGACAGAGCGTATCCCGGTGCCGAACACGGGCCGGGTTTGTCGCGTATCGCGTGTCGTCAGCCGCCTCGGGCATATCCAGCACCTCACAGAGCTTGCGGAACTGCCGGTCATTGCCGCAGGCAATAATCAGATGACCTTCGCGCGCCGGGAACACCTGATAAGGTACGATGTTGGGGTGCGCATTGCCGAGCCGTGTGGGGACGGCGTCGCCCAAGAGATAATTGCCCGCCTGATTGGCCAGAACGCCAACTCCGCAATCCAGCAGCGAAAGATCGACATGCTGCCCCTGCCCCGACCGCACGCGCTCGGCCAGCGCCGCTTGAATGCCGATCACGCCGTAAAGCCCGGTGAATACATCCACCCACGCCACGCCGACTTTCTGGGGCGCACCGTCTGGCTCGCCAGTCAAGTCCATGATGCCGCACATGCCTTGGATCAGGAAATCATAACCCGCCTCCTTGGCGCGCGGTCCATCCTGACCAAAGCCACTGACAGAGGCATAGACCAGGCCCGGGTTCTCAGATGCCAATGACGCATAGTCCAAACCGAACTTCGCCAGTCCCCCGACTTTGAAGTTCTCGATCACCACATCGGCCTGCGCAATCAACGCTTTGAGTTGCGCCAAATCCGCGGGATCGGTGAAGTCGCAGGTCAGTGAGGTCTTGCCGCGATTAGCCGACTGGAAATAGGCTGATACCGTTTCAGTGCTGCCATCGGGCCGGGCTCGTTCGATAAACGGAGGGCCCCAACGCCGGGTGTCGTCCCCCTCCGGCGCTTCGACCTTGATCACCTCTGCCCCAAGATCAGCGAGCGTCTGCCCGATCCACGGCCCCGCGAGGATTCGCGCCAGTTCGACGACCTTCAGCCCGGCCAGAGGCGCAGACCCGGACATCAGGTGTAAGGCTCGGAATGGATGTGGGACAGGAATGGCATGATTTTAGCCCTACTCTTCTTGAGGTGAATTTCATTGCAGATCAGTTGTTTGCCGGGCGGAGTTCAGAGGTTCTGCTCCACGATCCGCCATGCGTTTTCGGCTCGGACACGGGCCAGATGGCCCAGTTTCAACGCTTTTTGCGACGCGGCATTGCCATCAAGCCCGCGCTTGTAGACGCCTTGAATGATCGCAGCACTGCGGAAGAAGGAAAACACCACGAAAAACAGGTGGTTCGATACATTGTCGCGCCCTGAAAAGCGGCAGTAAAGTTCGAGAAACTCTTGTTCGGTCGGAATTCCCAAGGCCTCGAAGTCCAGCCCCTTGAACTGCCCCGTGGGCAGGTTGTCGGCGTGGTAGTTTGCACAGACATACCCTAGATCAGCAAGCGGATGGCCCAGCGTGCAAAGCTCCCAATCCAGCAGTGCGCTGACCTCGGGCGTGCCGTCGCGCACAATCGCGTTTCCGGGGCGGAAGTCGCCATGCACAATCGCGGCCTCGTCGTCAGCGGGCAGATTGGCCGGTAGCCATTCCATCAGCTTGTCCATCGCCGTGATGGTCTCGGTTTCCGTCGCTTTGTATTGCTTAGTCCAGCGGGCGACCTGCCGCGAGAGATACCCTTCGGGGCGACCGAAATCACTCAGACCCACGGCCTCGGGCTTCACCGCATGCAATTCGGCCAATGCCTTGATGAAGCTTTCGTAAAAGGCACGGCGCTCAGGCGGGGTCAATCCCGGCAGGCTGGGGTCGTGAAAGACGCGACCTTCGACCATTTCCATCACATAGAAATCAGTGCCAATCACCGATGGGTCGGTACACAGATGCAGCATCTTCGGCACCGGCACAGGCGTGTCGCGCAGGGCATGCATCACCCGGTATTCGCGATCCACGGCATGGGCGGAAGGCAGCAGCGTGCCCGGGGGTTTCTTACGCAGGACGTATTTGCGGCTACCAGCGGTCAGTTGATAGGTCGGGTTGCTCTGGCCCGCATTGAACTGACGTACCTGCAGGTCGCCGGAAAATCCTTCCAGATGGTCGGAAAGATAGGCCTTCAGCGCGGCCTCGTCAAAGCTGAGGGCTTCGCTGACAGTGATAAGGGGCGGTCCACCATTCTCGCTCATTTCGTGCTTCCTTTTGTGACGTGTCCTGTCGGTGTGCCGTTCAGATCCGCGAAACTGCGTCCTTCCCGCGCCAAGTCGCGCAGCAATTGCGGCACCTGCCAGAACTGGGGGTCTTCGTTGGCATAAAGCTCGATCCGCCGGATCAGCTCTGCGGGACCGATAAGGTCCGCCTGATGCATCGGTCCGCCGCGGTGGCGGGGAAAGCCGTAGCCAAAGAGCTCGACCGCATCGATATCGACGGGCCGTAGGGCGATGCCCTCTTCGAGCACGCGGACAGCTTCGGCGATCATCGCAGTGAGGCCGCGGGAAACGATCTCTTCGCTGGTGAAGCTGCGCTCGGGTAGGTTCAGAGCGCGGCGCTCCGCTGAAACAATCTCTAATGCTCCGGGGTTGCCACCCTTCTGCTTTCCGCCCTCGTAAAGGTAATAGCCCTGCCCGGTCTTCCGGCCAAACCAACCCTGATCGCAAATCAGATCGGCTACGCGGGAATAGCGTTCCTCCGCCGGCCGGGTGGCAGCCTTTCGGTCGCGGGTGGCCTTAGCGATGTCGAGCCCGGCAAGGTCGGACACCGCGAAGGGCCCCATGGCAAAGCCGAAGTCCTCCAATGCGCCGTCGATCTCGGTGAAGCTGGCACCGTCTAGCAGTAGGTAATCGGCCGCTCGGCGGTATTGGGTCAGAATGCGATTGCCGATGAAGCCGTCGCACACCTCTGCGCGCACCGGCACCTTGCCGAGTTTGCGTGCCAGGGCGAAGGCCGAAGCAACACAGTCCGGCGCGGTCTCCTCCGCGACCACCACTTCGATCAGCCGCATAATATGAGCGGGTGAAAAGAAGTGCAGACCGATCACACTTTGGGGCCGCTTGGTCGCGGCGGCAATCTCGTTCACATCGAGATAGGAGGTATTGGTGGCAAGGATCGCGCCGCGTTTGCAAATCATATCCAGCTTGGTGAAAAGTGCCGTTTTGGCGGACATGTCTTCAAAGATCGCCTCAATCACCAGATCGGCCCGGCCTACGGCATCAAGGCTGTCAGTGCAGTCCAGCGCAGCAAGAGTGGCACCATGCGCTTGTTCGGCCAACTTGCCACGTTTCAGCGCACCGGCGAGATTGCCCTCAACCGCGGCACGGGCCTGCGCAACCCGTTCGCTTTGCGCTTCTATCAGATCGACGTGATAGCCGCCGATCAGCAGAGCAGTGGCAATTCCGACCCCCATCGTCCCGCCGCCGATCACGGCGATGCGGTCTATGTGTCGGGGCTCAGCATCTTTTTCCGGAATATCACCCGTCGCGCGTTCGGCAAAGAAGGCATGGACCAGCCCGGCGCGTTCTTCGCCGGCCATAAGATCCATAAATAGCGCCCGTTCCTTGGCAAGCCCTTCGTCAATCGGCAGGGTCGCAGCGCAGACAGCCTCCAATGCTGTGAGCGGTGCTTGCAAGGCTGGGCGCTTAGCCTTCAAGCGCGCTTTTGCAGCCTCCACTGCGGCAAGGTCTTCGGCCACATCGCGCGTGTCTGTCCGGCGGGCGGCGAGCTTTCCAGCCAACACGTCGCGCGCCGCAGCAATGCCCGCTTCGCGCGGCGTGCCTTGGGCCAGTCGATCCAGAATGCCAAGGTCCAACGCCTCACGCGCAGACACATCGCGCCCGGAACAGATGATATCAATCGCGCCTGCCAGCCCGGTGAGCCGCGGCAGGCGCTGCGCGCCTCCGGCGCCGGGCAGCAGCCCCAGCTTCACTTCCGGTAGGCCGATGCGCAGATCCCCGACGCCGACGCGCAGATGGGTGGCCAGTGCCACTTCCAGCGCACCGCCAAAAGCCACACCGTGCAGCGCCGCGATCACTGGCTTTTCGCTGTCATTCAGCGCCTTGAGGATGTGCGGCAGGGTGGGTTGGATATCAGCCTTGCCAAAATCTTTGATGTCGGCGCCTGCGGAGAAAAAGCGCCCTTCGCCGTAGAGCACAATGGCCCGAACAGCGGGATCGTGCTGCAGGGTCTGGAAGCCGTCGTACATCGCCGTGCGCAGCGCCAGCCCGATGGCATTGACGGGCGGCTTTGCCAACCCGATCAAGCCAATCTCACCCTCTGTCTCGATGACCACCAATCTGTTGACGTTATCCTTCATGGCCCGTGCTCCTTCCCCGTTCATTTCAACCGTTCGATGATCACGGCAATGCCCTGACCAAATCCGATGCACATCGACAGACAGCCATAGCGCCCGCCGCTTGCCTCAAGCTGCCGAAGCCCAGTGAGCATGAGACGCGCCCCTGACGCACCAAGCGGATGGCCCACGGCGATGGCGCCGCCGTTTGGGTTGAGCCGGCTGTCGTCGGGCGAGAGGTCGAGCGCCTTACAGCAGGCGAGGACCTGCGACGCGAATGCCTCGTTGATCTCGATCACATCCATTTGCTCAAGGGATAGCCCTGCCCGGCTGAGCGCCTTTGGAATGGCAAGCGCGGGGCCGATCCCCATCACGCGGGGGGCCACGCCCGATACGGCCCCGGCGAGGATGCGCCCGCGGGGCGCGGGGCCGAGGCCGTTCCGGCCAATCAGCAAAGCCGCAGCACCATCGTTGATGCCCGATGCATTGGCGGCGGTCACGACACCCGACGGGTCCAGCGGACGCAGGCTGGCCATCTTTTCCAGCGTGGTGTCCGGGCGCGGATGCTCGTCCTCGGCCACGGTGGTGACCGCGCCTTTGCGTCCAGCAATCTCAATCGGGATCAACTCGCCGTCGAAGAACCCACCTTTGCGAGCGGTTTCGAAACGGCGCTGGCTGTTGGCGGCGAAGGCATCGCAGGCTGCGCGGGTCAGTCCGTAATCGGCGGCGAGGTTATCGGCCGTTTGCGGCATGCTGTCGTGGCCAAAGGCCGCCTGAAAGCGTGGATTGGGAAAGGGTTTGCCCGCAGTCGCGTCATGAATTTCCCCCTGACGCGACCAAGCGGTCGCAGATTTCCCCATGACAAAAGGCGCACGGGTCATGCTTTCAACACCGCCTGCGACAAACAACTCGCCCTCACCCACCGTGACCGCCCGCGCCACATCCAGCGCGGCAGACATGCTCGATCCACACAGCCGGTTCACCGTCTGTGCGCCGACCTCTTCCGGCAGACCAGCGAGCAGTGCTGAGAAACGGGCAAGGTTGCGGCTGTCCTCGCCGGATTGGCAGACGTTACCGAGCACCACATCCTCGACCCTTTCGGCTTGCAAGGTGCTGCGCGACATCAGTGCTTTGATGACCTGTGCCATCAGATCGTCTGGCCTGATCGCCGCAAGCGCCCCGCCATGCCGTCCGAAGGGGCTGCGGAGTCCGTCGTAGATATAGGCGTCCAACATCTTCTGCTCCTTGGGTATTGGCTCAGGCCGTGGTGAAACGGCCAGCTTCGGCCATGGATTTGATCGAGGGCATCACTTTGACTTCAAGATATTCCTCCAGCCCAAAGGCACCGCCTTCGCGTCCGTTGCCGGAAAGTTTGAAGCCCCCGAAAGGCGAGCCATAGGCCGCGCCCTGCCCGTTGATCGCCACGACCCCGGCACGCAACTGGTTGGCCACGCGTTGCGCCCGTGCGGCGCTGCCGGTTTGAACATAGGCGGCAAGGCCATAATCGCTGTCATTGGCGATGCGGATGGCGTCTTCTTCGCTGTCGAAGGGGATGATCGAAAGCACAGGGCCAAAGATCTCTTCGCGGGCGATGCGCATGTCGTTGTTGACATCGGCAAAGATGGTCGGTTTGGCGAACCAGCCCTTGGCCAGCCCGTCGGGCCGTCCCAGACCACCCGCCAAAAGCCGTGCGCCCTCGTCGATGCCAAGCTGGATCATCGTCTGCACCCGATTGAACTGCATCTCATCAAAGAGCGGGCCGATATGGCTGCCTTCCTTGGCCGGATCATCCACCACCTGCGCCTCGGCGGTCTGGCGCGCCAGATCGACGACCTCGTCATAGCAGCTGCGCTCCACCAACATGCGCGTGGGCGCGTTGCAGCCTTGCCCCGTGTTCACAAAGCAGCGCGTGACCGACGCCGGAACAACCGTCTCCAGATCGGCATCGGCAAAAATCAGATTGGCCGATTTCCCCCCCAATTCCAGTGCCACGCGTTTCACGCTCTCGGAACTGTCGCGCGAGACCATGGCCCCGGCGCGGGTCGATCCGGTGAAAGACATCATCGCGACATCCGGGTGGCGCGACATGGCGCTGCCCACATCAGCCCCATCACCAAAGACAAGGTTGAACACCCCGGCGGGGTAGCCCGCTTCATGCACGCATTCGGCAAAGATGACCGCCGACAGCGGCGTGTGTTCAGAAGGTTTGAGCACGCAGGTCGCCCCGGCGGCGAGCGCGGGCATCACCTTTTGGGCGATCTGGTTAATCGGCCAGTTCCACGGCGTGATCAGACCACAGACACCGATGGGTTCTTTGCGGATGATATCGCCATTTGGCAGCGTGTATTCTTCCTCATGCGCCTCAAGCGCCGCGATATAGGCGGCGGCATGACGCGGCCCGCATCCGGCCTGTGCATTTCGCGCCAATGTGATCGGGGCACCCATCTCCTGACTGATCGCCCGGCCCATGTCGTCAATGCGGTCCTCCAGCGTTTTTTGCAGCGCGCGCAGATATCCCAATCGTTCGGCCTTAGAGCTCAGCGAAAAGCTGGCAAACGCGCGTTTAGCGGCGGCGACGGCATGGTCAACATCTGTGGCACTGCCCAGAGTGACGGTGCCGATCTGGGCCTCTGTCGCGGGGTTCATAATTGGGAAGGGCTTGCCGCCCTTCCCTGCGACCCATGCGCCGTCGATGTAATTTTTGTCGACTGTGATCATGCCGTCCTCATGTCCGTTCACTTGGCTGCAACCTCCAGTAGGCCGCGTTCTTCCAGTACCTTGCGGGCATGGCGGAAACATTCCAGCGACTGGGGCACGCCGCAGTAGATGCCGATGATGTGCAAGATCGAACGGATCTCTTCCTTGGTGACGCCGTTGTTGATCGCGCCGTTACAATGGATCTCCCATTCATGCATCTTGCCCAAAGCAGCCAGCATCACGAGGTTGAGCATTGAGCGGGTTTTGAGGTCGATGGTGTCATCGCCCCAGCCAAAGCCCCAGCACCAGGCGGTCATCGCTTCCTGAAACGGCAGCGAAAAGTCATCGGCTGCCGCGAGGTTCTTTTCGACGTACTCTGCGCCGACGACCTTCTTGCGTTGCTGAAGGCCCAATTCGAAAAGTTTCTCGTCCATCTTTCTATTCCTTTTGCTTTGTGCCTGCGGAGGTGGTCAGGCGACCACGCCATCCGCATAGAGTGTGTCAATCTGGTCGTTGCCGTAGCCCAGCTCCGTGAGGATCTGGCGCGTGTGCTGGCCGACGGTGGGGGATTGGGCGCGATCATCGCCCGGAACGAAGGCCGGCAGGCCGGGGATATTCGGCACCGGCCAAGGATCATTGGCACCGGCCTGCTGCAGCCAAGAGAAGACGCCAACAGCCTCGGCCTGCGGATGGTGGACAAGCTCGCGGTAGGTCTGCACGACCTCGTTCTGCAACCCGGCCTTGCTCAGCAGATCCGACAGCTCCGCCGTTTTCCAGCTTGCGGTGAAGCGGCGCACGTAGTCGTAAAGGAAGTCGATATCCTCCAGACGGCCAGCAATGGTGTGATACTTCTCGTTGGCCCAAAGATCGTCCAGCTTCAGCAGGTCGCAGAACACCTTAAACTCGCGGTCGCGCACGATGTTGATCTGGATATGCCCATCGCTGGTCTGAAAGGTGCCCGAGGGCGCGGTTGAGGCCCGGCGCGGCCCGGTGCGATAGCCGCTCAGCAAGCGCACGGCCTGGATGCTGGCAGCCGCTTCGAGCAGACTCACTTCGATCTTTCGGCCCTCCGCCCCATCGCGTCGGGCGTAAAGTGCCGCGGCCAATGCCTGTTGCGCATAAAGCCCGGTAGACATGTCGAAATAGCTGACCGGTGTGTGGTGAGGCGTACCGTCGGTGCCGGTATTTTCTGCAACAAAACCGCTGAACGCCTGCAACATCGGGTCCATCGCGGGCCGGTCGCGCATGGGGCCGCATTGCCCGAAGCCAGAGACCGACACATAGATCAGCCCCGGATTGAGCGCGCGCAGCCGTTCGTAGCCGTAGCCCAGCCGTTCGGCCACGCCCGGGCGGTAGCCTTCGATAAAGACATCCGCCTGCGCGATCAGCTTGTCCACGATCTCGCCGCTGGGTTCGCTTTTGAGGTTCATCGCCAAGGCCCGCTTGCCGGTATTGGCAACGATGGAATAGGCCGTGTGATCGCCAAAGACGCCACCGATCAGACGGGCCCAATCACCCCCTTGCGGTTCGATCTTGATCACATCGGCGCCTTGCTGGGCCATCAGCATGCCGCAATAGGGGCCCGCCAGACCTTGGGAGAGGTCAACGACCTTCAGCCCTTCATATGGTCGCTCAAAGCTCATGACTGGTTCCTCTTTTCCAAAACCTCAAACACGCGGGTGAAGTCCGATTGCGGCGGCAGGCTTTCTTCGACAAGGTTCCAAACCTCGGCCACACGTTCGCCCATCAGGTTGGAGGTGCCTGCCTCTTTCACGAACTCGTTGTAGAGGCGCACATCCTTGTTGAGCAGTTCCGCGAAGAAGCCTGCGTCATAGGTGCCGGGCAGGATCCGGTTGGGGAACTTGTCCTCGATCGCCGTATTGTTGCCGGTCGAGACCTTCACCACGTCGAGGATGGTTTTCATCTCGACCCCATGCGCCAGACCAAACAGCACCGCCTCGGAGGAGGCCGCCATAGCGGTGGCCGACAGGAAGTTGTTCAACAGTTTCACCGCCTGCCCCTGTCCGGGCGTTTCACCGACATGGAAGGTATTCTTGCTGAACAGATTGAGGATCGCCTGATGCCGCTCCATTTCGGTCTTGGGGCCGGACCAAATGATGGTGATCGCAGCCTTGAGCGCGCCTTGCCGCCCGCCGCTGACCGGCGCATCGACATATGTCATGCCCGCGCCCTCGATGGTGGCAGCGGCCTGTTTCGCGGCGGCGGGGCCGATGGTGGACATATCGATGATGACCTTGCCCGCGACGCCGTCCAGCGCGGCGATCTCTTCGGTGACGGCGTTCACGATCTTACCGTCGGGCAACGACAGAAAGACCGTGTCAGCGCCTGCAACAACCTCGGCAAGGCTGTCTGCGGCGGTGCCGCCCTCAGGGGTGAGATCCGGCACCCGGTCATAACACAATACGGGGGTGTCACCCTTGCAGATGAAGGCACACATGGGTTCGCCCATTTGGCCCAACCCGATGAAACCGATGGTTTTAGGAGCGTTCATTTCAAACCCTTTCATTGGTGTATGGCTTCAGTTCCAACCGGGCGATCTGGTTCTGGTGAACCTCGTCCGGCCCGTCTGCCAAGCGGATCGCACGGGCCCGTGCGTAAGCGTAGGAAAGCCCGAAATCGCTGGAGATACCGGCGGCACCATGGACCTGAATTGCCCAGTCGATGACCTGCGCTGCCATGCGTGGGGCGACCACTTTGATCATACCGATGTCCTTGCGGGCCTCTTTGTTACCGACCTTGTCCATCCGGTCCGCGGCCTTGAGCGTCAGCAAACGCGCCTGGTCAATCATGATGCGGGATTCAGCGATCCGCTCGCGCGTGACGCCTTGATCCGACAAAAGCTTGCCGAAGGGCCGCCGCTCAAGCGCACGCTTGCACATCTTCTCAAGGGCCACTTCGGCCTGCCCGATCATGCGCATGCAGTGGTGTATGCGGCCGGGTCCAAGCCGCCCTTGGGCGATCTCAAAGCCGCGCCCTTCGCCCAGCAGGATGTTCTCTGCTGGCACGCGGACGTTGTCATAAAGGATCTCGCCATGCCCATGCGGCGCGTCGGAAAAGCCGAAGACCGGGATCATCCGCTTGATCGTCAGGCCCGGTGTGTCACGCGGCACGAGGATCATGCTCTGCTGGCGATAAGGTTCGGCCTCTGGGTCAGTTTTACCCATCACGATGAACAGTTTGCAGCGTGAATCGCCCGAACCTGAGGTCCACCATTTGCGCCCATTGATGACGTATTCGTCGCCATCGCGGGTGATGGTCAGGCTGATGTTACGCGCATCCGAGGATGCGACATCGGGTTCTGTCATAGAAAAGCAGGAGCGGATTTCGCCCGCCAAAAGCGGCTCCATCCATTCCTTCTTCTGCGCCTCGGTGCCAAAGCGTTCCAGCGTTTCCATATTCCCGGTATCGGGTGCGGAACAGTTGAAGACTTCCGCCGACCAAGGTGCGCGACCCATGATCTCGCAAAGCGGTGCATATTCGAGGTTGGTCAGCCCGCCACCCCGTCGGCTTTCGGGCAGAAAGAGGTTCCACAACCCGGCCTCGCGGGCCTTGGGTTTGAGCTCTTCGATGATCGGCACGCCGCCCCAGTTTTCCCAGTGCTCGATGCCGTGGCCCATTTCTTGAAGCTGCTGATTGTGAAGCTCCTGATTTGGGTAGATGTGCTCTTCCATGAAGGCGTTGAGCCTGTCGCAGAGGTCTTTCACCTTGGGGCTGTGATTGAAATCCATTGATATTACTCCTTTATTTTTCGGCCCGTGGCCGTTTTCAGAGTGCAAGAGGCCGCGGCCTGAAATCGGCCGTTGCGCTACCTCCTGCAGCTTGGGTTCAGTTTTTGCTCAGAAGCGCGGCCTTATGGCCCGACGATGGTTGTCCCCCCGTCCACGACGATGACCTCACCGGTGATGAACCGGGCCGATGGTCCGGCCAGAAAAGTCGCCACGCCGCCGATGTCTTCTGGCGCGCCAAGTCGCCGAACCGGGGTCCGCGCAATACGGTCATCGCGCAGGCTGTCGTTCTCCCAAAGGGCGCGGGCGAAATCGGTCTTGATCAACCCCGGCATGATGCAGTTGACGGTGATATTCTTCGGCCCCCACTCCACCGCGAGGGATCGCGTGACACCCACATCTGCAGTTTTCGAGATACCATAGGCCCCCAAGGTGGCCGAACCGCGCAGGCCGCCGATGGACGACACGATGATGAACGCCCCGCCACCCGCTTCGGCCATATGCGGCATCGCGGCGTTGGCGAACCAGATCGCGCTGTGAACGTTTGAGGTCATCACCTTGTTAAAGGCCTCGTCAGTCAGGTCGGCGAGCGGGCCATAGACCGGGTTGACCGCCGCGTTGGCGACGAAAATGTCCAGCCGGCCCCATGCTTTATGGGTCTGGGCTACCAAGGCTTCGCATTCGTCACGGCGCGAGATATTGCAGGCCACGGCCATGGCCTCCCCCCCGGCATCGCGAATTTCCTGCGCCGCAGCTTCGCAGGCCTCAATCTTGCGGCTGGCGATGGCGACCTTTGCGCCCATGGCGGCGAGGTGGTGCGCGATGGACAGACCGATCCCTTTGCTGCCGCCGGTCACGATGGCGACTTTGCCTTCAAGCGAGAATGGGTTCTTCATGGGGTTGTCTCCAGTCGTTTGGGTCATGCTGGCGTGTCCTTCATCCGCAGTTGCAGACGTTCGCCGGTATATGGATTGGCCTCGGCCACGGCTTCATCGAGCTCGACACCGAGCCCCGGCGCCGTTGGCGGGATGACATAGCCGTCTTCCCAGCGGATCGGGGTCTTGAGGATCTCGGCGTGGAAGCCGCCCCATTGCTCGATCCCCTCCATAATCAGGAAATTCGGGCTACAGGCAGAAACCTGAATGTTCGCCGCACCGACCAACGGGCCACAAAACAGGTGCGGTGCGATCTGTGCGTGGAAAGCCTCACCCATGGAGGCGATCTTCTTGGCCTCCAGAATGCCACCGACGCGGCCAAGGTTCATCTGCAGGATCGACGCTGCATTCTGGCGCAGCAGATCGGCGAATTCGTATTTGGTGGTCAGCCGCTCGCCGGTTGCGACAGGGATGCGGGTTCCGGCGGCAACAAGCGCCATGCCTGAGATATTGTCAGGCGGTGTGGGTTCCTCAAACCAGAGCGGATCATGCGGTTCCAACTTGCGCGCCAGACGCAGCGCGCCTGAGGGGGACATCTCGCCATGCGTTCCGATCAGGATATCGCAGCTTGCGCCCACCGCCTCACGGACACGCGCCGTGTAGCGGTCAGCAAAGTCGAGTGTCTCCATCGAAAGCTGGCGGGGATCAAAGGCAGTGTAAGGCCGCGCCGGATCGAATTTCAGCGCCGTGAACCCTTGCGCGACATATTCCAGTGCCCGCTCTGCCGCGGCGTCCGGGTCGTCATAAACCTTCTGGTTCGACGCGGCATCGGGGGCGGCATTCAGATAGGTGTAGCTGCGCAGGCGTTCATGTACTTGTCCGCCGAGCAACTCGTAGATCGGCTTGTCGAGCGCCTTGCCGATGATGTCCCACAGGGCCATCTCGATGCCGCTAAAGATGCCCATAACCGTCGGATCGGGCCGTTGCGAGAAGCCTGCCGAATAGACCAGTCGGAAATGCCGTTCGATCTTGAAAGGGTCGGTGCCCACGAAATGCCGCTCGAACATGTCGTCGATCATCGCGGTCAGCGCCTTGGGGTGGAACGCCACGCCATAGATTTCGCCGTAGCCCACTGTGCCGCAATCCGTGGTGACCTTGACGAAAACCCAGTAGGGACCGCCCCGGTGAATGGATGTGTTGCCGACCACGAAGGTCTTGATATCCTTGATCTTCATCTGCTTGCTCGCTTCTTGGGTTCGATGTGGGTCATGTCAGGCGATGTCCTCGAGGATCATATCCGCGGCTTTTTCGCCAATCATGATGCAGGCGGCATTGGTGTTGGCCGAAACCAGCGTCGGCATGATCGAGGCGTCCGCCACCCGCAGGCCGGTCAGCCCGTGCACCCTGAGCCGCGGGTCAACGACGGCGCCCGCGTCCACCCCCATGCGGCAGGTGGAACTGGGGTGAAAGATCGACGAGCCATTGGCACGAACGTAGTCCAGCAAGGCATCATCGCTGGTCACATCCTGACCGGGCAACATTTCCTCGCTGATATAATCGGCCAGAGACGGTTGCGCCGCGACTTTGCGGACCAGTTTCATACCGGCGACCATGGTGTCGCGATCGGTGGTTGTATCGAGGTAATTCGGCTGGATCGTCGGTTTCGCCCGGTGATCCGGCCCCGTGATCCGTACGTGGCCCCGGCTTTCCGGGCGCAACTGGCACATGGTCACAGTGAAGCCTGAAAACGGGTCCAGTGTGCGGCCGCGTTTCTGCGCGGTGTAGCGCAGAAAGTGAAACTGCACATCCGGCGTGGCGCATTCCGGGCGGGTCTTGGCAAAGACGCCAACCTGCCCCGCGCTCAGTGACATCGGGCCGCTGCGGTCCTTAAGCCATTGCAGCGCCACACCGACCTTGCGCGGCCAGCTTCGGACCTCGTCGTTGACCGTCACAGGCTGCGCGCAGCGGTAGGTGCTGCGGCAGGTATAATGGTCCTGAAGGTTCTCTCCGACCTCTGGCAGATCATGCATTACGTCTACGCCAGCAGTGCGCAGCATCTCGGCGTCACCGATGCCCGAAACCTGCAGGATTTGCGGCGAGTTGATCGCCCCCGCCGCCAGTAGCACTTCGCGCCCCGCGCGCAGGATCTGGACCTTGTCGCCATGTTCGACTTCGACACCAATCACGCGGGTGCCCTCAAGGATAAGACGGCGTACCAGAGTGTCGGTCTGCACATGCAAATTGGGCCGCTTGCGTGCGGGTTTCAAATAGGCCGTTGCGGCACTGCTGCGCCAGCCGTTGCGGGTGGTGACCTGAAAATACCCGGCACCCTCCTGCTCACGGCCATTGTAATCGGGGTTTGGCGGGATGCCGGCCTCATCCGCAGCGGCGATATAGGCATCGCAGAGCGGGTTCGCGCTGGCGCGGCTGACACCAAGCGGGCCGTCGCGTCCGTGAAATTCCTCGTCGATATCGTCGATCGACGCGCCCTCGGCTCGGCGGAAGTAGGGCAACACATCCGAATAGCTCCAACCGGGGTTGCCAAGCTGCCGCCAATGATCGAAATCCGCCGCCTGCCCGCGGGCATAGACCAGCCCGTTGATCGAACTGCATCCGCCCAACACCTTACCGCGCGGCCAGTCAAAGCGGCGTCCGGCAGATTGGGGCACGTCTTCGGTCTGGTACTGCCAGTTGATGCGCGTGTCGTCCATCGTGCGGTAGTAGCCGATGGGGATGTGGATCCAGGGATTTGAATCGCGCGGACCGGCTTCGAGTAGCAGAACACGCAAGCCCGGTTTGGCCGAGAGCCGGTTCGCCAGCACGCAGCCGGTCGAGCCCGCGCCGACGATGATGAAGTCATAAGCCGCGTCGCTCATATCTTGACCACCTTATGCCCAGCCGACAGCGTCTGGGGCGCGAATTCGGCCATGTCCGGGATCTCCCAGCCCTGCCCCGGCTGCGCAGCGATCAACGCCTTGGTGTATTCATGTTGCGGAGATGTGAAGATGCGGCCAACGCCGCCCCGCTCCACCACTTCGCCGTGTTTCATCACCAGCACTTCATTGCAGATCTGCGCCGCGACCCGCAGGTCATGGGTGATGAAGATCACGGTGAGGCCAAGCCTGTCGCGGATGTCGTTTATCAGCTTGAGCACCTCACGCTGGATCGACACGTCCAGCGCTGAGACCGCTTCATCTGCGATCAGCACCTTGGGATTGACCACAAGCGCGCGTGCGATGCACAGGCGTTGGCGCTGCCCGCCTGAGAACTGGCTGGGATAGCGATGGACCGAATATTTCGGCATCTGCACAATCTCGAGCAGTTCGTAGACCCGTTCCCAAGCCTCCGCACGTGGCATCCCGAAGTTGATCGCGCCTTGGATCAGCTGGCTGCCGATGGTGCGGCGCGGATTGAGCGAGCCGTAGGGGTCCTGAAAGACGATCTGGATGTCCTTGCGGTGGCGGCGAAGTTCGGCGGCAGTCTTGCTGGCAAAATCGACGCCCGAGATGTTGATTGCCCCACTGTCGGGGTCAATGAGCCGCATCAGACAGCGCACCAGCGTGGTCTTGCCCGAACCGGATTCCCCGACGATGCCCAGTGTCTCCCCCCGGCGCACCTGAAAGGAGATGTCATTCACGGCGGCGACGGTGCGGCTTTTCTTGAACATGCCGCCCGAGGTGTGAAAGGTCTTCATCAGCCCCTGCACGTCGACGACAACCGGGTTTTCCGAGATCGTCATCTCACGGTCTTCGGCACGGCGCGGCACCGCGTCGATCAGCGCACGGGTGTAGGGGTGTTGCGGATTGTTGAGCACCTCGTCGGCGGTGCCCTGTTCCACGATCTGGCCGTGGCGCATGACCACCACGCGGTCGGCAATCTCGGCCACCACGCCGAAGTCGTGCGTGATGAACATGATGCCAGCATCGTGTTTAGCGTTGAGCTGTTTCAGCAAATGCAGGATTTGCTTTTGGGTCGTTACATCCAGCGCGGTGGTCGGCTCATCCGCGATCAGCAGTTTGGGGTCCAGCGCCAGCGCCATGGCAATCATGATCCGCTGCCGCTGACCGCCCGAAAGCTGATGCGGGTACGAATTAAAGAGCCGTTCAGGATCGGGCAGCCGCACCTCTTCCAAAAGCTTCATTGTCCGCTTGCGCCGTTCTGTCGCGTCGTAGGGACGGTGAACACGCAGAACCTCTTCGATCTGGTTGCCAACGGTATAGGACGGGTTCAGGGCGGTCATCGGCTCTTGAAAGATCATCGCCATTCGGTCGCCGCGCATGTCGTTATGCTCGCTCTCGCTGAGCTTCAGGACATCCCGACCGTCAAATTCGATTTCTCCGCCAGTCACCTTCAGGCTTGAGGACAAAAGCCCCATCGTGGCCAGTGAGGTGATCGACTTGCCGGAGCCGGATTCGCCCACGACACAGAGGATTTCCTTGGGCCGGACGTCGAAGGTCAGATTTTCCACCGCATTGGCGCGTTCCACCTGAACCGGCAGCGCCACCGTGAGGTTGCGGATCGAAAGGATTGGCTTGGTCGAATTGGTCATTTGCTCACCGATCTTGCCAGAATGTTTCGCCAGTTTGCCCATCAGCTGCGGTCCTCCGGAGCGGTCACGTCGCGCAGCCCGTCGCCGAGCAGGTTGATGGCCAGAACCAGCATGAAAAGCGCGGTCCCCGGCACGGCGATCAGCCAGCCGTCAAAGAACATCAGCCCCTTGGCGTCCGAGATCATCAGACCCCAGCTTGGTGTGGGCGGCTGCACCCCCAGCCCGAGGAAGGACAGCGCCGCTTCGAGCAGGATGGCGTGGGCCATCTCAAGTGTTGCGATCACAATGATATGGTTAGAGATATTGGGCAGGACATCACTGAAAAGAATGCGCGGTGTGGAACTTCCCAAAGCCTGCGCCGAGGCCACGAAATCCAGCCCCCGCACCTGCTGGGTCGCACTGCGCACCACCACCGCGAAACGGTCCCAGATCAGAAGGCCGATCACCCAGATCACCACCGTCAGCGAAGACCCGACGATGCTGATGACCGCCAGCGCCACCAGAACCACCGGCATCGAGAGGCGCGTGGTGATGATGAAGTTGATCACCATATCCACCCGACCGCCGAAATAGCCGGCACAGATGCCCAAGATGGTGCCAATCACACCCGAGATCAGCATGGCGGAGAAGCCGATCATCAGCGAAATCCGTGCACCATACATCAAGCGCGAAAGGTAGTCGCGGCCCAGATGGTCGGTGCCCAGGATATGCTCCCAAGTCGCCTTAGGGCTATCAAACCAGACCGGCGGGATCAGCTTGCGCGACAGCATCTGCGCATAGGGATCATGCGGTGCAATCAGCGGTGCCAGAAGGGCCACCAGAACGATCACAGCGATAACAAATCCACCGAGCATCAATCCGCGATGGGTCTTCGCGTGTTGGAACATCATCTGCCGAGGGGAGCGAACGAGCGCCTCGCTGGGCATCGTGGGGGCGTTGTTTTGCAGCGTGCTCATATCATCCGATCCTAATCCGCGGGTCCAGCCAAGCGTTCAAGACGTCGGCAAGGAAGGTGAGTGCGATGTAAAAAAAGCTGAGAACCAGCACGATGGCCTGCATCATCGGCAGGTCGGCCCGCTGGATCGATTCCCAAGCCAGAAAGCCAAGGCCGTTGATCGCGAAGATCGTCTCGATCACGATGGACCCGCCGAGCATGAAACCGAATTGGACGGCTGCCAGAGACACCACAGGAATGATCGCGTTGCGCAGCGCATGTTTGAACATCAGCGAAAAGCGGCTGACACCCTTGGCGCGGGCCGTGCGAATATAGTCGGAGCGCAGAACTTCCAGCATCCCGGCCCGGGTCAGGCGCATGACACCCGGTGTGATGTAATAGCCAAGAGCGATGGAGGGCATGACGAAATGCAGCCATGTATCGCTGCCCGAGACCGGCAGGATGCGCCAGTTGATGGCGAACCAGAGCATCATCGTCAGCGCAAACCAGAAGCTCGGCATCGCCTGCCCCACCACGGCCACGGTCAGGGCAAATCGGTCAAATAGACTGTTGGGCCGGATCGCCGCCAGTACCCCCAATGGGATGGAAAGGACCAGCGCAAAGACCAGCGCGCTTAGACCGAGTGCCATGGTCGTTGGCAGGCGCTCAAATATTTCATCTGCAACCGGCTGGTTGAGGTAATGCGATTGGCCCAAGTCCCCCTGAAGTGCCCCGGTCAGCCAGTTGAAGTACTGGACGGGGATGGGTTTGTCGTAGCCGTAAGCCTCGCGGATGGTTTGTAGATCCTCTTGGGTGGCGCTTTCGCCTGCAAGGGCAATGGCCGGATCCCCAGAAAGGAAATTGAGCGAAAAGGTGAGCGACGACACGGTCAAGGCGACAAGTAGAGCCGTCGATATTCGCCTGAGAAGAAATGCAAGCACCGGTCAACCTCGATTGCTGTTGGTGTGAGAATGGGTTTGCCCCGTCTGCGGATACCCAAGTTCTGGGTACCCGCGGGGTTTGGTGGCGCCTTAAAGGGTGGAAGCTTGATCGACCCACGCGTAAGGCAGCGTGTTACTTCCAGCTCGCCTCATAGAGACGGGGGATCTCATCCGCCGTTGGCGTGAAGTCGAGATCATTGGAGAACACGTAGTATTTGGCGTAGGTGAACATCGGCAGCCAATAGACTTCTTCGGCGATGATATTCAGCGCCTCTTGATAGGCCTCTTTGCGCACTTCGGGATCAACCGAGGTATCACCGCGCGCCAGCGCTTCGGCAGTGCGCGGATCCTTGGCCGGATCATCGCTGCTGCCCGAGAAGAAATGACTGGTGATCGCTGCCACATCGGGGATCGAGCTTGAGCCCCAAGTCATGTGGTTTACCGGTGTCTCGCCGTTCTGAACTTTTTCAAGCAGCGAGCTGTATTGCAGCCAGTTTAGGTTGGCCTGAATGCCAACCGCCGCCAGGTCGCCAATGACCGCCTCGGTGAACTCACGCTCACGGTAGCCATATAGGTCGAACTTGAAGCCGTCCGGATATCCCGCCTCAGCCAACAACGCCTTGGCCTTTTCGGGATCGTACTCGTAGTGCGGCACATCCTGCGAACAACCGAATTGCTCGGGGTGGCAGGCGGAATGGATGGCGACAGATGCCGGGCCGACCAGTTCTTTCGCAATGGCTTCACGGTTGATTGCATGGGCAAAGGCGGCGCGCACTTTTTGATCCGTAAAGTAATCCTGACCGGAGCTGCCATCGACGTCAAAGGCGAGATAAGAAATCCGCAGCGTCTTTTCGTTGACCACCTGAACCTGCCCGCTTTCCTCAAGGCGCAGAGCCTGCTCTTTCGGCACGTCCCATGCCCAATCGAGCCCGCCTGTCATCAGTTCGGCCAGTTGGGTGTTCGACTCGCCAATTGTCCGGAAGTTGATGTTGCCAATCTGAGGAGTGCCTTTCGGCCCGTCGGCAAAATACTGGTCGTTCTTTGCCCAATTGACGTATTTGCCCGTTCTGACATCGCTGACCGTGTAGGGGCCAGTCCCGATCGGCGTCACTTTCGACAGGTCCCGCGTACCATCGGCACCGATTGTTGAATTTTCGTAGTAGCCCTCTGGCATGATCGAGATTTCATTTGCCAGATAGGCAAAAGCATTTGGGAAAGGCTGCACCAGCTCCAGACGGACCTTGTATTGGTCGATCTTGGTGGCGCTTTTCATCCAATTGACGACGGATTGCGCAGGAACGCCGTTTGCTTCGTCGGCCAGAAAATTGATCGTATAGACGACGTCATCTGCATCAAAGGTACTGCCATCGTGGAAGACGACGCCTTCGCGCAGATCGAACTCGACCTCGGTGTTGCTCTTCCATTCCCAGGAGGTGGCCAGAAGCGGGTCAAACTCACCGGTTTTATTGTTGAAAAGGACAAGACCGTCCCACCCCATATGGCCCATGATGACGAGTTCACGGGTCACGCTGAAATAGGGGTCGACAACGGCGACCTCTTTGTCGGTCGCAAAGTTCAGTGTGTCGTCCGCCTTGCCAGCCATTGCCGGCATAGCAGTGGTGGCCAAAAGGCTTGCGGCAAGCGCAAGGTACATCGGTCTCATCGGTTGTCTCCTCCCAGAGATATATTGGCACTTGTTCCTACCGAAAACTGCCTCCCTGCAGCTTCGCCACTGTGCCGGTACGACCGCTAGGCATCCGCCCAACCAATCGATCTGACAGAAATCTCGCTTAGGGCTGGGCATAAAGCAAATTCTAAATTAGCATCACATCATAACAAAACCTGATAGGGCCTGATTTCATGCTACGTTTCAACATTCGGCAGATTGAAGCCTTTCGAGCCGTGATCGAGACCGGAAATATGACGCAAGCGGGCGAGGTGCTGGGCGTCACACAACCTGCGATAAGCCGCCTGATACGCGATCTGGAGGAGGAATACGGATTGCAACTTTTTGCGCGTCACGCAGGCCGCATTGAACCCACTAAAGACGCCATCGCGTTCCATTCCGAAGTCGAACGCTGTTACGGGGAGCTTGAACATATGGTCAAGTTCGCCACCGAACTTGGCGCCCACCGCAAAAGAAGGCTTCGCCTCGCCTCCACCGTCGGGCATTCGTATTTTTTCCTCCCCGAAGTTATAAAGACATTTCACGCGCGTTGGCCAGATGTTCTGATCAGCTTGATCAGCGGGCCCTCCCCTGAGGTGGTCGAACATGTCGAGAAAGGCAGATGCGACATCGGGCTGGCGCTCTTGCCGCTCAACGTCCACGGCGTGGCAATCAAAACGATGCCGGAGACCAACCTTGTCTGCGTGATGCCGAAGGACCACGCTCTGTCCAAACTTAACTCCGTCACGCCGCAGGATCTTAAGGAAATCCCCTTGCTGCTGATTTCCGAAAGCAGCCTGATGCGAAAGCGGCTGCTGAAAGCGTTCAACGAGGCAGATGTCACCCCAAACGTCATATTTGACTCCACCTACACTGGCCCGATCTGCAGTTTGGTCGCGAATGGGATGGGCGTATCGATCATGGATATTCTGACAGCCGACGCCTATTCGAACCTTGAGATCGAAATACGACCCTTCAGCCCCGGTATTCCCTGTGAATTAAAGCTGGTGCTGCCCGAGTCACAGGTGCTGGCGCCGCCCGCGCAAGCCTTCGTGGAGATGCTGATGGATAGCGCCCGTTGAGCGGGGGCGATTAACGCCTTTATAGGGCCAAGCCCGCCTTTCGCGCTACACCCACATACTGCACGGCGGATTACCCCCAAACTATCTTGGTAAGGCCAGACTACGTCGCCGTTGCAAAATATGCTCATCCTGATCGAACGGCCCGTAGCGGGCTTAGACCAAGGTGGTCATCGTCGCGACGCAGGTCCTCCAAAGCTGTCTTTCGTGGCGTAGGACAGGTCAACCGCCACCGAGATCTTTAAAAACGCACTGTCTGCGCAGAATAGCACCACTTTAAGACGCAACTCGATTAGGCAATCGTCAACAGATTGATACCGCCCTTAACTTTTCCCACCAGCGTCCTCTGCGGCCAACTTCAGCGATCCAAACTCCACGCTTAAGGTTTCAGCAACCGCGCGGGGCATTCGCCAATCGACGGCACAGTCATACTTGGATAATCTGACAACCGTGTCGGGAACAGCTTTCCGCAATAGACGCTGAAAACCTCGCACCGGTCACGATGACATCAACGTCCCAGACATGTTCCATCTGGAACGCCAAATCCAATCCGTTCTTTGTGCTATCCATGACCAGAATGCTCTTCTTTCCGCAGCGAGCAATGGCCTTGCGTGCGGACATTTCGTCAGCATTATAGTCCATCAATCCGCCCTCCTCGGAAAGGCCACCGCAGCTAAAGATGGCGTAATCAGCCTGATCTTTTGCAAAGAATTTTAGGGCTGGCGTGCCGATTATATCCAGATCACGCATTCTCACAATGCCCCCGGCCAACTCGACGCGTACTCCGGGCGCGTGCTGTAAAGCGCAGACAGCGTGGATGCTGTTGGACACAACAACAAGGTCCTTATGCGAGGCCAGAAACCGCGCGCATGTCTCTACAGTTGTGCCGGTTCCTAATGCCAACCGCGCGCCGTCGGGGATTAGATTTTTCACGGCCAAAGCAATGTGCTGTTTTTCTTGTCGCGCGATGCCTTCGCGGGGCAGGTAGCCGATGTTCTCGCTTTGCTGCCGCAGCCGTGCATTGCCATGGCGGCGCTGAACAAGTCCAGCTTCGTCCAGATCGCGCAGATCAGCGCGTATTGTTTGAACAGAGACGACAAGCTCTGCCGAGAGCTCTGCCGCGGAGAGAATGCCACTCTTGGAAAGCAGCGCGATAATCTCATCTCTTCGCTGGGTGACGCCCCGTTGCACCGCACATTCCTTCGATAAGTTCGCGAACTTTTTGTGAGGTTAGGAAAAGCTCCTAAGCATCGCAATATAAATAAAAGTTTCAAATATCTGTTACAAAACTGTCAGACTTCTCAGGGATAAGGCTCTCGTGAACTGCTTTCGTTCGAAAGCTAACCTCCCAGGAGAGCCCCATGAAGTCTTTCGTCACAACTACCGCTTTTGCGCTCTTGGCCAGCACAGCCATGGCCGATACGATCACGCTTTATACCTCGCAGCCCAATGCCGACGCGCAGCGCACCGTAGATGCATTTATGGCCGCCAACCCCGGCACCGAAGTCGATTGGGTTCGCGACGGCACAACCAAATTAATGGCCCGCCTGCGTGCTGAAATTGAAGCCGGCAACCCGCAACCCGATGTGCTGTTGATCGCCGATACTGTGACGCTGGAAGGCATGGCGCAAGAAGGTCTTTTGACTGCCTATCAGTCGCCCGAGGCCGCTGACTATGACGCGGGACTGCACTCTGCCGAAGGGTATTACCATTCGACCAAATTGATCACCACCGGGGTCGTCTATAACACGGGCGTAGAAACCGCGCCGACCTCTTGGAAAGACCTCTCAGACGCTTCCATCAAAGGACAGATCGCGATGCCCTCGCCGCTTTATTCCGGCGCCGCGCTTATTCATCTTGCCACGCTGACCGGCGATGAGACATTGGGCTGGGAGTATTACGAAAACCTCGCCGCGAACGAGGCCCGCGCACAGGGCGGCAACGGCGGCACGTTCAAGGCCGTGGCCTCGGGTGAGAAGCCCTACGGCATGGTCGTTGACTTCCTTGCAATCCGCAACAAGGCCGATGGCTCCCCAATTGATTTCGTCTTCCCCGAAGAAGGCGTTTCCTACGTGACCGAGCCGGTTGCGATCATGTCTTCGGCCAAGAACGTCGAAGGCGCGGAGAAATTCGTCGACTTTCTGCTCAGCTCCGAAGGCCAGGAACTGGTTCTGGACATGGGCTATATCCCCGCCCGTGACGGTATGGGCGTCCCCGAAGGGTTCCCCGCTCGCGAAGACATCAAGTTGATGGCCTTCGACCCTGCCGAGGCCCTCGCAACCGCTGAAGCCAACAAAGCCAAATTTGCAGAGCTTTTCGGCGCTGAATGATGAATGTCGCGCAACAAACTGGAGGCAGCCGGTCCGAGGCCCGGCTGCTCTCTGCCATTCTGATCGTCGCGATTTGCCTGACGCTCGCCCCGGTTTTGCGCTTGTTCGTCGAGGGCGTCACCGATCAGGGCAGTCCCAGCCTGACCCTTATGCGCGATGTGCTGGCGCAACCCTCTACCCTAAGCGCGCTTAAACATTCGCTGGTAACGGCGGGTTTTGGCACTCTGGTATCGCTGGTGCTTGGCGCGGCCTTTGCCTTTCTCGTGGCGCTGACGGATCTGCGGGCCAAAGCGGCTTTGGTTTTTTGCCTGATGATCCCGATGATGATCCCGCCGCAGATTACGGCCCTGTCCTGGACCCAGATCATGGGGCCGTCGTCGGTATTGCTAAAGACACTGCGCATCGCACCGCCGCTTGGCGCGCCGCAGCCGCTTTATTCGCCGCAAGGGATCATCTTCCTGCTCGGCATCCAACATATGTCGATTATCTTTCTGACCCTGCGCGCGGGTCTGCGGTCTATCCCCCAAGACGTGGTCGAGGCCGCCCGTATCAGCGGTGCGAAAGGACTGCGCACATGGTGGCAGGTTGTGATACCGCTGACCTTGCCCAGTCTTGCGGCAGGAACGGCGATCACCTTTGTGACCGCGCTTGGCAATTTTGGCATTCCGGCGATGCTGGGCATTCCCGCGGGCTATGCGACGCTGCCGACGCTGGTCTATCAAAAGCTGGCCGGCATGGGGACAACCGTCTTGGCCGAGGTTTCGGTTCTGGCGATGCTGATCGGAGCGGTCGCCGTGGCGGGCATCTTGCTGCAACGTCTGTGCCAGTCGCGCCAGAAGTTGCACCTTGTGGGCAGCACTTCGCGCCCGCTCGCCCTGCCCTTGGGGGCGGCCCGTCTGCCGGTTGAGATACTGCTGTGGGCCGTGGTCTTCGCCATCCTTGTCCTGCCGATGTTCGGCCTATTGGCGACATCACTCGTGCCTGCCTATGGCGTGACTTTGCGCTTTGACACGGTGACGCTTGCATCTTGGTACGAGGTGCTATTCCGCCAACCGGTCACTTCACGGGCCTTTGCCAACTCCTTTGGACTGGCCTCGGGCGCCTCTGTCGCTTTGGTCATGATCTGCCTGCCTCTGGCGTGGCTGATGGAGCGGCGCAAAACGCGGCTGGCGCGGCTGTTCGACAGCCTGCTTGATCTGCCCTACGCACTGCCGGGGGTTGTTCTGTCGATTGCGATGATCTTGCTGCTGATTAAGCTGCCCTTCACCGAAGCCACGCTATACGGCACCATCTGGATCATCTTTCTGGCCTATCTCGCGCGGTTCTTTGCGGTGATGTTCCGCCCGGTTCAGGCAAGCCTGAAGCAGTTCGATCCTGCCATGGATGAGGCCGCACAATCGGTCGGTGCCTCCCTCTACCGGCGGCTGCGCGATGTGATCTTTCCACTTTCGGCCCCAGCTGCGGCGGCGGGGGCGATCCTTGTGTTTCTCACCGCGTTCAATGAACTCACGGTCTCTGCGCTCCTGTGGTCTTCGGGCACCGAGACATTGGGCGTGGTGATCTTCAATCTCGATGACAGCGGCGAAACCGGCATGGCCAGTGCCTTGGCGATGACCATCGTCTTTGTGGTCATCGTCCTCATGGCGCTAATCCAACTGTTTTCCCGTCGCTTTCCCAAAGGAGTTGTCCCATGGCAGACATAGACCTGTCTTCGGTCGGCAAGACATTCGCAGGTACGCCTGCGCTACAAGACATCACAACCCGGTTCGACGACGGCGAGTTTATCGCGCTTTTGGGGCCGTCGGGCTGTGGCAAAACCACGCTTCTGCGCATCTTGGCTGGGTTTGAGGCCCCCAGCAGCGGGCAAATTCGCATCGGCACCCACGAAATGGCCAATGCCCAGACAGGGGCGAACCTGCCGCCTGAAGAACGTAACATCGGGTTTGTGTTTCAGTCCTACGCGCTTTGGCCGCATATGTCAGTGCGGCGCAACGTGTCCTACCCGCTTGAGATTCGCAGGTTCTCTAAGACGGAAATCGCCAGACATACCGGTGCGGCGCTCGCCGCAACAGGGCTTGAGACCTACGCCGACCGCATGCCCTCGGATCTGTCAGGCGGGCAACGGCAGCGGGTCGCCTTGGCACGCTGCCTTGTCTCTGATCCCTGTGCCGTGCTGCTGGATGAACCCTTGGCCAACCTTGATGTAGCGCTGCGGGCCACGATGCAGGGTGTCTTCACCGATTTCCACAAACGCACCGGGGCCACGATGGTCTATGTCACCCATGACCAAGCCGAAGCCATGGCGATGGCCGACCGGATCGCGGTGATGGATCAGGGCCGCATTCAGCAATTCGATACCCCGCAAACGCTTTATGAACGGCCGAAAAACCGCTTTGTCGCCGAATTCGTCGGGCGCGGCACCGTGGTGCCGGTGCAAGAGGTCAAGCAGGCCGGAGAGGCCCGGCAGGCGCGGATACTGGGGGCCGAAGTTGCGGTGCAATCAGCACGTGCTGAGAGGCAAGTCAGCCATGTCTGCCTGCGCCCCGAAAACCTGACCATCTCTGAGAGTGGCGATCTGCGCAGCAAAGTCGCGCGGGTCACCTATATGGGCGGAAAATACCTACTGGAAACGGTGACCGACTGCGGCGCGCGCCTGTTTGCAGAAACCCGCGCCCGCTTCGACGTCGGCGCGCAACTGGGCCTGACAATCACCACCCCTTGGGCCTTCTCAGAGGATTAAATGCAAAGCATACGACTACTTTCCGGCATCGGGGACAAAGGCCCTGCGTGCATGCAATTGACCGTGGATAATCGGATCTGGCTGCTTGATTGCGGTTTCGGTCCCGAAGCCAACGCGCATTTCGATCCCGCGTGGCTTGAAGGGGCCGAGGCGGTGTTCATCACCCATGATCACATCGACCACATTGGCGGCGCGTCCTATGCCGTTGAGGCGGGCCTTCCGATCTATGCAACGGCGCAAACGGCCAAAGCCCTGCCGCCTGCGGCCAATGTGCATCTGCTGCCCGAACAGGGTCAGATAACGATCGACGGCGTCACCCTGACCACCGGGCGCAATGGCCATGCGATGGGCGGCGTCTGGTTCCACTTCGATCTGGGCGAGGGGCTGTTCTATTCCGGCGATTGGTCAGAGGAATCGGATTGGTTCACTTTTGATGTGCCGCCCCCTGCGGCAACCGCGATTTTGGACTGCTCTTATCACCTTGATGACGTACCACAATCAGATCGGTTCGACGCACTGAATGCCCTGCTCGACAGGGTCGACGGTCAGGTGCTTTTGCCCGTCCCCCCCTCGGGCCGCGCGGGCGAAATGGCGCTGCATCTGGTGCGGCGCTACGGCTGTGAAAGCGTGATGCTGGACCCTGAATGTCAGGACACGCTGCGCGGAGCACTCAGCAGCGGTGCTGTCAGTGCCGACGCCCGCCTGATCGCCCCCCTGTTGGACCGTGGCCCGATGGAGCAGGCGCGGTTTTTAATCTGCGACACGCCTAATGCCGACGGCGGTGCTGCTTGGGGCTATGTACGGGCATGGCATGAAAGCGGGCGTCTGGGGCGCGACGCGCATGTCGTATTCACCGGCCATATGACGGCCCATGCGCGGGGCATTTGCAGCGTTTCGGGCGGACATTTCCAGCGTTGGAACGTGCATCCACCGCTGCGCGATCAGGTGAAGATGTTAGAGCGCCTCGGCGCCAAACGCTTTGCGCCCGCCTTCTGCACGCAGCCGGAAGATTACCTAATTGAAGGGCTCGACGCTGAGGTGTTTTTTCATGATCGGGTCCGCCTATGACTGCAGCACCTTTCCCAACGCGCAGCTTTTGCCTGATCCGCCATGGCGAGACGACTGCCAATGCATATGAGATCATCGCCGGGGTAACGGATGTCCCGCTTACCCAGTTGGGTCGCGATCAGGCGCGCGCCCTTTCAAACATTATATGGCCAGTGCAGATTGCGATCCATGCAAGCCCGATGTCACGGGCCAAACACACCGCTGAGCTCGCCTTTCCAGCCCGAGGGTTTGAGGTACATGACGGGTTGCGCGAGCGCGACTGGGGGGTGTTCGAAGGGCAACCCTTGAGCGAGCAGCCCGTCAGAGAAGTCACACCAGACCGGGGCGAAAGCTGGCCCGATATGCTGATGCGCGTGCAAACTACGATCACCGACATTTGCGCCGCTTCCTCGCGCGCATTGCCGGTATTGGTATGCCACTCGGGCGTAATCCGCGCCGCGCGCGTGCTCTGGACGACAGGTGACGTGGGCCAACGCCCGCCCAATGCAAAACCACTCTTATTTGAAAACACAGGTAATAAATTACTGGAGAAGACCCTATGACCCAAGCAGCAGCGACCCCCTGTGTGGTATTTGATGTCGATGGCACACTCGCAGAGTTCGACGCAGAACGGCTGGGTCATCTTGTACATGGCGTCGAAAAGCATTGGGAAGATTTTCACCACGCGATGGCAGATGCCGCATTGATTGCCCCGGTCGCAAAGCTGATGCGACGGCTGAAAGAAAGCGGTGAGACCATTCTGATTTGCTCCGGGCGGCCAAAGGGCTGGGCCGAACATACGATTGCATGGCTGCGCAAACACGACCTGCCTTTCGATGGCATATACCTGCGCGCCGAAGATCAGGACGAAGCCACCGACCCCGAAGTGAAGCGCCGAGCGCTAAAAGAAATGCAAGCTGACGGCTTCAAACCTTGGTTGGTGATTGATGACCGAAGCTCTGTGGTCGAGGCGTGGCGCGGTGAAGGTTTGGTATGTCTACAATGCGCCCCGGGGGATTTCTAAGAATAGGTCGAAAAATGTCATCCATTGGCCCGTTGTCCTCGGGGCACTTCGAGGAGTTGATTTCTAAGTACTGTGCGTTGAATCGATGAGGGCTGAATGACAACTCCCTACGCTAAACTGCGTACCTTTGTATCATGCAGAGAATGTCAGGTTTCCGCCCTTCCTGAGGGGTGCCATTTCCGGCCCGAATTACGGCTATCTCCACCACACTGTCGCCGAATAGCTTGAAAACTTTCCCGCGGCAGCCGACCCTTGCGGCCAATGCGGCTATAAAGGCGCGGGTGAACACTGTTTCAGCACGCCCCCACCCATCTTCTGCAGGGGTGCCGCAAACTTCCGCGACACCCCCGCTTTTTTTTCACCATTCATCCAACCTCGGACTTGAAAATTGCCGTCGATCAGTCCCCTTCGGCGACCCCGGCAGCCCGTGCCCGGGCCCGGCGCGCGCGGTAGCTCGGCAACACCACCAGAATGACCGCGATGATCAGCAGGCCCAGTGTCATCGGGCGCTCCCAGATAAAAGCGACACCATCATAAAGCTGCATCGAGCGGGAGAAGTTGTTTTCCATCATGCCGCCCAGAATGAAGCCGATTAGCAGAGGTGCCAGCGGGTAGTCGGCAAATTTGAGCGCGGTTGCACAAACCCCGAAGCCGACCAGCAGCAAAAGCTCGGTTGCATTGTTCTGGCCGATATAGGCCCCCATCAGCGTGAAGAAGAGGATGAAGGGGATCAGGAAAGTCCGCGGCACCGACAACACCTTAGCGATATATGGGATCAGCGGCAGGTTCAGGATTAAAAGCACCAGATTACCGATGAACATCGACATGATCACCGCCCAGAAGATCTGCGGCTCGTCGATCATCAAGCGGGGACCGGGCGTGACGTTCAGCGCGATCAGTGCCCCAAGCAAGATCGCCGTGGTGCCCGAGCCGGGGATACCCAACGTCAGGAGCGGCACAAACGACCCGGTGCAGGCGGCGTTATTTGCGGTCTCGGGCGCGGCCAGTCCCTTAATCGAGCCTTTGCCAAATTCGTCCTGCTCGTGTCTTGGCGCGATGTTGCGTTCCACCGCGTAGCCGAGGAAACTCGCGATGGTGGCCCCGGCACCTGGCAACACGCCGATAAAGAACCCTTGCAGCGATTGGCGCCCGATCACCGGGGCGATGGCACGGGCTTCGGCGCGGGTGATCCGCATGTCCTTGATCTCGCCCTCGCCGCCCTTGAAGTCTTTGGGCTTGAGCACCAAAAACAGCGCTTCGGGCAGCGCAAACATCGCCATGGCCAGCGTGATGAAGCCAAAGCCCGATTGCAGGTCCATGATGCCCATGGTGAAGCGCGGCATGTTGAACAGTGCGCCCTCGCCCACCGTGGCCATGATCAGGCCTAGAAGCGTCATGATCAGCGCTTTGGCGACCTGCCCCGTCCCTGCAAAGGCGGCGATGGCCGAAAGACCCACTACCATCAGCGCGAAATATTCCGCCGAGTGGAACAGCAGCGCGACCGAGGACAACGCGGGCGCAAAGATCATCAGAAGGATCGCCCCGATGGTGCCACCGGCAAAAGACGCGATGGCGGCGATGGTCAGCGCCTTGCCGGCCTTGCCCTGTCGCGCCATCGGATAGCCGTCAAAGCTGGAGGCCACGGTGCCCGCCACGCCCGGTGCGTTCAGCAAGATCGAGGAGGTCGAGCCGCCAAAGATGGCACCGTAATAAACCCCGGCCAGCAGGATCAGCGCCGCCGAGGGGTCGCCCATGGAGATCGCCACCGGGATCATGATGGCAATGATCGACATCGGTCCCAGCCCCGGCAACATGCCGATGAAAGTGCCGATCAAACAGCCCGCAACAACCATCAGCAGGTTTTGCAGGGACAGGGCCGTCGTGAGGCCCATCAACAGTCCTTCAAGCATATCAGCCTCCCAAAAAGCCCGGCAGCGGGCGCATGTAGATGCCCAGCACTTCTTGAACGAGGTACCAGACAGAGAACGTGGCGATCAGCGCCACCGGCAGCATCACATGCCACTTGCGCTCACCGAGGATGAAAGACCCGAGGATCAGAAAAGCCGAGGTGGAGAAGAGAAACCCCAAGGGGCGCAGGCCAAGTGCGTAGGCCACCATCAGCGCCAAAAGCAGCAAAGCCTGCCACAGGTGGTAATCGCCCAAGCGGCGGTAATCGATCTCGCCAACCTCATAGCTGCTCTTTTCCAGCCCCAGAAGGATGATCAATGAGGCGATCACGCCGAGGATCGACAGAACCTTGGGAAAGGTGCTGGGCCAGATCGGGTTGCGCCGCATGAAGGGGGCAAGCTCTGCGTCCATCGTGAGCCAGGCGGTGTATCCATAGGCCAGACAGAGGCCCAGCAAGATAAGTGCAATCCAGCGATCAAGCGCCATGACGTCTCCTCCCAGAGATCAAATCTGGGCAGGGCGGCGAACCGCCCTGCCCTTCGCAGTTTTTTATTAAAGGAAGCCGAGCTTCTTCATCAGGTCGCCGATTTCCTTTTCCTGCTTTTCAAGGAAAGCCTGAAAATCGTCGCCGGAGTTGTGGATGTTGACCCAACCGTTGCGTGCACGCACTTCTTCCCATTCGGGAGTGTCATACATTTTGGCAATGGCTTCTTGGTACTTGGCCTTTTCTGCCTCAGGCAAACCGGGGGCCCCAAAGAAACCGCGCCAGTTGACGAAGCTGGTGTCGATGCCCTGCTCCATCATGGTCATAGCGTCGGGTGCGGCGGGGATGCGCTCTTCTGAGGTCACACCGATGATCTTCACCTCACCGGCTTCGGCCAGATCCACCGCTTCGGAGAAACCTGTGGAAAGCGCCGCGATCTCGCCTGAGAGCAGCGCCGCCATGGCCTTGCCGCCCGCGTCATAGGGGATGTATTTCACCCCGAGCGCATCTTTGCCTGCCGCTTCCATCACCATGGCCGCGACCAGATGGTCCATGCCTCCGGGCACCGAGCCGCCGCCGATGGCGGTGTTGCTGGGGTCTTCGTCATAGGCCGCCAGCAGATCTTCCATCGAATTGACCGGGCTGTCCTTGCCGACCACGATGGCAGCATAATCGCCGATCGTGCCAGCCACCAAGGTCAGGTCGCGGAAGTTCTGCGGGAACACGCCGGTCAACGAGCGGATAATGATCGGAGTGGAATTGACCATCAGCGTGTTGTGGCTGCTTTCGGCGTTCTCGATCAGATAGCCGATGGCCTTGCCGCCGCCGCCACCTGACATGTTTTCGTAAGACGCGGTGCCGACCAGACCGGATTTGGTCAACGCTTCGCCGGTGCCCCGCGCGGTGCCGTCCCAGCCGCCGCCGGCGCCGCCGGGAATGAGAAAGTGGATGCTGTCGAGCATCTGGTGACCATCTGCAGCAGCAGGCCCAGCGATGCCCATAGCGGCGATGGCGGCGATAAGGGCGCGGCGGCCCAGTGTGAATGTCGTCATGTTATCCTCCCATTTGACAACCGTCCGTCCAGCGGATCAGTTGGCGGGGAAATAACCACGTGAAGCTGACACAGACCTGTCACGGTACAAAAAATGGGCGACGTTGCATGAAATTCTTGCTGGTTGAAGACAATCCGGATCTCGCTCAAGCGGTCGTGTCACGCCTGAGGCTCGACGGTCATGTCATTGATCACGCAGAAAAACTCGACGATGCCTCGGCCTTTGTCTCTACCGGAGAGTATGACCTTATTTTGCTCGACATCATGCTACCTGACGGGGACGGACGGGACTTTCTCAAGCAGCAGCGCGCCCGTGGCTTGGACACGCCGGTCATTGTGCTGACTGCCCGCAGCCAAGTCTCAGATCGCGTCGGTTCGCTCGATCTGGGCGCGGATGACTACCTGACCAAACCCTTTGACCACGCCGAGCTTGAAGCCCGTTGCCGGGCAGTTCTCCGCCGCAGATCTGGCAGTTCAAAGACCCGGGTCGAGCTTGGTGGCATCGTCTTTGACCCGGTCGCAGGGTCGCTTTCGGTGCGCGGCACGCCGGTCACTCTGCGCAACCGCGAGTTGCGCCTGCTGGAGCTGTTCTTGAACGCCCGGGGGCAGGTCTTTTCCAAGCAAAAGCTGGCGGACAGGCTGTTTTCCTACGAAAACGATGTCTCGGAAAACGCGATCGAGGTCTATGTTGGGCGGCTGCGCAAGCATCTGGAACACTCGGATCTCACCATCACCACGATGCGCGGTCTTGGCTATCGGCTGGACCAGAATGAATAACGCCCGGGTCTCAGGATCGCTGCGCAATCGGCTGGTGCTCACCCTCCTTGGCGGGGCGGCATTGCTGGCGCTCTTGCTGGTACTGGCGGTACGCAGCCATGCCATCCAGGTGGCGCAGGAGGGGCAGGACAATATTTTGCTGGCTTCGGCCACCTCGATCCTCGATTCGGCCGCGATCCGTGATGGGAGCGTACAGGTAGATATTCCCTATGCCGCCTTTTCCATGCTAAGTACCCCCGCCGATGACCGGCTGTTCTATGCGGTCTTTCAAGACGGTCAGTTTCTGTCGGGCTATGCCGACCTAAAGCTTGCGGAAGAGGGGGTCGATCTTGGACCGGATTTCCGCGCGGGACATCTACAAGGCGCACCGGTGCGTATCATCGAGGCCAGCCGCACCATCATCGGGACCGAGGGGCGCCGGGACATTCAGCTGCTCTTGGCACAAACCCAGGATGCCCTTTCCGAGACCCTTGACCGGATTTCGCGTGATGCAGCGCTATTTGGCGGCGGGTTCTTTCTGCTGGCCGCGCTGCTCTCGCTCGGAGCCACCAAGGCGACCATCGGACCCCTGTCGAGACTGACAGCCTCCGTCACCCGACGGGGCCCGCAGGACCTGCGGCCCTTCCAAAGTGCTGTGCCGCAGGAAATGGCCCCTCTGGTGACGTCGCTCAATTCTCTTATGGGCCGCCTCGACCAAACTCTCAGTCAATCCGAGGATTTCATCGCCGAAGCCGCGCACCGCGTCCGCACGCCGCTCGCCACAGTCCGCTCTCGTGCCGAAGCGACATTGCAACGCGTCGAAAAAGAGGAGAACCGCGAGGCGGTACGCGCTATGATCAAGGCGATCGACGAAAGCTCGCGCGCAGCAGGACAGTTATTGGATCATGCGATGATCACCTTTCGTGCCGACCATCTGGAGCGCGATGAACTCGACCTTGCAGTCCTTGTACGCGAATTGACCGAGCGGATGGCGCCGATTGCTGACATGCGTGACCTCAGCCTCCAGGTTGAAGGCGACCCGAGGGTGCAGATGACCGGGGACCAGATCTTAATCCAGAACGCCCTGCGCAACCTGATCGACAATGCGATGAAATACGGCCCCGCCGAGAGCATCATGGAGATCGTCGTTAACGCGGCCCCACACCCGCAGGTCACCATCCGCGACCACGGACCAGGTTTCCCCACTGATGAGATTGCAACCCTGACCAGCCGGTTTAAGCGCGGCCGAAACGCGGCACAGACCATCGGCTCGGGCCTTGGGCTGACCATCGCTTTAGATGTCGCCACAGCACACGGCGGCGCCATTGTATTGCACAACCATCCGGAGGGCGGCGCATGCGTTACCTTGTCGTTCTGATACTTACCCTTCTGACGTCCCCCGCGGCCGCGCAAAACTGGGAGGACCGGCGTGTCTTCAACCCCGAGGGCCGCACATCTCTACGCATCATTTCTAGCACCGACACGGCCTTTTTTGCCCCGCTGATCGACGCCTTTACCGCAACAGAGCCGGATGTATCCGTTGAATATCTGGTGACCGGAACCACGGATCTCGATCAGCGGTTCCGCGACGCTCCGCAAAGCTTTGACATCGCAATTTCAAGCGCAATGGACCTGCAGCTCAAGCTGACCAACGACGGATATGCTCTTCGGCTTGATGACATTGCGCATCCCAGCTGGGCACAGTGGCGCCAAAGCCTGTTTGCCTTCACTTCAGAGCCTGCGGTCATCGTGCTTAACCGCGCGGCTTTCGAAGGCCAGCCGATCCCCCGCTCGCGTCAGGCGTTGATCGAAGCGCTGCGTGCCCGACCGGAAGTGTTTCGCGGCCGGGTCGGCACCTATGATGTGCGTCAGTCGGGGCTTGGCTATCTCTTTGCCACCCAGGATTCTCGCGCCTCCGAGACTTTCTGGCGGCTGATGGAAGTCATCGGTAGCCTAAATGCGCAGCTCTATTGCTGCTCAGGTGAGATGATCAGCGATCTGACTGAAGGCCGGATTGTCGTCGCCTATAACGTGCTGGGAAGCTACGCCGCGGCACGGGCCAAGTATCAAGACCATATCGAGATCGTCATGCCGTCTGATTTTCCGACCACGATGATGCGTACGGCCTTAGTCTCTCGTCAAACGAAGAGCCCAGAGGCGGCGCGGCGCTTCCTTGCGCATCTGGTGGCCTATCAATCGACCGAAACCGAAGACGCGCCTGCCCTACCGCCGCTCCAAGGCAGCGAAAAAGGGGCCATCCGGGGCACCATAGCCTTGGAACCCGCACTGATGACCTATCTAGATAAGTTAAAACGAACCCGTTTTCTCGCCGAATGGGAAAACGCGCTGATACAGAAGTAGGGTGCCTCGTTCCTATCAGATCCCCGGCTAGCGCGGCCTTTTGGACCGAAGCCATTTCTTACAGCACGGCGATTTCCTCCTGACCAGAGAGTCCTCCGGCGGCGCAATTTACGCGACCGGCAATCTAAGCATCGGCAAGTTTGGCGGCTTTCGTGTCGGCCAGCGGACAGAGATGTCTTTCAAATCCGGCGCGTCAGCATCGGTTGATATTACTCAATACAACCCCTGAATTTCCAACGGCAGTTGCTTCACCTGCTGCTGTTTCAGCACAGTCTTGGGCTGCGGTGTTGAATCCGCAGACCTCAGCTTGTTGTAGCGGTTCGCCGACGCTGCCGAGATGTCTTCGCGGCTGCGCAGAATGGTGGGACGCAGGAAGACAAAGAGCGTGCGTTGCGTGTTGCGCCCATTACGAGTCTTGAACAGTTCGCCCACAACCGGCAGATCGCCAAGCCCTGGCACCTTGCTGCTGCCGTTGATCCGGTCGTCGGTGATCAGCCCGCCCAGTACCACGGTGCCTCGGTTGTCGGCCATAACGGTGGTGTTGATAACGCGTCGGTTTGTAACCAGATCGGCGGCCCCTTCGACATTGGCGTTGGTCAAGCTCGAGATCTCCTGTTCGATCACCAGCTGCACCACGCCGCCAGCGGTGATCCGCGGGACCACGTTCATAGTAATGCCCACATCACGCCGCTCGATCGTGGTGAAGGGGGTAACGGTATTGCCATCGGTGGCAAAGCTACCGGTGCGGAAGGGCACGTTCTGGCCCACGACAATGGTCGCCGGCTCGTTGTCGAGCGTGGTGACAGAGGGCGTGGACAAGAGCCGCGCACTGGTCGATTGCGAAAGCGCTTGCACGAGGATGCCGAAGTCATTGCCGCCTGCGCCCAGTGTCAGACCGGTGGACAGCGCAGACCCAGCAGGCACGCCGACCGCAGACAGCACGGAGCCCAAAGAGACCCCGCCACCATTGGAGAAGTTCGTTGCAGCGATGGCGCCATTCGGAATGTTTGGGCCTAACCCAAGTTGCGCGCCAAGCCGTTCGGCCACCTCGCCCGAGACCTCGACGATGGCAGCTTCGATCATGACTTGAGGGCGGCGCACGTCGAGTGCGTGAACCAGTTGGCCGATTTCTTGAACCTGCGCCGCAGTACCGCGCACGATGATAGAATTGGTGGCCACCGAGGCCGTGATATTAACCGCATCCGGCGCCACAACGCGGCTAAGCGGGACGAAGGCACCCTCTTCACCTTCTGGTGCCGCACCGACATCGGCGGCCACGACATTCGTGATGTCGGTGGCTTCGCCCACGGTGCCTTTGATGATGTCGACAATCACCTGTGCGTCACCGTATTGCAGGTTGAAGACCGTCGTGGCCACAGCCTCGCGCGGGTCGCGGCGCGGGGCCACGTCCATCGCAATGGCAAGGCTGCGGATTTCGGAAATATCGTCGGGCGTACCCCGAACCAGCAAAAGGTTCGAGCCGGGATCGACGGAGAGCCGCGCGCCGGTGCCTGCGGGGCCCAGCACTTCAAGAATGGCATTGCCCACGGTGGCCGCATCGGCACTGCGAAACCGCAGCACTTCGGAGCGCACCAGCGCGTCGCCGTCAAAGCTGCGCGCGATGGCCATGATCCGGTCCACATTGGCACGGGTGTCGGTGATGACCACGCCGTTGGGGTCTTCCACCGCTTCGATATAGCCTGAATCCGCCACCAGAGGCCGCAGCACCCGGACAGCTTCGACCGAAGGCAGGCGGTTGAGCCGCAGCATCTCGGTCACGAAGTCCTGACTGCCAGCGTTGTCGGCCTCGCCCAGATCGGGACCGCTTGCGGTACGGGCCTCGGCCTCGGGCACCACCTGCCAGATCGAACCGGCCTGTACAGCCACAAAGCCACGCACGCGCAGAATTGATTGGAAAAGCGACCAGACTCCCTCACTGTCGAGGGCCTCGGCAGAAACGACCGTTACCTCGCCCACAAGGCCCGGGTCCAGCACCAAGGTGCGGCCGGTAATCTCGGAAATCTGTTCGACCAAAAGGGAGATATCCGCATCGCGCAGGTTGATGACAAAGGTCTCCTGTGCGCGCGATGGGGCGGGCAACAGGGTCAGCAGCCCCAGCACCAAGGCGGCAAAGAAGTTCAGCGGACGCGTCACTGAAGCGGGAACGACATCACGATTGTGCGGCCATCCCTTTCCACTTCGATGCGGGCAAGGCCAGATTCCGCGATTACATCGTAAAGCACGCGATCCTTATCCACATTGCCGACATTTTGCCCGTTCACACTTGTCACGATGTCTCCTGCCCTCAATCCAGCGCGGTTCACACCCACGTCGTGCTTTTCAGCGATGGTATAGCCTTTTTCGCCGGGCACCAAACCAATCGTGTCGAGCACCTCAGCGGGGTTGGCGATGATGCGCTTACGCCACATGTCAATATAGTCCTGCGTGGTCACCGGTTCGGCCCGGGAAGCGGCGTCCACCTGTTCGCTGATCGACCCACCCTGCCCCGAGGTGATCAGCGCCATTAGCCGCTCTGCCCCGGTGGGCACGGCTTCGGCATCTGGGGCGGCTTCGGCGCCCGCGAAATAAAGCAGAATGTCGGCGCCGTCCTTTGAAAGGGTCACACGGTCTTGCGCGATGGCGGTGAGCGTAGCGCCCGGCGCCACTTCTTCGCCGATGCGGTAATTGCCCTCCGATTGGTCCGAACGTAGCAGGGCCAGCGAGCGGCTGGGGTCATCACGTACGATCACCCCCAAAAGGACCAGGTTCAGCGGCGCATCGGCCACCTCAACCTCAGCAACCGGTACCTCGGCGGCACCGAAGGGCGCGAGCATCAATGCAGGGCCAAGA
Organism: Sulfitobacter sp. AS92; assembly: GCF_038900015.1. Classification (NCBI taxonomy): domain Bacteria; kingdom Pseudomonadati; phylum Pseudomonadota; class Alphaproteobacteria; order Rhodobacterales; family Roseobacteraceae; genus Sulfitobacter; species Sulfitobacter sp. AS92. Next base: position 66,055 of record NZ_JBBMQL010000012.1, read on the forward strand.
TCGGTGGGGGCGGCTTGCGTTTCGACCGGCGCGCGGAGCGCTGCGACGGGCGGCATCACCCGGTCATGCCCCATGACCCGCCATGTCACATCCGCCCCGGCCACAGCAACACTGCCCAAAGCGCCAAGGATCACGGCAAGGCGCAGCCATCGGCCAAGGGGCGCTATCGTCCTCATGATGGCGCTCCTATATCGAGGTAGCCATCTAATACGTAAAGCGGCTGGTCCGTCCCCACAGGCGCGCTGCGCAGGGACACGGCCTCGACCGCCGGGTCTTCGGTGGGTCGGCGGACCACGGTTACGTCAAAGTCGATGCCGTATATCTCCAGCGCGGAGGCTTCTGTCGGCAGCCCGGCGCGCAGTTCCGACAGACGGTATTCTGCGGCCCATCGGGCGGCGACGCGATCGGATAGATCGGTGATGCGCCGGGTATGCCCCTCACTGGCCGAGAGCAGAGATACCGCGCCGAGCGCCAGCACCGCCATGGCCACCAGAGCCTCGATCAAAGTGAAGCCTGCGTCCGCCTGCCGGGTCATGGCGTCCCCTCCAACCGCGCAGCGTTGAGACCGTCAAATCGGATCACCTCCGCAGGGCCAGCCCCCGACAACAATTCGAGCGTCAGCGGCCCAGCGGCACCGGGGTCCATGTCGCGCGACAGCACCATAGCACCCGCGGCGTCGGTGATCCGGGTCGCGCCACCCAGCAGATGCGGGGCAGCAAGAACCGGCAAGTCATGGGGCTGCCATCTCTCGCCATCATACAGATCAAAACGATAGCCCTCTGCCGCCCAGACAAAGCCCATCGGCACCCCGGTCAGCATCACCTCATCCGCCGCGCGGTTGAGCCGCGCTACCAGCAAATCGGCCTCCTGTCCTGCCACATCGCCACGCGGGCCGGACCCAAAGCTCAGCCCCACCACCCCGGCCAGAATACCGATCAGCGCAAGGACAACGAGCACCTCCACCAGCGTCACGCCGGCATCTGGCACTCGGCCCCATGCTGCGGAGTGGGCGGGGGCGTGGGTCACCTGTTGGCCTGCAACTGCCCATGGGCGATGTCGGCATCGACACCCTCGCCCCCCGGTGCGCCATCCGCGCCCAGCGACATCAGGTCAAAGCCACCGGTCTGGCCCGGTGAGGCATAGAGGTAATCATTGCCCCAAGGATCGACCGGCACGGCAGTTAGATAGCCACCGGCCACCCAATTGCGCGGTTCGGGCGGTGAGGTCGGGCGCACGGCCAGCGCCGCCAGCCCCTGCGCCGTAGTGGGATAGGTGCGGTTGTCGAGCCGGTACAGCTCAAGCGCCGAACTGACCGCACGAATGTCAGATTGCGCCACAGTCATCCGCGCCTCATCAGGGCGGCCAATGACGTTGGGCACGATGATCGCAGCCACCAACGCGATGATGACCAGCACCACCATCATCTCGATCAGGGTCACCCCTGCTTCACGGTCGCGCAGCTTTGGGCGGGCCGGACGGGCGCGCAGAAAGGCGCGCCGCGGATTTTTCCAATGACCCATGAAACTGTTTCCCTATCTGTCGCGTGGTTTTGACTATACTATGGTAAAAGTGGGATGGATGAAAAGGTAATTTTACGTGACTAATCAGAGTATTACGCCGGTTTCAGTCGCTTCAGAGCGGCCCATAGACCTGCGCGATGCCAACGCGTTGAAAAACCGCTTGCCCTCTGCCTCTTCTGGTCTGATGGCTCGGGCTGACACCTATTGCCCAAAGGTGAATGATCTACCCGCGAGGCTGGTGGCCGCCGAACATGTCGGCAGCTTTCTGGTCGATGTGCCCCGGGCCACCGCGCGCCAACGCCGCGCGTTACTGACCTTTGCCGTCGAAGACCGTATCGCGGCACCAATCCAGTCCGTGCAGGTGGTCCAAGGCCCGCTGGACAGCGCCGATCCGGGCCGGCTGCTGGCCTTTGTCCTGTCGCAAGAAGTGATGGCCGAGATCGCTTCCGCCGATGCCCCCTATCTGCCTGAATTCTTGATGATCCCGCGTCCTGATCCGGAAGGCGGCCCGGCATGGTCGGTCTGGCGCGAAGGAGACCGTGCAGTGGTGCGCGCCTCGGACGGCATCGGCTTTGCCCTCCGCGCGGCGATGCTGCCCTCGCTTTGGGCCCGTGCTGGTCACCCCAAGCTATACGCCCTCGCCGGGACACTGGGGGATGCCCTCCCGGCCGAGGACCTCTCCGCGGCACCGCCGCCGCCAGACCCGCGCGACATTGCCTTCAGTTTTGCCAGACCGGCTGCGGCAGGGACCGAAGGGTTTGCAGCATGGCGGTGGGCAGCGGCGGCCGCCGGCGCGGCCTTGTTGATCCATCTCGGCCTGACTGCCTTTGACACTGCAGCCCTCAAGCGCATCGCGCAACAGGAGCGCATCGCGGCCGAAGCTGCGATTGCAGGCGTGCTGCCAGGCGTGCCGCTTACCGGCGATGTCGGACCGATCCTCGCGCGTCTCACCCCGACCCCGAGCGATGCGGGTCGTGGTCCTTTTTTGCCGCTGCTGAACGAGGTCGCTGGAACTTTGGCTCAGAACTCTGCCACCGTTGGTTTCCGCCGTCTGTCTTGGGGTCGCCGCGACAATACGCTGGTGGTGCTGATGCAGAGCCCCGGGCTGGAAGACTTGCAACGCATCGAGCAAGATCTTGAATCGGCAGGTTTCGCCGTGCGCAGCGGCGCGGCCACCGCCGGTAATGGCGGCGCGGAAGTGGAAATGCGCATCACCGGAGGAGCGGGCGGATGAAAGGCTTTGATCGTCTCAGCAGGCGCGAAAAATATCTCGTCGCCCTTGTGGTCCCGCTGGCTTTGCTGGTCGCGCTCTATCAGTTTGCTTGGCTGCCTTTGCAGTCTGGTGCGGCGCAAGCGCGCGCCGATATCGCGGCCTACCGCCTGGTGCAGGACACCGCAGCCCTGGCCGCGCGGGCCGAGATCGCGCCGATAGCGCCGGTCAATGACACACCACTCGCCACCCGGATCACAAGCTCTGCCAGTGCCGCGCAACTGACCCTGCGCCGGATCGAGCCCGAAAGCGAGGGCATACGCGTGACGCTCGACGACACCCCTTTCGCCACCCTGCTGCTCTGGCTGTCCGATCTCGAAGAGCAGCATGACGTCACTCTGCAAGCGCTCGAAGTCGACCGCCGCCCCGCGCCCGGTGTGATCTCGGCCCGGCTACTGTTGGGAGGTCTGGAATGACGGAAGCACTTCCCCTGCCCCGGCTCGCCTATGGTTTTGCCCAAAGTCAGGGCGTCGTCGTCACGCCGGGCGCAGACGGTCCTACATGCCAACATCGAAGCGACGCCCCGCTAGAGGCGCTGATCGAAGCGCAGCGGGTCTGCGGCTCCACCTTGGTCTTTGAAGAAATTGGAGCTGCGGAGTTCGAGGCGGCGCTTGGCACGCTATATCGCGATTCCGCGTCTGAGGCCGCGCAGGTGGCCGCCGATGCGGACGATGATCTGGTCACGCTTGCAGATACCGCAGCCTCGATCGACGACCTTTTGGCACAAAACGACGACGCGCCGGTGGTGCGGTTGATCAATGCGCTGCTGCTGGAGGCGGTCAAGGAAGGCGCGTCGGATGTGCATATCGAGACCGAAGAGCGCCGCCTGCTGGTGCGCTTTCGCATCGACGGCATCCTGCGCGAAGTGATCAGCCCAAAGCGTGCCTTGGCGCCGTTGCTGGTGAGCCGGATTAAGGTCATGGGCAAACTCGACATCGCTGAAAAGCGCCTGCCGCAAGACGGGCGGGTGTCGCTGCGGGTCGGGGGCTATGACCTCGACGTGCGGATTTCGACGATCCCGTCGCAATTCGGCGAGCGGGTGGTGTTGCGCCTCTTGGACCGTGGCCAGACGCTGCGCGGCATCGACCATCTTGGGCTGTCGCCGCGCGACAATACCGTGTTGAAACGCATCCTTGCCCTGCCCGACGGCATGGTGCTGGTGACCGGCCCGACTGGCTCGGGCAAAACCACCACGCTCTATGCCGGGCTCGACATGCTGAACGACCGCCAGCGGAATATCATGACGGTCGAGGACCCGATCGAATACACGATGGATGGCGTTGGCCAGATGCAGGTTAATGCCAAGACTGACCTCAGCTTTGCCCGCGGGCTACGCGCGATCCTGCGGCAGGATCCGGATGTCATCATGGTGGGCGAAATCCGCGACCGTGAAACCGCGCAGATTGCGGTGGAATCGGCGATGACCGGGCATTTGGTGATTTCGACCCTGCACACCAATACAGCCATCGGCGCGGTGTCGCGGCTGGTGGAGATGGGAGTCGAACGGTTCTTGCTGGCTCCGATGCTGCGCGGGTTAATCGCCCAGCGTCTGGTGCGGCGCAATTGTCCGGATTGTTTAGCGGATCATACCATCACTCAAGCCGAGAGTGACCTGTTGGCGAGCAAGATCAAGCCCGGGGAAATAGTACAGCGCGGCATGGGGTGCGACCATTGCCAGAACAGCGGGCACCGCGGGCGTTTGCCGCTGTACGAGATCATCGAAGTCGATGGTGACCTTGAGCGGATGATGCATGAAGGCCAATCCGAAGCCAGCCTGATCGCGGCGGCGCGGGCGCGGGGCCCGGGCATTCTGGAAGACGGGGTTGCCAAGATGCGTAGCGGGCAAACCACCGCGCAAGAAGTGGCCCGCGCGATCCACGAAGGCGCGGCCCTTCCCCCGCCCGCTCCTGAAGAAGCGCCCGCGCCGGAGGCGGACTGATGCCCGCATTTGCCTATGAAGCCCTGACCCCGGCGGGCAAATCCGCCAAAGGGATCATCGAGGCCGCCAGTGCCGCCGCCGCACGCCGCAGCCTGCGCCAGCGCAACCTCGCGCCGCTTTCTGTCGAGCCGACGAAACAGGTCAAGACCGCCAAACCCTCAGGCTTTGGCAAGCCGCGCATCCCGCGCCGGGCGCTGACGCTGCTAACCCGGCAGTTAGCCACTCTTGTCGGATCGGGCATCGGGGTGGAACAGGCGCTGAAAACCGTGGCGGATCAAAGTGCCAAACCGGCGGTGACCTCGCTGCTGCTTAACCTGCGCGCCTCGGTGTTAGAGGGGCGCAGCTTTGCCCAAGCGCTTGGTGATTACCCGACCGTCTTTGGCGATTTCTACCGCGCCTCGGTGGCAGCGGGGGAAACTTCGGGACAATTGGGGCAGGTGATGGAGCATCTGTCGAGTTTTGTGGAGACCCGTGCCAAGAACCGCCAGACGGTGCAACTGGCGCTGCTTTATCCCGCGATCCTCGCGGTGGTGTCGCTTGCGGTGATCGTGGCCTTGCTGACTTTCGTCGTGCCCGACATCGTGCGCGTCTTTACATCGCGCGGGGCGGAACTGCCGTTCCTGACCCGGTCGCTGATCTCTGTCAGCGATTTTATCAATGCTTGGGGGCTTGTGGTATTTGGTGGGCTCGTGGCCCTTGGGATTGGGGCTGCCAGCCTTCTGCGGCAACCGGCGATCCGGCTGCGCTGGCATCGCTTTCTCTCACGCTCGATGCTAACGCGAGGGTTTTCGCTCAAGACCAACGCGGTACAGTTTGCCGGCACCTTGGCGACCCTAACGGTAAGCCGCGTACCTTTGGTCGATGCACTGGCCGCGGCGGCTCAGACGGTGCCGAACCTGCATATTCGCGCCAAGGTCACGCAAGCGACGGCCCGGGTGCGCGAAGGTGTGGCCCTGTCTCAGGCGCTTGAAGAGGCCAAGGTTTTCCCGCCCATGCTCATTGCCATGGTTGCCAGCGGTGAGGCGGGCGGCGTGTTGGGGGCGACCCTAACCCGCGCTGCCGATGACCAAGAACGCGACCTTAACGCGCTGGTCGCAGCACTGGTGGCGCTGGTCGAGCCTGCGGTACTGCTGATCATGGGCGGGATCGTGATGCTATTGGTGCTGTCGATCCTGCTGCCGATCGTGAACCTGAACAATCTTGTAAATTAGAAGGGATATTCGATGATGATCGGGCCGCCTGTTGGCATGCCGGGCACCAAGACCGCCCCTTCGGGTTCGACCCGAGCGATCAGGCGGCGGTCGCCGGTCACGGTGAATTCGGCCAGCACGCTGTCACGATCACGCAACAGGCCGCGAGCGTCGCTGCCTTGGGTGGTCAGATCAAGCGTCGTCTGCGGGATCGTCGCTGCGCGGCCAAGCAGGTCTTCGCAGCTGCCAGCTTCGACTGAGACAACCCCTGCTGCCGCCGCACGGCCTTCTTGCCAGCGCAGGGTCTGCACATCGACCACAGCGCGGGAGGTGCAGTTCTTCAGTGCAAACTCAGGGACAAGGGCCAAAAGTCCCGGCCCGGCACGGCCCACGACCGTTCGGGCTTCAAACGCCCAAGGCGTGGCACTCGCGACCCCGGCCAATTGGGTGTCGTTGCCCTGCAGTGTCCAATCGACCACGCCGCGTGCCAACAGCAAGGACCGGCCCCGGACCTCCCAATCCAGCGAATATCCACCGCTAAGCACCGCGCGGCCTTTCCACAGGCTGCCATACAGGTCAGTAATCTGTGCAGGGACTACCGCGACGCGGTGCAGCGCGGTGGCCGGCAGGGTGACGATCAATGCAGCCAAATAGATAAGGAACGCAAAAGATGCCAAAAGCACGAGCGAAACAATCGACCGAAACCGCGATTTGCGGGGCCGGTGTGGCTCTGACACGGCGGCGTCTGTTGATGGGTCTTGGTGGGTCATCGGCGCTCTTTAGTCTGTCGGGTTGCGGCGGGCTGTCTCTGACGGGGGGCGACAAGCTGCCGCCAGCGAATGCGGTGGGTCAGGCGGTTCTGCTGGCGCCGCTTAGCGGGCCGCGTGCCTCATTAGGTCAGATCATGCTGGCCGCCGCAAGCCTTGGCGGCAATTCCACAGCAGCGGGCGCAGAGGTGGCGGTGATTGACGCAGGCGACAGTGACGCTTCGGCAGTCGCGGCGGCCAAGACGGCGCTGGCAGGCGGTGCGCGGATGTTCCTCGGACCGCTGTTTTCAGGGCAAAGCCGCGCCGTGTCAGCCGCGGTTGATGTGCCGGTTGTGTCCTTGTCGAATGACAGCTCGATCGCGGGCGGCAACTTGTTTGTCTTTGGCATCACCCCGCAGCAATCGGCCAAGTCGATCCTTGGGTTTGCTGCCACGCGCGGCAAACGGAGCGTTGTTACTGTGGTCCCGCCCGGCGCTTTCGGTGCCCTGTCGGCACAGGCCGCACAGGCGATGGCGGCCAGCGTCGGGATCCAAATGCCCGCCCCCGTTGTCGCGGCCTCAGCCGCCGGACTGATGGATCAGATCCGCGCGGCAAATGGCGGCGCGCTGCCCGATGCAGTCTACCTGCCAGTGGTTGGTGGGCCCTTCGAGGAACAGGCCGCTGCGATCAAACCGAGCGGGGTGCAACTGCTGGGCTCAGAGCAATGGGCCTCGATCACCCCCTACCGCATCGCGGCGCTGCAAGACGGCTGGTTCACCGCTCCCGACCCTGTGGGATTTGAAGCCTTCGCTACCGCCTTTGCGCAGGTCAGCGAAGCCGACCCCGGCGTACTGGCAGGGTTGGCCTTTGATGCTGTGGAAATGGCCCGCATCCTTGGCCGGATCGCTCAGCAAGACCGCAAGGGACTGCTCCGTGAGGCTGGCTTTGACGGCGTGGTTGGCCCTTACCGATTCCAAAAAGACGGGCAGTGCAGCCGCGGTCTGGCGATCCTTAGCGTGACCAATGGTGCCAACAACCTGATTGGCTCGACCGGGGCATGACCCCGCAGCGTGACCGCATGGCCGGGGTGACGCTGGTCGAGATGCTGGTGGCGCTGAGCCTTTTCGCCATGGTCGGTCTTGCCGCCTTTACCACGCTGGACACGATCCTGCGGGTGCGCGCGCAAACCGACGGGCGGCTGGAGCATCTGGCCCGGCTCGACCGTGCGTTGATGATCTTTGGTCGCGACATGATCGAGGCCGACCCGCAGGCCTTCACGCTTGAAGAAGGTGTGCTGTCGGCCACGTTGCAAGACGGGCGCACCCTGCGCCGATACCTGCGCAGCGAAGGGGCCCTGCACCGCCAGTCAGGCACGCCAAATGCAGAACCCGGGTTGACGCAGACCCTTGTGGAAGAGGTCGATACACTGACCTTCCGGGTGCTGGACAGCGAGCGGACTTGGCATGACATCTGGCCTGATCCCGCCAGTGATGGGGCGGCGTCTGCCGTGGACATGACGCTGGAGATCGCCGGTGCGGGCACGCTGCGCCGGCTGGTGCCACTTAGTCAGACGGTGCCGAAATGAGGGCGCGTGAGGACGGGGTGATCTTGATCAACGTACTAGTGGCGCTGGCCCTTGGCGCGGCCATTGTCGTGTTGATGTTCACCTCGCAGGAAAACCTGATGGACCGCACCCGCCGGGCCGCCGCTGCCACCCAGGCCGAGGCGCTGGCGCTTGGCGCAGAAGCGTCGTTGGTCGCAGCACTGCGCCGCGACATGGAGGTGGCACCCGAGACCGACCATATGGAGGAAGCTTGGGCGCTTGCTGCGCAGGAAGAGGTTCAACTGGAAACCGGCAGTTTTTCGGTCACGGTAAGTGATGCGCAAGCGCGGTTTGATCTCAATGCTTTGGCGGCAGGCCGTCTATTGCAACAGCAAACGCTGGCCCGGCTGATTACGGTGCTGGAGCTGCCAGACCGGGTGGCGCTTGATATCAATGACCATCTGATCCGTCGCGGCCCGGTGCGCGATCTGGCCGAGATCGAAGCACTGGATGCGCCGACCCGCGCCGCACTTGCCCCCTATGTCAGCCTGCTGCCGCAGACCGGAGATGTGAACGTGAATACCGCCAGCGAAGTCGTGATTGCCGTAATGCTGGGATCGCCCAGTGCTGCGCGTCAGCTTGTCAAACGGCGCGAGGTGGCTGGGTTCCTAACCAAAGGTGACCTTACGGACGCCGGGATCGTCGCCCTGAACGGCATCGGCTTTACCTCTGTCGTTTATGACGTGGAAAGCCGCGCCGAAGTGGATGGCCTTGCCGTTTCCCTGACCTCACGGCTGTTGCGCCGCACTGTGCTGGGACAAAAAGAAGTCCGCGTGATCGCACGCAGTTTCTCGTCTCACGGTGTGGACGCGGACCCTCTGCCTGCACCGCCGCCCTTTCGGCCCTAACGGCATCCACGCCACGAAAAACGCGGCCCCCGTTTCCGGAGGCCGCGCTTAAAATTTCATCAAGCTACCTAGCGCTTGCCGGACCCTTACGGGTTGAACGGCTCACGGGTTGGGAACTTAGGCAAGCTTACCCCGGCAAGGGAAATAGGCTCATCATTAGGGTCTTGGTTAAAGGCGCGGACAAAATCCGCCCCAAGTGCAGCGATACCGTTTACGGCACCGCTACTGCCACAGGCGACAAGAACGCCGCCCAGAAGCACCAGGATCGAGATATTCTTTAACATTGGAATTCTCCTCTTCCTTTGCGTTTAGTTGTTAGGCGAACCGGCAATCGGTGTGTTCAGATAGGGGAACTCGTCTTGCAGTTCGGTGGCACGCAACGGCGCGCCATCAGTCAGTGGCACAAGACCAGCAGGTGCTGTTTCGCTTGGGTCACCATCACCACAAAGACCGAGGTTGATGCTGTCCTCAGCAGACGGGTCGCCGCTAACTTCCTGACCCAGTGGCACGTTGTGGCACAAACGGCCCATCATGACGCGCAGGGCAAGGTCGACCGTGTCATCGCCGGGGCGGCGGCCGTTCGGGAAACCACCAAGATCTTCGGCAAGCAAGCCAAAGGTGTGCTGATCATCCCGTGCAGTTGCCGGGAAGGTGGTGTTCAGGCGCAGCATTTCAGACAGATCGGTTGACGCGTCAAAGCCTGCAGGCTGGTTCACACCCGGAAAGCCACTGAGGAAGGCCGTAACAAGGTCGTTACGCGGGAAGTTCGACGGTGCGATGTTGCTACTTGCACCAAGCGCATCCCGGAACAGGATGTCGATCAGCGCGGGCAACGTCGGGTTGGTCACATAGACCGCCAGTGCTTCGTCGATTGTCGGCTCGGCGGCGTTGAACAGGTCTTTGTCGGCCAGACCGATGACGACTTCGTTAACCAGTGGGTTGGACAGGCGCGATTGCTGCACCCAGGCACCGCCATAAAGCGACGTCTGCTCATAGCTGGGCGATGGGTCCTCAAGCTCACCCTGCGGCAGGCTGGCGGTGGTCCAAGCGCCGATCACGGCCTCATCACCTTGGGTCAGACATTCAATCGGGATTTCCAATGCCAGCGTGGTCACGTTGGCCTTGCCGATCAGGTCGTCATTGGCGCGGTCTTGCATAATGCCATTCGCATTGAAATTCGGATCATTGTACTGGGGCCACATCGGGTTGTCCGGACCTTGGACAGGCACGAGGTTCACAAGGTCAAAGATCTCACCGAGGTTCACGGCAAAGGCTTCTTCGCGCTGGCCTGCAAAGACACGACCGGTGCCACAGCCGGGAATCTCAACGTTGTCGTAGACATAGGCGTCAGCATAGGCTTCGTAGTCGGGCAGAGTTTTGTTCCCGACATTGTCGAGCGGCTTGGTAAAGATCGCGCCGCCAGCATGGGTCAAAGCCGCACGATCGCCGCTGCGACGGTCGCCGGTAATCATGGTCACGCCGTAGCTTTCGGTCTCTCCCAAAGCAGCCATCGGGCTGGCTGCGGTAATTTGCCCGGCTGTGCGCAGCGGAATGCCAACCATTTCGCCGTTAATGTCGAGCTGGATGCCGGTGCCGTCTTTCAGATTGTTGTCGAACTGGAACTGAAAGGTGATCTCTTCTTCGGCATCAGCGTCATTGCTGACATGAATTTCATAGATCGCATCGGGGTCCATCGTGAAATAATTCGGACCGCCATAGGGCGCTTGCAAAGGCTGATAGTTTGCAATCAACGTGACATAGTCGCCGCGACCTGCCTCGTAGCTTTTGAACATGTAAAAATCGGTGGCGTCGATCTTTGGCTGCTCGGTGATGCCGGGCGCTTCGCGGTGTGACGATGCTGACGCGAGGGTTGCCGTCAGGCACAATGCGCTGGCGCAGCTCCCGTGCAGCAGGGTACGAACGGAAATAGTCATTAGTCTCTCCCAAGTTGGCATTTTTTTGACGTAATCGTCGTTTTTCTTTCCCTGCGAATGTTGAGAAAATGCAACTCAGTACCCGCATTACTGCAGTCACGTGGCGCGTTAAGAAAGGTTTCACAGTTGGTGAAAAAATATCATTTATCGGGTGACAGGATGATTTGTAAGGCTGCGAGATGCCTTTGACTCCAGATATGCCGCCTGACTTGTTCGTTGCGAGCACGACCATCTTAGCCGTCTTTCTGGGTCTGCTGGTCCGGGTCGATCTGCGCGAGAAACGTCTTCCGGACCGATATACCTTGCCGCTCATCGTGATGGGGCTGGTTTTGAATGCCTATGTTCAAGCCGCGGTGCCTACAGGTGAGATTTGGGGAGCGATTGTTGGCTATCTGGCCTTCTGGGCCCTCGGTGGCTTGTTTTTCAAACTACGAGGACAAGAAGGGCTTGGGCTCGGTGATGCCAAACTAGTGGCCGCCGCTGGCGCTTGGCTCGGACTTGAAGCCTTGCCGATGGTCGTACTGATCTCGGCGCTTGGGGCTTTGGGTTTCGCATTGATTAAGCAGAACAAGCGGACGGAGCAGTTGGCATTTGGCCCTTGGCTTGCGGCAGCGTTTCTTATTTTGTGGATAGCTAGGGTCGAAGCGATCTAATTCGCCGTATCTATAATATTTAGCATCCCACCGCATGATGTGGGCCGGCATTGCCAAGTTGTTGGCCGCGTGTCGTAGGGTGTTACCGGTCTGTAAATTACGCCACCATCACGATGGTGTATTCTGCCCAGAGGCTGAACGCGTCAGCTCGGGCGTGGCGATATGAGTTTGCGGTGAGTTGAAATCGGCCGGGTCGGAAAATCAGGTTGATCTGATCGTGAGCGGATAGAAACCTCTGAGCCTGCCGATGTGACTTGAACCGGCCGAATATCTTCTCTCGGTGTTGTCACGTTAACGGACCTGTGGTTGCTGGTTCATTGATCTGGGCGTAGGCGGTGTCGATGCAGACAAAGATCAGCTACAGACGCCACCGGTTTCCGCCTCAGATCATCGCTCATGTTGTCTGGCTCTACGTCCGGTTCAACTTGAGCCTGCGGGAGGTAGAGGAGCTGATGCTGGAACGTGGCGTGGACGTTCGTACGAAACTATCCGGCGCTGGAGCGTCAAGTTCGGCCCCCTGATTGCCCACGTTCTACGGCGACGGCAGCCGCGCCCCGGCGATGTCTGGCACTTAGACGAAGTCGTCGTGAAGATAGCGGGCCGGTCATACTGGCTGTGGCGCGCGGTCGATCATCACGGCATGGTCCTTGAGGAAATCCTACAATCGAGGCGAGACAAGCGCGCAGCAAAGCGGCTTTTGGTCAAGCTGATGAAACGTTGGGGATTCGTGCCCAAAAGGATCA
>NZ_JBBMQL010000013.1:0-77152 GCF_038900015.1 Sulfitobacter sp. AS92
GACGGTCTCGTGGGCTCGGAGATGCGCCTGTCGCGGCCCGAACTCTCCTGACATCCTCGATTGTTCCGGAGAGCGATACGCTATGCCCCGGTTATGTCTCGATTAAATCAAATCTTGGCCGGAATGGCCTGTTTGGTTACCCTAAACAAAAACTTAGGGTCGGGCAGATTTTAGAATCAATTTTTCAGTGCATTCGATTGGATGTAGCCTCGCCGGCCATACAGCTGGTGATTGTGACAGCCACGCTCGTCACCGGGTTGGGCGTTTGGGTGCGTGGGCATAGCAGCCTGCCCGGCAAACATTGGTTCCTTTTGGCCATCGTTGCCATGGACCTCTGGCTTCTCTCAGTCGGGATCGAACTTTCTGCCCCTTCAGCCACCTGCGCCTTTGCCATCAGCCGATGGGCTTGGATTGGCTTTGTCCTGCTGCCGACCTTCTGGGCTTTCTTTCTGTACGAATACGCGCTTGGGGCCAAAGTGCCACGCTGGCTGGTGCCTCTGGGTATCATCGTCGCGCCTGCGTTAATCACATCCGCCGCGGTGACGACGGACTGGCACCAGAAATTTTACGGGCCAGAGACCAAATGGTTAACCGGGGAGAACGGCTCTTTCGTCCTGTCAGATCATGGTCCGCTGTTCTTTGTGGCGATCACCTATCTTTATATGGTGATCATGGCGGCAGCGGTCGTAGCAGGCAGCGCAGTTCGGACGGCCAACCCCGCGGTGCGCAGTTTCTTTCACAAGCTCTTTGCAGCGACGCTTATTCCGATGGCCGCCAACCTGGCCTATATTTTGGGTGGGTTTACGCTTTTTGACACCGATCCCACGCCGTTCTCCTTTGCCCTATCACTGACGCTTGTGGTTTGGCTGGTGGCCGACAATCGCTGGATCGATGTCAGCGCGATCGCACGAGAGCTTTTGTTTTACAACAGCACCGACCCTGTCTTTGTAATCGACCCAGCGGGGGCGGCGATTGAAACGAACCCAGCGGCGGCAGAGTTGCTGCGCAAAGAGGCGGAGCCTGTCCCACTCCTGCGTGATTTTGGAGAGTTGGGCCCAATTGTACGCTACCTCGCGGCCCGGGGATGCCTGCCGGATGTGACCGACATTCAGCTGGGCCGCCGCCACTTTGCGGTTCGCGCTCATGCGATCTCATTGGGTGAGGGGCAAAAACAGGTTGGCTGGGCGGTCGCGCTTTTGGATGTAACCGTGCAGAAAATCGCCGCACAAAAAGCGATCGCTGCCGAGCAGATGCAGGCGCAATTCCTTGCCACGGTTAGCCACGAACTGCGGACCCCGCTGACGGTGATCAACGGTGCTCTTGGCCTGTTGTCTCAAGGCGGGACAAAGGTAAACGACGCGCAAAAAGCCCGTTTGATCGGGCGGGCGACCAGCAGCTCTGACACGCTGACGAAACTTGTGAATGATCTGATTGATACCCAAAGCCTGAGCAGCGCGCAGTTCAGCATGGCGTTGGAACCCTGTGCCCTTGGCCCCATGGTGCAAAATGCGGTGGCGCGCGCCGAAAGCCTGCAACCCGACAAATGTATCCGCTTTTCCTGCGACCTTCCTGACGTTGCACTTGTGGTGCAAGCGGATGCCGAGCGGATGGCCCAGGCTTTGGACAATGTGCTTTCTAACGCTGTGAAGTTCTCATTGCCGGGTGGGCTGGTCGAGATCAGTTTGCAGCAGCACAAGGGCATGGCGGAAGTGACTGTGACTGATAGCGGCTGTGGCATCCCACCGGGAGCTGAGGATCAAGTTTTCGCGCCCTTTTCGCAGCTCGATAGCTCCGACACAAAAACCGCCTATGGCAGTGGGCTGGGCCTGCATATCACCCGGCAAATCCTGGACCGTCACAGCGGCCACGTGCGCTATGTCAGCGCGCCGGGTGTCGGCACCACTTTCTCGATTGCGTTGCCTTTAGCCCCCTAACGCAAACCGCCCGGCCATTTCGGGCCGGGCGGTGTGTCGTCTTACGTTTGTCGCGGGCGTTTTAGCCTTTGGCGAACTCGGGGTAGGCTTCCATCCCCAGCTCCGACATATCCAGCCCGGTGATCTCGGCTTCTTCGCTGACGCGGATGCCAGAGACGGCCTTGATGATCATCCAGACAACAAGGCTGACCACGAAGACGAAGATGCCCACTGCGGCAAAGCCGATGATCTGCGTGATGAAGGATGTGCCCTCGGTATAGACCGGCACAACCAGCGTGCCCCAGAAGCCAGCGATCAGGTGAACCGGGATCGCGCCGACCACGTCATCGATCTTGAACTTGTCGAGCATCGGCACGGTCAGCACCACGATGATACCGCCCACGGCACCGATCCAAAGCGCGCCGAACAATGTTGGGTCAAGCGGCCCAGCGGTGATCGAGACGAGACCCGCCAGTGCGCCGTTCAGCACCATAGTCAGGTCGACCTTTTTATAAAGCACCTGTGTCAGGATCAGCGCGGCGACAGCACCGGCTGCAGCGGCCATATTGGTGTTGGCAAAGATCTGCGCCACGGCGTCAACGTCTTCGATGGTGCCCATGGCAAGCTGCGACGCGCCGTTGAAGCCGAACCAACCCATCCAAAGGATGAATGTCCCCAAAGTGGCAAGCGCAAGGTTGGAGCCCGGCATCGGCACAACGCGGCCATCCTTGCCGTATTTGCCCAAACGTGGCCCCAGTACGATGGCACCTGCGAGGGCGGCAAAGCCACCAGCGGCGTGAACGAGGGTCGAACCCGCGAAGTCGCTAAAGCCCATGGCGGAAAGGAAACCGCCGCCCCACTGCCAGGATGCTTCCATCGGGTAGATGAAGCCTGTCAGTACGACCACGAAGATTAGGAAGGGCCAGAGTTTGATCCGCTCGGCCAGCGCGCCCGACACGATGGAGGCCGTGGTGGCGCAGAACATCAGCTGAAAGAAGAAGTCAGAGGCGTTGGAATAACCACCTGCGTCGATCTCGGTCTTGATGTCTTTGGTGCCGAAGGTGCCAAAGATGCCTTCGACGATCCAGTTGCCGTCGCCGGGATACATGATGTTGTAACCGACCAGCCAATACATGACCGCCGCGATGGCAAAGAGGCCCATGTTCTTAGTCAGCTGCGTTGTAACGTTCTTGGAGCGGACAAGCCCGGCCTCTAGCATGGCGAAACCTGCCGCCATCCAAAAGACGAGGAAGCCGCCGATCAGGAAGAGGAGTGTGTTAAAGATGAAGGTCGTATCCGCCAGCGTCGCGTATTCTGCGTCCTGTGCCAGCGCCAGCCCGGGCAGAGCGCTGACCGCTGCTGCGAGGGGAAGTATTAAGATGGGTTTCATATGGTCGTTTCCTGTCTGCGGGTCCGAATGCGTGCTTACCGAAGTGGGCGGTTGCCCGTGCAGCATGAGAAAACGAGGAATCAGGCGCGCTTGGACAGGTTTGCTTGCCAAATTTGCGCCATTCATTGGCATCGTCGCTTAAAAAACGGGCGCCGGCTGGAATCTGCTTATAAATTAATCAGACATTTGACGCCGATTGCGCGTTGCAGCGCTAAACAATCCGCTGCAAGCAGTTTAGAGTGTCGAAAAATCAGGCCGGGCAGGCAATTATATGACCGATAAAAACAAGCGCAAACGCCCTCTCGTGGCTGACAGACGGTATGCGGGCAAGGCCAAGCCGAAGCCCAAGGCAAACGCGCAGGCCAAACCAGCCGCGCGCAAGGCGGCACCCGCGCGTCGTAAGGCGACCCGAGCCAAGCGGCCTCGGCGCGGGGGGGTAGTTGGCTTCTTTGCCGGACTGGCCCGTTGGTTCTGGCGTTTGATCTGGACAATAACATGGCGTGTGAGCCTTGTGGCCTTCCTCGTGCTGGCCTTGGCTGTCGGCTATATCTACACCACGATCCCGCCGCTCGAAGCGTTGCTGGATGGCCGCGCGCGCGGCTCTGTCACCATGTTGGACCGCGAAGGCGATGTCTTTGCCTGGCGCGGGGATCAGTTTGGCGGCGTGGTCACAGCGGAATCGGTGTCCAAGCACCTCAAGAACGCGGTCATTGCTACCGAAGACCGGCGCTTCTACCGACACTTCGGCGTCAGCCCGCGTGGCATCGCATCGGCGGTACGCATCAACCTCAGTGAGGGGCGCGGCCCGCTTTCGGGCCACGGCGGTTCGACCATCACGCAGCAAACGGCCAAGCTGCTGTGTCTGGGCGAACCCTATGACGCCAGCTCGGGCATGACCGAGAAAGAGTATGAGGCAGATTGTCGTAGGTCTTCCTTAAGCCGCAAAGCCAAGGAAGCGCTCTTTGCCGTGGCGATGGAGCTGAAATACTCCAAGAATGACATTCTCTCGATCTACCTCAACCGTGCCTATATGGGCGGCGGTGCTTTTGGTGCCGAGGCCGCGGCACAGCGTTTCTTTGGCAAACCCTCGGCGGCGCTTTCCGCCTCTGAAGGTGCGATGCTGGCCGGTCTGCTGACCGCGCCCACCACGCTATCGCCCACCAACAACCTTGATCGGTCGCAAAGCCGCGCCGCCACGGTGATCCGCTTGATGGAAGGACAGGGCTATTTAACCGCTGCTGAGGCTGATGAAGCCATCGCCAATCCCGCACAACTCTCCGAAGCGGCCGAGGCCGAAGCCGGTGGCTACTTTGCCGACTGGGTTATGTCCTCGGGCCCAGAGTTCTTTACCCGCAACACCACCGAAGATGTCATCATCAAAACGACCCTCGACCAACGCATTCAGCGCGCTGCCGAAGACGGGTTGAAATGGATTTTCGAAAATAAAGTGCGCGACAGTTCCGAAGCGCAGGCAGCGATTGTCGTTATGTCTTCGGATGGGGCAGTGCGCGCATTGGTGGGGGGGCGTAAAACCAAGGTCGCAGGGGCGTTCAACCGTGCCACGCAGGCAATGCGTCAGACCGGGTCGGCGTTCAAACCCTTCATCTATGCCGCCGCACTTGATCTGGGCTATTCACCCGATGATCTGATCGTTGATGAACCTTACTGTCTGAACATTCCCGGCTCGGGCGAATGGTGTCCCAAGAACTACACCAATAACTTCAAAGGGCCGGTAAGTCTGACCGATGCGCTAAAGGATTCGTTAAACATCCCGGCGGTCAAAGTCTCTGAAAGCGTTGGCCGCGAGACGGTAAGTACGGTCGCCACGCAGTTCGGCATTAAAAGCGATCTGGCCGCAGGCCCGGCGCTGGCGCTTGGCGCGTCTGAAGGCACCCTGCTTGAGATGACCGGCGCTTATGCGGGCATCCTGAACGGCGGCTCGTCGGTGACCCCTTATGGTCTGGTTGATCTGCGTCTGCTCGGTGAAACGGAACCGTTGATGGGCACCGGGGGCGGTATCAACGAGCGGGTGATCCAAGAAGATGCCGCGCGCCAGTTGGTCTATATGATGGAGAAGGTGATCTCGGAAGGGACAGGGCAGCGCGCCCAGTTTGGCGGACGGCAATTGGCGGGCAAGACCGGCACCACCTCTGCCAACAAGGACGCATGGTTCGTTGGTTTCTCGGCGGATTATGTGGCCGGTGTTTGGATGGGTTATGACGACAACACGCCGCTGACCGGGGTCACGGGCGGCGGTTTGCCCGCAGAAATTTGGCGCGAAACCATGAGCCGCGTCCACGAGGGGATGCCGCTAACCGAATTGCCAATGTTGGCCCCGGCCCCGCCAAGCAATTTCACTCAAGTGCAGCCTGAACCCCAGCCGCAACCGCAGCAACCGCAACAGCCACAAGGCGGCGGCAACCGAGGCGGAGGCGCTGAAAACGTAATCGACCGGGTTTTGCGCGACATCTTTGGCGGCGGGAGCAGTGGCAGCGGCTCTGCCGCCCCCGCGCCGGGCTTTCTCGACCGCTAACCCGGTCGGGTGTCGGGCTCTCAGAAAAGGAGAGTTGGCAATAGGTTGTTAAATTAATTATGCCTTTAAGGAAGGTATGGTGCGCGAGACAACGGTGCCGGGCTGCTGACGGGGTCGAAAGGTATCGATGCAAAGCGATGTGGTAAAAAGAGGGCTGGCAGAACTGCGCAGCGTGCGCAGCCGCAGCCGCGGTCTTTATTGGGCTGTGGCCTTGTTCAGCCTTTTCGCCAATTTGCTCATGCTCACCGGCCCGCTTTATATGCTTCAGGTCTATGATCGCGTGCTCGGCTCTGGTTCAGAGGAAACCTTAATCGCCCTCTCGGTCCTCGTGGTCTTCCTTTATGCTGTGATGGGGGTGTTGGATTACACGCGTGGTCGGATCATGGCGCGGGTGGGCGCGCGGTTTCAATCCGATCTCGACCGCCGGGTGTTTGACGCAGTCGTGCGTAAATCCGCCGTGGCCCCAGATGTTAAAACCAACGCAGGTCTTGCCGATCTCGAAGCTGTGCAGCGTTTAATGACCTCGCCCGTGCTGATGGCCGCATTTGATGCGCCGTGGACGCCGATTTTCTTCGCCGCGATCTTTCTGTTCCATCCGCTGCTGGGTTGGCTGGCGGTAAGCGGTGCGGTGGTGCTAATCGCGATCACCGTGGCCAACCAAATGCTGTCGCGCGAAAGCCAAGCGCGGGCAGGCACCGTAGGGCAGGCGGCGAATGCCATGTCAGACCAGATCAGGGTTGAGGCCGAGATGGTGCAGGCCATGGGCATGCGCGACGCGGCTTTCTCACGCTGGCAGCAGGCGCGTGGTCAGGCGCTTGAGCAGCAGGTCAGGGCTGCGGATGTCGGCGGAACATTCACGGCAATGACCAAGACGCTGCGGTTGTTTTTGCAATCTGCGATGCTGGGTCTTGGTGCCTGGTTGGTCTTGCAAAATCAGATGACGCCGGGTGCGATGATCGCTGGTTCTATCTTATTGGGGCGGGCCTTGGCACCGGTTGAATTGGCCTTGAACCAATGGCCCGCGGTGCAACGCGGACGGGCGGGTTGGGCCAATCTCGCGCAGCTGTTGGGGGCCGTGGGGGTTGAGCCCACGCGCACCGCGCTGCCCAAACCGAAAGCCAAACTGGTTGCCAAAGCGTTGACCGTTGTCGCACCGGGCGAAAAACAGGCCGCGTTAAAGTCAGTGAACTTTGTTGTAGAGCCGGGGCAGGCGGTGGGTGTCATCGGCCCCTCGGGTGCCGGGAAATCGACACTGGCCCGCACGCTTACCGGCGTCTGGCAACCTGCGGGTGGCTCAATCCGTCTGGATGGGGCCGCGCTTGAGCATTACGGGAGCGAGACATTGGGGCGGCATATCGGATACCTTCCGCAGAGGGTGCAATTGTTCGACGGTACCATCGCTGAAAACATTGCCCGGCTGTCACCCGACCCCGACGACGCAAAGGTGGTCAAAGCCGCCAAAATGGCTGCGGCCCATGAGATGATCCTCGAATTCCCTCAAGGCTATGACACCCCCATTCGCGCGGGCCAAGTGCGGCTCTCCGGTGGGCAGATGCAGCGCATCGGGCTGGCGCGCGCGCTTTATGATGACCCGGTGATTGTTGTGTTGGATGAGCCGAACTCGAACCTCGATAATGTCGGTTCTCAGGCGTTGAACCATGCGATCCGGCAGATGAAGGCCAGTGGGCGCTCGGTGTTGATTATGGCGCACCGCCCGGCGGCCATTCAGGAATGTGACACGCTCTTGGTGCTCGACAGCGGTATGCGCAAAGCCTTTGGCCCCAAGGATGAAGTGCTGGCCGAAATGGTGCAGAACCACCGCGAAATCAAACAAGCGCCCGCGCATTCCGGGGGGGTGGCATGAGCGATCAGTCTGACAAACGTTGGTCGGCGACACGGCCCTTGATTCTTGGGTTTCTGGGGCTGATCGTGCTTTTTGGTGGGTTCGGCACATGGGCCATGACCAGTCAAATCACTGGGGCTGTGGTCGCGTCAGGCCGGATCGAAGTCGACCGCAATCGGCAAATCGTGCAGCATGAAACGGGCGGCGTGGTGGCAGAAATCCTTGTGGATGAAGGCGATAGCGTCGCCGCTGGGGATGTTTTGTTGCAGCTTGATGCAGAGCAGTTGACCTCGCAGTTGGCCATCATTGAGGGGCAACTTTATGAACTCATGGCCCGCCGGGGACGTTTGGAAGCGCAGCGTGACGAAGCCGAAGAAGTTGTCTTTGACAAAGAGTTGAACGTCGCGGCGTCTGCAAATCCGGATGTGCAGGAACTGGTGGATGGCCAGCGCAATCTGTTTGACGCGCGCCGCGTCAGCGTGGCCCAAGAGCTTGAGCAATTGGGCAAACGCCGGGCGCAGATCAATGCGCAAATACGCGGGGTCGATGCGCAGGAAACGGCGCTTGCCCGGCAGTTGGAGCTGATCGAAGAAGAGTTGGGAAATCAGCAGTCGCTGCTGGATCGCGGGCTGACGCAAGCCTCTGCCGTCTTGAACCTGCAACGCGAACAAGCGCGGCTTCGCGGGCAGATCGGCGAACTCTCAGCGCAAAAGGCGCAGTCGCAGGAACGCGTGACGGAGATCGATATTGAGCGGCTCAAGCTGCGCTCGGCCGGCCGCGAAGAGGCGATTACCCAACTTCGGGATCTGCGTTATCGAGAGTTAGAGATCGCCGAACAGCGCCGCGCGCTTAAGGGCGAAATCGACCGGCTTTATATTCGCGCACCGGTGTCAGGGGTGATCTATGCCATGCAGATACAGACCCCGCGATCGGTCGTGCGCGCGGCGGAGCCGTTGATGTACCTCGTCCCCCAAGATCGCCCGCTAATCATCGCTTCACGGGTGCAAACAATTCATATTGATCAGGTCGCCGTCGGGCAGGAAGTGAACCTGCGCCTGTCCGCTTTGAACCAACGCACCACGCCGGAATTGGTGGGGAAAGTCTTGCAGGTATCAGCAGATTCCATTGAGGATGACGCAACTGGCCAGACCTACTACCGCGCCGAGATTGCGCTTAACCCCGGCGAGACGGACAAACTGGAAGAGGGCACGATCTTGCTCCCCGGCATGCCCGTAGAGGCGTTTATCAGAACCGGCGAACGTACTCCCATGGCCTATCTTCTCAAGCCGATGGCAGATTATTTTGCCCGTGCTTTCCGGGAAAGCTGAGACACTGGGCTGGGGGATCGGCAAAAGGGCTTTTCCTCGGGGCGAGGGGCGGTTAGCGTCCGCTTGAACCTGCAACCAAAGGAAATCGCCATGTCCCTGACCGCCCGCCTTGCCGAGCTCGGCATTACTCTGCCCGACGCGCCCGCACCTGCCGCGAACTATGTGCCCTTCGTGGTCACCGGCAATACCGTATATGTCTCGGGCCAAACCTCCAACGGGCCGGATGGGTTGATCACCGGGCGTTTGGGCGATGGCATGGATGTCGAGGCCGGGGCCGCCGCCGCGCGCAGCTGCGCATTGAGTCTTTTGGCGCAGGTTCGTGCGGCCTGCGACGGCGATCTGGATCGGCTCAAGCGGGTGGTGAAATTGACCGGCTTCGTGAACTCGACCGCTGATTTTACCGACCAGCCCAAAGTCATCAACGGCGCGTCCGATTTCATGGTCGAGGCTCTGGGCGACACGGGCCGTCACGCCCGCTCGGCGGTATCTGCCGCATCGCTGCCACTGGGCGTTGCTGTCGAAATCGAAGGCATCTTTGAAATCGAATGACCCTTCCTGCGGCCTTTCTGAACACCCCTCTGGCGCACCGCGCGCTGCATGACGTGACCGCCGGACGGCCCGAAAGCAGCCGTGCGGCGGTGCGTGCGGCGGTCGAGGCGGGTTTCGGGATCGAGATTGACCTGCAACTTAGCGCCGATGGCAAAGCGATGGTCTTTCACGACTATGGGCTGGAACGATTGACCGCAGAGCGCGGTGCGGTTCGGCTGCGCGACGCAAGCGCCCTTGCGGCTATCCCGTTGAAAGGCGGCGACGAGGGGATCCCGACGCTTGAGGAAATCCTCGATCTTGTGGGGGGGCGCGTGCCACTGCTGGTGGAATTCAAGGATCAGGACGGTGGCATGGGGCCGGACGTGGGCCCGCTTGAGGCTGCCGCTGCCAAGTTGATTGGCAGCTATCGTGGTGATTTGGCCGTCATGTCGTTTAATCCGCATTCAGTGCGCGAACTTGCGCGCCTGCTGCCAGACGTGCCGCGCGGATTGACCACCAGCGCCTACCGCCCCGACGAATGGCCGCTGCCCGCCCAAACCTGCGACAGGCTGCGTGGAATTCCCGATTATGTCGAGAGTGGTTCCTGTTTTATCAGCCATGAGGCTGACGACCTGAGCCGCCCGCGCGTGGCGGAGCTAAAGGCCGCAGGGGCGGCGGTGCTTTGTTGGACCGTCCGCAGTCGAGCAGAGGAAGATATCGTGCGTCAGGTGGCGCAGAACGTGACCTTTGAGGGCTATCTGCCGCAACCGCGCCCTTGATCTGCGCGGCCAAGGCCACACATAGGACGCAAGGCAGGCAAGGCTCAGATGAACGCGCAGGAAATCGAGATTACGGTGGTGCCGGAACTGGCACAGATCGGCCAAGAGGATTGGGACGCCTGTGCGTGCCCTGAGGCCGCAGGCAGGGCGCGGCCGCGCGACCCTTTCACCACATACCGTTTTCTTTCAGCACTAGAGCGCAGCGGCTCAGTCGGCCCCGGCACGGGTTGGCAACCGCAATATTTGATGGCGCGCATCGCAGGCCAAGTAATTGCTGTAGCCCCGATGTATGCCAAATCGCACAGTCAGGGCGAATATATATTCGACCACAACTGGGCGCATGCCTATGAGCGCGCGGGCGGGCGGTATTATCCCAAACTGCAGATCGCTGTGCCGCACACCCCCGCCACCGGGCGGCGTTTCTTGGTGCGGCCTGAGTTTGAAGAGACAGGGACTGCCGCGCTTATTCAAGGCGCAGTGCAGCTGACCGATAACAACGCGCTGTCGTCTTTGCATGTCACCTTTTGCACCGAAGAAGAGGTCGCGCGGGCGGAAGGCTTGGGCCTGATGAGCCGCAAGAGCCAGCAGTTTCACTGGCACAACCGCGACTACGCCGATTTTGAAGGTTTCCTCGCCAGCCTGTCCTCGCGCAAGCGCAAGAACATCCGCAAAGAACGTGCGCAGGCGCAGGATTTCGGCGGGGTTATCCACACGTTCACCGGAGATCAGATTGAGCCGGAGCACTGGGATGCCTTCTGGCGGTTCTACCAAGACACCGGCGCGCGGAAATGGGGCTCGCCCTACCTCACGCGTGAGTTTTTCGACCATGCGCAAGAAAGCCTACGCGAAGACATCGCGCTGGTGCTGGCCGAGCGCGACGGACGGTGGATTGCCGGAGCGCTAAATTTCATCGGGGCAGAGACGCTGTTTGGCCGCTACTGGGGCTGCATTGAGCATCACCCCTTTTTGCATTTTGAACTGTGCTATTATCGCGCGATGGATTTCGCCATCGCCCATGGGCTTTCCCGTGTCGAGGCGGGCGCGCAGGGCGAGCATAAGCTCGCGCGGGGCTATCTGCCCTCGCCGACATGGTCGCTTCATTGGATGCGCGACCCCGGCTTCGCCTCGGCGGTGGGGGAATACCTGCAAGCAGAACGCGATGCCGTGGACGAGGAGATCAGCGTGCTGACCGACTACGGCCCCTTCAAAAAGACGACGATCGAGGAACAAGAATGACCGAGAGACTGAGCATCGAAACCCGAAAAACCCTTCTGCAACCGCTGTTCGACACCGGCTGGGAAATGGTCGAGACCCGTGATGCGATCCATAAGACGTTCAAGTTCAAGGATTTCGCCGATGCCTTTGGTTGGATGACAAGGGTGGCTATTTGGGCGGAAAAGTGGAATCACCACCCCGAATGGGGCAATGTTTACAACCGTGTGGAGGTAACGTTGATCACCCATGACGTAGACGGGCTAAGCTCGCTTGATGCGAAACTGGCGCGTAAGATGGATGGTCTCTTTGGGGCCGGGAAAGACTGACGGAGAGAGCGGATGCAAGATTTGTTTGAAACGGAACTGTGGCAGGGCAAGACGATTGCCGATCTGCTGACGCTTGAATTCCTTGCCAGTGCAGCGGGATCAGTGATCGGCGCGATCGTTATTCTTCTCTTTGGCTGGATCATTTCAAGCTGGCTGCAAACCCGCGTCGAGAACCTTGGCAAGCGCAACAAGCATCTGGACGAGATGCTGTTCGAATTTCTTGCCTCCATCGTGCGCTATGTGGTGCTGGGCTTCACAATTCTGTTTGTGCTCAACACCTTCGGGGTCAAGACGACCTCGGTTGTGGCGGTCATCGGTGCGGCGGGTCTGGCGATTGGTCTGGCGTTGCAAGGCACGCTGTCGAATGTCGCGGCGGGGGTCATGTTGATCCTGTTCCGCCCGATCAAGATTGGCGATTTTGTGGTCATCGCCAGTGAGATGGGCACCGTGAAGCAGATCAACCTGAACTATACGGTGCTAGCGGATCTCAGCAACGTGCAGGTGATCGTGCCGAACTCCGAAGTTTGGGGCAATGTGATCACCAACTATTCGGTCAACCCGACGCGGCGCGCGGAATGGACCTTTGGTGTGGGCTATGGGGCGAACCTCAAGACCGCCGAAGAGATCATCCGCAGCACCATCATGGCGGATGAGCGCGCCCATACGGACCCTGAGCCCTTTATTCAGGTGAACAACCTCGGCGACAGTTCTGTGGATTTCTTGGTGCGGGTTTGGTGCAGTGCCGGGGACTACTTTGCCTTCAAGGCCGATATGACCCGCAAGGTCAAAGAGGCGCTGGATGAGGGCGGTGTCGACATCCCGTTCCCCACGCGCACCCTCGTGCAGGCTGCGGCGGAGTAGGTCTTCGCCCCTGCTGGACCTTTTGGGGCCGCCCTTTCAGCAAAACGCCCGGCCAATCTGACCGGGCGTTCGCGTTTTTACATATTGTCCAGCAGCGCTTCACCGCCGGAAATCTCGCAGGTACCGGGGCTTTCTTCTGGCTGCCAGAGGGTCACCTTGCCGTCGTCGACCAGCATCGCATAGCGCTTGGATCGGCCGACCAGCCCGGCACCTTCGGCATCGAAATCCATGCCGATGGCTCGGGTGAATTCGCTGCTCGCGTCGGCCAACATGGTGATCCCGGCCTCTGTCGCGCCAGTCGCCTCACCCCATGCTTTCATCACGAATGGGTCGTTGCAGGAAATACAGATCACCTCATCCACGCCTTTGGCGTCGAACTGATCCTTGGTGCGCACAAAGCTAGGCACATGGGCGGAGTGGCAGGTCGGGGTGAAAGCGCCCGGCACGGCAAAGACAACAACTTTGCGGCCTTTGAGCTTGTCGGCCATCTGCACCGGCTCGGGCCCATCCGCGCCCATTTGAACCAATTTTGCGTCGGGCAGTGTCGAGCCTTGAGAAATCGTCATGGAATAGCCTCTCCTGTCATTGCGGTTGTCTTGGGGCCAGATATAGGCTTTGACCGCGACTGAAACCAGATCAATCGGGGGTAGGCAGATGCAGCATGTGGTGGTGATCGGAGCCGGGCAGGCGGGGGCCTCTTGCGTAGCGAAACTGCGCAATGGCGGGTTCGAGGGGCAGATTACCCTGATCGGTGCTGAGCCTTGCCCACCCTACCAACGGCCCCCGTTGTCGAAGGGGTATCTGTTGGGGGAGATGACGTTGGAGCGGCTGTTTCTGCGGCCTGAGGCATTCTATGCCGACCGAGGGATCACGCTCAAAACCAACTGCCGCGTCACCGCCATTGACCCTGAAGCGCGTGTTCTTTCCACATCCGATGGCGAGATCGTCTATGACGAACTGGTGCTGACCACCGGCTCAGTCCCGCGCCGCCTGCCTGCGGCGATTGGCGGGGCGCTTGAGGGCGTTTTCACCGTGCGCGATTTGGCGGATGTCGATGCGATGGCCCCGCGTTTCGTGAAAGGCGCGAAAGTTCTGATCGTCGGCGGCGGCTATATCGGGCTGGAAGCGGCGGCGGTTGCGGCCAAGCTGGGGCTTGAGGTCACGCTGGTGGAAATGGCCGACCGCATCCTGCAAAGGGTCGCAGCCCCCGAAACAAGCGACTATTTCCGCGCCCTGCATGAACGGCACGGCGTCACGTTGCGCGAAGGTGTTGGGCTAGATCGGCTGTTGGGTGACACTCAAGTCACCGGCGCACGGCTGAGCGACGGGACAGAGATCGCCGCCGATTTCGTCATCACCGGTGTGGGCATTGAGCCCGATGTCGTGCTGGCGGCAGCAGCGGGGATTGAGGTCGAAAACGGCATCAAAGTCGACGCGCAGGGCCGCACAAGTGTACCGGGCATCTGGGCGGCGGGGGACTGCACCTCTTTCCCCTATCGCGGCGGGCGCATCCGGTTGGAAAGCGTGCCGAACGCGATTGATCAGGCCGAAACTGTCGCGGAAAACATCCTTGGCGCGGGCAAGGAATATGTCGCTACGCCGTGGTTCTGGTCCGACCAATACGACGTGAAACTCCAGATTGCTGGGCTGAACGCAGGCTTTGACCGCGTGGTCAGCAGACTTGGCGAGGGCAGCGCGTCCTTCTGGTACTACCTTGGTGAGACGTTGTTGGCCGTCGATGCCGCCAACGACCCGCGTGGTTATATGGTCGGCAAGCGATTGATTGAGGCGGGCAAATCGCCCGACCCCGCGCTGATCGCGGACCCTGCGACTGACCTCAAGGCGCTGCTCCGGCCATGAGGATCATCGCCGGAAAATACCGTGGTCGTCCGTTAGCGGCGCTTGGTAAAGGCGACGCCGGAGCGCATTTGCGCCCGACTTCGGACCGGGTCCGCGAGAGCCTGTTTTCAATGCTGACCCATCACGATGTTATCCAAAATGCGCGGGTGCTTGATCTGTTCGCAGGGACCGGCGCACTTGGGTTCGAAGCGCTGTCGCGCGGGGCCGCATCCGTTTGTTTCGTCGAAAATGGCCGTACCGGGCAACGTCTGATCGGTGAAAATACCCGCACGCTTGGGGCTGAGGCTGAAACACAACTGCTGCGCAACGATGCCACTCGGCTCGGCCTGTGGACGCAGGACGCTTTCAATCTGGTCTTTCTAGACCCGCCTTATGGCAAGTCCATGGGTCAAAAGGCGCTTCTCGCGGCTGCTGAAGGCGGCTGGCTTGCCCCCCGCGCGATGATCGTCTGGGAGGAAAATACCCCCATGCACGCACCCGAGGGATTCGTCCGGATCGATACGCGGAAATATGGTGATACCCATGTAACACTGCTGCAAGGAGCTGGGAACTAACGGCTTTTAACCCAGTACAATCCCTCTCTACATAGGCTCTTGTCTTTTCCGACTAATTAAGTCACCTATTGCCCGAAGGCCCGTCGCAGGTCGTGTCGGTGCCAAAGTGATATTTAAGGAAGGACATTCGATGCGCCTCGAAGCGACCACGGCCATTGCGCTGATAACATTCGCCGCCGCTCCGGCAATTGCCCAAGACAAGGCCGAGGTGCTTGGCACTTATGCCGACATCGCACAGGCGGGCTACGAAGACAGCCTGACCACCGCGCAGACCCTGCAAGCGGCTGTTAACGCGTTGATCGAAACCCCTTCTGCCGAGGCGCTTCAGGCTGCGAAATCCGCATGGCTCGCCGCCCGTGTGCCCTACCAACAGACCGAGGTTTTCCGCTTTGGCAACGCCATCGTCGATGATTGGGAAGGCAAGGTAAACGCATGGCCGCTGGATGAGGGGCTGATCGATTATGTCGACGCGTCCTACGGCGGTGAGACGGATGAAAACCAACTGGCGGTACTGAACGTCATCGCCAACCCGAGTTTCACGCTGGGCGGCGAAGAGGTGGATGCCTCCGCGATCACGCCAGACCTGCTCGAAGGGCAGTTGCACGAGGCGGGCGCGGTCGAGGCCAATGTCGCCACCGGCTACCACGCCATCGAATTCCTGCTTTGGGGCCAAGACCTGAACGGTACTGATCACGGCGCGGGCAACCGTCCTTGGACGGACTACGCGACCGGCGAAGACTGCACCGGTGACAATTGTGACCGTCGCGGCGAATACTTGAAAGCGGCGACCGATCTGTTGGTCAGCGATCTGGAATGGATGTCCGGCCAGTGGGCCGAAGGTGGTGGCGCACGTGCCGCCGTGCTCGAAGACGAAGACGCCGGGATCGACGCGATCCTGACCGGCATGGGCTCGCTTTCCTACGGCGAGCAGGCTGGTGAGCGGATGAAACTGGGCGTCATGCTGAACGATCCCGAAGAGGAGCATGACTGCTTCTCTGACAACACCCACAACAGCCACTACTACGATGGTTTGGGCGTGCGGAACGTTTATTTGGGTGAATATCTGCGCGTCGATGGCCGCGTGGTGGCCGGTGCGTCGCTGTCCGATCTCGTCGCCAGCGCCGATGCCACCGTCGATGCGGACCTGCGCGCGGGGTTGAATGCTTCCATGGTGGAACTGGGTCAGATCAAGACCGCCGCCGAGGCGGGTTTCAGCTATGACATGATGCTAGAGCGGGGCAATGCCGAGGGCGAAGCGTTGATCATGAGCGCGGTCGATGCGCTGGTCAACCAGACCCGCGCGATCGAGCGTGCCGTGACCGTTTTGGGCGGTGATGAAATCGCCTTTGAAGGCTCCGACAGCCTCGACGCGCCGGACGCGGTTTTTCAATAAATTAACCTCCCCCCCGGGCCGCATTTGCGGTACGGGGGGATACGGAACGACGGGCGCGCCGGATGCCGTGCCCGTCGTTCCAAGAGCCAAGGCTGCCGTCATGCGTTACTTAATCCAACTCTTTTTGGCCACCGCTGCCACGACAGCCTTCGCCGCTCCGCCGGACCTTGATGCGCCGCATCTGAATGTGATTCCTCGCACCGCCGAAGAGGCCGCCCGGATTGCCACAGTGACGACCCCTGCGACCGAATTCGACAAACCCGAACCCTTCGAGACGAACCCCGCAGGTGCCGCCACGGTCAGCCCACGCGGCAATGCTGATGCGTTTTCGCTACCATCGGGCAACATCCCCTTTGAGAGTGAGTTGGATTTCAAGGTGGGCAACGGGCTGTTCAAAAAGCTCTGGGTGTCCTCGCCGTCCTCCACCCTTGCCTCCGACGGCTTGGGTCCGCTGTTCAACGCGCGCTCTTGTCAGCGCTGCCACCTGAAAGATGGGCGCGGCCATCCGCCCGAAGGGCCGGAGGATGACGCGGTGTCGATGTTCCTGCGCATCTCGGTTCCCGCCGCGCCCGAAGAGGCGATGAGTGAGATCGAGGCGTTCCTGCTCTCGGTGGGCGACAGCACCCCACGCACGCGGCCTGATCCGGTTTATGGCGGTCAATTGCAAGACTTCGGGACGGCGGGGCATCCGGCCGAATACCGGCTGGACGTGCGCTATGAAGAGGTGGAAGTCGCCCTATCTGACGGCGAAACAGCCAGCCTGCGCCGCCCCACCTACAGCGCCGAAGACCTCGGCTATGGCCCCTTGGCCGACGGCGCGATGCTCAGCCCGCGCGTGGCCCCGCCGATGATCGGCTTGGGGTTGCTCGAGGCGATCCCGGCAGCGGATATCATGGCGCTGGAAGACCCGGAGGATGCGGATGGCGACGGTATCTCGGGGCGCGCTCAGATCGTCTGGTCCTTTGAACACGCGCGCCCGATGCTGGGCCGTTTCGGCTGGAAAGCCGGGGCGCCGACGATCCGCGAGCAATCCGCCAGCGCCTTCGCGGGCGACATCGGCATTTCCTCCCCGATCTTTGATGCGGCATGGGGCGATTGCACCACCGAGCAGACCGCCTGCCGAGACGCGCCGCATGGGGATGGTGACGCGCGCGGGGCAGAGATCGACGCCGAAGGGCTGGACCTGGTGACCTTTTACAGCCGCAACCTCGCCGTGCCCGCCCGCCGAGATGTCAGCGATCCTGAGGTGCTGCGCGGCAAGGCGGTGTTCCATGAGGTCGGCTGCACCTCCTGTCACCAGCCGAAATTCGTGACCGAAAGGCTGGAAGATCAACCAGAGCAAAGTTTCCAACTGATCTGGCCGATGACCGACCTTTTGCTGCATGACATGGGCGAAGGGCTGGCCGACAACCGCCCCGAAGGCCGCGCGAATGGGCGCGAATGGCGCACCGCGCCGCTCTGGGGGATTGGCTTGACCGAACAGGTCAACGGGCATACCCAATTCCTGCACGATGGGCGCGCGCGATCCTTGCTCGAAGCGGTGCTGTGGCACGGGGGCGAAGCACAGCCCGCCCGCGATGCCGTGGTGGAGATGCCAAAAGCCGACCGTGACGCCCTGATCCGCTATTTGGAGAGCCTCTGATGCGCAGCCTTCTGACCGCCACCTTTCTGTTGTCCGCCGCCCCCGCCTTCGCCGGGGTGAGCGAGGTGATCAACGATCACGCCCTGCCGGGAACTGCCCGCTTTGCCGAGGCAACCGCAGTACTCGACAGCGCCGCGCAGGCGGATTGTACCAGCGCGGCGCTGCAGCCTTCCTATCAGGATGCCTTCGATGCGTGGCTCGGTATCGCGCATCTGACCCTTGGGCCATTGGAAGAGGACGGGCGCGGGCTGGCCATCGCCTTTTGGCCAGACACACGCGGCATGGTGGGGCGCAGCGTGGCGCGGCTGGTGGCCGACGAAGACCCGATTGTAGAGGCCGGGGATTATTCCGAAGTCTCCATCGCGGCACGCGGCTTCTTTGCGCTGGAACGGCTGCTATATGACGAAGATTTCGCAGACTACGCGACCGACAGCTATAGCTGCGCGCTGGTTCGTGCGATGTCTGCCGATCTGGCCGCGCTGGGGCGCGAGGTCGACACCGCTTGGCGTGAGGATTTCGCCGCCACGCTCAGCAGCGCAGGGGAGGCGGGCAACAGCCGTTTCCTCAGCCTGCGCGAGGCAGCGCAGGCGCTCTACACCGCCCTCGCCACGGGGTTGGAGTTCGTCGCCGACCAACGCTTAGGCCGCCCGATGGGCAGTTTTGACGCCCCCAAACCGCAGGTGGCGGAGGCGCGCCGCTCAGGCCGCAGCCTGCGCAATGTGGCGCTGTCGCTCGAAGCGTTGCAGGACTTTGCCCGCACTCTGTCGGACCAACCCACACCCGAAACCGACGCCGCCTTTGACCGCGCGCTCACCGCCGCCCGCGCTTTGGAAGACCCGGTCTTTGCCGGGGTGGCCGACCCGCTGGGCCGCATCCGGGTCGAGGCTTTGCACAATGATGTGCGCGCCGTCTTGGAAACGGTGGGCGAGGAGATCGCCCCGGCACTTGGCGTCACGGTCGGGTTTAACTCGGCGGATGGTGATTGATGCCCTCGCGCCGCCACTTCCTCGCCGGCTTGGCCGCTGCCACTGGCCTGCCGCGTATGGGCTGGGCTGCCGCTGGTAGCCCTGCCTACCTTGCCGCCGCGCGCGACCCATCCGGGGCCTATGCGCTCTTTGGGTTGGACGATACCGGCCACGACATTTTCCGCATTCCGCTCCCTGACCGGGGCCATGCGGCTGCGGCGCATCCCACTGCGCCTGAGGCGGTTGCCTTTGCCCGCCGACCGGGGCGTTTCGCGCTGGTGATTGACTGTGTGCAGGGCCGTGCGTCCCATCGGCTCGACGCGCCGGAGGGACGGCATTTCTACGGACATGGGGCGTATCTTAAGGGCGGGGCCATCCTTGCCACCAGCGAGAATGAGATCGATACAGGCGAGGGGCGTATCGGCCTGTGGTCTCGCGCGCAGGGCTATGCCCGGATCGGAGAGATCGCCTCGGGCGGGATCGGCCCGCATGAAATTCGCCGCTGGGCCGAGGATGTGCTGGTCGTGGCCAATGGCGGCATTCGCACCCATCCCGACAGCGGGCGGGAAAAGCTGAACATCGACGATATGCGGCCTAACCTGTCCTATGTCAGCCTCTCGGGCGAGATGCTGGAGCAGGTCGAACTGCCCGATGACCTGCACCTCAATTCGATCCGCCATCTGGCGCTGGCCCCTGACGGGCAGGTGGCTTTTGCCATGCAATGGCAGGGGGAGCCGGGCGATGGCGTGCCGTTATTGGGGCTGCACCGGCGCGGGCAGTCAGCGATCCTAGCGGAGGCCGATCTGGCCGAGCAAATCGCCATGGAAGGCTACGCAGGCAGCGTGGCATTTGCCGCAGATGGCGGGTCGGTCGGCATCACGTCACCGCGCGGCGGGCGGCTGCATCTGTTTGACAGTAAAGGTGGTTTCCTCGCCAGCCACCGCCGCGCCGATGTCTGCGGGTTGGCGCCGGGCCGGGGCGGGTTCGTCGCCACGGACGGACTGGGCGGTATCCTGTCGCTACAGGATGCGACGCTTTCGGGGCTGACCACGGCCACGCGGGCGTGGGACAACCATCTGGTTGCGATCGACGCATAGGCGGGCGGGGGCCATGCCCCTCGCCGCGTCTTAGTCGGTCTTATACGTCGGGTGAAACAATCCGCCCGGCGACAGGGTGAAGATCTCAACCCCGTCTTCGGTCACGCCGACCGAATGCTCAAACTGCGCCGACAGAGATTTGTCGCGGGTTACCGCTGTCCAATCATCGGCCAGAGTTTTGGTCTCGGCCCGGCCAAGGTTCACCATCGGCTCAATGGTAAAGAACATGCCCGGCTCTAGCACAGCACCGGTGCCCGGACGGCCATAGTGCAGCACGTTGGGCGGCGCGTGAAACACCTGCCCCAGACCGTGACCGCAGAAATCGGTCACGACGGACATGCGGTGGCCTTCGACAAATGTCTGAATTGCATGGCCGATGTCGCCAAAGGTATTGCCCGGCTTTACCGCCTCAATGCCGCACATCAGGCTGTCGTGGGTCACGTTGATCAGCCGCTCAGCCTTGCGGGGCAGCTTGCCTGCGACATACATGCGGCTTGTGTCGCCGAACCAGCCATCAACGATCACGGTCACGTCGATGTTCAGGATGTCGCCGTCTTTCAGCTTCTTGTCGCTCGGGATCCCGTGGCAAACCACATGGTTCACCGAGATGCAGCTGGCATGCTGATAGCCCTTGTAGCCAATCGTCGCGGATTTCGCGCCGGCGGCGTTGACCTTCTCTTCGATCAGGCGGTCAAGCTCTCCGGTGGTTTGACCGGGGAAGACATGCTCTGCGATCTCGTCGAGGATCGTGGCGGCCAGACGGCCCGCCGCTTGCATCCCGGCGTGATCCGAAGGCTCGTAAATGCGAATGCCGTCGCGTGTCTGGCGGCCTCGGTGTGCGTTGTTCACCGCTCTCTCCATCCTTTTGTTCGCTCCTATTTAGCGTGGCTTTCCGGCGAGGGCCAGTGCAGCTCAGCCCGTAAAGGGGATCGGTTGCGCCAGTGTGACGGCTTGGGGCGTGATATGGGTGCCGATGGCATAGATTTCCAGCCCCGCCGCCCGTGCGGCTTGGGACGCGGCAGCATAGGTGGGGTCGATATCTGCCGCGAGGGTCATCTGCGTGCAGTCAGTGCGTTGGACCAGATACAGCAGCACGGCGCGGTGCCCAGCTTCAGCCATCCGCGCCAGTTCGCCGAGGTGTTTCGCGCCGCGTGCGGTCACGCTGTCGGGGAACTCCGCCAGACCCGTTTGGCGCGAGAGGGTAACTGATTTGACCTCGACATAGGCATCGGGCAGGCCATCGCCGCGCAGCAGGAAGTCGATGCGGGAGTTTTCACCGTATTTCACCTCGGGCCGGACCTCGGTATAGCCGGCAAGTGGCGCCACCTCGCGCGCGATCAGTGCCGCTTTCATTGCGCGGTTGGGCAGGGCGGTGTCGACCCCGGTGAAATGACCGTTCTCATGATCGACCAGCCGCCAACCATAGTTTAACTTTTTCTTTGGGTCGTCGTTCGGCTCTAGCCAAATCCGGCTGCCCGGTTCTGCCAGCCCCATCATTGAGCCGGGGTTGGCGCAATGGGCCACGACCTCTTCGCCCGTCTCGTCCAGCCTGCAATCGGCTAGAAAGCGTTTGTAGCGGCGGATCAGCCGGGCGGGAACAAGTTGGGTTTGAAAGCGCATGGCACGCGGCCTATACCGAAGGGACGCCATCCTCAAGGAGCCGCCCCCATGTCAAACCCCACCGCCGCGATGATCGTGATCGGCGACGAAATCCTCTCGGGCCGGACCCGCGACAGCAATATGCATCACCTTGCGGGGGAGTTGACGAAAGTGGGGGTCGACCTGAAAGAAGTTCGCGTGGTGTCGGATGATCATGGTGCGATCATCGCCGCCGTGCAGGCGCTTTCGGCGGTTTATACGCATGTGTTTACCTCGGGCGGCATTGGGCCGACCCATGATGACATTACCGCCGACTGCATCGCCGCCGCCTTTAACCGCGATATCGACGTGCGCGACGATGCGCGTCAGATACTGGCGGAACATTACGCCCGCGCGGGCACTCAGATGAACGACGCCCGCCTGCGCATGGCGCGTATCCCCGACGGTGCCGTGCTGATCGAAAACCCGGTCTCTGCCGCGCCGGGGTTTGTGGTTGAGAATGTGCATGTCATGGCCGGGGTGCCTGCGGTGTTTGAAGCCATGGTCGCCAGTGTTTTGCCGGGGCTTACAGGTGGACAGCCGCTAATCAGTGAGACCCTGCGCATTGACCGGGGCGAGGGTGATATTGCCGGGCCGTTGGGCGCGCTGGCCGAGGAATACCCGCATCTGTCGATGGGCAGCTACCCATTTCAAAAAGACGGTATTTACGGCGCGCATGTGGTGATCCGGGGCAGCGATCCGGGAATGGTCGAAGCGGCGATGGAAAAGCTTAAGGCCGCTTTCGCATGAGTAAAGCGCAGGCGTTTTTTGATGCGGGCGACGCGACATGGCCGGCTGCGCGGCGGTTTGATCACGGGCCATGGACCCTGCGCGAAGGGCAGGGCGGCGGCAAACGTGTTTCGGCGGCGACAGCGCGTGGGGCGATCTCCGATACCGATATTCCGGCTGCCGAAGCGGCAATGCGTGAGATGGACCAGCGCCCGCTTTTCATGGTGCGCGGGGGCGAAGATGACCTTGACGCGCTGCTGGCCGCGCGGGGCTATGACGTGGTCGATCCGGTCACGGTGCTGAGCGCGCCGATCACCCGTCTCACGAATGTACCAATGCCCCCGGTCACCGCCTTTTGCATTTGGGAGCCGCTGGCGATCATGGCCGAGGTCTGGGCGGCCGGAGGTGTTGGCCCCGCGCGCCTTGCCGTGATGGACCGCGCCGCGACCAAGACAGGCATTCTGGCGCGCTGGAATGAGAAACCCGCCGGCGTGGCCTTTGCCGGGGTGCACGAAGACATCTGTATGGTGCACGCCGTCGAAGTGCTGCCGCATCAACAGCGCCAAGGCGTGGCCACTTGGATCATGCGTGCTGCGGCCCATTGGGGGCAAGCGCAGGGCGCGCAGCAACTGTCGGTGCTCTGCGTCGATGCAAATACCCGCGCGCAGGCGCTTTACGCCAAACTGGGCTTTGCCCCGGTCGGGCGCTATCATTACCGTCAAAGCACTGAGTAAAGGATAAGACCATGGCCAACGACATGCCCACCGCCCTTGATCTGCCAATGGTCGATCCGCTGCCAGAAGCGACGCAGAAGTATTTTGATATCTGTCAGGAAAAGCTCGGCATGGTGCCCAATGTCCTGCGCGCCTATGCCTTTGATATCGACAAGCTGAACGCTTTTGCGGGCATGTATAACGATCTGATGCTGGGCGACAGCGCGCTGAGCAAGCTTGAGCGTGAGATGATCGCGGTGGCGGTCTCGTCGGTGAACAAATGCTACTACTGCCTTGTGGCCCATGGCGCTGCGGTGCGTGAGCTTTCCGGCGATCCGCAACTGGGTGAGGCGCTGGTGATGAACTACCGCGTTGCCAAGATTACCACAAAACAACGCGCCATGTTGGACTTCGCCGTGAAACTGACCGAGGCGAGCGCCAAGGTCGAAGAAGCCGACCGACAGGCGCTACGCGATGCGGGCTTCACTGATCGGGACATATTCGACATCGCCAGCGTGGCGGGGTTTTTCAACATGACAAACCGGGTGGCCAGCGCCACCGACATGCGTCCGAACGACGATTACCACGCGCAGGCGCGATGAGCCGGGCGGGCGTCGCTGCGGCCCTAATCGGAATGCTGCTGGCGGCCCCGGCTGCGGCGTTTGAGCTGGCGCTGCCCAGCACCGCGCGGATGACGGCAGAGCGTAACACCGCGCCGGATCGCTATGCCGCGCCGGTCGGGGTCTATGCTGAAGGGCAGGTGGCCCGGGTTAACGTGGATGGCGATGTGCGCCGGGCCGCTTGGCGGCTGGACACGCCGGGCTTGACGGCTTTGCAGGTGATGCACCCGCTGCGGCAGCAACTCAGCGAAGCGGGCTACGACATCATGCTCGACTGTGCCGCGTCTGAATGCGGCGGCTTTGATTTCCGTTTCGCCATAGAGGTGCTGCCGGGACCGAATATGTACGTCAACCTGCGCGCCTTTCATTTCATCACCGCCCTGCGCCGGGCGGACGACGGAACGCCGACCGAGGCGATCAGCATCCTTGCCAGCACGGCGGCGACCTCGGCCTATGTGCAAATCGTTCAGGCCCGCAGCGGCGATGCGCCTGCGGGCGAAAGCGCGCCGATCACGCCGGAAGCGACTGCCGAGGTGCACCTTGCCACGGCAACGGGCGACCTCGCGGCGACGCTAAAGGCCGAGGGGCATGTGGTGCTCACCCGGCTGGAGTTCGAAACCGGCACCTCGGCGCTTGGTCCCGGCCCCTTTGCCACCTTGGAGCGTTTGGCCGAGCTGCTAAAGGCAGACCCCGGCCTGCGCGTGGCGCTGGTGGGGCATACCGATGCGGTAGGCAGCTTGGAAGCGAACACCGTCCTCTCGCGCAAGCGCGCAGAGGCGGTGCGGGAACGGTTGGTGCAGAGCTATGACGTGGACCCTGACCGGCTGGAGGCGCGGGGCGCAGGCTATCTCGCGCCGCGCGGTAGCAACCTGACCGAAGCAGGCCGCGAAAATAACCGGCGGGTCGAGGTGGTTTTGTTGTCTGCCGACTGAGCTATTTTGTAACCGTCATCTGCGTGGCCAGCAGCAGGTTCGTCTCGCTTGAGCTCACCCCCTGAATGCGCCGAATTTGCCCCAGAACGCTGTCCAGTTCTTCGACGGTCTCGGTCCCCGTCTCGACAATCAAATCCCATTTACCATTGGTCGAATGGATCGCCTGTACCGCGGGCATGCCCGCAAGGATGCGTTTGATCCGGTCGGTGCCCGCGCCTTCGATGGCCAGCAGGGTGTGACCCCGGATTGGGCTGTGGCGCATATCTTCCTTCAGGATCAGCGTGAAGCCCAAGATCGCGCCGGAACTGACCAAACGCTCAACCCGCGCGCGGACCGTGACCCGCGACAGGCCCGTTGTGGCGGCCAGCGCAGAATAGGACATCCGCGCATCGCGGCGCAGTTCTGCGATGATCTTATTGTCGATTTCGTCCATGGGGTTTCCGTTTGCTTTGTTGGTTAGGGTTTACGGCAGCGCGGGCAGGCTGGCCAGCCTTTGCCCTGCGATGCCCAATTGACGGCGGCGGGGAAACTCATAATCTGCGGCGGAAAGGATTTCCTCCATGCAGACGCGCGCGCCCCTGTTCACCCCGGTCCTTATGGTGGGCTGCATCATCATCATGGTCAGCTTCGCCGTGCGCGCCTCCTTCGGCGTGTTCCAAATCCCGATTGCCGAAGAATTTGCATGGGCGCGCAGCGAATTCTCCCTCGCCATTGCGATCCAAAACCTTGCGTGGGGCATCGGCCAGCCGATCTTTGGGGCGCTCGCGGAAAAGATTGGCGACCGGAAGGCGATCATCATCGGGGCGCTCATCTATGCCGTGGGGCTGCTGCTATCGGCCAATTCCGTCACACCGATTGAGCATCAAACCTATGCCTGGCTGGTGGGGTTCGGCATCGCTGGCACGGGCTTTGGCGTGATCTTGGCGGTGGTGGGCCGGGCGTCGTCAGACGACAACCGTTCCATGTCGCTGGCCATCGCCACGGCGGCGGGCAGCGCGGGGCAGGTCTTTGGCGCGCCGGTGGCGGAGTGGATGCTCAGCTTCATGTCTTGGCAGATGACCTTTGTCAGTTTCGCGGGCGTGATCCTTGCGATGTTGCTGACCCTACCGATGATGCGCGCGCCTGCGATGGCCAGCCGGGCAGAGCTAGAAGAGTCGATGGGGCAGATCCTCGGCAAAGCGTTCCGCGATCCGTCCTATACGCTGATCTTTCTTGGGTTCTTCTCCTGTGGCTACCAACTGGCCTTTATCACCGCGCATTTCCCGGCTTTCGTGACCGAGATGTGCGGCCCGATTTTGGCCGGTGGCGTGCTGCATAACATCGGCATTACCACCACATCGGCGCTCGGCGCGGTGGCGATCTCGCTGATCGGTTTGGCTAATATCGCTGGGACTTTGCTCGCTGGATGGGCGGGTAAGCGGTACTCTAAGAAGTACCTTTTGGCGGGTATCTATGTCGGACGTACGGTGATTGCCGCGCTGTTTATTATGTTCCCGATTACGCCAGTCACGGTGATCCTATTCTCCGTCGGCATGGGCGCGCTATGGCTCGCGACGGTGCCGCTGACCAGCGGATTGGTCGCGCATATCTATGGGCTGCGCTATATGGGCACGCTTTATGGGATCGTCTTCTTTAGCCACCAGTTGGGCAGCTTCCTAGGTGTGTGGCTGGGCGGGCGGATGTATGACATCTATGGCAGCTACACGGGCGTCTGGTGGGTCGGCGTGGCCGTGGGGGCGTTCAGCGCCGTGGTCCACTTGCCGATCCGCGAGAAACGGTTGGAGGGGCTGGTGACAGCTTAACGCGCCCGCCAACGTTCGAGTATGTGCCGCGCGGTCATCAGGTCCAGATGTGCACCGCCGCCGTTCTTGAACAGGGTGATTTCGTCATCGCTTTGACGGGTGAAGGCCCCGAGGTCGTAGTAATCCGCGATCAGATGGTGGCGGAGGATCGTGCCTGCCTCTAGCGGGATGTTGATTTCGCCAATATGGCCCACAGTGGTATCGAAACTGTCGACGAAGACACGCGACCGCAGCAACGCGGTGTCGTCCACCTCGCGCATGTCGGGTCGGTAGGCGCCGATGAGGTCGATGTGCTGGCCGGGTTGCAGCCAGTCGCCCTTGATCAGCGGGTCGGTCGACATGGTGGCAGAGGTGACGATATCGGCGGCGCGCACGGCCTGTTCGAGGTCGGTGGCCACGTTGATCTTAAGCTCAGCCGCCATGGCTTCGGCGTTTTTGGCGGTGCGGTTCCAAACGGTGAAACGCGCCTGCGGGAAGGCGGCGGAGTAGGCGGCGTGCAGCGCGCGGCCTTGGGTGCCTGCGCCGACGATTAGGATGTTTTCGCTGTCCGGCCGGGCAAGGCGGAGTGCGGCCAGTAGGCTATCTCCGGCGGTCTTCCATTTGGTAACGAGGTGGAAGTCGACGGTGGCAGCCAGCGTCCCGGTCTCGTCATCAAACAGAGATACACCACCGTTAACCATCGGCACTTCGCGGTCGGGGTTGCCGGGGAAGATCGTGGCCGATTTCACCGCAATGCCTAGCCCGTCGATCCAAGCCGCGCGGCTCAAGAGCGTATCCTTACCGCGATAGAGGAAAGTGTCACCGATTTCGGCCTTGGGCAGATCGTGGCCTGCCGCCAGCGCGTCGGTCAGCGCGATCCAATCCAGCAGCGCCTCACCTTCGACGAAGGAAATATTGGGGAAGTTGGTCATGCGGCCTCCTCCCGGCTCAGCAGCCCGGCGTTGACGAGCCGGTCGGCCCAGCCTTGCGGCCCGGTGAAGTGATGCGTCTGCCAGCCGCGTGCGGCGGCGGCGGCGATGTTGTCGGCGCGGTCATCGGTGAAGAGAAGTGCTTGCGCCGGCAGGCCGCTGCCCTGCTCGACCGCCTCGTAGATGGTAGGCACTGGCTTGATCATGCCCAGATGGCCCGAGATGAAATCGCGGTCAAATTCGCGCAGGAAAGGATAGTGCGTCGCCGCGTGGTCATAGCTTTGAATGCCAAAATTAGTGAGCGAGAAGACCGGCACGCCACGCGCTTGCAGCGCTTTCATCAGCCGTAGGGAGTGGTCGATCACCGGGGCGGCCATCTCGATCCAGCGGTCGTGCCAAAGACGGATTTCATCTCGCCAGTTGGCGTATTCCTCAGCCGTGGCATAGATCGTGTCGCGGAAGTTTTCACCGCTGTCGACGCGGTCATTCATGCCGTGCAGATCAACCGCCTCGAACATTGCGCGGCGGCGGTCTTTGCCGATGACGCTGTCGTAGAAGCGTTCTGGTTGCCATTCGATCAGCACATTGCCGATGTCGAAAACGACTGCCTGTGGTGTCATATCACTTGCCCTAACAATTCTCTAACGCGGGCTAGCCGCGCGCCGCCGCGCGCAGTTCCCGCTCCAATGCCTCGAGAAAGCGCGAGCGGTCGGTCTTTGTAAACCCCTTGCCGCCGCCTTGGCGGAAGGGGTCGGCGGCGCGCAGGTCGGTCATCAGATCACGCGTGGCCAGCACGTTGCCGATGTTGGCCTGCGTCAGCGCTTCGCCGTTGTGTTTCAGCACCCGCGCACCCGCTTCGACGCATTTGGCCGCCAGTGGGATATCCCCCGTCATCACCACATCGCCTTTTCCGCAGCGGTCAGCGATCCACATGTCGGCAATGTCGGGCCCGTCCGGCACGATCACTACTTCGACCAGCGGATTTTGCGACATGCGCAAACCGCCGTTCGAGACGAGGTACATGGTGACCTTATGGCGGGTCGCCACCCGTTCGGCCTCGGCTTTGACGGGGCAGGCGTCGGCGTCGATGTAGAGCGCGGTCATGGCTTAGCCCGCATAGAGCGCGTCGGCATGGAAAGCCACGTGATCTTCCATGAAACTCGCCACAAAGAAATAGCTGTGGTCATATCCCGGCTGCATGCGGAACGTGCCTTGCTGGCGTTTAGCGGTCATGGCTTCGGCCAATGCTTCGGGTTTCAGCAGATCAAGGAACTGATCGCTGCTGCCTTGGTCGATCAGGATCGGGCCATCAAAGCCCTTTTCGCGCATCAGCAGCGTGCTGTCATGCTTGGCCCATGTGGTTTCATCCGTGCCCAGATAGGCGCTGAGTTGCTTTTTGCCCCAATCGCTCGACGTCGGATGGGTGATCGGCGCGAAGGCCGAGACCGACAGGAAGCGCTCCGGCAGGTTCATCGCCAAGGTCAACGCGCCGTGGCCGCCCATGGAGTGCCCAGTGATGCCCTGCCGCTCCATATCGATGGCGAAGTTCTCGCCGATCAAGCCGGGCAGTTCATCGGCCAGATAGTCCCACATCTGATAATGCGTCGCCCAAGGCTCCTGCGTGGCATTCACATAGAAACCCGCGCCTTTGCCGAGGTCGTAGGCCTCATCATCCGCCACATCATCGCCGCGCGGCGAGGTGTCGGGGAAGACCACTGCGATGCCATGCTCTGCCGCCCAAAGCTGCGCGCCCGCCTTGGTCATGGCGTTCTCATGGGTGCAGGTCAGACCCGACAGATACCAAAGCACCGGCACCGGGCCGTCTTGGGCTTCGGCAGGTAGGAAGAGGCCAAAGGTCATGTCGCAGCCGCAGGCGTCGGAGTTGTGGGAGTAGACCCCCTGCGTGCCACCGAAACAGGCGTTTTCCGAGATGGTTTTCATGGCAGCGTTCCTTTCGAACTTGAATGTGTCACAGCGCCGAAACCCAGCCTACGACAAGGCTGACGGTAACGATACTGACCGTGGTTGAGACGAGAATGGCGGCGGAGACGCGCTGAGGGGCGACGCCGTAATGTTGGGCGAGCATATAGACATTGCCCGCCACCGGGAGGGATGCCGTGGCAATGATGACCCCGGCTTTGTAGGGATCGACGCCGAAAAGAAACAGCGCCGCGAAGGCCACGAAAAGCGGGTGCAGCACCAGTTTGCAAAAGGTCAGCCAGCCCGCGATTTCGATCCGCTCGGCGGATTTGGAGGCAAGCGAGGCACCAATGGCAAAAAGCGCCCCGGGGGTGGCGGCCCCGCCGAGGATGGCGAGGAATTCGTTCAGCGGTACTGGGATCGGGATGCCGAAGCCGGACCAGAGGAACCCCAAGGTGATGGCGACGATCATCGGGTTTTTCAGCAGCCCAAGCCCGACGATCTTGAGGGTCGCGAGCCGCAATTGCCCCTCGCGCGACCCGACAATCAGGATCACGATCAGACTTGAGA
This sequence comes from Sulfitobacter sp. AS92, assembly GCF_038900015.1. NCBI lineage: Bacteria > Pseudomonadati > Pseudomonadota > Alphaproteobacteria > Rhodobacterales > Roseobacteraceae > Sulfitobacter > Sulfitobacter sp. AS92. Next base: position 30,060 of record NZ_JBBMQL010000013.1, read on the forward strand.
AAATGATCATGTCGACGGTCAGCGCCAGCAGCACCGGGCCGATCGCCTCTGGCCCCAAGAGCAGCGTTAGCATCGGCACGCCTAGAAAGCCGGTGTTGCCAATCACCGCGCATTGCGCCTCGATCCCGTTGGTTGCTACGTCGAGCCTGCGCAGGAAACCGACGAGGCTGGCGATGGCATAGACGAAAGCTGTTCCCCAAAGATAGGCGGCGACAAGGCGGCTGTCCCAAACCTCGGCCAGTGACAGATTGGCGGAAAAGCGGAACAGCATCGCCGAGAGGGCAAAGTAGAAGACGAATTTGGTGAGGTAAGCCGTCGCTTCGGCTGAGAAGAACCGCGTGCGCCCGGCCCAATAGCCAAGGCCGATCAGCGCAAAGAACGGCAGGGTTTTTAGGAAGATCGCGACCATGGGTCAAGCATTAGCCAGCCCGCTCGCGGGGTGCAATGGGGCAGGGGGCATTGCCTTAGCCCGAGCCGATCAGCACCCCGGCGGCAAAGACCAGCGCGCCGCCCAGCACAACTTGGAAAGCGGCGCGGAAAAAGGGTGTTTCCATGAACTTGTTCTGGATCCACGCGATCGCCCAAAGCTCCACAAAGACGACGATGATCGCCACCACGGTCGCGGTCCAGAAGTCGGTGATCAGATACGGCAGCGCATGGCCCAAGCCGCCCACAGTGGTCATCACGCCCGACGCCACCCCGCGTTTGATAGGGGATCCCCGGCCCGACAACTCGCCATCGTCAGACGCGGCTTCAGTAAACCCCATCGAGATGCCCGCGCCGACACTGGCGGCGAGGCCGACAAGGAAGGTCGTCCATGTGTTATGGGTGGCAAAGGCGGTGGCAAAGATCGGGGCGAGGGTTGAGACGGACCCGTCCATCAGACCCGCCAACCCCGGCTGCACCCATGTCAGCAGGAATTGCCGATGCGCGCGGCTGTCCTCGTCGCTGCGGCTGTCGTCATTGAGGTGTTTTTCGGTCAGATCTTGCGCGCTGTCTTGGTGCCCTGCCTCGGCCGCGGCCAGATCGCCGAGCAACTGGCGGGTGGCAGCGTCAGTGGTGCGGGCTGCTGCGGCGAGGTAGAATTTCTCGGCGTCCTGCTCCATCGCGGCGGCCTCTTGCCGGATGCGTTCCAGCGAGAGGTTCTCGATCAGCCAGACTGGGCGCCGCGCGTAGTAACCTGAAACATGCTCGCGCCGGATGAGGGGGATCACCTCTCCAAAGCGGCTGCGGTGTAGGTCAATGAGGCGGCGGCGGTGTTCATTTTCTTCCTCGGCCATCCCGTCAAAGACGGCGGCGCTGTCGGGGTATTCGGCGCGCAGCCGTTCGGCGTAGCCCCGATAGATGCGCGCGTCATCCTCTTCGGAGGAGATGGCGAGCGCCAGCACCTCTTGTTCGTTCAGGTCTTTGAAACGTTTGCGGTTGAAAGAAAATCGCATGGGGGAGGCTCCGTGATCTGGCGCTTACAGTAGTGTTATCGGCGGGTTCCAGCAAATGCAAAGCGCCTTGCCCTTGGCGGCGCGCGGGATGGACCTACCTGTTGCGGGATGGTCGGCCCTTGCTCCGACGCCACGCGAATTACGAGGTTTGGAACATGAGATTAGTTTTCTTGGCACCCCTATTGGTGGCAGGCTGCGCCGAAGTGGCGACTGCACCGGTGCAAAACCCCATTCCGGCACCCACGGCGCCGACGGCACAGATAACGCCTCCGAGGGCCACAACGACACCGCCCGCCCAGACAGCGCCCCGCCCGGCACGAACAGAAACAGCCGCCGCCTCGACCAAACCCAAGCCCAAACCCCTGCCCAGTTCGGTCATCAATGCGGTGAATGAGCCATCCAGCAGTTCCAGCAGCTCAAGCACATCGACCGCGCCCACGCCTGCCAAGCCACTGGCGGAATCCTGTAAGGAGGGCAGCTGGTGGGGTCTGGTTGGACGCCCACGTGCCGCTGCAAGCATCGTGTCAGAGCCCAAGCGCGTCTATACCGAGGGCGATTCAGTGACTATGGACGCCAACCCCAACCGCACCAACATCGTGTTGGACGCGGAAGGAAAGATCGCACGGGTCACCTGCGGCTAGGCTAAAGGTGTCTAGACCTTCGGTCGCTTGTCGAGAATGCGCACGGCTTTGCCCTCTGACCGGGCAACGCCGCCCACGTCCATGACCTCAACCTTAACCGAGATGCCGACCGTTTGTTTAATTTGGGCCGAGAGCGCCTTGATCGCCGCGGTGCGGGCGTCGGTGGTGATGCTGGCATCCGCGCATTCACAAAGCACGCGCATCTGATCCATCCGGTCGGGGCGCGACAGCTCGATCTGGAAATGCGGCGCAAGGCCCGGTGTGGCCATCAACGCCTCTTCGATCTGGGTGGGGAAGACGTTCACCCCGCGCAGGATGATCATGTCGTCGCTGCGGCCCGTGACCTTTTCCATCCGGCGCATGGAGCGCGCGGTGCCCGCCAGCAGCCGTGTCAGATCGCGGGTGCGGTAGCGGATGATCGGGAAGGCCTGTTTGGTGAGGGAGGTGAACACCAGCTCGCCCATCTCGCCGTCCTCAACCGGCGCGCCGGTTTCGGGGTTGATGATCTCGGGGTAGAAGTGATCCTCCCAGATGTGCAGCCCGTCCTTGGTTTCCACACATTCCATCGATACGCCCGGCCCCATGACTTCGCTGAGGCCATAGATATCGACCGCATGCATGTCGAAGGCCTGTTCGATTTCCAGACGCATGGCGTTGGTCCACGGCTCGGCTCCGAAGATACCAACCTCAAGCGAGGATTGGCGCGGGTCGATGCCTTGGTTGGCGAATTCATCCAAAATTGACAGGGCGTAGGAGGGCGTCACCGTGATGCCCTTGGGCTGGAAGTCCTCGATCAGCCGCACTTGGCGTGGGGTCATCCCGCCTGAGATTGGCACGGTCGAGAGGCCAAGCGCATCGGCGCCAAGGTGGATGCCCAAGCCGCCAGTGAAAAGCCCATAGCCATAGGCGTTGTGCAGCATATCGCCGGGACGCATCCCTGCCGCGCGCAGCGAACGCGCTACAACTTGGCCCCAATTGGCGAGGTCGTCCTTAGTGTAACCCACCACGGTCGGCTGTCCGGTGGTGCCCGAAGACGCATGAATGCGCGCCACCTGATCGCGCGGCACAGCGAACATGCCAAAGGGGTAATTGTCGCGCAGATCGGTTTTCACCGTGAAAGGAAAGCGCGAGAGGTCCGACAGGTCTTTCAGATCGTCCGGATGCACACCCGCATCGTCAAAACTCTTCTTATAGAATGGCACATTGTCGTAGGCGTGGCGCAGAGACCATTTCAGACGGCCCAATTGCAGGGCGCTGATCTCGTCCCGGCTGGCGATCTCAATCGGGTCGAGCGTGTCCTTCGCGGGGGTCAGGTCTTTCATCAGGTCGGCTCCTCCTCGGTAAATAGCTGGCCCTTGATGGTGCGGGAGAGCCCGCGAAACAGGGCCACGACACGGTCATCCTCACCCGTGACGGTCACATCATAGATGCCCGACCGCCCGCTGCGCGACACTTCGCGGGCGGTGGCGGTCAGCCGCTCCTCCGGCTGGCCGGGGCTGAGATAGGTGATCTGGTTTTGCTGGGCGACAGTGGTTTGGTTGTAGCTGTTGCAGGCAAATGCAAAAGCGCTGTCGGCCAGTGTGAAGATAAATCCGCCGTGGCAGATGCCGTGCCCGTTCAGCATTTCCGCGCGCACCGACATCGACAGAACCGCGCCGCCGGGGGTCACGTCGTCGATGGTCATGCCCAGTCCAGCCGAGGCGGAATCTTGGGCGAACATCACGTCGGCGCACTTGCGGGCGCGGGCTTCTGGGGTCATTTCGCCATGCCTTTGTGTTTCATTTTTCAGATTGGTTGCACAATTCTGTAACGCTTTCAAGAAAATTTGAGCGGCGCATTTGACCATGTCAGGGCTTGATTTGGCCCCCTTCAGGGTCAACTGTCAAACTATGAGCATTGAGCCACCATCGCCGATATCGGCTTTCGAGCGCCCCGCTGAACAGGTCGCCTTTCACCGCACGGAGCTGTCGCTGATCCTCTCGCTTTATGGCCGGATGGTCGCCGCGGGAGAGTGGCGCGACTACGGAATTTCTCATCTGCGGGAAGTGGCTGTGTTCTCGGTCTTTCGGCGCACGGCAGAGATACCGCTTTACCGGATCGAAAAGCGGCCCAAGCTGCGCAATCGGCAGGGGATGTATGCGGTTGTCGGCACCGGCGGGCAGGTTTTGCGGCGGGGCCATGACCTTAAGGCCGTGCTGCGCGTGTTGGAACGCAAGCTGATCCGGTCGGTGGATTAAGCGCCGAGGCGTCGATGTGCAGTGACCGGGCCATCGCCGCCTTTATCGATGCGGGTGATGGCATCGGCTATGTTCTCATAGGTGACGGCCATTGCATGTGCATTAGCGTGGATCATTGTATCGGCATCCACGACCAGCGCCACATGGCCCTTCCAGAACAGGAGGTCATTGCGTTGGTAGTCACCACTGACCGGCGCACCTACGGTGGTCTCTTGCTGATCGCTGTCGCCGGGGCAGGGGATGCCGCAAGCCAGAAGTGCTGCCTGCACAAGGCCCGAACAATCGATCCCCCAGCGGCTGTTACCGCCCCAAAGGTAGGGTGTGCCGAGAAAAAGCGCTGCCACCGAGGCCGGGTTGTCGTTAAGCTGGTCCAGCGGGGCGAGGTGCCCCTTGGGGATATGCCCCTGCGGCGTTTCGGCAAAACCTTTGGTCATCTCCGTGACCGTCACCAAACTGCCGAAACTAAGACTAAGCAGGTCAGGCGATTTCAGATCGGCGCGGGCATAGGCGTGGGTGGCGGGCACGCTGACGCGATGCGTGGCCTTGCGCGGCGCGGCGAGCGCGCTTTGCAGAACATGGCCGCAGTAACTGTCCTTCTCGGCCTGCACATAGGCCCAGCCTGAGGCTTCATGCAGCACGGTCAACGGCTCACCAAACAACACCTGCCGGTCGCGTGGCCCGTCGGGTCGGCGGCAAAGGTCAGCCACCGGCACCGCCACCTGCGCTGGGCGGTTTAGGGTCATCAGCGCCGGATCAGGGGTGAGGCGCGGGTCGCTCATAGTTTCAGTAGGGCTGGTAGCGCGGCATAGAGCGCGCGGGTGCCTTGGCCTGCTCCGCCTTTGGGGCGGGCGGGAGCGTCGGCGGGCTGCCAGCCATAAATATCGAAATGCGCGTATTTGCTGTCGGTCACAAAGCGGCGCAGGAAAAGTGCCGCGGTGATCGACCCGGCGAAGCCCCCCTTGGGCGCATTGTCGAGGTCGGCGATGCCCGGCTCGATCAGCGCCTCGTAAGCGTCATGGAAAGGCATCCGCCAGACCGGATCGGCAGAACCTGCGGCAGCGTTTTCCAGTGCCGTGACGAAATCACTGTCATCGCTGTAATAGGGCGCAAGGTCCGGCCCCACGGCGACACGCGCAGCCCCGGTGAGCGTCGCCATTGAGATGATCTGATCCGGCTTGCCCTCATCCGCCAAGGCCAGTGCGTCGGCCAATACCAGACGCCCTTCGGCATCTGTGTTGTTAATCTCAACCGTCAGCCCCTTGCGCGAGGTCAGGATGTCTCCGGGGCGGAAGGCATTGCCAGAGACGGAATTTTCCACCGCCGGGATCAGCACGCGCAGCTGCACGGCCATGCCAGTGGCCATGATCATATGTGCAAGCCCCAGCACGGCAGCGGCCCCGCCCATGTCCTTTTTCATCAGCGCCATCGATGCACCGGGCTTGAGGTTCAGCCCACCTGTATCGAAACAGACGCCTTTGCCAACGAGCGTGAGCCTTGGCCCCTTGTCGCCCCACGTCATATCAATCAAGCGCGGCGCGCGGTCGGCGGCGCGGCCTACGGTGTGGATCATCGGCAGGTTATTTTCTAGCAGCGCGTCGCCGGTGGTGACCTCAATCTTCGCGCCATGCTGCTCGGCCAGTTTGCGCGCGGCAGCTTCGAGATCGGGCGGGCCCATGTCAGAGGCGGGGGTGTTGATCAGGTCGCGGGTCAGCATCTCGCCGGTCGCAAGCGCGGCAACTTGATCGGCGTCGATCCCGTCGGGCGCGACAAGACGGGCCGCCAGCGGAGTCTGGTCGCGGTAGCGGTCAAAACGGTAGCCTGCCAGCAGCCAGCCAAGCGCCTCATTCGCCGCCTGATCCTTGGGCAGCCCACTCTCGATGCGGTACTCGCCTGCGGGCAGGCGCGCGGCGGCAGCAGCAAGGTGGAACCGCCCCCGGCGGCGTGCCGCGTCATTGCCGAAGCCTGCCAGCGCCATCACCGGCGTGCCCTCGGCGCCCGGCACGACAAGCGCCTGACCAAGACCCCCGGCAAAGCCGCTGGCGTTCACCCAAGCCTGCACCGGCTTGGGTTGATCGGCAAGCCAACCCTCAAGCGCGGCTTCGCTCAAGACATGCAGCGGCAGGGTGGCGGAAGAGGGGGTGGCGAATTCGGCGGACATGACAAACCTTTGCAAATCGGGATTTGCGCGCAGCCTACCTTTTCCATCGCCACCCGCAAGGCGTCAGATCGTCAGGTCCGGCAAGTCCCAAATCGCGGTCAGTGACCGTTCTCCGCTGCGGACCAACCGTGACAGGGTTGCCGCCGTCGCGATATCATCCTCGGCGTCGATACAGGCCACCACATCTACGGCCACCCGTGCCACCAGCGCCATGCCAATCTGCTCGGCAATTGCGATCAGGCGGTGCACGCTCTTGCGTAACCCGGCCCGGTCTTGTGCCTGATGTAGCTTTTTGCAATGCGACATGCGCAGGGCTAATTCCTCCATCGCGCGGCAAACGACATCTTCGGCCCCCACCTCGCCAAGTTGGGTGTAAAGCAGTCCCAAACAATCCTGATCGACATTGACCTGCTCGGTCGGGCGTATTTGCATAAGTTGCATCGTTATCATCCTTCAATCAGCCCCCACGGCCTTGAAGCACTATGGCGCGAGAAGGTGTGCAAAGGGTTGCGATGGCAGTGCCTTTTCTCTCGAATTCGTATGGCATTTGCGCTATCTGCGCTTAAACCGCATCACGCATTAGGGGACGTTTACACATGGACAAGGCCAAGGCTCTGCCGTCGTATCTGTTGCAACGCTATCAAGGGTGGAAGGCGACCGGCTATGCCGAGAACCAGACATGGTACCGCCGGTTGGCCGCTGAGGGGCAGCGCCCGCGCGCGATGGTGATCTCTTGCTGCGACAGCCGCGTGCATGTGACCTCGATCTTTGGCGCCGATCAGGGTGAGTTCTTCATTCACCGCAATATCGCCAACCTCGTCCCGCCCTACGAGCCGGATGGTAAACAGCACGGCACCTCGGCGGCAGTGGAATATGCCGTCAATGCACTGAAGGTCGCGCATCTGATCGTGCTGGGCCATTCCAGCTGCGGTGGCGTCGCGGGTTGTATCCAGATGTGTCAGGGCAAAGCGCCCGAGCTTGAGAACCAAGACAGTTTCGTGGGCCGCTGGATGGACCTGCTGCGCCCGAAATATGAGGTGGTCGAGAAGGTCGAAGACCCCGCCGAACAGCAGTTGTTGCTGGAGCGGGAGGCGGTTTTGACCTCGCTTGAGAACCTGATGACCTTCCCGTGGATCAAGGACAAGGTTGATTCCGGCACGCTGAGCCTGCACGGGCTTTGGACCGATATCGGTGAAGGCAGTTTGGAATATTACGACGCCAAGGCGCATAAGTTCGAGCCGGTTTAAGTTTGTCGAACCGAAACCGTAGAGACGAAAAAGGGGGCCGCTTGGCCCCCTTTTTTATTCCAGAACTGTAGCTGAGCTTCAGCCCTTCTTCAGCACTTCGCGGCCCAGCAGTTCGGCAATCTGCACGGCGTTCAGGGCGGCACCTTTGCGCAGGTTGTCGCTAACGCACCACAGGTTCAGACCGTTGTCGATGGTGCTGTCCTGACGGATGCGGCTGATGAATGTGGCAAAATCACCCACGCACTCGACGGGCGTGACATAGCCACCGTCTTCGCGCTTGTCGATCACCATGATGCCGGGTGCTTCGCGCAGGATGTCGCGGGCCTCGGCTTCATCAAGGTGGTCTTCAAACTCGATGTTGATGGCTTCGGCGTGGCCTACGAAAACCGGAACGCGCACGCAGGTCGCGGTGACCTTGATGCTGGTGTCGATGATTTTTTTGGTCTCGGCGACCATCTTCCATTCTTCCTTGGTCGAACCGTCCTCAAGGAAGACGTCGATATGCGGAATCACGTTGAAGGCGATCTGCTTGGTGAACTTGGTGGCAGGCTTGTCGTCAGTCGGGTTGTAGATGCTCTTGGTCTGGTCCCAAAGCTCATCAATGCCCTCTTTGCCCGCGCCGGAAACCGACTGGTAAGTCGAAACGACAACGCGTTTGATCTTGGCGCGGTCGTGCAGTGGTTTCAGCGCCACAACCATCTGCGCGGTCGAGCAGTTGGGGTTGGCGATGATGTTCTTCTTGGAATAGCCGTGCACGGCCTCGGGATTCACTTCCGGCACGATCAACGGCACGTCTTGATCATAGCGGTAGAGCGACGAGTTATCGATCACCACGCAGCCAGCCTTGGCAGCGGCGGGGGCGTATTTCTTGGTCGCTTCGGAACCCACGGCGAAAAGTGCGATGTCCCAGCCAGTGAAATCGAAAGCGTCGAGGTCTTTGGACTTAAGGGTTTTATCCCCAAAGCTGATTTCCGAGCCCAGCGAACGGCGGCTGGCCAGGGCCACGATCTCGTCCACGGGGAACTGACGCTCTGCTAGGATGTTCAACATTTCACGGCCCACATTGCCTGTGGCACCGACGACGGCGACGCGATAACCCATCTGATTACTCCAGTCTGTCCAATTAAATTTGACGCCATTTAACGTGCCTGCGGGGCATTGGCTAGGGCCAGCCGCGCGCAGACCGGGCAGGGCGCCGCTCTGCCGGGGTTAAAGAACCTTGATGACGTCCTTGTTGATCGCCAGCATATAGCCACGCCGGGCGATGTTTTTGACCAGCAGTTCCGACACCAATTGATTGCCTAATGTGTCGCGCAAACGTTTGATCCGCGTGGCCCCGGCGGCCTCATCACAATCCGCGGCATTGCGACCCGAGATCATCCCTTCAATCTCAGAACCTGACAGCACGTCGTCATCCATCCGCGCTTCGGCAAGGACAGACATCGTCTCCATCGCGGCGGCGGTGAGTTTGAAACCAAGGTTGTTGAGGTAAACGGTATTTTCTTCGCGGCTGATCAGTAGGGAATTCACCTGAATGCCGGTCCGCTCAATCTGCGCCATGCGGCGGTTGAAGCCGACCAGCATGAACAAAAACACCATCGCTGCGACCAGCATGGCGCTGGCAAAGATCAGCAACACAACGATCACGACACGGTAGCTGGCCAAAGTCTCTGAGAATGCAGTGCCGGATTGGGCGAGAATTTCGAGCAGTTTGATCTCGGCTTGGGTGGTCAGATCGTCATTCTCGATAAAGATCCGCTCAACCCGCGCATTAAAGACGTTCGCATCTGGCAGCGCCCAAAGTAGCACAACCGCCCCGGCCAGAAGTACGGCCACGACGGCGGCGATGCCACCGATCACGAAACGCCCGCCAAATCTGCGCATGTCAGAAGCGGAGGTAGAATGTTCCTGCACTGTCTTTCCTTTGATCCAGTCCGTCGTCATCGAACACGGACAGTACATTCAACAATGTCCAGCCCTCCGCCGCAAGACGCGGTGTGAGTTCGGTTTCGGCGGAGGCTGGCTCACAGGCCTCGGAAATCTGCGCCACCCCGTAATGGAGGCGCAGCGGATTGTCTTGCTTGGCCTTGTAATCGGCAAAGCATCCGGCCGTTGCCGCAGCGGGCAGGGCCAGTATGACCGTCAGCGCGGTCAGTAAGGAGAGACATGGGTTTTTCATATGTTTTTAATGCTCTTTCGCCCGCTGATATTCAATAACCAAGGCGCTTTGGGCGCCTTGTTATCCAATAACGACCCCCTGTTATTGCCTGTCTTTGGCCCTCCCCCCAATTTGGTGGCACCAACAGACACACGAACCGATACGCGGCCCCCGAGTTAAGGCCGTAGACGATCAAGGGCGCATCGAACGCGCCGATAAACGAGAAGGGACCAGACCCATGTACCGCAAGTTCATTGCTACCATCGCCGCCGCAGCGGTTGCCATCACCGCTTTTGGTGCCCGTCCTGCCGCTGCCGATGAAAAGGAAGTGTTGCGCACCCTCGCCGCGATTGCGGGCGTCGCGATCGTAGGCAAGATGATCTACGACAACAAAAAGGACCGCGAAGAACGCGAAATGGTCACCCGCCGCCGCGCCGCTCCGGTGTATGAGGCGCCGCGTTATTACCCCACGGTTTCCAAACGGCCCCACCCGCGCCCCTATATTGATCCGCGCCCCGAACCGCGCCGCAGCGACCGGACTAACCCTGAGCGCGACCGCGCCACCTATCCCACGCGCGAAGTGCGCCCGCTGCCAGAGCGGGTCGACCGCAAGCTGCTGCCGCAGCAGTGCTTCCGCAGCTATCAGGGCGATGAGGGCAAAGTCATGATGTTTGGCGAGCCCTGCCTTGAACAGAATTACTCCTATGCCGATCGCCTGCCCAGCTACTGCGCCAAACGCGTCAGTACGACTGAAGGCGCGCGCTACGGCTATGACGCCCGCTGTCTACGCGACTCGGGTTACAGCTTGGCCCGTCGGTAACGCCGGCGTGCCTTGACCGAGCGGCACGTCCCTGTCGCTCGGGTTTTGAAAGGGGGGGTGTTCGGGCGCCTCCCCTTTCTCTTTTTTTGTTGCACCTTTTGGGCGCATGCGGTTTCACCGCCTCCATGATACCAGACTTTGAATTTGAACGCGGGGCGATTACCCGCGGTTTTCGCACCATCGCCGGTGTGGACGAAGTGGGCCGTGGCCCGCTGGCCGGGCCGGTCACCGCCGCCGCTGTGGTCTTTACCGAGGGGCAGATCCCCGAGGGGCTGAACGATTCTAAAAAGCTGACCGCCCGCGCCCGAGAACGGCTCTATGATGAGATCATGTCGGTGGCTGTCGTTTGCGTGGCCCATGCCACCGTCGAAGAGATCGAAGAACACAACATCTTGCGTGCCAGCCATTTGGCGATGACCCGCGCACTCGCCGGATTGTCCTGCGCGGCGGATTACGCATTGATCGACGGCAATATGCTTCCGCGCGATCTGGCGCTGCCTGCGCAACCTGTGGTGAAAGGGGACGCCCGCTGTCTGTCGATCTCAGCGGCTTCTATCGTTGCCAAAACCGTGCGCGATAGACTCATGGTGGACTTGGCGCAACAGCATCCTGGATATGGTTGGGAAACCAATATGGGCTATGGATCGAAAAGCCACATGGCTGCCCTGCGGGATCTTGGTGTTACCCCACACCATAGACGTTTGTTCAAACCTATACACAATATCTTGTATCAAGCTAATTTGTTAACCGATTGATTCAAAAAAGAAATTGACCACGAATCTCTGATGCCCCATTTTATCCACAACCAATGAGCGCTTAAGCGCCGGGTAATGAGGCAGAGATATGAAAACGATGACAAAGGGTGCTGCGGCGCTTCCCTTGAACACTATTGTTGCGGGCGATTGCATTGAGGCAATGGACGCCCTCCCAGCAGAGTCGGTGGATCTGATCTTCGCGGATCCGCCCTACAACTTGCAGTTGCGGGGTGATTTGCATCGCCCGGACAACTCCAAGGTCGATGCAGTTGATGACGAATGGGACCAATTCGCCAGCTTTAAGGCCTATGATGATTTCACCCGTGCTTGGCTCAAAGCCGCACGGCGTTTGCTGAAACCCGATGGCGCGATCTGGGTGATCGGCAGCTATCACAACATCTTCCGCGTTGGCGCGGCACTGCAGGACCAAGGGTTCTGGATCCTTAATGATGTGGTCTGGCGCAAGTCGAACCCAATGCCGAACTTCCGCGGCAAGCGCTTCACCAACGCCCATGAGACGATGATCTGGGCCGGCAAGAGCGAGAACAGCAAATACACCTTTAACTACGAAGCGCTGAAAGCGTTGAACGAAGGCATCCAGATGCGCAGCGATTGGGTGCTGCCGATCTGCACCGGCCATGAGCGTTTGAAAGACGATGCGGGCGACAAGGCCCATCCGACGCAAAAGCCCGAAAGCCTGCTGCACCGCATCCTCGTTGGCTCGACCAACCCCGGTGATGTGATTCTCGATCCGTTCTTTGGCACCGGCACCACCGGCGCTGTGGCCAAGATGCTGGGCCGTGATTTTATCGGGATCGAGCGTGAGGCAGCTTACCGCAAGGTGGCCGAGAAACGCATCTCCATGGTGCGCAAGTTCGACAACGAAGCGCTGCAAACCACCACCTCCAAACGTGCCGAGCCGCGCGTGCCTTTCGGTCAGTTGGTCGAGCGGGGCATGCTGCGCCCGGGCGAAAACCTCTATTCCATGAATGGCCGCCACAAGGCCAAGGTCCGTGCCGATGGCACCCTGATTGGCAGCGATGTCAAAGGGTCGATCCATCAGGTGGGCGCGGCCTATGAGAAAGCGCCAAGCTGCAATGGCTGGACCTATTGGTGCTACAAGAAAGACGGCAAGAATGTCCCCATCGACATTTTGCGTCAGCAGATCAGAGCCGAGATGGCCAACTGATCTACTCCGAACAATCGAACACCGCCGGCACCCGTGGCCCCTCCGCGTGAGGGGCAGCCACACGGGTGCCTACCTTGACCCCGCCCCATGGCGGGGTTTTTTTGTTGGATCGGCCTAATTCACCCAACGCTTGCGGGCCTGAAACTCACGCAGCACGGCGTCAATATAGCGGGCATCGAAATCGGATTTATTCACCATGTAGAGCACCCCGGCAGAGGCGGCTTTTTCCCACATGCCGGGGGAGGGCCAATCGCTGACCATAATCACCGGCGTCTGTGCATGGCGGTCGTCGCAGGCCAGCTCCAGCGCGAAATTCGCGCCCAACCCGTCGGGCAGGTTGTTGTCGAGCAAAATGAGCGCCTTGTCCCCCGCGCTCAGCGCCTTGCGCGCGGCGTCGATGCTGGGGGCGAACTCCACCCGCATCCCGCCATAGGCGCGGGCCAGAACGCGGCGCAGCCTCTCTCTGTCAAACTCACTGTCCTCGACGATCAGACAGGTGCCATCATAGGCCGCCCCCAAGGACGCTTGCTGTCGCTGCATCAATACCACTCCACTGGTAACAATCGCAGCCTATGTGACAGGCAAAGTTTAACTTTGCGTTGCCGCGCTCAGAGACGGGGCAGGGGATTGCTGGCCTTGTTATAGGCTTTCCAGTCGGTGATTTCAGGGTAGTACATCTCGCGCCATTTGCGCACGCGGGGGTTCATGATGCGCCGCCACAGCGGGGGCACCATCGCGGCCATGGTCATCACCGGATAGCCATAGGGCAGCTGCGGCGCGTCGCCCGGGCCATAGGTCTGCAAGACCGGGAAGCGCCGGTCGGGTTTGTAGTGGTGATCGGAATGGCGTTGCAGGTTGATCAGCAACCAGTTGCTGGCCTTATGCGCCGCGTTCCACGAATGGCGCGGCTGGACGTGTTCGTATTTTGCCCCGCCCAGATGTTTGCGCGTCAGCCCGTAGTGTTCAATGTAATTGACCAGCTCCAACTGCCAAATCGCGACCCCGGCCTGCACGAGGAACAGGCCCAGACCGCTCCACCCGCCCAAGACCAGCGCTAGCAGCATAAAACCGGCCTGCAGCGCCCAGTATTTGAAAAACGGATTGCCCGGGTCGGTCCAAGGCAGCCCCTTGCGCGCCAGCATGTTCTTTTCCGCATGAAAGGCCGACGTCAGCGACTCGCGCAGCACGCGCGGGTAAAAGCGGTGGAACCCTTCGTTATAGCGCGCCGTCACCGTGTCGCGCGGGGTGCCGACATGGCGGTGATGCACCAGCAAGTGCTCGGATCGAAAATGCGAATAGAGCACCATCGCCAGCAAGGTGTCCGCCAAGAGGCGTTCGGTCTTATTCCGCTGGTGCATCAACTCATGGCTATAGTTGATGCCGATGGTGCCGGTGATGACGCCCACGCCGAAGAACAGAAAGATCCGCTCTGCCGTATCCAGATGCGCGGCCCGCGTGGCATAGTAGATCAGCCCAAAGACAGTGAGAAATTGCAGCGGGGCCCAGATTAACGTGACGAGGCGGTACCAATAGAGGTCATCTTCGGTGGCCTCTAGGTCCGGATTGTCGAGGTTCAGCCCCAGCACCGCGTCGAGCATCGAAAAGAGATACCACGTCACCAGCGGCAGGAGCGCGATGGTCCAGCCGCCCTGCATGGCACAGAACCACGCCAGCGGGATCAGCAGTAGCGACATCCAGAACGGCAGCGCGCGCGACAGGCGGGCGAGGTCTTGTGGAGAGATAATTCGGTTTGCCATGGGACACCTTACTGCTTCGCGTCAGATATACCGCAGTTCAGTCGGCGCTCAAAGCCTGACGCGGCGCTAGCGCGTCAGGTCGAAAGCCTTGCGCATCACGGTGGGCAAATCACTGGGGCTGAATTGGTTTTGGCCGATGAATTCGCCATTTTCAGGCGCGGTGTCATGGCCAACTCGTGCGTGCTGCACAGTCAACATTAGGTGGAAATGCGTGAATGTATGGCGTACCTCGCCGGGCAGGGGCTGCCAATCGGCGGTTAGCGGCGGCGTCCCTTCGGGACGCGGTTCAGACGTGTCGACCCAGTCAGAACCGGGCCAACCGAGCATCCCGCCGAGCAGCCCTTTGTCGGGCCGTGTCTCCAACAGCCACGCGCCATCTTCGCGCTGGGCGAGGTAGACCGTGCCGTGCCGCACGGGTTTCGGCTTTTTTGGGGTTTTCTTTGGCAACAGCGCCGCTGTGCCTTCTGCCCGCGCGACGCAGGGCTCGCGCCAGGGGCAGATGCCGCAGGCGGGGGACTTTGGCGTGCAGATTGTAGCGCCTAGATCCATCACGGCTTGGGCATAGTCTCCGGGCCGGTCCTGCGGGGTCAGCGTGACGGCCCGCGCCATCAACTCGGGCTTGGCGGCGGGCAGGGGCGTGTGAATGTCATAGACCCGCGCCATCACCCGCTCGACATTGCCATCAAGCACCGCATGGGGCAGATCGAACGCGATGGAGGAGATCGCCGCCGCCGTATAAGGCCCGATCCCCGGCAGTTTCAGCAGCGCGTCATGATCCGCCGGAAAGCTGCCGCCATGCTCTGCCACCACCACACGCGCGCATTTCAACAGGTTGCGGGCGCGGGCGTAATAGCCAAGCCCCGCCCATTCGGCCATCACATCGGCATCTTCAGCCGCAGCAAGGGCCGCCACATCCGGCCAGCGGGCGGTGAACCGCGCGAAATAGTCCTTCACCGTGGCCACGGTGGTCTGCTGCAACATGACCTCGCTCAGCCAGATGCGGTAGGGGTCGGGCATGACCCCGGCCATCCGCTCATGCGGCGGCACCCGCCACGGCAGGGCGCGGGCATGGGTGTCGTACCACTCTAGCAGGATCGGCGGCAGCTTGCTGACGGATGTATTCTCACGCAATGTTTAAGCCTTTCCACAGGGCAGGGGCTGGTGACGCTGGGGCAAATGGTTATGTATGTCAGCATATTCGGGAAACAAAGCCATGCCGCCACGTCGTACGACTACAAAAGGGTTTAAACGCACCGATAGCCTGCTCTCGCAGCAGATTCGCAAGGCGAGCGAGACCCGTGGCTTTGCGCAATCGCGTCTGTTGACCCATTGGACCGAGATCGTGGGCGAAGCGACCGCCGCCATCTCACGCCCGGTTGAGGTGAGCTATGGCCGGAAAGAAGGCATCGGAGCCACGCTGACCCTGCTGACCACCGGGGCCAATGCGCCCATGCTGGAGATGCAAAAGGAACAACTGCGCACGCGGGTCAATTCGGTCTATGGCTATAACGCCATTGCGCGGGTGCGGATCACCCAGACGGCGGCGACAGGCTTTGCCGAAGGGCAAGTGGCGTTTGACCATAAACCCAAGGCCGAAAAGACCGCGCCGAGCCCTGCATTGCAACGCAAAGCAGCCGAAGCCGCTCAGCCCGTGGCAGACGAGGGGCTGCGCGAAGCCCTTGCACGTCTGGGCGAGAACATATTGAACAAGAACCAAAGCTGACCACCTAAAGCTGACGTAACGGACAAAGGAACATCTTATGAATCGCAGAAACGTAATCCTTGGCGGTCTCGCCACACTTGGCGTCGGTGGCTGGTTTGCCGCAAGCAGCTTCGGCTCCTCTCCCCTCGGCAGCACTGCGCTGACACCTTTCGTTGGTGCCGCGAATGCCCAGACGACTGAAGGCGATGTGGATACCTCTGGCATCACCGAGATGGTCATGGGCGACGAAAATGCGCCGGTCACGGTGATCGAATACGCGTCTTTCACCTGCCCGCACTGCGCGACCTTCCACAACGACACCTTCAAAAAGCTGAAGGCTGACTACATTGACAGCGGCAAAGTGAAATTTATCTACCGTGAAGTGTTCTTTGACCGCTACGGTCTTTGGGCCTCCATGGTGGCGCGCTGCGGCGGCCAGGAGAAATTCTTTGGCATTGCCGATCTGATCTACAAATCTCAAAGCGAATGGACTCGCGCGGGTGAGCCTGCGGCGATCGTCGATGAACTGCGCAAAATTGGCCGTCTGGCCGGGCTCGATAATGAGATGCTCGATGAATGCCTGAAGGACGGAGAGAAGGCCGAGGCGTTGGTGGCATGGTACACCGAGAACTCCGAAAAGGATGACATCTCAAGCACACCGAGCTTTGTCATCGACGGCAAAAAGCACTCCAACATGGCCTATGCCGACATGCAGGAAATCCTCGACGAAGCGCTGGCTGGCTAATGACCGCTCCGCTTGCAGGACTGAAAGTCGTCGAATTGGCGCGTGTTCTGGCCGGCCCTTGGGCCGGTCAGACACTGTCGGACCTCGGATGCGAGGTGATCAAGGTGGAAAGCCCGGCGGGGGATGACACCCGCCAATGGGGCCCGCCCTTCGTCACTCGTGACGAGGACGTGACCGCTTCTTATTTCCATTCGACGAACCGGGGCAAAGCCTCTGTCACCGTGGACTTCCGCACCGAGGAAGGTCAGGCGCAGGTCAAAGGGCTTTTGGCGGACGCGGACATCGTGATCGAGAATTTCAAAACCGGGGGATTGGCGAAATACGGGTTGGACTATGCCAGCCTGTCTGCGCAGTTCCCCAAGCTGATCTATTGCTCGATCACGGGTTTCGGCCAAACCGGCCCATACGCCCACCGCGCCGGCTATGATTTCATCATCCAAGGCATGTCCGGGCTGATGTCGATCACCGGGGAGCCGGACGGCCTCCCGCAGAAATCCGGCATGGCGATCACCGATATCTTCACTGGTGTCTATGCCAGCACCGCGATTTTGGCCGCCGTGCACCAGCGTCACCAAACCGGCGTGGGGCAGCATATCGACATGGCTCTCTTGGACTGCGCTGTGGCGATCACCGGCAATCAGGCGATGAACTATCTGACCACCGGCAAGGCGCCGACACGGATGGGCAATGCGCATCCGAACCTGACGCCCTATGAGGTGTTTGAATGTTCCGACGGGCATCTCATCATCGCCACGGGCAATGACGGGCAGTACCAGCGGCTGTGTCAGTTGCTGGGGCTTGAGGATATGGCCACCGCGCCGGAATACCTCAAGAACGCCGACCGTGTCGCCAACCGGCCCGAGATGATCCGCCGCCTGACAGGGGCAACCCGTCTGTGCAGCCGGGATGATCTGCTGGCCGCTTGTGAGGCGCATGGCGTGCCTGCCGGGCCGATCAACGACATGGCCGATGTCATGGCAGATCCGCAGGTCGTGGCGCGGGGCATGCAGATTGAGCTTGATGGCGTGCCGGGGCTGCGTTCACCCTTCACATTCTCGGGGGCCGAGCTTTCGCTGCACCGGCCCGCACCGAAATTGGGCGAAGACAACAAGGCCTAGGGCGGTGGCAGCCTGTCCAGCGCTGCGTGCAGCGCATTGCCTTCGGGCAGGGACAGGCGCACCGGCAGGGTCAGCACCTTGGCACGGAACTCCATCGGTAGGCGCACCGCGTCTTTCTCGGTGGTGACAAGCTGCGCACCGCGCATCGTGGCTTCGGTCTCAAGCCGCAACATTAGCCGCGCCGTCAGCGGCTGGTGATCCTCCAACGCCTCGGCATGGAGGATGGTGGCCCCCAACCCGCGCAGCGTGGCGAAGAACTTCTCAGGATGGCCGATGCCTGCGAAGGCGAGCACTTGAGAGTCGGACCAATCCATCCCTGTTTGCAGAGGCTTGAGTTCGGCCTGCGCATGGGGGAGAGCGGTCTTTGGCAACCTTGCCGCGAAAGCCGCCTGCGCTGCGTCATCCCCAATCGACAACAGTAAGTCAGCCCGCGCCAGACCGGCTGCGACAGGCTCGCGCAGCGGTCCGGCTGGCAGGCAGAGGCCGTTGCCAAAGCCTTTGACTGCATCCACCACAACGATGCTCAGATCCTGTACCAGGGCCGGGTTTTGAAAGCCGTCATCGAGCACCACAACACTGGCCCCCGCCGCCTCTGCCGCCTGCGCACCGGCCGCGCGATTACGGGCTACCCAAACATCCGCGAATGCGGCCAGCAGCAGCGGCTCGTCCCCCACCTCATTCGCGCTGTGTTGAGCTGGATCAACCCTCACTGGCCCTTCGAGCGTGCCACCATAACCGCGTGAGACGACATGGGGGCGATGGCCGCGCTCTAGCAGATATTGCAGCACCGCCATCACCGTGGGCGTTTTGCCAGTGCCGCCTGCGTTGATGTTGCCCACGCAGATCACCGGCACCCCCAGTCGCAGGGGCGTGCCGCCAGCCAACCGTCGCGCGGTGGCCGCGGCGTAAAGCGCGCCAAGCGGCTGCAACAAGCGGGCGCGCCAGTCGGGTCGGGGCAAGTGCCAGAAGTCAGGCGCGCGCATTATGTGGCTCCCATTTGTTCGTCGAGCCGGTCTTGCATCAGCTCAATCACCCGGTCGGCCAGTTCGGCCCCTTCGCTGATCACGTCCCAACCCGCGTGGGCCATCGTCGCCGCCTGATCCGGCGCAATCAGCCGCGACACGGCATTCCCAAGCGCGCCTGCATCATTGACGATCCGCGCGGCGCCCGCCGTGGCAAGCCGCCCGTAGGAGGGCAAATAGTTCCGCACCTTTGGGCCATAGAGTACGGCAGACCCAAGCGCCGACGCCTCGAAGGGATCGCAGCCGCCATGGCCGGACACCAGCGAAGACCCGAGGAACGACACCGGCGCCACGCGAAAAAACAGCCCCCGGTCGCCGGGATCATCAGCCACCATGACTTGCGTGGTTTCATCGGGGTAGGGGTCATCCCCCCACCGCATCGTGGTGAACCCCCGCGCGCGGGCACGTTCATAAGCAATGTCGGCAGTGGCGTAGTCATGGGTGTGCAAGATCAGCAGCAGCCGATGCGACAGGCGCAGCGCTTGGCGGTGGGCGGTCAGTATGACGGGAATTTCTTCGGGCAGGATCTGTGTGGCATACCAAACCGGGCGACCGACCAGGCATGCCGACATATCCGCCAAATCGGAATCCGCGCAGCGTAGCGCCTGCCCCCCTGCCAAAAGCGGCGAGGTCGCCTCTCCCTTCGTGCGGGGCAGGCCAAGCTGTACGAGGCGGCGCAGGGCAACTGGGGAGCGGGTAAGTGCAAGTTCGAAGGTCGCAAGCAACTGCCGAGTCACGTCGGGCAGCCAGCGGTCCCGGCGGCCATCGAAACCAGCACTGTCGGCGTCGATCATCATCATTGGGCAGCCACGGGCAGAGGTTTCCAACACAAGGTTCGGCCTCAGCGCGCCCCACGTCCACAGGCACAAACTGGGCTGCCAGTGCTCAAGGAATCGCTCCACATTCTCAGGGTGCTCGCTGGGCGCTTGGACGACGAATAGGTCGCGGGCCTCTGTCGTCGGGATGTCATGCGCCGCAGCGCCTTCGGGCAGGGTCACCAAAACCGCCAACCGGTCGCGCATCGCCATCAGCCGTTTGGCAAGGTCAAGCACGGCCAGCACATTCCCCGCCTCGGCGGCATGCATCCAGACCAGTTCACCTTGGGGGCGCGGTGCATAGGCGGGCGCGCTTTCGGCCCCGCCCCGGCGCACGAGGGCGCGATAAGCCGTAAGCCCCAGCGACCGCGCCGCCATGGTGGTTTATTCCAGCTCTTCGGTAGAGGAAGCCGAGGTTTCCTCGTCGCGCAGGCGGTGCAGATGGGCGATGTAATAGCGCATGTGAGCGTTATCCACGGTGCGGTGCGCTTCGGATTTCCACGCGTCATAGGCGCTGGCATAGTCCGGGAAAATGCCGACGATATGGATGTCGTCGACGTTCTTGAACGCGTTCTTGGTCGGATCGACAAGTTCGCCACCGAAAACAAGGTGCAGGCGTTGGGTCATGGAGCTGTCCTTTGATCTGTCAAAGCTGCGGTGCTGCGCATAGTGCCTAGCAGATGGGGCCGGTCACGCAAGGGCGTCAATCAGCGCGCGCTGCACCATTGGGCCGCCCGCGACGATGCCATCCACGCGCGGGTCGGGGTTGTTGAACCTGAGCGGCGCGCCCTTGGTGGTGGCGCAGGTGCCGCCCGCTTCAGCCACGATCAGCGTCCCTGCGGCGATGTCCCATTCCCATGTACGGCGCAGGGTGATCATCGCGTCAAAGGACGCATCAGCCACCAATGCCATGCGGTATGCGAGCGAGGGGCGGTAACTGCGTTTGAACACGGGCGGCGCGCCGCCGTGCCAGCGTTCGGCCACCAGCGCGGGGCGGGCGGCAAGCACCGTGGCCTCGGTCAGATTGGTCTGCGATGAGCTGCGGATCGGCGCGCCGTTTAGCGTGGCCCCACCACCACGACTGGCGGCGTAGAGCATGTCGCGCATCGGCAGGTAGACCACCGCCGCGATGATCTTGCCCGCCTCTGCCACAGCCAGCGAATGTGCCCAAGTGTCGGAGCCTTCGACAAAGCTGCGGGTGCCGTCGATCGGGTCGATGATAAAGACCCGCTCTTGGCCCAGCCGGTCGGTATTGTCATCGGTCTCCTCCGACAGCCAACCATAGTCGGCGCGTGCACCGCGCAGTTCCGCCAGCAGCAGGTCATTCACCGCCAGATCGGCCTCGGTCACCGGTCCCGCGTTATCGGCCTTGTCCCAGCGTTTCGCCGTGGCCCCCGTAAAGCCGCGCGCCACAGCACCCGCCTTGCGGGCCGCGTCGATCAAAAGGGCAAGGTCGTCCTCAGGCACCGGCAAGGGTCATCCCCGGCACCAGCAGAGAGGGCACAACACGGCTGAGATGCGTGCGCGCATCATTGGCGGGGATCATCGCGCGCAGCATGTCGCGCAGATTGCCCGCGATGGTGCATTCGTTGATCGCATGGGTGATCTCGCCATTCTCGACCCACAGGCCAGACGCCCCGCGCGAATAGTCACCCGTGTTGGGGTTGATCGTGCTGCCGATCATCGAGGTGACCAACAGCCCAGTGCCCATTTCAGCAATCAGATCGTCGCGGCTGGCGTCCCCTTGGGTCAGCGCGATGTTCCAGTTCGACGGCTGCGGACCCGAGCCGGTGCCCCGCGCCGCGTTGCCGGTGGGGGCAGCCTCCAGTTTGCGCGCGTTGGCCAGATCAAGTGTCCAACCTTGCAAGATGCCGTTGTCGACGATGGCGCGCTGCTGGGTCGGCAGCCCTTCGGCGTCAAACGGGCGAGAGCCGGTGGCGCGGATGCGGGTCGGGTCTTCGATCAGGGACAGGCCTTCGGGCAGCACCTGTTCGCCCATCGCACCTCGCAGGAACGACGCCCCGCGCGAGATCGCCTGACCGTTGATCGCGCCGAGCAGATGGCCGATCAGCGATGCAGCGATGCGTTCGTCAAACAGCACAGGATAGCTGCCGGTGGGTGGCTTGCGTGCGTCGAGCCGCGCCAACGCCCGTTCGCCCGCACGCGTGCCGATATCCTGCGCATCGCGTAGATCGGCCTGAAAGATGCGGCTGTCCCCGTCGTAGTCGCGCTCCATCCCCGTGCCGCTGCCCGCGATGGCGACGCAGGACAGCCCACGCTCACTGCGGGCATAGCCGCCCTCAAACCCATTGGTCGCAGCGAGGTAGATTTCCTGCGCGCCATAGCCTGCGCCCGCCGATTGCACCTGACTCACGCCTTTGACGGCAAGAGCAGCAGCTTCGGCGCGGGCGGCGTCATCTTGCAGGGTTTCGGGGGATGGCTCGGGCGTTGCGTCATAAAGCTCCAGCCCTTCCGCATCGCGGCGGGCGGAGAGTTGATCGGGGTCGGCCAGCCCGGAATAGGGGTCTTCGGGTGCTTCGCGGGCCATGGCAACGGCGCGTTCGGCCATTTCCTCAATCGTGCGTGATGACGTGTCGGAGGCCGAAACATTGGCCGAGCGTTGCCCGACAAAGACCCGCAACCCGATGTCTGTCCCTTCCGAACGTTCGGCCTGTTCCAGTGCCCCGCCACGCACCTCGATCGAGACAGAGCTTGCCGTGATCGCCATGGCATCGGCCGCATCCGCACCGGCGTTTGTGGCCGCCTGCAAGAGGGACTTGGTCAATGCATCAAGGGCTTCTGGCATGGTTCGGCTCCGATTGGGTTGCAAAAGGGGTAATCCCCCGCCCCGAGAGGGGCAAGGGCAACACAGTATTTTCCCGAGTTGGGAGGACGCGGCGCAGGCCCGCGCAGTGCCGTTATTTGATCTGCTGACCGTTGGCGAGGATGCCGCCCTCTTCGGTGAACTCGATTTTGGAGGTCAGAGAGTCTTCGCCCTCGCCCGGCACGGTAAAGAGGCCCATCATCATCCGAGCGCCCAGTGCCTGTTCCTGCGGGATCAGCCCCATGGTTACCAGTTTGTCGAGCAGGGCCACGCCCCCGATCAACGACAGGTCCAGCGCGCCGACGGGTTTGGGCATCCCGGGCACGGTTTCCAAATCGTTATTGTCAAAAGTGATAGCGCCTGTGGCATCGAACTCTGCCCCCGCCACGTCAAGTGACACTTCATTCACATTCAATTCGTGAATTTCGCCGGGCAACTCATCGCCCATGGTGGCGGTCACCTCGGGGTCCATCAGTTCGAACAGCAGCTTGGCCTTGCCGGATAGGTCCACGACAAACGTCGCGGGGTCGCGGGGCAGTTGGCTGGTCGGATCAAAGATGCCCCAGATCATGTCGGACATCTTGAAGCTGTCGAGCGTGACGCCAAAAGCAAAGTCCTGCGGTTCTTCGGACTTCATCACTGGCATTTTTAGGTTAAAGGCGCTTTCCGCCATGCTGAACTGGATCGGAAAGGGCATATCGGCGGCGGTGACACTGACTTCGATGTCCTGCTGGCCACCGTCATAGACCATCCCCTCTGGCCCCATGGCCACACCCAGTTTGGCACCCGCTGAGCCGGTTACCAGTTGGAAATTGCCATTTTCAGGGTCAGAGACCTGCATGTCGGTACGGCCCGCGCCCGCGGTAAAGCTACCGTCAAAGGTAAGGCCTGCGCGCATCATCGCGGCCATGTCAGAGCCGGCTTCCAGCATGGGCAGGGCGCCACTGCCGTCAAAGACCACCTGATCGACGCCGCCTTTTACAGCAACGCGCGCGGGATCATCGGGCGTTTTCATCACCACGTCATACTGCAGGCTGTCGATGCGCCCTGATTGGTCATAGCGGCGCGTCTCGGTCCCGGTCATTTCGGTCCGGCTGCTGACGCCGCTGCCGGTGACGCTGAACTTGGCCTCTTCTTCGGTATAGCTCTGCTCACCAACCTTGAGCCCCGCAAGGGTAAGCGAGATCGTGTCGGCGGCATAGTCGTATTGCAGCGCGTCGGGGCTGCCACTGGCGCGCATCACCGGGGCCGTCTGGGCGTAGTTCAACACCATCGACACCGGTTCATCTTCGGGCGTTTCCGGGGCGACGTTGATGGTCA
This sequence comes from Sulfitobacter sp. AS92, assembly GCF_038900015.1. Taxonomy (NCBI): domain Bacteria; kingdom Pseudomonadati; phylum Pseudomonadota; class Alphaproteobacteria; order Rhodobacterales; family Roseobacteraceae; genus Sulfitobacter; species Sulfitobacter sp. AS92. The sequence continues at coordinate 54,007 of NZ_JBBMQL010000013.1, forward strand.
TCGGCATGACATTGGGCATGCGGACGTTGACGGCACCGTCACTCTCGGGCTCAAAACTCAGCGTGCCGAGCGACATGGAGAAATCGCCGCCATCTTCGACCATGTCCATCTTCAGGGTCACATCGCTGACCGTCAGGTCTTCGCCGTTAAAAGCTTCGCTTGCCTGAACCTGATAGCCCATGCTTTCCATATATTGGCGCCAATCACCCCAGACCTGTGCCGGGGTCAGATCGGCCCAAAGGGCTGTCGATGCCAGCGATACCGGGAGAGCGAGAAACAGCGATGCTGTGGGAATGCGGGACATCGGAAAATCCTTTTCGGCAATGAGTTGCGCATAGAGTCTGCCAATCCCCGCGCAGGGTCAAGCGACGCAAGGCTGGACCCGGATTGATCGGCGGATTACCACAGCCCTCAAGCAATGTACCAAATTAGCATAAGGATCACCACATGGACATGACAGGCAAGACGATCATGATTACCGGTGCCAGCCGGGGCATCGGCGCTGCCGCCGCGCGTGTATTCGTCAAAGCAGGCGGCAATGTCGCCCTGCTGGCGCGCAGTCAGGATGCCATCGCCGATCTGTCCGGCGAACTGGGCAAGCAGGCCATCGCCATCCCCTGCGATGTGACCCGTTATAACGAAATGACTTCGGCGGTTGAGACGACGCGGCAGGCCTTTGGGGGACTTGATGTGTTGATCAACAACGCCGGCGTGATTGATCCGATCTCCCTCATGGGGGAGGCTGATCCGGCAGATTGGGCCAAGGCCATCGACATCAATGTCACAGGCGTCTTCCACGGGATGCGCGCAGCCCTGCCAGTGATGAAGGACGGCGGCGGTGGCACGATCCTGACGATCTCTTCTGGGGCGGCCCATGGTCCGGTTGAGGCCTGGAGCCATTACTGCGCCTCTAAGGCTGCGGCGAACATGATGACCCAATGCCTGCACCACGAAGAAGGCGGCAACGGCATCCGCGCCATTGGCCTGTCACCCGGCACCGTCGCAACCGACATGCAGCGCGACATCAAACAAAGCGGCGTGAACCCGGTTAGCCAGTTGGATTGGGACGTGCATATTCCCGCGGATTGGCCCGCGCGTGCCCTGCTGTGGATGTGTGGCCCCGAGGCGGATCGCTTCTTGGGTGATGAGATTTCGCTGCGCGATGAAAGCATCCGCAAGGCGGTGGGCCTGATATGATTGAGCTAGACCGCGCGGGCGACATTTGGACCGTCACGATAAACTGCCCCGACAAGGCCAATTCCCTGACCCATGCCATGTTGGTCGAGCTGGCCGAGATCATGGAGGCGGCGCAAACCGCTCGGGTGGTGATCCTGACAGGACGGGGCAAAGTTTTCTCTGCCGGGGCTGATCTGGAGGAAGCCCGTGCGGGTTTGGCAAAATCTGATGTCTGGGAGCGTCTTTCTGGCGCGGTGGCGGCGCTGCCGGGGCTGAGCATCGCAGCCCTCAACGGCACGCTGGCCGGGGGCGCGATGGGCATGGCGCTGGCCTGCGACCTGCGCATATCGGTGCCGGGGGCAAAGTTTTTCTATCCGGTGATGAAGCTTGGTTTTCTGCCGCAGCCGTCTGATCCGGCGCGGATGGCGGCGCTGATTGGGCCCGCGCGGACCAAGCTGATCTTGATGGGCGGGCAAAAGATTGCGGCGGAAGAGGCGCTGGCCTTTGGCTTGATCGACCGCATCGTGGAAGGGCAAGATCTGCTTAACCACGCCGCCGAGCTTGCCGCCGATACGCGCGCCGCCTCTGCCGAGATCGCCAGTGGCATCAAGGAGATGTGCGCGCCAGAGGGCGGCGTTTTCGATCCGCAAACGCGCAGATGAGCGGCGCTGTCGTTATCGGTGGCGGGCCTGCCGGACTCATGGCGGCAGAGGTCATGGCTAGCGCGGGCCTGCCCGTGACGCTTTGTGAAGGCAAACCTTCGGTGGGGCGCAAGTTTTTAATGGCGGGCAAATCGGGGCTGAACCTGACCAAAGCGGAGCCATTCGATCCCTTCCTCGCAGCCTTTGAAGAGGCAGCCCCCGCCCTGCGTCCCATTTTAAAAGCGTTTGATAGCCAAGCGGTGCAGGATTGGGCTAAGGGGTTGGGCCAAGAGGTCTTCACCGGCTCGACCGGGCGCGTATTTCCCCGTGCGATGAAGGCCTCCCCGTTGCTGCGCGCTTGGTTAGCGCGTTTGGCAGCGCACGGCGTGCAGATCAAGTCGCGCTGGCAGTGGCAGGGTTGGGATGGCGATGCGCTCGTTTTCGATACGCCCGATGGACAGCAGCAGATTAACGCAGATGTGACCGTGCTGGCGCTTGGCGGCGCGAGTTGGTCCCGGCTGGGGGCCACTGGTGCATGGGCATCCCTACTGGCCGAGCGCGGGGTGGGGTTGAGCGATTTTGCCCCAGCGAATGTGGGTCTGCTTGTCGATTGGTCCTCTCACATGACACGGCATTTCGGCGCTGCGTTGAAAGGGGTGGCATGGTCGGCTGGGCCTTACCACTCGCGCGGGGAGGCGGTGATCTCAGCCCGCGGGTTAGAGGGCGGCGGCATTTATTCGATCTCGCGCGGGCTGCGCGAAGGGCATGGTCTGACGCTTGATCTACTGCCAGACCTAGAGGTCGGTGATGTCATGGCCCGTTTGGCAAAGCCGCGGGGCAAGGACAGTCAAGCGAACCACCTGCGCAAGCGGCTGAAGCTTAACCCTGCACAAATCGTGCTGTTGCAAGAAATGGCGCGGCCCCTGCCGCAGGGTGCCGAAGCACTGGCAGAACTGCTGAAGGCACTGCCAATTGCTCATGCCGGGCTGCGCCCGATGGATGAAGCGATTTCCACCGCAGGCGGCGTGCGGCTCGATGCGCTTGACGACCGGCTGATGCTGCGCGACCTGCCGGGGGTCTTTGCCGCCGGGGAAATGCTGGATTGGGAAGCGGTCACGGGCGGCTATCTGATCAATGGCTGTCTGGCGACCGGCCATTGGGCGGGTCGCCATGCAGTTGATTGGGTGCGGCGTTAGCCGTTTTCCTTGGCCATCGCGGCGACAAAGGCGGGGCGCTCGCGCAGGGATTTTGCCCAGAGGTTCAACTTGTCATCCACATGCGGGAAGTTCGCGCCGATCGACCAGTTGATGCAATGCACGGCCAGCAGATCCGGCAGAGTGATCTGGTCGCCCATGAGAAACGGCCCCTCAAGGCGGTCGGACAGCGTTGAGGCCGCGCGTTCGAATTCAGCCTTAAGGCTGTCTTTGATCGCAGGCACACGGGCCTCTTCTGGGAAAATGAAGCTGTGTTTGGCCGCGGCCCAGAGGATCGCGTCGAATTCGTCGATCAGCCAAAAGGTCATCGCGTCTTGCCGGGCGCGGGCGGGCGTTCCAGCGGGGGCCGTCAGCGCGCCGTGCTTGTCCGCCAGATAGGTCATGATCGCAGTGGAATCGGTCAGTACCTCATCGCCGTCCACAAGTGCAGGGATCTTGCCCGACGGGTTATATTTGCGCGCTTCTTCCGAGCGCGGCGCGGCGGGGTTCAGCGCGTAGGGCTGGCCCAATTCTTCGAGCATCCACATGACGCGAAAAGCGCGGGATTTGGTGCCGCCGATGACAGTATACATTGAATTTCCTCTCCCAAAATCAACGTTGTGCGCCCAGCATCGCCAGACGGATAAAGGCCCGCTCGACCAAAGCCAGCGCCGGGGCGTGCTGCCCGGCAGAGCGCAGCTTGAGGTCGGTCTCAGTCAGCACAGCAAGCGCCGTTTCCAATTTCACCGCGCCCCAGTTGCGGGCCTGCCGCATGGCGCGGTCGCGGTCGCGCACGCCATAGATGGGCGCGCCGGGGTTGGCGGCGATGCGGTAGAGCGTCCGAAAATGACGGGTGGCCATGATGGTCAGGGTCACGGCGTTCACGCCTTGGCCTTGAAGTTTGCTCATGACCGGGCCGATCTCGGCGGCGCGAGTCTCAGCCACCACATGCAGGATGTCGTCCACCTCGGCCTCGGTCGAGGTGGGGGCGCAGGCGGCGATTTCATCCAGTCCGATGGGGGTGCTGTCGCCCAGTTTATAGAGCGTGATCTTCTCTAGCGTCTGGCGGAAATCACCCGGATCAAGCGTGCGGGCCAGATCGCTGAGCGCGGCCATCGCATCGGCCTCAGGCGTGAGGCCCGCATCCTTTAGCATCTGCTCGATCTCGGCCCGGTCAGGCGGGTTGTCATAGATTGGAGTGGCGTAGGCGTTCGGGTGGCTCTCGAAGGCTTTAAGTACCTTGGAGGTCTTTTTCAGGTCGCCCGCCGTGACGATGATCTGCGCGTCGCCGGGCTGCCAGTCTTTCAGCGCGTCGAGCAAGATTTTGGCAATGTTGTCGTTCGCTTCTTCCACCAGCGCGGCGCGGGGGCCGGGGAAAAAGCCGACCGCTTTGATTGCATCGAGCAGCATCGCCGGATCGCGGCGCAATTCGCCTGCGGGCATCCGGCTCAGGCGCATTTCTTCTTCGGCACTGGCACCCAGCAGGTTTTTCAGAAATTCCTGCCGTTTCAGCGCCACCCGCATCGCGTCACTGCCATAGATCAACAGCCCGGTTCGCGCGGGGTCAGGCCGCGTGAAATAGGGTTTGGCCTCGCGCGGGGAGAGCTTCATTGAGGCAGGTCAGCCGCGTAAAGACGGCTGATCACGAGGTCAGCAAGGATCTTCATCAGTCGTTCTTGGGCGTCCAACTCGGCTGCGCGAGTGGCCACGGTGGTGCCGGTGGCGGAATAGCCAGTGAAGCTTTCGACCTTGCCCGAGGTCACGATCTGGCCGCTTGACAGGTCGCGCAGCGCGTAAGAGGTCGTGCCCAGCAAGTTGTAGCGCCGGGTGTTGCCTTCGCTGTCGATGGCTAGGCCGTCTTCGGTGGTGGTCGTAGTCAGCGCCAGTCCCCATTTCGGCGATGCCGCGCGGCCCAGTTGGCTTTCCAACTCGCGCACCAGAAAATAGCCGTAGCGATCTTCGGGTGCGTCCACCAAGACGCGGTTTTGCAAGGCTGTTCCCGGGCCGCCAGGGCCATAGAGGGGCTCGAACCCGCAGGCGGCAAGCGCCAGCAGGGGCAGGGCCAGCAAGAAGCGGCGGCGTGGGGAACTAAGTTTAGGCAACGACATTCACAATCCGTCCGGGCACGACGATAACCTTTTTCGGTGTGGCCCCGTCGAGCGTTCGAATGACAGCTTCATGCGCCAGCGCGACTTTTTCAACCTCTTCCTTCGACATGTCGGCGGGAACCTGAATTTCCGCCCGGCGTTTGCCGTTGATCTGGATCGGCAGCGTCACAGTATCATCCACCAACATCGATTCTTGGGCCTTGGGCCAGGGTGCTTTGGTGATCAGGCCTTCGCCGCCGAGATGCGCCCAGATGTCTTCGGACAGGTGCGGGGTCATCGGCGACATCAACTGTGCCAGCGTCATGATCGCTTCGCGCTGTGCGGCGTAGCCTGCTTTGGATTTTTGCAAGGTGGCGGTGAAGGCATAAAGCTTGGCAATCGCCGCGTTGAAGCCGAAGGATTCCACGCCCATCGTCACGTCATGGATCGTCTTGTGCATGGCGCGAAGCAACTCGTCGTCGCCGGTGCCGGGCGCTTCGCGGTCCATCTCGCTCACGCGGTCACAGATGTTCCACACGCGAGAGAGGTGTTTATAAGACGCCTCGGCACCGCTGGCAGTCCATTCGACGTCCCGCTCGGGGGGCGAATCGCTCAGCACGAACCAACGCGCGGTGTCGGCGCCGTAGTTCGAGATGATGTGCAGCGGGTCGACGACGTTCTTCTTGGATTTGGACATTTTAGCGGAGGGGATGATCTCCACCTCGGAGCCGTCGCTGAGTTTGCCCTCGGTCACCTCTTCGGGCAGGTGATAGACCGGGCGGCCATTGGCGTCGCGTGTCTGGTAGATCTCATGCGTCACCATACCTTGGGTAAAGAGCGCGTCGAAGGGCTCGACCGCCCCTTCGGGCAGGTGGCCGGTGATCTGCATGGCGCGGGCAAAGAACCGGGCGTAGAGCAGGTGCAGAATCGCATGCTCAATGCCGCCGATATATTGATCGACGTTCATCCAGTAGGCAGCATCGTCCAGATCGGTCGGGGTATCGGCGCGCGGCGCGGTGAAACGGGCGTAGTACCACGAGCTGTCGACGAAGGTGTCCATCGTGTCGGTCTCGCGCAGGGCGTCCTTGCCGCAAGCCGGGCAGGCGCAGTTGCGCCATGTCGGGTGGCGGTCAAGCGGGTTGCCGGGGGTGTCAAAGGTGACATCATAGGGCAGCTCGATCGGCAGGTTCTCTTTCTTTTCGGGCACCACGCCGCAGTCGTCGCAATGGACAACCGGGATCGGGCAGCCCCAGTAGCGCTGGCGGCTCAGCCCCCAGTCGCGCAGGCGGTATTTGGTGACGCCTTGGCCGATGCCGTTTTCTTCACAAAAGGCGATGGCAGCATCGACGGCTTGTTCCCCGGTCTGCCACTGGTCGCCTGCGAAGCCACGGTTGTAGAAGACCTTTTCGGACTTCTGCGGCACATAGGCTTCAGACAGCTTGGGCGAGACATCCTCGGACGGCAGGAAGGTCGAGATGATCGGCAGATCGTACTTCGTTGCAAAGTCAAAGTCGCGCTGGTCGTGGCCCGGGCAGCCAAAGATCGCGCCGGTGCCGTAATCCATCAGGATGAAGTTGGCGATATAGACCGGCAGCTCGTGCGCCGTGTCGAAGGGGTGGCGCACGCGGATGCCGGTGTCATAGCCCAGCTTTTCGGCGGTCTCGATCGCTTCTTCGGTGGTGCCGCCCTTGCGGCATTCAGCACAGAAGGCGGCGACGGCTTCGTCGTCCCGCTCCAGCGTTTTGGCCAACGGGTGATCGGGCGAGATGCCGACAAAGGATGCGCCCAACAGGGTGTCGGGGCGGGTGGTGTAGACTTCGATGCGGTCAAAGCCTTCGGGCGCTTCGATGGTCGAGAAGGCAAACTGCAACCCGCGCGATTTGCCGATCCAGTTGGCCTGCATCAGCTTCACCTTGGCGGGCCAATTGTCGAGGCTGTCGAGGGCCGAGAGCAATTCTTCGGAGTGATCCGAAATCTTAAAGAACCACTGCGTCAACTCGCGCCGTTCCACCGGCGCGCCAGAGCGCCAGCCGCAGCCGTTTTCGACCTGCTCGTTGGCCAGCACGGTCATATCGACGGGGTCCCAATTCACCACGGCGTTCTTGCGGTAGACGAGGCCTTCTTTGAGGAAGTCCAAAAACAGCGCCTGCTGCTGGCCGTAATAGCCGGGGTGACAGGTGGCGATCTCGCGCGACCAGTCAATCGACAGACCAAGCGGCTTCATCTGTTTTTTCATCTCAGCGATATTGGCATAGGTCCAATCCGCCGGGTGGCCGCCGATGGCCATGGCGGCGTTCTCGGCGGGCATGCCAAAGGCGTCCCAGCCCATCGGGTGCAGCACGTTATGCCCCGTTGCGATCTTGTAGCGCGCGATCACGTCGCCCATCGTGTAGTTGCGCACATGGCCCATGTGGATGCGGCCAGAGGGGTAGGGGAACATCTCAAGCACATAGTATTTCGGCTTGTCTGCATTGCGGGTGGCCTGAAAGACGCCATCCTTTTCCCAGGCTTGCTGCCAGCGGGCTTCGATCTCGGCGGGGGTATAGCGGGGCATGACGGGGACCTTATGACATGAAAAACGCCGGGCTGCTGCTTTCACAAGGCCCGGCGTTGGAAACGTGTTGAGTTAAGCGGGCTCAGAACTTGCTGTCGGACACGCGCATTTCCCGCGCCCGGCTGAGGATTGCATCCTCTACCGCGCGGGTTGTCGCGCGAGCCACCGGCTGACCACCCGAGGATTGCAGCGCCACGTTAAGCGAGCGGGCGTCCAGTGCCGGATCGTCGATCAGCACGGTCGCGCGATACGCGCGGCCACCGCCCGGCGGGGTGCCGTAGCCGGTGACGATCACCCCGGTGAAAGGATCGACCGATTGCACCGGCAAGAAGTTCAGCACTTCGAGCGAGGCCGACCACAGGTATTTGTTTACCGAAACACTGGTGTCAGTGTTCTTGCGGTTAAAGATCGACCAGATCGTGTTTCCCGGATCGGTCTCAATGTTATTGGGGTTATTCGCGCTGGTATACTGATCTGGCCGTTTTGTGGGCGGGCTACCAAAGCCCCCACCACAGGCGGCAAGCGCGCTAAGCGCCAGAACGGATATTGCCATCTTGCAAGCGGTACGAAGGGCCATTGCAGCTTTCCTTTGCCTGTTTGCGCTCCGGTCTATCCAAGCGGGCCCATGTCGGCAAGGTCTATGTCATAGGAGAGAGTATAGCCGCGTTTCGCATCGGAAGGGGCGGTCTTCAGCGGGGCGGTTGGCGAAACTGTGGCATAGCTGCACCAACCTTCGCGACATTGCTGACCCAGAGCGCGTGAACCTTGCCAAGAGCGGGTCATCGGGGGCAAACACCCTTCATACCCTTACCGGATTCCCCGGTCTGGGCATATGAATTCAAACCGAGGGAAAACTCATGAAAAAAGTTCTCTTCGCTACAACAGCCCTGGTTGCGACCGCCGGCGTAGCAGCAGCAGACGTAACATTCGGCGGCTACGGCCGTTTCGGTATCCTGTACAACGACAACGACTCCACTGGTGCCGACAGCTCCACAGACCTGACGTCGCGTATGCGTCTCCAGATCGATGCGACTGCTGAATCCGATGCAGGCGTTGTTTTCGGTGCACGTGCACGTATCAATGCTGACGGCAACGGCACCACCAACGGTGCAGGCGCAGACTTCAACGGCGTTCGTTACTTCGCACGTTCGGGCGGCTTTGAAGTTGGCGTTGGCAACATCTTCGGTGCTCTGGAATCCATGCCGGGTCAGTACCCGATCGACCTCGGCCTGACCGGTCTGGGCTATGACTACACCGTATACACCGGTGCAGACGCATACACCTCCACTGGTGAAGGCGCTCTTAACGGTGTTGAAGTTCTGTACTCTGCAGGCGACCTGTCGGTTCATGTTTCGGCTTCCGACACCAACGACCGCATTGCTGGTTACGTTGCTTACACATGGAGCGGCTGGACTTTCGCAGTCGGTGGTCAGGACTCCAACGACGCGTCCGACACCGAGTGGACAGCGACAGCTGGTGGTTCCTTCGGCGTTGCTGACGTAACTCTGGCATATGCCGACAACGGCACTTCCGGTGACCGCGTTGTTCTGGCTGGCCGCTTTGACGTTGGCGCAGCAACAGACATCGAAGTCTATGTTGGTGACGAAGACGGTTCCGACACAGGCTACGGCATCGACTTCAACCACGACCTGGGCGGCGGTACTTCGCTGCGCGGCGGTGTGGCCAAGCAGTACGACGGCGACACGGTTGCCGACATGGGTGTTCGCTTCAACTTCTAAGTTGAACGACATACTCTGAATATTGGGGCAGGCCTTGCGGTCTGCCCCTTTTCTTTTGCGCGGGCCTGTTGTTTTCTGCGCGTCTGAAATGGAGGGCCGAAAATGAGTCTCAGCGACATCAAAAGCCGTATTGCCAAGGCCGAAGCCGACGCAGGCCGTGCGGCGGGATCGGTCAAGCTGATTGCCGTGAGCAAGGTTCAGCCCGACGCTCGCGTGCGCGCAGTGTTGGACGAGGGGCATCGCATTTTTGGAGAGAACCGCGTGCAGGAGGCGGATGGCAAATGGCCGGGGTTCCGCGAGGAGTTCGCGGATGTTGAGCTACACCTCATCGGCCCTCTGCAATCCAACAAGGTGCGTCAAGCGATGGAACTGGCAGATGCGATCCATACCGTTGACCGCCCCAAGCTGGCCAAGACCATCGCGCGCCTGGCCGAAGAACTGGGCCGCTGCCCGGATCTGTTCATTCAAGTAAATACGGGTGAAGAGGACCAGAAAGCCGGCGTGATGCCCCGTGAGGCGGACGATTTCATCGCGGAATGTCGGGCACTTGACCTGCCGATCAAAGGGCTGATGTGCATCCCCCCGGTGGATGAGGCCCCATCGCTGCATTTCGCCCTGCTGGCGAAGATCGCCGCACGCAATGATCTCAGCGGTCTGTCGATGGGCATGAGCGGGGATTTCGAACAGGCCATCGCCCTTGGAGCAACCCATGTGCGTGTCGGCTCTGCCATCTTTGGGGAACGCGTTAACGAATAATTAACCGGGTCGCCGGGCCCACCCGCGCGGCGATATAGTGCAAATCGCGGCGTGAAAAGGCGACGCAGCCTTCGGTTGGATAGCCCGGCCTCCGCCATTGGTGAATAAAAATGGCGGAGCCGCGCCCGGCCTCAGCTTCTGGCCAGTTCCAATCGGTCAGGATCACCAGATCATAGAGCGGATCAGCGCGACGCAGCGCCTCGTGGCTATGGGGGTAGGGGGCATGGACGCGGTGGTTGTAGTCAGGCTGGCCGCTGGCGTCCGACCACAGATCACCGGGCCCGATCGGCTGGGCCCAAGCGCTTGGGGCCGGGATGCGGTCAGGCCGGTAGAGCATGCCGACCAAGCGATGGACCCCGCGCGGCGTGGCACCATCGCCTTCGCGCTTATTACGGGTCAGACCGCCCTTGCCGATGCTGCAGGCATAGCGCCGCCCCTGAAACCGCAGCCCCGAGGGCGTCAAAACCATGTTATTAGGTGTCACAGGAGATGGCCCGATTTTGCGGCCTTGGTGGCCAGATAGGCGCTGTTATGGCGGTTTTCGCCCACGGCGAGCGGCACCCGTTCGGTCACAGAGATGCCGCTTTGCTCCATCATGCCGACCTTGCGGGGGTTGTTGGTTAGCAACCGCACGGCGGAGAAACCCATCGAGCGCAGGATGTCGGCACCGAGGCGGAAGTCGCGCTCATCATCCTCAAACCCCAGTCGGTGATTGGCCTCAACCGTGTCGAAACCCTGATCCTGCAAGGAATAAGCGCGCATCTTATTGGCAAGGCCGATGCCGCGCCCTTCTTGGTTGAGGTAAAGCAACACGCCATTGCCTTCACCACCCATCTGCGCCAGCGCCGCACGAAGCTGCGGGCCGCAGTCGCATTTCAGGCTGCCCATAAGGTCGCCCGTGAAGCAGGCCGAATGGAGGCGGCAAAGCACGGGCGTATTGCGGGCAGGGCGGCCAATCTCGATGGCGTAGTGTTCTTCGCCGCCGTCCTCGGGGCGGAAGATATGCAAGCGACCGGCCTCGGACACCTCCATCGGCAGGCGGGCGTTGACCACCGGGTGCAGGGCGCTGCGACGGGCGAGGATGGGGGCGGCAGCGGTGAGATCAATCATGGTCAACCCATGCTGTCGCGCAAAATCCGCGCCCTGTGGCAGATCAAGCACCAGCGCTGCGGGCAGCATCCGCGCGGCTTTTACCAAATCCAGCGCGGCACTGTGCGCGGCAGTATCGCCACCCCGCGCGGTTTGCAGCGGGCCTTTCATCGGGGCGCGAAGATCATCAGCCGGATCAGCGATGCTTTGCACCCAAGCTGGGGTCGCGCCGGGGGGCAACAGCACGCGGGCGAGATTGCCGTCATAAGCGCGGGCCTTTAGCGTCTCGGCCCGCCGCGCGGTGATCGCCAGCACGGGCGCACCGCCCAAGGCCAACACATCCGCAAGGCGCTGCGCGGTGAGCGTTTCAGCCGCCAGTACGAGAGAGGCCTGTGCACCCTCGGCCAAAACCACGGGCACGCCCATGCGTAGATCGGCCCGCGCACGCGCCAGTTGTTCGGTGATGTCCGGGGCGAAACTCATGGTTTGTTGCAACTCCGCAAAGGCTTCTGCGTTTATCTAAGTTATTTCCCAAGGAATTGAAACATTTCACGCTTTGTTGACACGAGGCTGTGAGACAGAGGTCACATCCCTTGTCGGAGCCCATGTCGAAGCGCATGTATAAGACAACAGACGGAGAGATAGATGGCCCAGCTTAAGAAAATCCTGCTCGTTGATGATGACGATGATCTGCGCGAAGCGCTGAGCGAACAGCTTATCATGACCGAAGATTTCGACGTTTTCGAAGCCGCCAACGGCACCGAGGCGATGATCAAAGCCAAGGAAGCACTCTATGACTTGGTAATCCTTGATGTGGGCCTGCCCGACACCGATGGCCGTGAACTGTGCCGTTTGATGCGCAAGCAGGGGGTGAAAAGCCCGATCCTGATGCTGACAGGCCATGACACCGATGCAGATACGATCCTTGGCCTTGATGCCGGGGCGAATGACTATGTCACCAAACCGTTCAAATTCCCCGTCCTTCTGGCCCGTATCCGCGCGCAGTTGCGCCAGCATGAACAGTCCGAAGATGCTGTGTTCCAGCTTGGGCCCTATACGTTCAAACCCGCGATGAAAGTGCTGACGACGGAAGATGACCGCAAGGTGCGTCTGACCGAGAAAGAAACCAATATCCTCAAATTCCTCTACCGCTCGAACGACGGTGTGGTGCCGCGCGATGTGCTGCTGCATGAGGTTTGGGGCTATAACGCCGGCGTCACGACCCACACGCTTGAAACCCATATTTACCGCCTGCGGCAGAAGATCGAGCCTGACCCCTCGAATGCCCGTTTGCTGGTAACGGAATCCGGTGGTTATCGCCTGATGGCATAAAAACCGGGAACCTTTTCCAACCTCCCTTGGTTGGAAACTCTGAGAGGCGGGGTTTTCATGACCCGCCACTCGGTTTGAAGCCCGACTATTGTACCCGGGTAAAGGTACATACCTCCCTGTTGGACTGGCCGGGCCGTAGTGCCCGGCCTTTTTTTTGTCTGCTTGAGCTTTCCGGATTTCGCCATGGCACCCCTGCGCCAGCCGCGTTATTGTGCCGGCCTACCCCCCAGACCGGAGCCTGCCCCATGTCCTTTTCCCTCGCCACTTGGAACATTAATTCTGTCCGTCTGCGCGAGCCCTTGGTGCTGAAGCTGCTGGCCGAGCATGGGCCGGACGTGCTCTGCCTCCAAGAATGCAAAAGCCCGGTCGATAAAATCCCCGTCGAGGCGTTTCAGGCGGCAGGTTACACCCACATGGTTGCGCGTGGGCAAAAGGGCTACAACGGTGTGGCGATCCTGTCGAAGCTGCCGCTGCTGGACGCGGGCGATCAAGATTTCGCCATGCTGGGCCACGCGCGCCATGTTGCGGCCAAGCTGGAGAATGGCACGACGATCCATAACTTCTATGTGCCTGCAGGCGGTGACAAACCCGACCGTGAGATCAATGAGAAGTTTGGCCAAAAGCTCGATTACCTTTCAGAAATGCGCGATTGGTTTCATAGCGAAAAGCCTGAGAAGTCGATCCTTGTTGGCGATCTGAACATCGCCCCGCGTGAGGATGATGTCTGGGATCACAAAAAGCTGCTTAAGATTGTTAGCCACACGCCGGTCGAAGTCGAGGCACTTGGCGCAGTGCAGGATGCAGGCAATTGGGTCGACATTACCCGGCAGGACGTGCCGACCGGTAATCTCTATAGCTGGTGGTCCTACCGCGCCGCCGATTGGGACGCAGCCGACAAGGGCCGCAGGCTCGATCATATCTGGGCGACCTCTGATATCGCGCAGGCCGGACATTCCAGTCATATCGTCCGTGATGCCCGCGGTTGGGAGAAACCCAGCGACCACGCGCCGGTTTTTGCCAGTTTTGACCTTTGAATCGGGCGACCGCGCGTCCATATAAAGCCAAACGCGATTAGCGAGGATGACATCATGATTGACCTGAACCTTTCCACCGCCGCCCCTGCGGATGCCGACCTGATTAAAGACACGACCGAAGCGACCTTTATGGCCGATGTGGTCGAAGCTTCGCAGACAGTGCCGGTCATCGTCGATTTCTGGGCGCCTTGGTGCGGCCCGTGTAAAACGCTAGGCCCGATGCTGGAAGACGCGGTTCGCGCGGCCAATGGCGCGGTAAAGATGGTGAAGGTCGATGTCGATCAGGCGCAGGCGATTGCCGGCCAGTTGCAGATCCAATCGATCCCCACGGTCTATGCATTCTACAAAGGTCAGCCGATCGACGGTTTCCAAGGCGCGCAGCCACAGTCCGAGATCAAGGCCTTCGTTGACCGCGTCGTGAAGGCGGGGGGCGGCGAGGCACCCGGTGATACGCTGGCCGATGCTGTGGCCGCCGCCGAAGAGATGTTGGCCGAAGGTGCCGCTGCTGATGCGGCGCAGACCTTTGCCGCGATTTTGGAAGAAGACCCGATGAACGCCGCAGCCTATGGCGGCATGGTCCGGTCCTATATCGCGATGGGCGAGTTGGAGCAGGCCGAAGCCCTGTTGAACGGCGCGCCGATCGAAATCTCCAAGGCTCCCGAACTCGAAGCGGCACATGCCCAGTTGCAGCTGGCGCATCAGGCTGCCGACGCAGGCCCCGTGGCTGAACTGACCGAGAAGGTCGAGGCAAACCCCGACGACCATCAGGCGCGCTTTGATCTGGCCCAAGCGCTTTACGCGCATAACGATGCCGAAGGGGCCGTGGATCACCTGTTGGAGCTTTTCCGCCGGGATCGTGAGTGGAATGACAGCGCCGCCAAGACGCAGCTTTTCACCATCTTTGAGGCGCTTAAACCCAATGATCCGGTGGTGTTGAACGGCCGCCGCAAACTGTCGTCGATGATATTTGCCTGAGGAGGCGGGCGCACTAAGTCCCTTGTCATGATCAAGCCAGCCGAATTGCCTCAGACTATTGCGATCTTCCCATTGGCAGGGGCCCTGCTGCTGCCCCGCTCGCGCCTGCCGCTGCATATTTTTGAGCCGCGCTATCTTCAGATGATCGAAGACGCGCTCAAGACCGACACGCGGTTGATTGGTATGGTCCAGCCCAATGAGGTGCCCGGCCGCGCAGGGACGGGGCTGCAACAGATCGGCTGCGCCGGGCGGATCACGCAATTTTCCGAAACCGAAGATGGCCGCTACATGGTAACCTTGGGCGGCGTCTCCCGGTTTCGCGTGGTGGAAGAGATAGAGGGCTTTTGCCCCTATCGCCGATGCGATGTGAATTGGTCCGGCTTTGATCGTGACTTGGGCGAGGACGAGGTCGACGATACATTTGACCGGGCGCGTTTTCTGGATCTGCTGGGCCGCTATTTCGATGCACGCGGGCTGTCGGCGGATTGGGATACTTTGAAAGAAGCCGAGGATGAGTTGCTCATCAACTCCCTGTCGATGATGCTGGAGTTTGAGGACGAGGACAAACAGGCGCTGCTTGAAGCGCCTTCGCTGGAGACCCGGCGCGAGACATTGGTGACATTGATCGAATTCGCGATGCGCGGCGGTCAGGAAGAAGGATTGATGCAATGACGGATGTGACCGTTCAATTCGACCGCCGGATGCTGGAAGCACTGATTTGCCCGCGCACCCAGACGACGCTCCGCTATGACGCGGAAAAGCAGGAACTGGTGTCCAAGGCCGCTGGTCTGGCTTATCCGATCCGCAATGGCATTCCGGTTATGTTGCCGGACGAGGCGCGGACGCTCTAACTGGGCACGGCCCCATTAGAGGAGCTTTCCACGCATTAGTCTGGGCAGTTCGCCTGTAAGTCCTGCCGCTTCGCGAATGAAATTCCGCCGCAGGCCGGGTAGGGCGTTGATCGCGGCCATCCCTATATCGCGGGCCAGACGCATCAGCGCGTTATCATTCGAAAACAGTCGGTTAAAGCTATCGGTCGCCAATGCAAGGCTCGCATTGTCAAACCGTCGCCATTCTTGATAGCGCGCCAGTACCGCATCATTTCCGGGGTCTTCGCCACGGCGAACCGCATCGGCGATCACCTCGGCCAAGGCCGCCACATCGCGCAGGCCTGCGTTCAATCCCTGACCTGCAATGGGGTGGACCCCATGCGCAGCATCCCCCAAAAGCGCCACACGCGGGGCGGTCATGGAATGCGCAAGTGATAGGCCAAGTGGATAGCTGTAGCGCGGGCCGGTCAGGGAAATCTCACCCAGAAAGCTGCCAAAACGCGGGCGCAGCACGTCGAGATATTGCGCGTTTGGCAGGGCGTTGATCGCGGCGGCATTGGCTTTGGCTTCGCTCCAAACGATGAGCGAGCGGTTGCCGGTCAGCGGCAAAATTGCCAGCGGGCCGGGCGGCATGAAGAACTGATGCGCGATGCCGTGATGCGGTTTTTCGTGATTGACCACACAGACCAATGCGGTTTGTGCATAGGACCATGCAACGCGCTTGATCCCGGCGCGTTCGGCGGTGCCGCTGCCGCGTCCATCGGCCCCGACTGCCAGTCGCGCGCGCAGGGTTTTGCCGCTCTCAAGCGTCAAGGTGATGCCGGTCGGCGCCACCATCTGATCCGTAACGCGCGTATCGTTCAGCACTGTGATCGCCGGATCGTCATTCACCGCCTTCAGCAAGGCGCGGCGCAGGTGGCGGTCTTCGACCATATGGCCCATCGGGCCTTCTTCGATCTCGGCATGGTCGAAATGCATGAACATGGGGGAGGGGCCGGTCCCGGCGCGCCCATCGGTCACCTTGATCTCCAGCATCGGCTGAGCGGCATTCGCGATCTCGGGCCAGATGCCAATGCCTTCCATCAACCGGACCGACGTCAGCGCCAGCGCATAGGCGCGGCCATCGAATTCGGCGTCGTCAAAGGTCTGCGCAGGCAGGGCGTCAATCACCGCCACGCGCAACCCGGCGCGGCTGAGGGCCAAGGCAAGGGCAGGGCCGTTCAGCCCACCCCCAATGATCGCGATATCGTGGTCAAATTCCATGGCCCTAGATATGACCTACGCGCGGGGATTGTCCATGTGCCGAACGGTCGCTAGGTTCGCCACGAACAGCGGCAAAGGGGTGCGACATGCGCGAATGGTTGGAAATGACGGCGGCGAATTTGGGACGCGGGATTGCGACAGGCGATATCGACCCTGTGGCACTTTGTGACACCTATCTCGATGCCATCGACGCGCACCCGATGCGCGACCGTATCTATGCCCGTGTCACCCCTGACCGCGCCCGCGCTGAAGCGGCGGCGGCAGCAGAGCGCGCCCGCGATGGGCAGCGCTTGTCGCCGCTCGATGGTGTGCCAATCTCTTGGAAAGACCTATTCGATACCGCCGGCACAGCGACGGAGGCGGGGACCAAGCTGCTAGAAGGCCGCGTGCCGGAGCGTGATGCGGAAGTTCTGGCCAATGCGACGGCGATGGGGCTGGTCTGTCTGGGCAAGACCCACATGAGCGAATTGGCCTTCTCGGGCCTTGGTCATAACCCCAGCACAGCGACGCCGCCTTGTGTGAACGAGCCGGACAGTGTTTCGGGCGGTTCATCTTCCGGGGCCGCGGCGTCGGTGGCCTTTGGGCTGGCGGCGGCGGCGATTGGCTCTGATACGGGCGGCTCTGTGCGTATCCCGGCGGCGTGGAACGATCTGGTGGGGCTTAAAACCACGGCGGGGCGGGTCTCCCTTTCCGGGACGGTGCCGCTGGCGGCAAAGTTCGACACGGTTGGCCCGCTTTGCCGCTCTGTTGAGGACGCGGCACTGCTGCTGGGCGTTCTGGAAGGGGCTAAACCCGCCGATTTGCAAGAGAGTGAGTTGGAAGGCTGCCGCTTTGCGGTGCTGACCAATGTCGTGATGAATGAGCTTTCCGAAGAGCCAAAGGCGGCTTTCAACGCGGCAGTGGAACGGCTGAGAGAGGCCGGTGCCACGGTTGATGAGATCGCGGTGCCCGAGGTCGAAGAGGCGATGCCGCTGAGTTCTTGTCTCTACACCACCGAAGCCTACGGTCTTTGGCGAGATGTCATCGAGGCCAATCCAGAGGCGATGTTCGCCGAAATTCTTGAGCGTTTTCGGTTAGGTAAGGGGTTCTCCGGCCCCGATTACGTTGCCGCTTGGGCCAAACTTGATCTGGCGCGGGCGGGCTATGACCGGGCCGTGGCGGGCTATGACGCGGTGCTGGTGCCGACCGCGCCGATGCTGCCACCGAACATTGAGCGGCTGAACAGCGACCATGACTACTACCTCGCGCAGAATCTCTTGTCTCTGCGCAACACGCGGGTCGCGAATCTAATGGGGCTTTGCGCGCTTACGTTGCCGACCGGCGCGCCGTCATGCGGCATCTCTTTTATGGCCGCGCCCAATGCCGAGGAACAGCTTTTGCGCCTTGGTGCAGCGGCTGAAGCGGCCCTGCGCGAGGCATAACAGCGCACGACCGAAAAGCCACAAGGGCCGCAAATCTCCCGGTTTTTCTGGACGGGGGAGGCGGCCTTGGGTACCTTGGGGCAAACGGGGCATGAATGATCCCGATCCGAGGCAGTTTTGATGATGTATTCCGAGCGGTTTTCGAACCTTCCGGCCCACGTGTGGCCGCGCCTGCGCGCCTTGCTTGATGGGCATGAGGGCGGCGGTACGCCTATTCACATGACCATTGGCGAGCCGAAACACGCGTTTCCGGCGTGGGTTACAGATGAGATCACGAAACACGCCGAAGGTTTCAACAAATACCCGCCGAACGACGGCTCGCCCGAATTGCGCGCCGCCATCGCCGCATGGATCGCGCGGCGCTACGGTGTCGAGGTGGACCCCGACACTGAGGTGATGGCGCTGAACGGCACCCGCGAGGGGCTTTATAACGCCGTCATCGCGCTTTGCCCGGCGACGAAGAACGGGGAGAAATCGGCCATCCTGATGCCGAACCCGTTCTACCAAGTCTATATGATCGGCGCGATTTCCGGTGAGGCAGAGCCCATCATGGTGCCCGCCACGGCGGATACCGGTCATTTGCCCGATTTCGCCAGCCTGCCCGAAGATGTGCTGCGCCGCACCACGGCGGCCTATCTTTGTTCGCCCGCCAACCCGCAGGGCGTCGTCGCAAGCCGCGATTATTGGGCCGAACTGATCGCGCTGGCCGAGAAATATGATTTCCTGATCTTCGCTGATGAATGCTATTCTGAGATTTACCGCGACACGCCCCCCACCGGCGCGCTGGAGGTGGTTAAGGAACTCGGCACCGACCGCAACCGGGTGGTGATCTTTCACTCGCTATCGAAACGCTCCAACCTGCCGGGGCTGCGCTCGGGCTTTGCCGCCAGCGGACCGGAGACGATGCGCGAGATCAAACAGTTGCGCAACTACGCGGGTGCGCCATTGCCGCTGCCCTTGCAACAGGCCGCTGCCGCTGTTTGGGCGGATGAGGCGCATGTGGAAGAGAACCGCGCGCTCTACCAAGAGAAATACGCCATCGCCGACCGCATCTTTGGCAATGTGCCGGGCTATGCGGGTCCCGAGGCAGGGTTTTTCCTGTGGCTCCCGGTCGAGGATGACGAGGCCGCGGCGCTGAAACTGTGGCGCGAGACAGGCGTGCGGGTGCTGCCCGGCAGCTATTTGGCGCAAAACGTAGACGGGGGTAATCCCGGTCAGAATTACATTCGGGTCGCCTTGGTGGCCCCAAAAGAAGAAACGACGCGCGGGTTGGAAGCGATCCGCGACTGTCTGTATTCGACATAAGCGAGGGACGACATGGCATATCAGACACGGGGACGCGATCCATTGCTAGACAGCAACATGGCCGAGGCAATCGAAAAGCGCGGTCGTGAACTGCTGGGGCTGGCGCTGATCATGCTGGGCATTATGGCCGCCATGATGATCGGCAGCTATACGCCAGACGATCCCAACTGGATGGTCTCGACGGATGCGCCGGTGCAGAACTGGATGGGCCGGATCGGTGCCTCCATCGCTGCACCGCTGTTCATGATCGTTGGCTGGGGCGCTTGGGGCATTGCCATTGTGCTGCTGTTCTGGGGCGGGCGTTTCGCGCTGCATCAGGGCGATGACCGCGCCCTCGGGCGTCTGATCTTTGCCCCCATCGCCGTGGCGCTTGGGGCCATCTATGCCGCCACATTGGCCCCCGGACAGGAATGGCTGCTGACCCATAGCTTCGGTCTGGGCGGGCTTTTTGGCGATACCGTCATGGGCGCGCTGCTGACGATCTTGCCCATTGGCTCGACCCTGACGGTCAAGCTGATGTCGCTTTTGATGGGCGTTGCGATTTTGGCCTTAGGCGCTTTTGTGTTGGGCTTTACCAAAGCTGAGCTGGTTCGCATTGTTCGGTTCCTGCTGGTCGGCTTGATCATGGCCTATGCCGGATTGATGACCCTTTTGGGCCGGGGCGCCAGCGGTGCCGTTGTGGCCGCGCAGAACCTGTCGGCCCGTCAGGCAGAGCGCCGTGAGCGCCGCCGTCAAGAGGCTGAGGAAGCCGACACTTGGGCCGCACAGGACGCTGGTCAGGATTACTACGCGCAAATAGCCCCTATGGCCGAGCCGGAAGCAGAGCCGCGCAGCCTGTTTGCGCGGATGCCGGGCCTTATCAAACGCCCCGAAGCCGGCATGCCCGAGCCAGAGCTGATCGAGACCTATAGCGATGCCATCGTCGACGAGACACCGGGTGAGGAGCGCATCAAAAGCAAGATCGCCGATGTCATCAAGAACCGCGTCCGCAACGCCAACGCAATTCACACCCCGACGACCGCCCCGCTGACCAAAGGCCGGGGCCGTGGACCGGACCCGCTGCTGTTGAACACCAGCCAGCCCGCCACCCTGCGCGCCGAGCCGCCGCTGACCGCAGGCGCCGCTACATTGCGCCCCGAGCCGCTGCTGCGTAGGCCGCAGGTTCAGCCTGAGCCCACACCGGAGCCGATGGCCGAAGAGCTGATGATGCAAGAGCCGATGGTCGAGCCTTACGAAGATACCGTCACCTCCGAAAGCCTGCCCTTGCAGCAAGCGCCTGCACCCGAGGCGATGAAAATCCCCGTGGCCGAGCCGCGCAAAGTGGTGCAACAGCCGATCCGACGGGTCGTTCAGCCATCTAAGCAAGCGCAGGTCGAAGCGCAGCCCGCCTTGACCTTTGAAGACACGCACCCCGGCTTTGAACTGCCACCGCTGAGCCTTTTGGAAAGCCCCGAAGGCGTGCAGCGTTTGCACCTGAGCGATGAGGCGCTGGAAGAAAACGCGCGCATGCTGGAAACCGTTCTGGATGATTATGGCGTCAAAGGCGAGATCGTCGCCGTGCGCCCCGGTCCGGTTGTCACGATGTATGAGCTTGAACCCGCACCGGGTCTCAAGGCCAGTCGTGTAATCGGTCTGGCGGACGATATCGCGCGCTCCATGGCCGCGCTGTCGGCACGTGTCTCGACCGTACCGGGCCGCAGCGTGATCGGGATCGAACTGCCGAATGAACACCGCGAGAAGGTGATCCTGCGCGAAATCCTGTCGAGCCGTGATTTCGGCGACGGCAATCAGCGCCTGCCGCTGGCGCTTGGTAAGGACATCGGCGGCGATCCGGTTGTCGCGAACCTTGCGAAAATGCCGCACCTGCTGATCGCGGGTACGACGGGGTCGGGTAAATCTGTGGCGATCAACACGATGATCCTGTCGCTGCTTTACAAGCTGACACCGCAGGAATGCCGGATGATCATGATCGACCCCAAGATGCTGGAACTGTCGGTCTATGACGGCATCCCGCACCTGCTGTCCCCGGTTGTGACCGACCCGAAAAAGGCCGTCGTCGCGCTGAAATGGACCGTGGGCGAGATGGAAGAGCGCTATCGCAAAATGTCCAAGATGGGTGTGCGCAACATCGAAGGCTACAACGGTCGCGTCCGCGAAGCACTGGCCAAAGGCGAGATGTTCTCCCGCACCGTTCAGACCGGTTTTGACGACGACACCGGCGAGCCGATCTTTGAGACCGAGGAAACAACACCCGAAGCGCTGCCTTATATCGTCGTTATCGTCGACGAGATGGCAGACCTGATGATGGTCGCGGGCAAAGAGATCGAAGCCTGCATCCAGCGTCTGGCACAGATGGCGCGGGCATCGGGTATCCACCTGATCATGGCCACGCAGCGTCCGTCG
The DNA here is from genome assembly GCF_038900015.1 of Sulfitobacter sp. AS92. NCBI lineage: Bacteria > Pseudomonadati > Pseudomonadota > Alphaproteobacteria > Rhodobacterales > Roseobacteraceae > Sulfitobacter > Sulfitobacter sp. AS92. The sequence continues at coordinate 75,805 of NZ_JBBMQL010000013.1, forward strand.
GTCGATGTTATCACCGGTACGATCAAGGCAAACTTCCCCACGCGGATTTCCTTCCAAGTGACCTCGAAAATCGACAGCCGTACAATTTTGGGTGAAATGGGTGCCGAGCAACTGCTGGGCATGGGCGACATGCTTTATATGGCGGGCGGGGCCAAGATCACCCGTTGCCACGGTCCCTTCGTCAGCGACGAAGAGGTCGAAGAGATCGTCAACCACCTCAAGCAATTCGGCGAGCCGGATTATATCGGTGGCGTGGTCGAAGGCCCGTCCGAGGACAAGGAAAGCAACATCGACGCGGTGCTGGGCCTTGGCGGCAATACCGATGGCGAAGACGCGCTTTATGACACCGCCGTTCAGGTGGTCATCAAAGACCGCAAATGCTCCACCTCCTACATCCAGCGGAAACTGGCGATCGGCTATAACAAGGCCGCGCGACTGGTGGAGCAGATGGAAGACGAAGGGCTTGTCTCCCCGGCGAACCATGTCGGCAAACGCGAAATTCTGGTGCCGGAACAGGGATAGGCCTACCTCCCCCTCCCCTCTCGGTTTCCGAGCAGGAAAAAACACCGCTGGGCCATCCTCCCGGCGGTGTTTTTTATGGGCAGGGGAGAGGCGATAGCGAAAAACCGCCTCCTGATATCGAATATCACGGCAACCCGCCCTATGTCTGAGCGTGAGGCAACACAGGACGAACAACATGCGTAAACTTACTTCTGCGATTCTGGCGATTGGTTTGGCCGTATCCGCCCCCTTGGCGGCGGCGGCGCAGCAACTGTCACTGAACGAAATCTCAGGCTATCTGAACCAATTGAAGACAGCGAAAGGTGACTTCACCCAGATCAACGACGATGGCTCGATCAGCACCGGCACGATTTATATCAAACGCCCCGGCAAGGTGCGGTTTGAATATAATGCGCCTGATTCCGGGCTGGTCGTTGCTGGTGCGAATACGGTTGTGATCTATGACAAGAAATCCAACCAACCGGCAGAGACCTATCCGCTGGCGCGCACCCCGCTGTCGATCATCTTGGCCGACAACGTCAATCTGGGCCGCGCCAAGATGGTAACGGGCCACAGCTATGACGGCACCGCAACCACGGTGACGGCGCAGGCTCCGGCGAACCCGCAATACGGCAACATTCAGATGAAGTTCACCGGCAACCCGGTGCAGTTGCGCCAGTGGGTCATCAACGATGGTAACGGCAGTGCCACCACTGTTGTGCTAGGTGACATGCAGGTCGGCGGAAATATCGCGAACAGCCTGTTTGACACCGCAGGCGCACGCGCTGGCGCCAAGCGTTAAGCAGCCCGTCATAATAGAAAACGCCCCGGTCAGGCTGACCGGGGC
>NZ_JBBMQL010000014.1:0-76215 GCF_038900015.1 Sulfitobacter sp. AS92
CCCTATCTTCTTGGCGCGCCCCGCCCTAATACCTCGAATTTTTATCCGCCTTCCGATCCAAACTTCCGCGTCTCCGCTTCCGTCCGCCCCGTCTGGCGCCCCGTTGGTGCATCTCTGCGCCGCCGGTATGGGGGGTTCTAAGGTTAGTGACGCAGACCCGCAAGCCATTTTTTGCGGTTTTGAGCAGTTTTTGTAAAACAATCAAAAAATCGGTTAACTACAACGTGTTGTGCGCATTTTTGATCGGCCAAAACTCGCCTCCCGACCCTACAAGACAGCGGGTTATGTTAACGCAACCAGTTATCCACAGGGCAGAGCGTCCGAAGCAGCGATTCCGAAGCGTGAATCAGCGGCCCCGCCGCCGAATCCGAGTCACCTACCCCGGTAAAAACCTTTGCCGGATACGTTTGCGGGGCAACCGATAGACAAGAAGCGCCAAAATCACGGCTGCATAGACCAGCGGCTCTAATTGAAAGCCCTTTGTGAGCCAGATGAAATGAAACGCCGCCAATACGGCCGCTGCATAGGTAAGGCGGTGTAGCTTTCGCCACCGGACGCCCAGCTTGTGCAGTGACCAGTTGTTCGAGGTAGCCGCCAAGGGAACCAGGCAAAGGAACCCCGCCATGCCAATCGTGATATAAGGCCGTTTCAAGATGTCAGCCCAAACGCGCGACAGGGTTTGCACATCCAAGACGGCCCAAACCATCAAATGCGCCAATACATAGATGAAGGTCATAACGCCAATGGCCCGGCGAAAGCGAAGCAGGTTCAGCCCAAGCTCTCGGCGCAGGGGCGTAATGACCAAACCCGCGATCAGCAAGCGCAGCGCCCATAGGCCGTAGAGGTGCTCTAACCCTTTGACGGGGTCGCGGCCCAACCCGCCGTTTAGCCCCTGGTAAAAGAACCACGGGATTGGTAGCGCCAAGATAAGGTAGACCGGCCATACCGGGAGGCGGCGCGCAAGGCTGTTTAGGGTGTCGACTAGCCCTGTCATCGCGCTGCCAACCAGAACGGCAAAACCGCCTCGCGAAGGCCTCCAAAACGGCTCTGCATATATAGTGTGTCGCCCATCAAAAATTCGCGGTCAGATCCATGCCCTCGTAGAGCCCTGCCACCTCTTCTTCGTAGCCATTGAACATCAGCGTAGGCTGGCGCCGCGCAAAGAGGCCAGCGCCGAGGGGTCGCTCGTCCGCCTGCGACCAGCGCGGATGGCTCACGTCGGGGTTCACGTTGCTGTAGAAACCATATTCCCGTGGCGCGGCCTTGTTCCAACTTGTCGGCGGCTGCTTGTCCGTCAGCGTAATGCGCACCACGGATTTAATGGATTTGTAGCCGTACTTCCACGGCACCACCAACCGCAGCGGCGCGCCGTTTTGGTTCGGGATGTCCTTGCCATAAATACCGGTGGCCATGATCGTCAGCGGATGCATCGCCTCATCCAAACGCAGCCCTTCGACATAGGGCCACTCTAGCACCGGAAAGCGAAGACCGGGCATTTCCTCGGGGCGGTAGGCTGTCTCGAAGGCGACGTATTTCGCGCTGGATTGCACCCCCGCCATGTTCAGCATGTCGGCCAGCTCAAACCCGTTCCACGGCACCACCATTGACCACGCCTCAACACAACGCAGACGATAGATGCGCTCCTCAATGGTCATCGCCTTCATGATGTCCTCAAAAGCGTAATCGCCCGGCTTGTCGACCATCCCTTCGATGGCCACTGTCCATGGTGTGGTCGTCAGGCTTCCCGCGTATTTGACCGGATCGCCCTTACCGGTGCCGAACTCATAGTAATTGTTGTATTGGGTGATGTCTTCGTAATCATTCGGGGTCAGCGCTTCTTGGGCGCTGGCACCCTGCCCCAGCCCGGCAAAGCCAAGCCCGGCCATCGCGCCGCCCATGATCTGCCGCCGGTTTAGGTACTGCGCCTCGTCAGTCACGTCATTGTCTGTCAGTCGATTAATCCAACGATTGGCCATTTCAGCGCTCCCTACTATACTCAGGGAAAGTTAGCGCCCGCCGCCAGTTGCACCAAATCCTTTCGCCGGGATTTCAGTCAGCACACCGGAATGTTAGGCGCCGTTATATAAAGGAGTGCCGTCATGGTCCGTTTTCTTTTTGCTGCCGGTCTAATGTTGGCCAGCGCCGTGCAAGCGGATGAGATGGTCACCTACACCACCGATCAGAGCTTCGGCGATGTGACCTTTGGGGTGGAGAATGCGATCCTGAACCAAGGGCTGATCCCCGAGAGCGTCAGCCATGTGGGTGAAATGCTGGACCGCACGCGCGCCGATGTCGGTTCTGACGTTGTGCTGTTTGAGGCGGCAGAGGTGTTTAGCTTTTGCTCTGCCGCGCTGTCACGCAAGGTGATGGAAGCGGATGTGATGAACATCGGCTTTTGCCCCTACGATATCTTCGTCATGCAATTGCCTGAGAGTGACGAAGTGACCATCGGCTACCGCGCCTTCCCTGAAGGAGCGATGCAAGAAGTGCAGAGCCTGCTGGACGAGATCGTGAAAGAAGCGATTGGCGAGTAGAGGCATCTACTGCGGCCTTCCATCGAAACAAAAAAGGCCGGGAAAACCCCGGCCTTTCTTCATGTCTCTGATCTCAGTGTCTCTGACGCTTAATGCACTGTGGCATCATCCGGCTTGGGCCGGTTCGATGCGGCCACCTGATCGCCGATGATCAACCCATCGGCACCGGTGCGAACGGTGACGGTATCGCCATCCTTCACATCGCCAGCCAGAAGCATCTCGGCCAGCGGATCCTGCACGGTGCGCTGGATCACCCGCTTGAGTGGCCGCGCCCCGAAGACCGGGTCATAGCCCTCATCTGCCAGCCATTTCCGCGCAGCATCATCGAGATCAAGCGTGATCTTCCGCCCCGCCAACCGCTTGAGCAGCCGTGCCATTTGGATCGTAACGATCCCGTCCATATCCGCGCGGCCTAGACGGTCAAAGATGATCGTCTCGTCCAGACGGTTCAGGAACTCAGGCCGGAAATGCGCCCGCACCGCGTCCATCACATCGCGCTTGGCCCCGGCCATGTCACCGCCATCCGGCAGTTGGCTCAGCGCCTGCGCGCCAAGGTTCGAGGTCAGGATGATCAGCGTTTGCTTGAAATTGACCGTGCGGCCCTGACCATCGGTCAGCACACCGTCGTCAAGCACCTGCAACAGCACGTTGAAGACATCCGGATGCGCCTTTTCGACCTCATCAAACAGCACGACCTGATAGGGCCGACGCCGCACCGCTTCGGTCAACACACCACCCTCGTCATAACCGACATAGCCCGGAGGGGCACCGATCAGACGCGCGACCGAGTGTTTCTCCATGAACTCCGACATATCGATGCGCACCATTGCGCTGTCATCATCAAAGAGGAATTCGGCCACCGCCTTGGTCAGCTCAGTCTTGCCCACGCCAGTTGGCCCGAGGAAGAGGAAGCTGCCCAGCGGGCGGTTTTCGTCGTTCAGCCCAGCCCGCGCACGGCGCACGGCATTGGCAACCGCCTTCACAGCAGCACTCTGCCCAATCACGCGACCATGCAACTGGTCTTCCATGCGCAGCAGCTTGTCACGCTCGCCTTCCAGCATCTTGCCCGCTGGAATGCCCGTCCAACGCTCAACCACGCTGGCGATCTGATCCGGGCGCACGGCCTCTTCGACCATCATATCGTCCTCACGGCCTTCGGCTTCCTCAAGGTCGCGCTCTAGCTGGGGGATCACGCCATAAGATAGCTCGCCCGCGCGTGCGAGGTTGCCTTCGCGCTTGGCGATGTCGAGATCGGCCCGCGCGTGGTCCAGCTTTTCCTTGATGTCGCGTGCGCCAGCCAGTTTGTCCCGCTCAGCCTGCCACTGCGCTGTCATCTCGGCGCTGCGGTCCTGCAGATCACTCAAATCCTTTTGCAGGGTTTCCAGACGGTCCTTCGACGCGGTGTCGTCTTCTTTCTTCAGCGCCTCAGCCTCGATCTGGAGTTGCATGATTTGGCGATCCAGCGCGTCCAACTCTTCGGGCTTGCTGTCGACTTCCATGCGCAGACGGCTGGCCGCTTCGTCCATGAGGTCGATTGCCTTGTCGGGCAGGAAGCGGTCGGTGATGTAGCGATGGCTGAGCGTTGCTGCCGCAACCAGCGCCGTATCGGTGATGCGCACGCCGTGGTGCAACTCATACTTCTCTTTGATACCCCGCAGGATCGACACGGTGTCTTCCACCGTTGGCTCTTGCACCATTACAGGCTGGAACCGCCGGGCCAAAGCCGCGTCTTTCTCTACATATTTGCGGTATTCGTCGAGCGTGGTTGCACCAACACAGTGCAACTCACCCCGCGCCAGCGCCGGCTTCAGCAGGTTTGACGCATCCATCGCGCCATCGGCTTTCCCGGCTCCCACAAGCGTATGCATCTCATCGATGAACAGGATCACCTCGCCCGCGGCCTCAGTGACCTCGGTCAGCACGGCCTTCAGGCGCTCTTCAAACTCACCGCGATACTTTGCACCAGCAATCAGCGCGCCCATATCAAGTGCAAGCAGGCGTTTGTTGCGGAGGCTTTCAGGCACGTCGCCATGGACGATCCGCAAGGCTAAGCCTTCGGCAATGGCAGTCTTACCCACACCCGGCTCACCGATCAGTACCGGGTTATTCTTGGTCCGACGGCTCAGCACCTGCATGGTACGGCGAATTTCTTCGTCCCGACCGATGATTGGGTCAATCTTGCCCTCTTCGGCGCGTTCAGTCAGATCGAGGCTGTACTTCTTCAGCGCATCATACCCCTCTTCCGCCGTCGCGCTATCGGCCTTGCGGCCCTTGCGCACGTCATTGATGGCACTGTTCAGCCCCTGCGCGGTCACTTTACCCGCTTCCAACGCGGTCTTCGCACCGGATTTCACCATGCATAGCGCCGTCAGAATGCGCTCAACGGTAACGAAACTATCGCCCGCCTTCTTCGCCATGGCCTCAGCCTCGGCCAACACCTTTGCGGTGGTGCCATCCAGATAGACCTGTGCTGCGTCGCCCGTGACTTTGGGGATTTTACCAAGCGACAGATCCAGCGCCTGCATCACGCGCGCACCATCACCACCCGATGCAGCAATAAGGTTCCGCGCGAGCCCTTGGTCATCGTCTAGCAGTGCCTTGAGGACATGTTCAGGCGCCAGCCGTTGGTGGCTTTCCCGTGTCGCAATGGTCTGCGCTGCTTGAATAAAGCCGCGCGATCTCTCCGTGAACTTGCTCAAGTCCATGGGTCTCTCCTTTTCTAAAAGCGCTCCAAAATGCTGTGCCCGATAAGCGGCGCACATCTGTCTGAGCCTCGGTATTAATTTGGGAAGCGGACCCGCCCATTCAAGACCAACATATCGCAAAAAACCGCCGAGAGACGGCCACCTAAATAGTGAAATTTCGTCAATATGGCGGAAATGGGGCGAAATTGAGACCGAAATTGCGATGTTAACCTCTTGTTTAGATTGTATATCTAATTCTTATCCACAGAACTTGTCACCATAATGAAACCATTTGGCTCTTTGCTGCGTTTATTGATTAGACGAGAGCAGGAACAGAAAGCCTGCCGGGTTCAAACGAACGCAAGAGGTGAAACGATGCAGACGCGCCCTATCCAGTTGACCGATGTCATCTACAACGCGGCCACTCAGTGTTTCGAAGCGCTGGTTACCGTCCAAGACGGGGAGCAGTTGCGCCGCTACGCTTGCGCAATCGAAGCCCCGATCACCATGTCATACAGCGATGCCGCTGACGGGCTCTCCCGTCAAGCAATCCGCCGCCACGCTCAGAAACGTGGTCTAAGCTCCGAAGTTCTGCGCCACGTCCCCGCTCTGCGGGCCGGACGCCGTAGCTTTGATCCGCTGCGCTGGCTGGAAGAGGTCATGCACCTCTCTGGTCGCGACGCAGCCTAACCCTCTTCCGCGCGGCGCCTGCCTGCCGCGCGGCTGCCCCGCGGACCTGCCGCCACCTCATCTGTCCCGATGTGGCGATCCGCACACCAGAGACCAGTGCCTGCCTGCTAAGTCTCTGAACACTGGGCCCGGACCCCGCGATGCGGTGTTCGGGCCTCTTTTTTTGCGCCCTGCCCGATTGAATGAATGATGGACTTGCTGCGCCCTGCAGCGTAGGTCAAAGCCGTCCGAAAATTGGCAGGAGCCCCCGCATGTCTGATGACCGTCTGATTGTCGCCCTTGATGTTCCCCATGCGGTCGCGGGGATGGAACTGGCCCAGACCCTCGGCGATGCGGTGGGCTTTTATAAAATTGGCCTTGGGATGCTGACCGGAGGCGGGCTGGCCTTGGCCAATGAGCTGAAGCAAGAGCACGGCAAACGCATTTTTCTAGATATGAAGCTTTTCGATATCGGCGCCACGGTTGAAGCCGCAGTACGCGGTTTGGCGCAGTTCGATCTGGATTTCCTCACCGTGCATGGCGACCCGCATGTCGTGGCCGCCGCGAAACAGGGTGCTGCAGGGACTGATATGAAGATCCTCGCCGTGACGATCCTGACGTCGCTCGACCGTGCCGACCTTGACGCCGCGCTGATCCAACCGGGCGATCTGGGTGATCTGGTGCTAACCCGCGCAGGCCGCGCGCTGGACGCTGGCGCAGATGGGGTCATCGCCTCCCCTCAAGAAGCCGCCGCGATCCGCGCATTACCCGAAGCGACGGGCAAGCTCATCGTCACCCCCGGCGTGCGGCCGCAAGGCGCTGCTTTGGGCGACCAAAAGCGCGTTGCCACACCGGGTCAGGCCATCGCAGATGGCGCAGACCACATCGTGGTAGGCCGCCCAATCTGGCAAGCAGAAGACCCTGCCGCCGCCGCCCGCGCCGTGCTGCAGGAAATTTCTGAATATTAACAAAGTGCTTTCCGCCATCTGTAGCAAATCGACCACAGGGCGCCGCGATGCACCGACGCTGAGACCATGAATGTTAGGCAGAAACTCCCTAACATGTTATGTTGAACTCAGGTGATACTCCCCGACGAACTGGTTCTTCCTGATGTTCGTCACCTCCCCCCCGCTAACGCAAGCGGGGGGCCTTTATTTCCCCCGCAAAACCTCAGCGTTGCCCGTCGCAGACTGCGCCAAATAGACCCTAAGCCGATCCTGAAACGCAGGCACGGCACGAGGATGGTTCAGGAACTCCTCTTCCTCCATCAACCTCCAGCGCTGACCTTCATCGCCAAATATGATCTCTGCCTCCGCCTGTGCAGGCATCCGTGCAACAAAGAACCATTTGGTGCGCCCGGCCTCATCAAAACTGCCCTGCCAGACCACGGCCTGCTCGGGCACCGCTATCCCTAGCTCTTCGCGGCATTCGCGCAGGGCGCAGGCGAGCGGGGTCTCTGCCCCCTCGCGCCCACCGCCGGGCAAATCCCAGTGATCGGCAAATAGCAGCCCCGGCGTGTCATCGCGCAGGATCACCGCCAACTTCTCTCCGAGATAGAGCGCCAGCTTGGCCCCATCAAAACCCATGTTCAAACCCCCGCGATCTGGTTAGAGTCGTCGCCCGAACCCTGCCCTCTCGGTGTATCCATGGCTACCCTCTGTCGCGACTGTTTGAACGAAATCGCCCCGGCGCGACGCTGTCCGCGTTGTGGCAGCCCCCGTGTGCTGTCACATCCCGAGCTTTTCGATCTGTCCATCGCGCATATGGATTGCGACGCCTTCTATGCCTCGGTTGAGAAACGCGACAATCCCGAGCTGTCAGGCAAACCCGTCATCATCGGCGGTGGACGGCGCGGCGTCGTCTCGACGGCCTGCTATGTGGCGCGCATCCGGGGCGTGCGTTCGGCCATGCCGATGTTTCAGGCACTCAAACTCTGCCCCGAAGCGGTGATCATCAAACCGCGGATGGAAGCCTATGTCGAAGCCTCCCGCGCAATTCGCGCGATGATGGAAGAGATGACCCCGGCGATTGAGCCCCTCTCGCTTGATGAGGCCTTCCTCGATATGACCGGGACCGCGCGGCTACACGGCCAGCCCCCCGCGGTGATGTTGGCCCGTCTGGTGCGGCGGATGAAGCTGGAGCTGGGGCTGACAGGCTCCATTGGGCTGAGCCATAACAAGTTTTTGGCCAAGGTCGCATCAGACCTCGACAAGCCGCATGGGTTTTCAGTGATCGGCGCGGGCGAGACCGCTGATTTTCTGCGCGACAAACCCGTCGGAATGATCTGGGGCGTTGGGGCCGCCACACAGACCTCGCTGGAAAAGGCGGGCATCCGTAGCTTTTCTGATCTGCTGCGGTGGGAGCAGACCGACCTCATCGCCCGCTTTGGCAGTATGGGTGACCGGCTTTGGCATCTGGCACGTGGCCAAGACAAACGCCGCGTGTCGCGGCACCGCCCGGTAAAGTCGATCAGCAATGAAACGACCTTCTCTGACGATACGGGCAACCATGAGATTCTCGACGGGCACATATGGCGCTTGGCGGAAAAGGTCGCGGACCGTGCCAAGGCCAAGGACATGGCGGGCCGGGTGGTAACGCTGAAACTGAAACGTGCCGATCACTCTTTGCTGTCGCGCCGTCTGTCGTTGCACGATCCGACGCAACTGGCCGACCGGATCTACCGCACTGCCCGCGCGCTGTTCGATCAAGTAGAGCACAAAACCTCGTACCGGCTTATCGGTGTAGGACTGTCGGAGCTTTCAGGTGCAGAGGGCGCAGATACGGCGGGTGACCTGCTTGATCCTGGTGCTGTACAGCGCAGCAAGGCCGAACGCGCCGCCGATAGCATCCGCAGCCGTTTCGGAGAAAAGGCGATCCTGAAAGGCCGCGCCCTGCGGTGAGCGGTGCGCGATCTATTCCGCCGCAAGCGGCAAACGCTCCTGGCCGATCTGCGCCACTTCGGCCACCACCCGTTGCAGCGCCGCCTGCACCGCCTCGAAAGCGCCGTTTGGACGAATCAAACGCTCGTTCATGTAAAGCGCGCGGTCGATCTCTACCTGCACTGCATGTTGCCCGCGTGAGGGGCGGCCATAGGCTTGGGTAATATAGGCTCCGGCAAAGGGCGAGTTGCGCGTCACGACGAAACCGGCATCAACAAAGGCCGCTTCGATCCGGTCAACCACCTCCCCGCCAGCCGCCGCGCCGAAACGGTCGCCAAGCACGACATCAGGCCGCCGCATTCCGCTACGGGCCACGCCGTCCATCGCCTCATGCGGCATAGAGTGGCAATCAACCAGCACCGCCTGCCCATGGCGACGATGCGCCCGGGTCAGCAATTCCTGCAATTTGGTATGATAGGGCCGCCAGTAGCTGTCGATTCGCAGCTGTGCCTCTTCCTGGCTGAGTTTTCCGCGATAAATCGCCCGACCATTTGCGACTACGCGGGGAATCACACCCAGCCCAGACGCCACGCGCGGGTTATGTCCCTGCCGTGACACCCCTTCGATCACCGAGGGGTCCAATTCTTCCGGTGCGCGGTTAAGGTCGATATAGGCGCGCGGCGCCCCCGCTTTGATGAAAGCCGCGCCATAGCGCGGCGCACAATCGAATAAACGGTCGACGAACGCATCCTCAGAAGAGCGGATCGCATGTTCATCCAAAACCGACCGCCGCAAGAAGGACCCCGCATAATCGCGTCCCGAATGGGGCGACGCAAAGACCACGCAAGACAGGTTGCGGTCAGGATGCAGTACTTCGTAAGCGGTCATCGGCATAATAAATCCCTCTAAGTCGAACATAGCGTGTTTATTCCGCGTCAAAAGCCCTTGATCCTCCTGCCGACTCCTTTTATAGCACCCAAACGGCGCGAAATTTCGCGCCCCATTTTTGTTTGGGGCCGGTTTTGAAACGTCGTTAAGTGGGTGATTAGCTCAGCGGTAGAGCACTTCGTTGACATCGAAGGGGTCACTGGTTCGATCCCAGTATCGCCCACCATTTATTCATCGACCCGCCTTGGCGGGTTGCCCGCAACCCAGGCGCTGGCCCGCGCCACGACATGAGGAGACCACCTATGAAGGTTCGCAATTCGCTCCGCTCGCTCAAGAATCGGCATCGCGATTGCCGTGTTGTGCGTCGCAAAGGCCGCGTTTACGTTATCAACAAAACGCAGCGCCGGTTCAAAGCCCGTCAGGGCTGAGACTTGCAGCAATTCGATTTTAAAGGCCGTTCCTTCTTGGGGCGGCCTTTTTCGTTGCGGCACAGCGCTTGCAAGAACAGCGCAAAGCCCCACCTACAAAGCAGACCAGAATAACAAGGAATACCAGCATGTCGGACACGCCCGAATATACGCCCCCTAAAGTTTGGAAGTGGGACGCCGAGAGTGGCGGCAAATTCGCCAGCACAAACCGCCCCATCGCCGGTGCTACCCATGACAAAGAGCTGCCCGTGGGCAAGCATCCGTTCCAACTCCATTCGCTGGCCACGCCGAATGGCGTCAAAGTCACGGTAATGTTCGAAGAACTGCTGGAGGCCGGCCATAAGGGGGCCGAATATGATGCTTGGCTTATCGATATTTCTGAGGGCGATCAGTTCGGCTCTGGCTTTGTCGAGGTGAACCCTAACTCCAAGATCCCCGCGCTGCTGGACCGCTCCGGCGACACGCCGCAGCGGGTCTTCGAATCGGGAGCGATCCTGCTCTATTTGGCCGAAAAATTCGGTGCCTTCCTGCCCACCGATCCCGCGCGCCGCACCGAAGCGCTGTCGTGGCTCTTTTGGCAGATGGGCAGCGCGCCTTACCTCGGCGGTGGTTTTGGCCATTTCTATGCTTACGCGCCAGAGAAGTATGAGTACCCCATCAACCGCTTCGCGATGGAGACCAAGCGCCAGCTTGACGTGATGGACAAGCATCTGGCCGAGCATGACTATTTCGCCGACGAATACTCCATCGCCGATATGGCGATCTGGAGCTGGTACGGCCAGTTGGTGCTCGGACGGCTCTATTCTGCGGCGGAGTTCCTTGACGTGACCTCCTACAAAAACGTGATGCGTTGGGCCGAGGCGATTGATGCCCGCCCTGCCGTGACACGTGGCCGTATGGTCAACCGCGCTTTTGGCGATGACCTGTCGATGCAATTGCATGAGCGTCACGATTCCAGTGATTTCGATACTAAGACTCAAGACAAAATCGGCGGCGAAAGCTGACCATGCAACCGTCGGCCAGAACAGGCCGGCGGTTTTCCGACAAAATTGCTCGGAATTGGTTGCAGGGGCCTCTAAAATCTGTTTCTTACTGTTTCAGTCAAGTTATCCCAAATGAAACAGGACCCTGATATGACCTTCTGCAAAACATCGACTGCCACCGCCGCGCTTATGTCGCTGGCACTACCCGCGCTGGCCGATGGCGAGTTGAACCTCTACTCCGCCCGTCACTATGACACCGATGAGCGCCTCTACTCCGACTTTACCGAAGCAACTGGCATCACCATCAACCGCATCGAAGGCAAGGCCGACGAACTGCTGGCCCGTATGGAAGCCGAGGGTGCCAACTCCCCCGCCGACGTGCTGCTGACCGTCGACACCAGCCGCCTCAAGCGCGCCAAAGACATGGGCCTGCTGCAAGCGGTGGAGAGTGACACGCTTGAAGAGCGCATCCCCGGCAACCTGCAAGACGACGACAACCAGTGGTTCGGCCTGTCGCAGCGCGCGCGGATCATCTTCTTTAACAAAGAGACGCTGGACACCCCACCCGCGACTTACATGGACCTCGCCGATCCTGCCTACAAAGGTCAGGTCTGCATCCGGTCCTCGACCAACACCTACAACCAGACTCTGTTGGCTACCATCGTGACGCACGAGGGTGAAGAAGCCGCGACCGAATGGGCGCAGGGTGTGGTCGACAACATGGCGCGCGCACCGCAGGGGGGCGACACCGACCAGCTGCGCGGCATCGTCTCGGGTGAATGCGACATCGCGGTCTCCAACAGCTACTATTTCGCCCGCGCGATCCGCACTGATGTGGACGGCGTGAGCGCCGACATCGACAAGATCGGCCTGATCTGGCCGGACCAAGAAGGCAACGGCGCGCATATGAACCTTTCGGGTGGCGGTGTAGCCAAGAACGCTCCGAACCGTGAAAACGCTGTCGCTTTTCTTGAATACCTCGCCTCTGATCAGGCGCAGGTCTACTTCTCGGCGGGCAACGACGAATTCCCGACCGTGGAAGGTGTTGAGCTGGCCGATAGCGTGAAGCAGTTGGGTGAATTCAAAGCCGACGAAGTGAACTTGTCAGACGTGGCCGAGAATATCGGCACCGCGCAGAAGATCTTTGACACGGTTGGCTGGGAATAATCACCCTCTAATCAGATGTGAAAGGCGGGCTATCGAGCCCGCCTTTTTTTTTGATAACTGCTGCCACCCTAACCCGGAATCAAGCCGCAGGCGCCGGGCCATCGCCTGCCCGTTCCATCACGCCAGAGGCGTGCCGATCAATATCGGCGCACCTCTGGTGCGACGGGCTGGCGATTTGGTGAGGTTGGGTGCGACTCTGCTAAGTCACACCAAGGCTTCACCATAATGTGGCACGAAACAGCGTCAGGATCGCCACTCCACGGACAGGCGCTTGCCCTCGTTCTCTAACGCTGACGTCCCACCTGCCGGCAGATCAAGATCACCGGCAGCAGCCCCATCGCAACGATCACCAAGCTCGGCACCGCTGCCCCGTTCAACCGCTCATCGCTTGCCAAGCGGTACGCCTGCACCGCCAGCGTGTCATAGTTGAACGGTCGCATGATCAGCGTCGCGGGCAATTCTTTCATCACATCGACAAACACGATCAGCAGCGCGGTTAGCAGACTGGGCGCAAGAATCGGCAGATGCACCCGGCGCAGCGTCCCCAGTGGTGTCTGCCCCAGCGACCGCGCAGCGGCGTCCATATTGGCATGCACCATCGACTGCCCGCCTTCGTAGGCGCCAAGCGCCGCGGCGAGGAAGCGCACTAAATAGGCCAGCACCAACAGCCAGATCGACCCGGTGATAAGCAATCCTGTGGAAATATCGAAAGTCGCCCGCATCCACGGATCCAGCGCATTATCAAAGGCCGCGAAAGGGACCAAAAGCCCCACCGCAATTACCCCGCCCGGCACCGCATAGCCCAAGCGCGCCACATAGGCCGCACCTTGGGAAAGCCGCCCAGGCCGCAACCGCCGAAAGAACCCCACGCTGATCGCCGCCAGCACCGTCAGCACAGCGGCGATACCGGCCAGCGTCACCGAATTGCGCATGAAGCCTAAGTACCGCGGGCTGAACAGGTTCTGCTCAGACTCCATCCCCATGGTCACAAGGACTACCACCGGCAGCACCGCGCCAAAAAGCACCGGCACACCGCACAGCACGATGGCCGCCGCCGCTTGCCAGCCCTTCAACTCTGAAGGCGGCGCCGATTGGGTGCGCCGCGCCGGATCATGGTATTTCGCCTTACCGCGCTGTGCGCGCTCTAGCATCGCCGACAGCAACGCAAAGCTCAGCAAGCATAGCGCCAATTGCGCGGCAGCGGCGCGGTCGAACATGGAAAACCAACTGGTGTAGATGCCCGTTGCAAAGGTTTGCACGCCGAAGTACGCCACAGTGCCGAAATCAGCGATGGTTTCCATCACCGCCAGCAGCACGCCGCCTGCGATGGCAGGTCGGGCCAGCGGCAGGCTGACCTTGAAGAACGCGGCCCAAGCGCTGGAGCCAAGGGCGCGAGCCGCCAGAAATGTCGTACCGCTTTGCTGAAGGAAGGCCGCGCGGGCCAATAGATAGACGTAAGGATAAAGCACCAACACCAGCATCGCCGCTGCACCGCCGAGCGAACGTATCTCTGGGAACCAATAGTCGCGCGGCCCCCATCCAGTCACGTCGCGCAACGTTGCCTGCACAATGCCGGGGTGATCCAAAACATGGGTATAGGCATAGGCCAGAACATAGGCGGGAAAGGCCAAGGGTAGCACCAGCGCGATTTCTAAGACCTTCGCGCCAGGGAAGCGGGTCATCGTGACCAGCCACGCCGCGCCAACCCCGATAGAGAATGTCCCCGCCGACACCAACAACACTAGCAACAGCGTCGTGACCGTATAGCGGCCCAAAACGGTATCGATCAAATGCTGCACCGTCTCTGTCCCACCGCTGAGCGCCGCGATCAACACGGCGATCATCGGCAGCGCACAGATGGCGGCTACGGTCAGCGCGACACCGGAAAGGGCGCGCAGCCCGTCGCGGGCGCGAGAGAGGTGGGGTGTGGCGGAGGGGGCGGGTTTCGACGTCATGCCCCTATTTCGACCAATTCACTCGGAAATGCCAGAGGGCGCGACGCCGCGCCTCAGTCGTAGCTGCGCTGGTCCTCAATCACCAGACCGTCGCGGGGCAGGCTGCCGGGAGGAACGAGCTCCACGCGGCCCTTCAGCTTAAGCAGATCAGCCACGGATTGTGCGTAGCGCGCCTCGTCTCCATTTGCGGTCTCAATCTGCACGGTCATCACATCAGCCTCGCCTTCGCGGCTGGCGATGACGCGGGCCTTTTCGATTTCGTCGTGCTGGGCAACCAATGCCGCTACCTGCTCGGGGCGAACGAACATGCCCTTAATCTTGGTGGTTTGATCGGCGCGGCCCATCCAGCCTTTGATGCGCATGTTGGTGCGGCCACAGGGGCTTTCGCCCTCCAGCACGGCGCTTAGATCACCGGTCGCGAAACGGATTAGGGGATAGTCTGGGTTGAGCGTGGTCACCACGACCTCGCCCACCTCGCCGGGCGCAACCGGAATGCCAGTGCCGGGGGTGACGATCTCGACGATGACCTGTTCATCGACGATCAGCCCCTCCATCGCCGGGCTTTCATAGGCGATATTGCCCAGGTCGGCAGTGGCATAGGATTGCAGGCAGGTGATGCCGCGCTCCTCGTAAAATGCACGCAGGCTGGGGAAGAGCGCGCCACCGCCTACCGCCGCCTTGGTAATTTTCAGCTCAACGCCCATCGCATCGGCCTTTTCCAAGATCACCTTGAGGTAATCTGGCGTGCCCGCATAGGCGGTTGATCCTACATCCCGCGCAGCGGTGACTTGTAGCTCAGTCTGCCCCGTACCGGCGGGCAGCACGGTGGCCCCCACCGCCCGTGCACCGGATTCAAAGATCATGCCCGCCGGGGTTAGGTGATAGCCAAAGCAGTTGTGCACGATATCCCCTGCACCAATGCCTGCTGCATGCAGAAACCGTCCCATGCGCCACCAGTCGGGGGCGTTGCTGGACGGCTCGTAGATCGGGCCGGGGGATTGGAAGACATGGGAAAACTCATGCACCGGCTTGGTGGTAAAGCCGCCAAAAGGCGCGTTGCCCGCCTGGGCTTTACCGAGTTCCGATTTGCGCAGCACAGGGAGGTCAGCCAACGCCTCGGCAGAGGTAATCTTTGCCGCGTCGACACCTTTCAGCGCGTCGCCATATCCCGGAAGTGCCTGCGCGCGGGCGATCTGTTGCGGCAGAGCCTTGGCCAGATCGGCGGCACGCTCACGGGCGCTGCGGGTTTCTAGATCGTCGAAATGGGGCTTGGTCAGCATCCCTGTCACTTTCCTGCTATGGCATCACTGGAGAGGGCATAGGCCCGCTTCGGTCGTGTTTCGTCTCAGACTTCGGCTTAGCTTAGCCAGCGTTTGCGGCGGCGGTAGCTGCGCACGTCGCGAAAGCTCTTGCGGCCTTCGTCGGACATGCCGAGGTAGAATTCCTTCACGTCTTGGTTCTCGCGCAGGTCCTTGGCGGGGCCATCCATCACAACGCGGCCCGATTCCAGAATGTAGCCGTAATGAGCAAAGCGCAGCGCGACGTTGGTGTTTTGCTCGGCCAGAAGGAAGGTTACGCCTTCTTTTTCGTTCACCGACTTCACAATCTCGAAAATCTGCTCAACCAACTGTGGGGCCAGACCCATCGAGGGCTCATCCAAGAGGATCGTCTCGGGTCGGGACATCAGCGCGCGGCCAATGGCGCACATCTGCTGCTCGCCACCCGAGGTATAGCCAGCCTGCGAACGGCGGCGCTCCTTCAGGCGGGGGAAATAATCATAGACCATCTCAAGATCACGCTGGATCGCGGCGTTGCCGTCGGTGCGGGTATAGGCGCCGGTCAGCAGGTTTTCTTCGATGGTGAGGTGTTCAAAGCAGTGGCGGCCTTCCATGACCTGCACGACACCCTTCTTCACGGTCTCGGCGGGGTCTTGGTGCTGGATCGGGGTGTTGCGATACTTGATCGAGCCCTTGGTGACTTCACCGCGCTCAGACGCCAGCAGCCCCGAGATCGCCTTGAGCGTCGTCGTCTTGCCTGCGCCGTTGCCGCCCAGCAGCGCGGTGATGCCGCCCTTGGGCACGTTCAGGCTGACGCCCTTCAGCACGAGGATGACGTGGTTGTAGATCACCTCGATATTGTTGACCTCAAGCAGGTTTTCGACTGCGACGTCATTGGTGTTGGCAGCATCCAGCATGGGAAGGACCTTTCTTGGGGTTCGGAAGTCCCCGGCCACCCTTAAAGGGCAGCCGGGAGCATGGCTTATTTGCAGTTGCCTTCGATGGCGTTCTCTTTGGCATAGGCCGAGGAGTCTTCATCGATCAGCGGCTGGATCACGTCCTGATCCGACTGCATGAAGTCAGAAATTAGCTTCCACTCCTTCGCGTCCGCATCCCACTGCGTCATGGCCGCGAAGCCATTGCCGCCGTGGTTTTCACAGGACACTTGGAACTCAGGACCAAAGTTCGGCAGGCCAAGGGCGGCCATCTTCTCTTCGGTGATTTCCAGCTGTTCCATCCCATCGCGCATCTGACCGCTGGTGATGTCGGTCACGCCGTGGATTTCCTGCGCGGTACGGGCGGCTTCGGCCACCAGCATCGCGGCATAGATGCCGCGGTTATAGAGCACCGTGCCGACCTGATCGCCCGCGCCTGCGGCCTTGCCCGCGTCAACGACGTGCTTTTTCAGATCGTCATAGAGCGGATAGTCGGAGCCGACGTTGTGGAAGGTCAGCGCCTTATAGCCGTCAGCGGCCGCACCAGCAGAGAGCACGTCGTTTTCAGAGCCGGACCACCAGATGCCGATGAACTTGTCCATCGGGAAGCGGATGTTGGCAGCTTCCTGAACGGCCACTTGGTTCATCACGCCCCAGCCATACATGATGACATAGTCAGGCTTGTCGCGGCGGATTTGCAGCCACTGGGACTTCTGTTCCTGACCGGGGTGATCGACTGGCACTTCGGCCAGCTCAAAGCCGTGCTTCTTGCTCAGCTCTTGCAGCGTGCGGATCGGCTCCTTGCCATAGGCGGAGTTGTGGTAGACCAGCGCGATTTTCTTGCCGTTCAGGTCGCCGCCTTCTTCTTCCAAGATGTGCTTGACCGCAACCGAAGCACCATCCCAATAGTTGGCTGGGAAGTTGAAGACGTGGCTGAAGGTGTTGCCGTCCTTGGCCGAGGTGCGGCCCAGACCCGATGTCAGCATTGGGATGTCATCGGCGGTGACTTTGGGGATCAGCTGGTAGGTGATGCCGGTGGACAGCGGCTGATACACCAGCGCGCCTTCGCCTTTGGTGGACTCGTAGCATTCCACGCCTTTTTCAGTGTTATAGGCGGTTTCGCATTCCGGCACGCGGATCGTTTCGCCGCCGATGCCGCCGTCGCGCTCATTCAGCAGCGTGAAGTAGTCGGCATAGCCGTCAGCAAAGGGGATGCCCCCTGCCGCGTAAGGCCCGGTGCGGTAGCTCAGCGATGGAAAGACAAGTTCCGCCATTGCGGGGCTTGCGGCCATCAGGCCAGCTACGGCCAGTGTTCCCAGTTTATATTTCATCGGTGTTTCCTCCCTTGGATATGTCCGACTTAGGTTATGGGCCGGGTTTCCTCCCCCCGCCTCAATTTTCATGGCCTTCCCTAGTGCGGGAAGGGCCACAATCTCAGTTTTTCCTTGGCCACGCGCCACAGTTGCGCCAACCCGTGCGGCTCTGCGATCAGGAAGATGATGATCAGCCCGCCCACAATCACCAGCTGCAAGTGGGCCACGATATCCGTGGGCCAGCCCAGCCAGTCGACGCCGACAATCTTAAGCAGCACCGGCAGCAGCACAAGGAACGCGGCCCCGGCAAAGCTGCCAAAGATGCTGCCCAAGCCGCCGATGATGATCATGAAGAGCACAAGGAAGCTCTTCTGGATGCCAAAGGCTTCGCCCACTTCGACCGCGCCGAGGTAGATCGAAAAGAACAGCGCGCCCGAGATGCCGATGAAGAAGGAGCTGACCGCAAAGGCCGTCAGTTTCGCCCGCAATGGGTTCACCCCGATGATCTCGGCCGCGATGTCCATGTCGCGGATCGCCATCCATTTGCGGCCCACCGAGCCGCGCGTCAGGTTGCGTGCCACCAGTGCACTGCCGACGGTAAAGATTAGGCAGAACATATAGGTTGCCCACGCATCGGCACTCGGTCCGGTAATCAAGATGCCGAAAGTGTCCCGCTCAGGCGCGCTGATCTGGCCCGAAGCGGAGTAGTTGTAGAACCACGGCACCCGGTTAAACAGCCAAACAAGGAAGAACTGCGCCGCCAGCGTCGCCACGGCAAGGTAGAATCCCTTGATCCGCAGGCTCGGCAGGCCAAAGAGCGCTCCCACGGCGGCGGTAATCACACCGGCCAGCAGCACATGGATGAACATGCTCACATCTGGCATCGCCGTCATCAGCTTGTAGCAGGCGTAAGCGCCCACAGCCATGAAGCCCCCGGTGCCAAGGCTCACCTGCCCGCAATAGCCGACAAGGATGTTCAGCCCAATCGCCGCAATGGCGTAGATCAGGAAGGGCAGGAACAGCGAGTTTACCCAGTAGTCATTGACCATGAAGGGAATGACAAAGATCGCAACGAACAGCACCACATAGTAGCGGTAGCGGTCGAATTTGATCGGAAAGGTCTGCTGGTCTTCGGCGTAAGTTGTGCTGAAATCGCCTGCTTCACGATAGAACATTAGACTGATTTCCCTTCTGCGATCATTGTGTCGTTGGATGCACAGTGGCGCATCATGCCTGTATCAAACCCGTTCAATGATCTTCTCCCCAAACAGGCCCTGCGGGCGGAAGACGAGGAAGACGAGCGCCAGCATATAGGCGAACCAGTTCTCGGTCGCGCCGCCAAGGAAAGGGGCACCGATCAGGAACTCGAACAGTTTCTCACCCACGCCGATGATCAGCCCGCCAACAATCGCGCCGGGGATCGAGGTGAAACCACCAAGCATCAGCACCGGCAGTGCCTTCAGCGCGATCAGTGACAGCGAGAATTGCACGCCCGATTTCGCGCCCCACATGATGCCCGCGACCAGCGCGACGAACCCTGCGAGTGACCAGACCAAGATCCAGATGAAGTTGAGCGAAACCCCCACCGACAGTGCGGCCTGATGGTCATCTGCCACAGCCCGCATCGCGCGGCCCTGTTTGGTGTATTGCGCAAACATCACCAACCCGATCACAAGGATCGCCGCGACGATGGAGGCCACGATATCAAGGTTGTCGATAAAGAAGCCGTAGCCGGTGGCCTCAAAAGTGAACTCATCAATCCAGACGTTGATACCCTGCGGCAGACCAACGTCGAGCGTCTTGATCTCAGACCCCCACATCAGATCGCCGACGCCTTCAAGGAAATAGGCCAGACCGATGGTCGCCATGAAAAGGATGATCGGCTCTTGGCCCACAAGGTAGCGGAATACGAACCGCTGCACGCAATAGGCCAGCACGATCATCACCACCATCGTCAGCACGATGGCAAGGAAGGCAGGCACATGCCAACCGAAGTGGTGCACCTCGGTGCCGAGGATCGCATTGATCAGGTGGCTAAAGGGCACCTGCCCGTCCATGATCCCGACCAGTGTCAGCGCGGCGAAAAGCGCCATAACACCCTGAGCATAATTGAAAATGCCCGAAGCCTTGTAGATCAGCACGAAGCCAAGCGCCACGAGCGCATAGAGCACCCCGGCCATCAGCCCGTTCATGAAGACCTCGATTGTAAACGCCAGTTGCTCAGGCATCATTGGCCCTCCCCAAAGTCAGAACGGCAGTGTTGCTGCCTGCGGTCGCCGTGCAAAGATCACTCATGTGCCACCCCCAGATAGGCGTCGATCACCTCTTGATTGTTGCGCACGTCGTGGGGCGAGCCGTCACCGATCTTGCGGCCGTAATCCATCACGACGACGCGGTCGCTCAGGTCCATGACCACGCCCATGTCGTGCTCAATCAGCGCGATGGTGGTGCCAAACTCGTCATTCACATCGAGGATGAAGCGGGACATGTCCTCTTTTTCCTCGACGTTCATGCCTGCCATCGGCTCATCGAGCAGCAGGATCGTCGGCTCAGCCGCCAAGGCGCGGGCCAGTTCAACGCGTTTCTTCAGACCGTAGGGCAGACGCGCCACCGGCGTCTTGCGGATCGCTTGGATTTCCAGAAAGTCGATGACCTTCTCGGCAATCTCGCGGTTTTCGATCTCTTCGCGCTCGGCCTTGCCCTTCCAGATCGACTGCGCCAGCAGGCCTGATTTCATCTGGGTCAGACGGCCCGTCATGACGTTGTCGAGCACCGACATGCCTTCGAACAGCGCGATATTCTGAAAGGTCCGGGCGATGCCCTGCTGGGCCACCTCAAACGGCTTCATCGGCGGACGCCGCGCCCCCTTGTACCAAACTTTGCCCTCCTGCGGGACGTAGAAGCCACTGATCACATTGAGCATTGAGGACTTACCCGCCCCGTTCGGCCCGATGATCGCGCGGATTTCGCCCTCGCGGATGTCGAACGAGATGTCCTTGATCGCTTCCACACCGCCAAAACGCAAGGTGATGTTTTTCATCTCCATCACCGTGGGGCCGATGGTGCGGCCGTCGTCGGTGACATAGCTGTCAGCCTGATCTTTCACGCTGTCCCTTTCCATAGTTCCGGGCTGCCCGCCACTCGCCTGCGCCACGCTCATTCCGCTGCCATCTTGTGGCTGGTCGGCTGCACGGCGGCATCGCGAATTTCGAGCGTCGCCTTGATCGAGCCTTTGCGGCCGTCCTCATAGGTCACTTCCGTCTCGGTGCTGACCTGTTTGGAGCCGTCATAGAGCGCTGCGATGATATCGGCGTATTTCTCTTCGATGATCTTGCGGCGCACTTTGCGGGTGCGGGTCAATTCACCATCATCAGCGTCGAGTTCTTTGTGCAGGACAACGAAGCGATGCACCTGACAGCCAGACAGCATCTCATCCTCGGCGACCGAGCGGTTCACCTCCTCCACATGGCTTTGGATCGTGTCCATCACCTGCGGATGCCGCGCCAGTTCTTGGTAAGAGGCGTAGCCGATGTTGTTACGCTCGGCCCAGTTCCCCACCGCCGTGAGGTCGATGTTGATGAAAGCGGTGCATTCCGTGCGCTGGTTGCCAAACACGACAGTCTCAAGAATGTTGGGGAAGAACTTCAGCTTGTTCTCTACATACTTCGGCGCAAAGAGCCGCCCATCGGCCATCTGGCCCACATCCTTGGCGCGGTCGATGATGCGCAGGTGGCCCGAACCTTCTTCGATAAAGCCCGCATCACCCGTGGCGACCCAGCCTTCGGCATCCTTGGTGTCGGCGGTGCTTTCGGGGTTCTTGTAGTATTCCACAAAGACACCCGGCGAGCGGTAGAAGACCTCGCCATTGTCCGCGATTTTCAACTCAACGCCGGGGCAGGTCACACCCACGGTGTCGCTGCGCACCTCGCCATCGGGCTGCGCGGTGATGAACACCGTCGCCTCGGTCTGACCGTAGAGTTGTTTGAGGTTGATGCCGAGCGAGCGGTAGAAGTCGAAAATCTCCGGCCCAATCGCCTCACCGGCGGTATAGCCGACGCGCACGCGGCTAAAGCCCAACGTATTTTTCAGCGGGCCATAGATCATCAACTCGCCCAGCGCATATTTCGCGCGGTCCATGAACGAGACCTTCTTGCCGTCCAAAATCGCTGGCCCAACCTTGCGGGCATGGGCCATGAAGGTATCGAACAGCCATTTTTTAAAGCGGCTCGCGTCTTCCATACGGATCATAACGCTGGTCAGCTGCGTCTCGAACACACGCGGCGGAGCGAAATAGTAGGTCGGCCCGATCTCGCGCAGATCGACATGCATCGTCTCGGCGCTTTCGGGGCAGTTGGTGCAGAACCCGGTCCAGAGCGCTTGGCCGACGGAAAAGATGAAGTCCCCCACCCATGCCATCGGCAGATAGGCAAGGATCTCATCCGTGCGACGCAGATTGTCGAACTCGGACGAAGATTTCGCCGTCTCGATCACGTTGCGGTTGGACAGCACCACGCCCTTCGGCTTGCCAGTGGTGCCCGAGGTATAAAGCATTACGCCAGTTGAATCGTAATTCAGCTTGGCCTGACGGGCTTCCAGTTCCGCGATATGTTTTTCGCGGTTGGCGCGGCCCATTTCCTGCACGGCGCTGTATTGGTCGAGCTTGGAGTGGTCGTATTTGCGCAACCCGCGTGGGTCGAGATAGATCATCCGCTCAAAGTCGGGCAGCTGCGCCTGCACCTCAATAATCTTGTCGACCTGTTCCTGATCGCCCACGACGGCAAAACGCGCGCCGCAATGGCCCATGACATAGGCCATCTCTTCGGCGTTGGCATCTTGGTAGAGCGGCACTGGCACGGCCCCGGCCATTTGCGCCGCCATCATGGCCCAGTAAAGTGTGGGCCGGTTGCGGCCGATAACGGCGACAAAATCGCCTTCGTTCAACCCCAGCTCCAAGAAACCAAGCGCCAGCGCCTCAACCTCGTCGCGGGTCTGCGACCAGGTCCAGCTTTGCCAGATCCCGTATTCTTTCTCCCGGTAAGCGGGGGCGTTTGCGAATTCACTTGCGTTGCGGTGCAACAGCGCCGGCACGGACTGTGGTCCGTCGGCACGCGTCAGCGGCTTGGCCAAATTGTCTTCCTCCCATGCCCGCCCTCCCCGGCGGGTTCGATCGCTTGTGCGATTCTATGATCTCACAAGTGACGTTATCTTATTTGTGGAGGTCAACTTTTTCCTGATCTTTTCCAAATCCTAACGAATTGTTACAGCGCGATTTACCTTGCCTTGGCTCCTAGTTGATCCCGTTGGCACGCTGAACCTCGCGCACGTAGGTCACGATGGATTCCACCTCTGCCTGGGTAATCCCTTCGACCGGGGGCATGCTGCCGAAAGACCAGTGGTGCTGGCGCACGCCGTTGCTGGCGGCCACCATGAACGCCCCATCGCCGTGGTGGCTGGGCTCATAGATTTTGTGGATCAGCGGCGGGCCAGAGCCTTCGCGCCCGGCACCGTTGGCCCCATGGCAAGCCGAACATTTCGTCTCAAATGCGCGCGCGCCAATTTGGGCAGCCTCGCTCAGGCTATCTGGTAGGTTCACGGCAACCATGGTGTCACCGCTGGCAGTCGGGGCCGGCGCATCTTCGGCACTCCACCACATATATCCGCCGATCGCTGCCACTGCAGCCACTGCCGCCACTCCGGTTTTCTTATTCATGCTCTGCCTTTCCGTGTTCCACTTGGCGCTTCTCAAGGCCTCCAGCGCGAGAAGGTCAAGCGCGATCTGCGCGCGGCTCTTTGCCTTTCCTCTCTGCGGTGCTAGCCCTAACTTCAAAGGATGCCAATGCAGATCACCGATGACCAAACCAAAGCGCTGACCAATGCTGGTCTGAACCTGATTGCTCAGGCTCTGTCCATATACGACAGCGATCTGCGCCTCGCGGTCTGCAACGGGCCATTTCAATCCATGTTTAACCTGCCGGATGCACTGGCGACACCCGGCGCCCCCTTCGAGGATTCGATTCGCCACCTCGTAAGAACCGGGGAATACGGTGAGGTCGCAGATGTCGATGCCTTCGTCGCTGAGCGCGTCGAACAGGCCCGGGCCTTTGTCCCGCATTATATGGAGCGCACCCGCGCCAATGGACGGACGATCAGCGTCGAAGGCTCTCCCCTGCCCCAAGGCGGCTGGGTCACGGTCTATACCGACATCACCAACACCAAACGCCAAGAGGCTTTGCTGCGCGCGCGGTCTGACGCGCTGAGCGATCAGGTCCTGTCCCACGCCGAACAGCTTGCCGCCAGCAACCGCAAGCTGGAGGCGACAATCACCGCACTAGAGGAAGCCAAGCGGCAGGTCACCGAAAGCGAGGCCCGCACCCGTCTGACGACCGAAATGATGCCCGCGCATATTGCTCATGTCGACGCCAGCGGGCGCTACATCTATTCCAACCGCCGCCTCAGCAGCGTCATGCCGGGACGGCCCAGCAACATTTACGGGCTGCACATCAGCGACGCGCTTGGGGCGTCCGCCTATGCGCGGATCAAGCCCGCGCTGACCCAAGCCTATGCCGGCAGCCCGGCGGTTATTGAGTTTAGCGACGACGAATCTGCCCGCCGCATACGTGGGGCTTTTACCCCGGACGGGCGCGGCGGGGTCTATATCCTATCGATGGACATTACTGAGGAGACGCAAACACGTGTGGCTCTGCAACAAACGCTGAAACGAGAGCTTGCCTCGCGGATGATCTCTGGGCTGGCGCATGATTTCTCCAACCTTTTGACGATCATCCTCGGCATGCAGTCCAAACTCGCCCGCTCGCCTGACCTGCCACCACAGGCCGCCGAACTGATCGACGGCACACTCGCCGCCGCGCGGCGCGGGGGAACGTTGCTAAGCTCTATCGCCGATGTGACCGAACCCCGCGCCCTGCGCCCTGCGGCCACCGATATTTCCAACCTGCTAAGCGAACTTTCGACGCTCGCCGCCCCCACCCTGCCGCCGAAATGTGAGCTTATCGTGCGAAACGAGGCACCAGAGGGGTCGGTGCTGCTTGATAAAGGTCGTGTGCAGGACAGTCTGCTGAATCTCATTCTTAACGCCCGCGATGCCTGCGGCGCGAGTGGCACCATCACCCTGACCCAGCGGCTCGTGCATGACACTTGGATCGAATGGGTCATCCACGACACAGGGCCGGGTTTTTCGCCCTCAGCCCTAGAACGCGGGGTTGAGCCGTTTTTCACCACCAAAGGCAGCGAAGGGTCGGGGCTGGGCCTCTCGATGGTCTATGATATGACCAAATCCTCCGGCGGCGATCTGCGGCTTAGCAATGCGCCCGAAGGCGGCGCGCAGATCAGCCTGCGCTTGCCCTTCCGCGCCGCTGTGCCTGCCACGACGGGGCTGGTGCTGCTGGTCGAAGACACCACCGACATCCGCGCCGTGGTGCGGGACATGCTGATGGATCAGGGCCATTCGGTGATTGAAGCCACCAGCGCCGATGAGGCCACCGCTTTGATCGCCGACCTGCCTGACATCACCCTTGTCCTCTCGGACATTCAACTATCGGGCGAAGGCACCGGCATTGACCTTGCCCGGCGCGTCGGCAGCAGCCTGCCGTTGCTCTTGATGACCTCCCTGCCCGCCGATCACCCGCTGTTTCTTGAGGCCCAAACCCTCGCCCCGGTGCTGCGCAAACCCTTTGACAAAGACGATTTGCAATCGCTGATCGCCCCATTGAAAGCCGCCACCCCATGAGCCGTGACACCACACCGCGCCCGCTGGTCACCATTCTTGACGATGAGCCCGAGATTCGCAGCATGCTGTCGGACACTCTGGAAGAAGCCGGGTTCGACACCCTCAGTTTTGGCCGCGCGCGCGCTTTTGAGGCGGCACTGGCCACCCATACACCGGATGTCTGTCTCGTCGATCTCAGCCTGCCCGACACCGACGGGCTGACGCTGGTGCACCGGTTGGCGCTGGAACAAGGCGCGATTGTAATCATCATCTCGGGCCGAGCGCAGGTGCAAGACCGGGTGACCGGGCTTGAGCTGGGGGCTGACGATTACATCATCAAACCTTTTGACCCCGCCGAAGTGGTTGCCCGCATTCGCGCCCGCCTGCGCAGTGCCAAGCCGACGCCACAGGCGGGCACCACGGCGCATTTCAACGGCTGGACCGCGCATTTCGACCGCTATGTCTTACAGGACGCGCAAGGCACCGAGGTCACCTTCTCTCATGCCGAAGGCGAGGTGCTGCGCCTGTTCCTCGACGCGCCAAAACGCCTGATCAGCCGCGCACAGATGCAAGAAAGCCTCGGCGGCGTGGCCTCGGAAAGCTTTGACCGGGCGATGGATGTGCGCATCTCGCGGCTGCGCACGAAGCTTGGCGAAGACCCCAAGAACCCGCAGCTGATCAAGACGATCTACGGCGCGGGCTATATCTTTCTTGGTGATGTGAACTGGGACTGACGGCGCTTAAAGCGCCGCGACGGCCCGCCCCAGCACCTCGACCGCTGCGACCAGATCCTCTTCCGCCGTGTCCTCCTCAAAGGCATGGCTGATCCCATTGATCGACGGCGCGAACAACATCGCTACGGGCATCAATCGCGCCACATTGGTCGCGTCATGCAAGGCACCCGAGGGCATCTTGCGCCACTTGCCAGGGGCCACTTCCTCCGCCGCTTGGGCCAGTGCATCTTGCAGTCGTGCATCCATTGCCACAGGCTCCAACCCCAGCATCGAACCATATGACAGGTCCATCCCGCGGGTCTTGGCCACCTCTTCGGCCGTCTCGCGGATGATCGCTTCCATCCGGGCCAAACGGTCGCTGTCGCCGTCCCGCCACTGCATGGAAAACACCGCTTTGCCCGGCACGATCGACGAGGCATTGGGATGCAGGCTGACATGGCCGATGGTCCAGACCGTGGTCGGCGTCACCACATTGCGCAGCCGGTCGTTGAGCAGGCTGTTGAAGGCAGACACCGCCTGAAAGGCATCGCGGCGCACCGCCATCGGCGTGGTGCCTGCGTGGTTCTGCTGGCCTTCAAAGGTCACCTTCATGTCGCGAATACCGACGATATCGCTGACCACACCGATCTGCTCGCCGCTGTCGTCCAGCGTCGGACCCTGTTCGATATGCAACTCGATGTAGCCGCTGAACTGCGCCGGATCGACCGGGCCGGTCACCATACCAGCCACGGCCTTGCGCGCCTCGGCCAAGCTGACCCCGGCATCATCAGTGAACGCGTCAGCCTCCACCTGATCCAAAGCGCCCGACCAGACGGTCGAGCCGGTGGTCACGCCAAAGCGCCCCTCTTCATCCTGAAACGATACGACCGATACCGCAGGCCTCCCGGCCTCGCGCGCCGCGCGGGCGACTTCGAGCGCTGCGATCACGCCCAAAGCGCCATCCAGCCAGCCGCCCTCGGGCTGGCTGTCGGAATGTGAGCCCAGCAGAATGGACGGCCCCTCGGCCAAGCCAAAGAGGTTGCCCATGGCATCGACCTCAATCTTGAGCCCTGCCTCGCGCATCCTCGTCGCCAACCATTCCCGCGCCTCGACATCGGCGGCGGAATAGGCCGGGCGCACCACGCCTTTGCCCACGCCTGCCGCGCCAATGGCACGCAGATCGTGCAAATCTTTTAGAAATCGCGCGGCATTAATCTTCATTTCTCGGTACTTTCCTTACTCGGCGGCAACGGCCTCTTTCGCCGCCTCCACCTTGACAGCAGAGAATTTAAACTCCGGGATCTTGCCGTAGGGGTCAACCGCTGGATTGGTTAGGATATTCGCCGCGGCCTCGACATAGGCGAAGGGCAGGAAAACCATATCAGGGGCCACGGCGCGGTCTTCCCGGGCCATGATCTCGATACTGCCGCGTTTGGTGGATAGCCGCACATGTTCACCCGGTGCCACACCCAGACGCCGCAGGGTCGACGGATGAAGTGAGCAGTTTGCCTCTGGCTCCAGCCCATCCAAGACCTTGGAGCGCCGCGTCATCGACCCGGTATGCCAATGCTCCAACTGCCGACCTGTGGTCAGGATCATCGGGTAGTCTGCATCCGGCACATCATCGGGGGCCACGATCGACGCAGGGGTGAATTTGGCCCGCCCCTCAGGGCGCGGGAAGCCGTCACCAAAGACAATCGCCTGCCCCGGATCATCCGCGCTGAGCGACGGGTAGGTCACTGCATTTTCCCGCGCCAGACGGTCCCATGTGATGTTGTCGAAGGACTTCATGTTGAGCTTCATCTCGGCAAAGACGTCCGCCGGGCTTTCATAGCTCCAGTCCAGCCCCAGCCGCTTGGCCAGTTCCACCTCAATCCACCAATCCTCGCGCGCCTCGCCGGGAGGTGTCACCGCCGGGCGGCCCATTTGCACCTGACGGTTGGTGTTGGTCACGGTGCCCGACTTTTCCGCAAAGGCGCTGGCGGGAAGGATCACATCGGCATAATTCGCCGTCTCGGTTAGGAAGATGTCTTGCACCACAAGGTGGTCGAGTTTCGCCAGTGCATCGCGGGCATGGTCGACATCGGGGTCCGACATCGCCGGGTTTTCGCCCAGCACATACATCGCCTTGATGTCCCCATCATGCACCGCGTCCATGATCTCGGTCACGGTCAGCCCCTTTTCGGCGCTAAAATCACCCGAGCCCCAGACGTCGGTAAAGGCGCTGCGCACGCCGTCGTCCTCCACCGGTTGGTAATCGGGCAGGAACATCGGGATCAGCCCCGCATCAGACGCCCCCTGCACGTTATTCTGCCCCCTGAGCGGGTGTAGCCCAGCACCAGAGCGGCCGATTTGGCCGGTCATCAGCGCGAGAGAGATCAGGCAGCGCGAATTGTCGGTGCCGTGGATATGCTGGCTCACCCCCATGCCCCAAAAGATCATCGCCGCATTCGCGCCTGCAAAGGTCCGCGCCACATCGCGCAGCACCTCGGCCTCGATGCCGCAGATCGGGGCCATCTTCTCGGGGCTGAAGTCCTTCAGATGCGCCTTTTCGGCCTCCCAATTCTCGGTATAGGCCGCGATATATTGTTCGTCATAGAGCCCTTCTTCGACGATCACATGCATGATCGCGTTGAGCATCGACACATCGGTGCCGGGGCGGAATTGCAGCATATGGCTGGCGAAACGCCGCAGCCCCACACCACGCGGGTCCATCACGATCAGCTTGCCGCCGCGTTTGGTGAATTGCTTGAAATAGGTTGCGGCGACGGGGTGGTTCTCAACCGGGTTCGCGCCGATGACGATGGCCACGTCCGCATTTTCGATCTCGTTAAAGGTGGCCGTCACCGCGCCTGAGCCAACGTTCTCCATCAACGCTGCCACGGATGAGGCATGGCACAGCCGTGTGCAGTGATCGACGTTGTTATGGCCAAAGCCCTGACGGATCATTTTCTGGAACAGATAGGCTTCCTCATTGGTGCATTTCGCACTGCCAAAGCCCGCTACTTCGCGCCCGCGTCCCTTGAGACCCTTTGCTGCAAAGTCCAGCGCCTCCTCCCATGACGCCTCGCGAAAAACCTCGCCCCAATTGCCGGGATCGACGTTCAGCCCCTTCGCGGGCGCATCGTCGCGGCGGATCAGCGGTTTGGTCAGGCGGTGATCGTGGTGGATATAGTCAAAGCCAAAGCGGCCTTTGACGCAGAGCCGCCCTTCGTTGGCAGGGCCGTTGATGCCTTCGACATATTTGACCTTATTGTCCTTCACCTTCAGCGAAATCTGGCAACCCACGCCGCAGAAGGGGCAAATGCTTTCGACTTCGCTGTCGTAATCCGCGCTATCACCGACCTGCGCCTCATCTACCACCGTGGCAGGCATCAGCGCGCCCGTCGGGCAGGCCTGAACGCATTCGCCACAGGCCACGCAGGTCGATGCGCCCATCGGATCGTCGATATCAAACACCGGATAGGCATCATGCCCGCGCCCGGCCATGCCGATCACATCGTTGACCTGCACCTCGCGGCAGGCGCGGACGCAGAGGTTGCACTGGATGCAAGCATCAAGGTTCACACGCATTGCCACATGGCTGTCGTCCAGAAGCGGAATGCGGTCCCGCTCCAGCTTGGGGAAACGGCTGCTCTCCACCCCGCTCAGGGCCGCCATGTCGCGCATGTGGCTCGACTTGTCATGGGCTACGTCCTGCGCGGGTTGGTCGGCGAGCAGCAATTCCATCACCATCTTACGGGCATTTTCCGCACGGGCGTTGTTGGTGGTGACGACCATGCCATCGGCAGGCTCACGGATGCAGGAGGCCGCAAGCACGCGTTCGCCCTCAATCTCAACCATACAGGCGCGGCAGTTGCCGTCGGGGCGGTAGCCGGGAGC
This sequence comes from Sulfitobacter sp. AS92, assembly GCF_038900015.1. Lineage (NCBI taxonomy): Bacteria > Pseudomonadati > Pseudomonadota > Alphaproteobacteria > Rhodobacterales > Roseobacteraceae > Sulfitobacter > Sulfitobacter sp. AS92. The sequence goes on from NZ_JBBMQL010000014.1 coordinate 30,034, forward strand.
GGGCTTGTGACAGAGGTGCGGAATTTTCAAACCCCGACCGTTGGCGACTTCCCAGATGGTCATGCCGGCCTCGGCTTCTACTGTCTGGCCATCGAGCATGAATTTAATTGTCTCGGTCATCGCAGCCTCCCTCGCTCACTTATGCTCAACCTATAAGTATAGCGGGCATTTGTCAGGGGCCATTCCCGACATACCGTCACGGATAAACGCCGCTGCGGCGCATTGGATTGAATGGCCAGACAAGCTGCCCTATCACTGAGGCGAACAGTGAAAGCCTTTTGATGTCCCACATTACTTTGATCCGCCACGGCCAAGCCAATTCCGCTGCGAAAGACGAGCTGAGCTATGATCAACTCAGCCCTCTCGGTCACGAGCAGGCCGCATGGTTGGGAGACCATCTGCGCCAAAGTGAAACACACCACACGCGGCTTTATACCGGCACATTGACGCGCCACATCGAGACGGCGGAGGGGATGAACACCGGGCTGGACCCCATTCGCGATGCGCGGCTGAATGAGCTGGAATATTTCACCCTCGCCAACCTGATGGAGCAGCAGCACAAGGTGCCCTTCCCCCGCGCGGGCGAATTTGTGCATCACTTGCCGCAGGTTTTTGACTATTGGAAAGCAGGCAAACTGGCTGACACGCCTGAGACCTACGAGCACTTTGAAGCCCGTGTGCAATCCGCGCTGGCCGAGATTGCCGAGGGCGAAGGCCCGGCCCTGGTGGTCACCTCAGGCGGGTTGATCTCACTGGCGATGGCGCAGGCCATGGGCGTTGGCATCCCGGCGATGGCGCGGCTGGCGCTGGCGATCATGCATACCTCAATGCACCGTCTTTTCCCGATTGGCGGGCATTGGTCGCCGGTGCTGTTCAACGCCGTACCGCATCTTGACCGGCCCGACCGCCGCCTTGCACAAACGCATATCTGATCCTGCCTTGAAAGGCCCTTACATGCTGAAACTTCATTACGCGCCCGGCACAATCGCCGTGGCTGTGGCCCTCGCCCTCGAAGAAGCCAGTCTGCCCTATGAGCCGGTGAATGTAGATTTTGCCACCGCCGAACAGACTGCGGCGCCTTATCTCTCGCTGAACCCCAAGGGCCGTGTGCCGACCCTCGTGACCGAAGCAGGCACCACCCTGACCGAAACCGGTGCGTTGTTGGATTACATCGCTGCCCGCACGCCGGATGCGGCGCTAATTCCCAGTGACCCCGAGGCCGCCGCACATATGCGGGGGGTGATGTATTACCTCGCCTCGACCATGCATGTGGCCCACGCCCATAAAATGCGGGGCCACCGCTGGGCCGACCAGCAATCAAGCTTTGACGATATGACCGCCAAGGTGCCGCAGACCATGGCGGAATGCGCGGCCTATATAGAGAATAACGCATTTCTTGGGGATTACGTCGCCGGCGACAGCCTTTCACTGGCTGATCCCTATCTGTTTGTCGTGTCGTGCTGGTTGAAAGGCGACGGTGTTGACCGCGCCGATTTCCCCAAACTCGACGCTTTCGCCGCGCGAATGGAAGACCGTGCCAGTGTAAAAACCATCCGTGACAAGGGAATGCTCGCATGACCCATCTGTGGCTCCGTGCAGAACAACGTGACAATGAGACCCGCACGGGGCTGACACCCGAAGGCGCGGCCGCCTTGATTGCGGCAGGCATGAAGGTGAGCGTGGAAGACAGCGACAGCCGCGTCATCGCAACCGCTGCCTATGCGCAGGCGGGCTGCGAAATCGTCCCGGCGCACAGCTGGCCAGGCGCGCCACACGATGCGGTAATTTTCGGCCTAAAGGAGTTGCCCGAAGACGGCACGCCCTTGCCGCATACGCACATTATGTTCGGCCATGCCTACAAAGGGCAATCTGCGGGCCGTAAGCTACTAGAGCGGCTCAAGGCAGGCGGTGGCACACTGCTGGACCTGGAATACCTGACGGATGACAATGGTCGCCGGGTTGCGGCCTTTGGCTATTGGGCGGGCTTTGCCGGGGCTGCCGTTTCCATCAAATGCCGCATCGCACAGTTGCGCGGCGAAACTTGCGGGCAGGTGCAGCCCTACCCTAACGCCGAGGCGTTAAAGGCCGCACTGGCCAAGGAATTGGCAGAAGTGGACGGCAGCGCCGACCGGGCGCTGGTGATCGGTGCTTTGGGCCGCGTCGGGCGCGGAGCCAGTGACCTTTGCGAAGCCTTGGGCATCCCCGTGACTGGCTGGGACATGGCTGAAACCGCCCACGGCGGGCCGTTCCCTGAGATCCTTGAGCATGCCTATTTCTTTAACTGTATCCTCGCTGGCCCCGAAACTCCGGCCTTTGTCCGCCCCGATGCACCGCAGGCAGACCGCGCATTGCGGGTGATCGGTGACATCGCTTGCGACCCCGACAGCGCGTTTAACCCAGTACAAGTCTATGACCGCGCGACGACGTGGGAGGCGCCTGCGCGGCGTGTGCATGACGATCCGCCGCTGGATGTCATGGCCATCGACAACCTGCCCTCGATGCTGCCGTTGGAAAGCTCTGAAGATTTTGCAAGTCAGTTGCTAAGCACATTGCTTGCGCTGCCCAAGGCAGACAACGCAGTTTGGCAAAGGGCGCGTGTTCTATTCGCCCAGCACCTTGCCGAGGTTTAAGCTTAAGAAAACAGCCGGTAATAAAGCCCATCTGGCAAAAACCGCCCCAAACGGAACAGCAGTGAGAACCCATAAGGGAAGTCCAGTTTAAAGCTGTCGCCGCTCATATGCTCGAAAACCCGGCGCGCAGCGTCTTCCGGCTCCATCAAGAAGGGCATTTTGAAATCGTTCTTATCGGTCAACTGGGTTTTGATGAAACCGGGGTTGATAACCTGAACCTGCACGCCCGTCTTGCGCAGATCGGCGTGCATACACTCGGCCAATGACAGTGTCGCGGCCTTGGACGCGGTATAGCCGATAGAACCGGGCAGCCCGCGATAGGCGGTGAGGCTGGAGGTGATAACAATATGGCCGTGATCGCGCGCGACCATATTGGGCACCACCTGCCCCAAGACCCGCATTAACCCGGTAAAGTTAACGTCCGCCATCGTCACACCGTGACCGGCCTGCCAGTCCTTTGCGCCGAAGGGCCAATAGGCACCCGCCAAATAGACCAAACCATCAATCGGCCCGATGTCCTGCACGGCGGCCGCCACATCGGCGTCATCGGTCACATCCATAACACGCACCCGCGCCTTGCCCGGTAGTGATTGGGCCAATTCGGTCAGCTTGTCCTCGGAACGGGCCGAAAGAATCACCTCTGCACCCGTACGGCTAAGTTGATGCGCAAGCGCCGCGCCAAGCCCGTCGCTTGCCCCGACCAACCAATAGGTCTTACCTTGCCAGTCTTTCATCGTTCCTCCGCCGGTCGCAACGTGGCGACCAATTCTGCTACTTTAATCCCGAATTTCCGAAACTGGCTGCGATTGACGATGGTCCCATCGGGCGTCAAATACATCCAATCGACGGTTTTCAAAACATGGCTTCCCAATTCTTCGGGCAGGCGGATGCGGTAGCGCAGCTGCAATGTCGGGCCCGATTGTATCCCCAGCCCTTCGCCCACCACATCCGGTGCGGTGCTGATAAAGTTACCGTTCTTGCCCAGCGTAACTGTCCATTCCCGTTCTTGCCGAGACCCGTCGTTATAGCGGAACGTCTCTGCGACGGTGGCTACGTTCCCTTCCCAAGAGACGTCGAACACGGCGGTAAAACTGCTTGTCACCCGGCCAAGAGGGCCAAAAATCACGCCTTCGCAGATCATCTTATCGCGCAGATGCAAGCGCAGGTCGAAAATGGGAAATGAATCGACATAGTCGCTCGGCGATTGGCCGTGAAACTCCCCTAATCGTCGGCGTAGAAAGGTTAGCAATAGACCAAGGCCAAGCCCGATAGCGATAAAGATCAGCGGCTCTGTCACGGTTTCTCCACGTCATTGGCACTGGCACCGGCACTGGCATGCAGAGCGATCGCCAGCAATTTCAATGCGCAAGGTACACCAGCATAGAACCAGATCAACAGGGAGATGGATGCCTCGGAACTGTCACCCGCTCCGGTTTGCAATCCTGCGCGTTCTAAAGCTGGAAGTAGAGCAACGGCTGCGAAAGCCAAGGTCAATTTAGACACGAACGACCAAAGTCCAAAACCTTCGGCTGCCGATGGCGAAATTTGGGCCATACGGGCGGCAAACATGGCGGGCAAAAGCGTCAAATCCGCGCCCAGAACTGCGCCAGAGGCCAGGCAGACCAGCGCGAATAGCACCACATCCCCCGGCCCCAGCAGCAGCGCGCCACCAAAGGCCACAATGCCCAAAGCCATGGCGATCAACAGCACCCGCCGCGCGCCGTGGCGTTCGGCCAAAATTCCCCAAAGTGGCGCTGCCCCCGCAGCCGCCAAGAAGAACAGCAGCAACAACGGCCCTTCCCATCCCGGCGCGTCGAGGGCCAGCTCGACGTAGAATAGGAATAAGGTTGAGGTGACGGCCACCGGCGCTGCATTGACCAGCGCGATCAAAAGAAATCGCCGCGCGTGTGGGTCGCGTAAAACAATGCCGAATCCGCTGGCCACCGGCAGCCCCGTCGCACGCCATTCGCCGCGCATCGCGGTCGCGGCCCAAAGCGCCAAGACCACAAAGCCGGCCGCGAAACCCGCAAAGGGCCGGTCAAGCGCCATGCCCAGCAACAAAGGCGCCACAGAGGCCACGCAGACCCCCAATAAGGCTCCGGTCTCGCGCCAACGGGCTAGGGTCAAATGGCCTGCGCCCGGCAGTGTACCTGCCTTGGCGACCCCTTGGGCATAAAAGCAAATTGTCAGAAAACTGAAAGAAGAGAACACCAGCGTCAACATTAACGCGAACCAAAGCACCGGGGCCACGGGGGCTGGCACGGCAAATAGCCCCAGCATTGCCAGCGCCATTACCGTGGCAGCCACCGCCACTGCCGCCGCCCGCTGCGCCCGCAGTGCTTGGGCCAGCCAACCAAGTGCCGGGTCTTGCACAACATCAAGCAGCCGCAGCCCAAAAAGCACCGCGCCGAGTGCGGTGAGCGAGACCCCATATTCATCGACGTAAAATTTCGGCGCGTGGATGTAAATCGGCAGCCCTGCCGAGGCTAGCAATGCCGCAAACAGCGCATAGGCAGGAAGACGGGCTGCACGCGCCGTCATCGGCCACCTACGCCATGGGCACTATCGCGCGAGACCTCGCTGTCTGGCGCGTCGGGCCGCGCGCGAAATCCGGCGCGTTTGATCCACAGCTTCAGCGCCTGCCAATGTATTAACGCCAGCACCCGCCGCGCCCCAAGGGGGCGGCGCAGCAGCGACCACAGGATGCCGCCATTAGTCAGCGGCACTCGCGGGCCGGTCAGCGTGGCGATCAGCCCGTTTGCGCCATCGGTGAAGTCGATCCAAACGCCGATCCGCTCGGCGTTGATATCAAAACGAAACACATAACCGCCCGAAACATCCTGAAAGGGTGAAACATGCATGAGCTTGGCCGCCTTGAGGCGATCCTCAGGCAGAATAGGCCGCAGGTCAGGGTGATGGCACAGGTAAGAATGCCGGTCGCCGTAAGTATTCGTGACCTCGGCAATCACCGCGATGAGCGCGCCCCCGGCCCGGCGGCAAAGCCAAAAGCTAACCGGGTTGAAGACATGCCCCAAGACGCGCGGTTGCGCCAAAAGTTCGATCTGCTGCACGCCGGTAATCTCATGTGCTGCCAATACCTCACGCACCCATGCAGCACCACGCCCCTGCCCCGGAGCGCCACCGTGGTCACTGTCTTGCAGGCTCGTCAGTCCCGCGCCATTGCGGGTAAACAGCGCGGGTGTTGCCAACTCCTTCGCCTCCGCATCGCACAGCACATAGTCCACCGAATAGCGAAAGCGGTTCTCTACCGCGCCCTTGCGGCCATGAAAGGTCTGCCCTCGGATATGATCGACACGCGGTGTCACTCCGCCGCCAATGGCGCCGCCCGCGCGGCCTGCATCCGCTCGACCACATCGACCGCGCTGGCCAGCCCGTCTTCGTGGAAGCCGTGGCGCATCCACGCGCCGCAGAACCATGTGTTGTGGCTGCCGTTGAACGCGCGCACCTCGTCTTGCGCGGCTAAGGCGGCAAGGTCATAGACCGGATGTCGCAGCGTGGTTTGATCGTAAATAAGCTCTTCGCGGATCGTCCGCTTGGTGTTGAGCGTCACGAAGTGCAGATCGTCCTGCGGGATCGGTTGCAGCGAGTTCATCCAATAGGTCAGATCAATCCGGTCGGACTTCTGATGGCTGTCCTCAGTATAAACCCACGACGCCCATGTAGAGCGGCGTTTGGGCATAATGCTGGCGTCGGCGTGCAGGATGATATCGTTCGGTTGATAGCGAATGGCCCCAAGGGCGCGCTGCTCGGCCTCCGTCGGGTCGGCGAGCATTTTGAGCGTGTCATCGGAATGGGTCGCAAAGATCACTTCGTCAAACGCCTCCCACTCACCGCCCCAAGTGCGGACCTCGGCCCCCTGCGCGGTGCGACGCACGGCTTGAACCGGGCTGTCGGTGCGCAGTTCCACGCCTTTGCTGCGCAGGGCATTTTCAAGCCGATCAACATACTGCCGCGAGCCACCTTTGACCGTGTACCACTGATGCTGGCCGGAATAGTTCAAAAGCGCGTGGTTCTCAAAAAAGTTAACCATCGCATGGGCCGGGAAGTCCATGATCTTCTCGGTCGGGGTCGACCAGATCGCGCCGGAAAGCGGCGAAAGATAGAAATCGCGGAAATAACGCCCGGTGCCGAGCCGGTCGAGAAACTGCGCAATCGTCATCGACGGATCACGTGAGACGGCCAGCGCGTTTTTGTTGAAATGCACGATATCGCGCAGCATTCGCAGGAAGGGCGGGCTGAACATATTGCGCTTTTGGGCAAAGACCGCATTAAAATTGGTCAGCGCATATTCCAACCGCCCGCCATCAATCGACGCCCCGAAGCTCATGTTCGACGGCACGACGGGCACGTCCAATTCGGCGAAAAGCGCCGCGAGATGCGGATAATTGGCGTAATTAAACACGATAAATCCGGTATCCACCGGCTGATCGCCATTCTTGCCCGCCATAACAGTGCGTGCATGACCACCGATTTGCGCGCCTGCCTCAAACAGGGTCACCCGGTCGGTCGGAGCCAACATATGCGCCGCCCCCATGCCGGAAATACCCCCGCCAATCACCGCGACCCGTCGGCCGATAGGATGCTGAGGGTCGGTGGCGTCGTTCATCGCTTCAAAAGGCATAGGGGTCCTGCTTTGGTCCGGGACTTTGGATATGGGGCAAACACGGATAAAGGGGAGTTAAAGTTGCAGTGCCCGGTACATTTTCTTGGGTGTTTTCACAGCACCGAAGGGCCGCCACTGTCTGGCAACGGGCCGCTATGAGAGCAGGCTTTCGAGCGCTGCCTGCCCGCGGGCCAGTTGGCCCAGATAACTTTCGGTGTCGATGTTAGCGCCACAAACGATCACCCCAACACGGCGCCCGGCCAAGTGACCTCTCAACGGCCCAAGTGCCCCGGCCATCGCAGCCCCTGCAGCAGGTTCTACCGCGAGTTTCGCAGCCTGTTGCAGCACCACCATACCTGCACAGATTTCGTCATCGCTGACCGTCACAACATCGTCGACATAGACAGCACACAGTGCGTGCCCGAAGGGCAGCGCCATCGGTGGGCCAAGGCTATCGGCAATGGTATTGACCTTGGGGATGGTCACCGGCTCTCCAGCAGCAAGGCTTTGTGACATGCTGTCAGCGCCCACAGGCTCTACGCCGTAAACCCGACAGGCCGGATTGATCGCCTTGACCGCCGCAGCCACGCCACTGATCAGCCCGCCGCCGCCGACCGAGACGACAACCGCGTCCAGATCAGCCACCTGCGCCATAAGTTCCAGCCCCACCCCAGAGGTGCCAAGTGAGGTATGCAGCCCCTCGAAAGGGTGGATGAAAAAGCGCCCCTCATCGCGGACCAACCGCTCCGCCTCGGCAAAGGTCTCTGCCCCCGGGGGTTTCATAATCACCTCAGCCCCGGTGGCGCGGGCAAGTTCGACGCGAAACGGGTTGGCGTTGTCTTGCATCACCACCTTGGCGCTGATGCCCAGCTTGGCCGCGGCCCAGCCTGCGGCAATGGCATGGTTGCCGGCACTTGCCGCCGTGATACCCCGCCCGCGCGTGTCATCATCAAGCTGGCGCGCCACCGACAGCGCCCCGCGCGCCTTGAAGGTGCCGGTATGCTGAAAACACTCCAGTTTGAGCGCGATATGCGCCCCATCAAGCACGTCGCTGACCCTTGAGGAAAACAACGGCACCACCGGCGTTTGAAGGATATCACCCCGCAGGGCCGCCGCCCGCGTTTGCATCGCCTCCAGCGTGACGCCAGTAATATCAGCTTGATTCATTTAGCCGTTCCCTTCGGGTTTCCTTAAGGGAACAATAGCCTCGGATTTCTCTTCTGCCAGTTCTTCAAAGTCGAAATTATGCAATCGGCCCGCACGTTTGGCGGCTTTTTCGCTGCTGACCTTGATCTCTTCCACATCGCGGCGCGCTTGGCTGAAGTGCCGGTCAAGGTTGCCCACACGCATCGCCAGCCGTTCGACATCCTTGTTCAGATTGCCCAACTCGCGACGGATCGCGCCCGCCTGTTCGCGCATCCGCGCGTCTTTCAAAATGGCGCGCATGGTGTTGAGCGTGGCCATGCAGGTGGTCGGGCTGACGATCCAGACACGCTTTTCAAACCCTTCGCGCACCAGTTCGGGGAAGTTCGCATGAAGCTCGGCATAGACGGCTTCAGACGGCAGGAACATCAACGCGCCCTCGGCGGTCTCGCCCTCCAGAATGTATTTGTCGGCAATCGCGTTCAGATGCACCCGCACGGCGGTTTTCATCTGCTGGGCGGCGGCGCGGGTTTCCAGATCGGTCTTGGCGCGGCGCAGCGCCTCATAGGCTTCCAGCGGGAATTTGCTGTCGATCACAATCGGCCCCGGTGGGTTGGGCAGATGGATCAGACAATCGGGCCGTTTGCCGTTGCTGAGCGTGGCTTGCAGCGAATAGCTGTCGCTCGGCAGGGCTTTGGAAACGATGTCGCGCAACTGAATTTCGCCGAATGAGCCGCGTGTTTGCTTGTTGCTCAGGATGTCCTGCAGCGACAGCACATCGCCCGAGAGTTTGGTGATATTGTCCTGCGCCTTGTCGATGGAAGCGAGCCGTTCTTGCAACTGTGTCAGGCTGGTCGTGGTGCGCTTTGACGAGCCGTGCAGCGTTTCGGTCATGCGCTGCTGCATCTCGGCCAGCGAGCGGGCCGAACGGGCGGCGTTGTCGGCCAGGCGGTCCTGCATCTGCTGCTGCACATGCGCCAGCCGCGCTTCCATGCTCTGCATCATCTGCGCTTGGGTGTTGGTCTGGGTGTCCGACACCATCTGCAACCCGCCGCGCAGCTGCTCTTGCCCCTGCCCCAACTGCTGCACATGACCCCCAAGGATGCGCATCTGCTGCGCCAACGGGGCCGCCACCCGGGCCGAGCGGCCAGCGGCGCGGACCGCCATGATAAGCAGGATGATGATGAGAAACAGCAGCCCCGCCCCCGCGAGCGCCGCAAGAGTCAGAGGATCAGACAGGTTCAAAGTCGCGCCGCCAAGCTCCATCAAGTGCGCCCGAACAGCCGTTCGATGTCAGCCAGTTTTAGCTCGACGTAGGTGGGCCGCCCGTGGTTGCACTGGCCGGAGTGCGGCGTCGCCTCCATCTCGCGCAGCAGGGCGTTCATCTCTTCGGCGCGCATCCAGCGGCCCGAGCGAATCGAGCCGTGACAGGCCACGCGGCTTAGGATCGCTTCGATTTTGGCCTGCACGATGTTGCTGTTGTCGCCGTCGGCCAATTCGTCCAGCACATCAAGGATCAGCGCGCGGGCGTTGACGGTGCCGAGGATCGCAGGCGTCTCGCGCACGGCGATGGCACTGCCGCCAAAGGCTTCGATGCCGAGGCCGAGTTTCGCGAGTTCGTCCGCCAGTTCCAGCAGCCGCGCGCAGTCATTTGTAGACAGTTCGACGATCTCAGGGATCAGCAGCGCTTGGGCCGCCACGCCGTTGGCTTCCATCTGGCGCTTCAATTTTTCATAAACCAGCCGCTCATGCGCGGCGTGTTGATCCACAATGACCATGCCATTGGCGGTCTGGGCGATGATGTAATTCTCATGCACCTGCCCCCGTGCGGTGCCGAGAGGGTAGTCCGGCGCAGGAGCCTCTGACGCCTCTTCGACAATCGGTGCGGCAGGCATCGGCGTGCCTTCCACCCGGCCCCAAACGCCTGCGGTCTCGGCAAAGCCGGGCGCTTGCGCCTCATAGGCCGCTTGGCGTGCGGCTGGGCTGGGACGGTCCATGCCGGCCCGGTCCATCTGATAAACCCGCGCGCCTTGTGGCTGTGGTTGCATCGCACCCAAGGTCGCCTGCGCCACGGTGGTTGAAGCACGGTGCCCCGCTTCGGCTAGCGCATGGCGCAGGGCCGAGACGATGAGCCCCCGCGCCAGACCGGGATCGCGGAAGCGAACTTCCGACTTGGCCGGGTGCACGTTCACATCCACCAAGGTCGGTGGGCATTCGACAAACAGCGCCGCCGCCGGGTGACGGTCGCGGCTAAGGAAATCGAAATAAGCACCACGCAGCGCGCCGGTGAGCAGTTTATCCCGCACCGGGCGGCCATTTACAAAAAGATATTGCGCCACCGCAGAGCCGCGCGAATAGGTTGGCAGTGCTGCAAAGCCCGTCAGGTGCAGCCCCTCGCGCATCGCATCAATGGGCAACGCATTTTCGGCAAACTCACGGCCCAAGACCTGCGCCAGACGGCCATGCAACGCTTCAAACAAATCCCCCTGCTCAGCCTCGGCGCGGAACACATCGCGGCCTTTGCCGTCGCCCGAGACATCGCGCAGCACGAAGCGCACGAAGGGTTCGGCCATGGCCAGCCGCTTGATAACATCGCCGATGGCCTGCGCTTCGGCCCGGTCAGTGCGCAGAAACTTAAGCCGCGCTGGCGTGGCAAAAAACAGATCGCGCAGGGTGACGATGGTGCCGCTGTTCAGCGCGGCGGGGCGCGCCTCGCCCATGCGGCCACCGTCGATAGTAATCTCGGCCCCCTCTAAACCCGCAGCCCGGCTGGTGATGGTCAGCCGCCCGACCGCGCCGAGCGACGGCAGCGCCTCGCCCCGAAAGCCGAAGGTGTGGATGTTCAGCAGGTCTGACCCGTCGATCTTGGAGGTAGCATGTCGCGACAAAGCCAGCGCAAGGTCATCCGGCGCAATGCCGCAGCCATCATCGGTCACACGGATCATCGTCTTGCCGCCGTCGGCGTATTCCACCGTTATCCGGCGCGCGCCGGCGTCGATGGCGTTTTCGACAAGTTCTTTCACGGCAGAGGCCGGACGTTCGACCACCTCGCCCGCGGCGATGCGGTTGATCGCGGATTCGTCCAGCTGCCGGATAACGGGGCGGTTTTCGCTTATATTGGGGTTCGTAGTGGCCATACCGCAAAACCTAGCTGGGCTACGCCGATTCTGCCAGATGCGAATGGGGCGTAGAAAACGCTTATCAGAGGGGTTTAGGGAAGTCAGCGGACCGCCGCCAATGCTGGGGCGATCCGCTTATGGGTCGTCTACTCGGCGCACTGGTGCTTTTGTTATTCCGGTCTTATCAGAGCGGCGGGCGACCCGGTTAAAAGTGATCTCCGGGGGGGGGAGCTTGCCTCCTGTATAGACGCAGGACGAATCACAGGTCAAAGCAAAAGCGAATCGGTCGCGTAAAAAACGAATCGTTGCGATTCGATTAAGCGGCGGGGGCGGCGGCGCCTCTTTGCCGATGTGGCCCCATAAGTGCAGCAAACCCAAGGATAACGCCCGAGACCGTGGCGATCATCCCCGCCGCCGAGACGGAATCCCGCATGCCGATCCAAAGTGGTCCGTATCCCGCCAAAACATAGCCCAGCACCGCAGCGAGCGTGGCAAAAAGCACAGACCACGCAATCTGATGCTCCAACCGGTTGGTCATCATCCGTGCGGCGGCGGGGGGACAAATGAACATGGCGATGACAATGATACTGCCCACCGCGTCGAACGCAGCCACAGCGGCAATCGCCGCGACGATGACCAGACCAAGGCCAAGTGGCCCGGTCTTCATGCCGATGGTGCGGGCGAACCCTTCGTCAAAGGTGCTGATTTTCAGCGGCCTCCAGAACAGCGCCGTGAAAAGCGCGGCGAACAGCAGCGTCACCGCCATGCGTGGCAATTCGACCGGGATGGTCGCAAGCGCTTCGGGGTCCACCAATGACCCCCAGCCGGTCGCGTCCAGCCAAATCAGGCTTTCAAGGTTGCCGTAAAGCGCATGCTCCACGTCGAGATGCACATTGCTGGTGTCCGATTGCTCAAGTAACAGCACCCCGCCCGCGAACATCGCGGTGAACACCACGCCCATCGCCGCACCGGATTCGATCTTGCCCAGGCGGCGGACGCCCTCAATAGCCATCACAGAAACCAGCGCCGCGCCCGCAGCCCCCAGCAGCATCGGCCAAGTGCTGACCACGCCGGTCACCAGAAACGCCACCACGATCCCCGGCAGCACCACATGGCTAATCGCATCGCCGATCAGCGCTTGGCGGCGCAGCACCAAAAAATTCCCCGGCAGGGCACAGGCCACGGCGACGAAAATGCCGATGAGCATCGGCACCAACGATAGGGGGACAAATTCAGAACCGTTCATGCCATCACCCCGCCGCGCATGTCGATGCGGCTGTCAATTTCGCGGATTTGGTCGGCGGTCAGCACCGTCTCAATCGGGGTCAGACCGTCATATTGCTGGGCAGCGGTCTCATAGGCCGGATCGCGGCGGATGAGCTGCCAGCGGGTTTCATCCCGCAGTGCCTTTGCGGCGCGGCCCCGGCCTGCTTTCGTGGCCACCCCATCGGGCAGCGCATAGCCTTCGGCGCGCAGCAGGCGCAGGGTCAGTTGTTCGTAGATCGGTTGCCCATGGGCGAGCGCCAGCAGCCCCTGCCGCAGATGCACCCGGCGCTGGTATCGGCGGTGCCGCAGCAAAGCCGAAAGCGCGCCCCGCCCCGGTGCCAACAGCAGCGACAGCGCGAAGAGCGCGAAACCCACCAACACGATGATCGGCCCCGTCGGCAGGTTCGGCTGCGCCGCCGACAGCGCCGCACCGACATAGGCCGCAATACCGCCAAGTGCGCCTGAGATCAGCACCACATGATCGGTCCGCTCGCTCCAAAACCGGGCGGTGACGGGCGGGATGATCAAGAGCGCAACAATCAGGATCAGCCCGACGATCTTGAGACCCACCACTGTCACCGCCAGCACCAGCCCCATCATCGCCAGATCCGTGCGCGGTACGTTCTGGCCGATGGCGGTGCCATATTCGGGATCGAACGAGGCGAGCGTGAGCGGGCGGCGCAAGAGCAGAACCAGCGCCAGCGTCAGCGCCGCTGCCACCGCGATAATCAGCGCATCGTTGCGTAGCATCCCGGCGGTAGAGCCCAAGAGGAAATCCTCGAGCCCCGCCTGCCGTCCAGCACTCATGGTCTGGATCACGGTCAGCAAGACGATGCCAAGCCCAAAGAAAACCGACAGCACAGATCCAATCGCCGCATCCTCGGCCAACCGCGTGCGGTTGCTAAGCCATGAGACCAAGAGCAGCCCTGCCGCCGCCGACGCCGCCGCGCCCAGCAGCAGGCCAATCAGGTTGCGCCCATCCCCACCGAGCGCGACCATCACCATGAAAGCAATCGCCACACCGGGCAGCGTTGCATGCGAAATCGCGTCGCTCACCAACGCCCGTTTGCGAAGGAAAAGAAAAGTGCCGCCAACGCCCGCTGCCATACCTAGCAGCGTGGCCCCCAGCGTCACCAGCGTGGCGTTATAGCCCAGTTGCAGCGTGAGCGCGTCCCAGGTCATGACAGCTGCAACGCATCCATCTGCGCGCCTGCTAAGCGACCGCCATAGGCATCTTGCAGGTGGTGGGCCTGGAACACATCCTCAACGCTGCCTTCGGCGACACGGTGGGTATTGATTAGGAAGACATTGTCGAAATACTCCGCCACGGTCGATAGATCATGGTGCACGGCCACAACCGTCTTACCTGCGTCTCGCAGAGATTTCAGCACAGCGATGATCGCCTTCTCGGTCGCTGCATCGACCCCGGCAAAGGGTTCATCCAACAGATAGAGGTCCGCCTCCTGCGCCAAGGCCCGCGCGAGAAAGACCCGCTGTTGCTGGCCGCCAGACAGTTGGCCGATCTGACGGGTGGCGAAATCCTCCATCCCGACGCGGGCCAGACAATCGGTGGCGCGGGCGCGGTGCACGGGGCGGATGCGGCCCAGCAGGCCCAGCTGTGGGTAAAGGCCCATCAGCACCACATCGATCACGCGGGTCGGGAAATCCCAATCCACGCTGGCACGCTGTGGCACATAGGCGATGCGGTGGCGCTGCTCTGTCACAGGTTTGCCATAGACGGTCGCAGTGCCAGCGAGTGGGTTAAGAATGCCCAAAGCAGCTTTGAGCAAAGTTGACTTGCCCGCGCCATTCGGGCCGATGATTGCCGTCATCTTGCCCGGCTCTACCGTCATATCGACCGAAAAGACCGCAGGCTTCTGCCCGTAGGAGACGGTCATCCCGCGCACGGCAAGCGGGCTGTCGGCGCGGGACGTGGGCGCGGTTTCGCGGCTGCTGGCGAGTTCAAGTGTCATAGATCAGCTTCCCTGTACCAGCTTGCCGTTCATCCCGCCCGCATCCACCGATGCGCCGAGCGCGCGGGCGATGGTGGTGACGTTATGATCGATCATACCGATATAAGTGCCCTCATAGCTGCCCGGTTCCCCCATGGCGTCGCTATAGAGCGAGCCGCCGATCACGACCTCATGACCGCGCGCCGCAGCTCCTTCGACCAGCGCACGCATGTTGCGGTCGGAAACCGACGTCTCAACAAAGACCGCGCCGATTTCGCGCTCAACCAACTCATCGACCAGCCCCGAGATACGGTTCAGCCCCGCCTCGCTATTGGTCGAGATGCCCTGAATGCCGATCACCTCAAACCCAAAGGCGCGTCCGAAATAGCTAAAGGCGTCGTGGGCCGTGACCAAGATGCGCTGATTTTCAGGCACCTGCGCTACGGTCTCGGCCGCATAGCTGACCAATTGCTCCAACTCCGCGCGATAGGTGGCCGCGTTCTGAGCAAAGGTCTCGGCCCCTGCGGGCAGGGCCTCGGTCAGGGCGCGGGCGACTTCATCAACCACGGCGACCCATGTTTTAGGGTCCATCCAGACGTGCGGATCATAGCGGCCCTCGTAATCTGGGTGGCTGAGCAGATCGTTCTTAGGCAGCGCGTCGGCCACAGCGACCACGGCGCGCTTGCGGCCCAGATCTTCGAAAAACCGCTCCATCTGCGCCTCAAGGTACAGACCATGCCAAAGCACCAGATCGGCCCGGGTCAGCGCCACGATGTCGCTGCGGGTCTGGCGGTAGCTGTGCGGATCGACCCCTGAGCCCATGAGCGAGCGGACCTCGACCAAGTCGCCCCCCACACGGCGGGCGGCGTCGGCGATCATACCTGTCGTCGCGACGATGTTGAGCTTTTGCGCCGCGAAGGCGACAGGGGCCGCCCCAAGAAGTGCAAAAGCACTCAGGCCGCCGATCAATGCGGTACGGCGGGACGGGCGAAAAGGGTCAGATACATGTTTCATGAGACATTAATGAGAACGATTCTCAATTAAGTCAACAGTTGCGAATGGTTCTCATTAACAATTGCAGCATTTCGCTTAGTATTGAGGCATTCCCCACGTGACGCGGGGTTAGCGTCGCTTGCCTTGCCCCCGGCCTCATGCCATTTTGCCTGCCTGACCAAACCGGAGAGACCCGATGGCCACCCAAACGACCCCGCAGGAAAGCGACACAGAAACCGGCACACCCGGGCATCTGCCGCAGGTGACCGAACAGCGTGTCGAGCCTATGCCGCTTGATATGGATTGGCTGCGCTCTGGGCAGGCGAACACCTCGGCGATCGAGCGCCGTGCCGCCGCCCTTCCCGCGCGCCGTTCGCTGAAAAAAGCGCATCAGGCCGCGTGGCTGCTGCGCGCCGTGACCTGTATCGACCTGACGACCCTGTCGGGTGACGACACCGCACGCCGAGTTGAGCGGCTTTGCGCTAAGGCGCGCCAACCGATCGCGCCCGACCTGCTTGATGCGCTTGGCATGGCACCGATCACCACCGGTGCGGTTTGTGTGTACCACGAGATGATCCCCGCCGCGCGGCGCGCGTTGGAAGGCACCAATATCCCGATTGCTGCCGTCTCCACCGGTTTCCCGGCGGGCCTGTCGCCGCTGGAACTGCGCATCCGCGAGATCGAGATGAGCGTCGAAGTAGGCGCTACCGAGATCGACATCGTGATCTCGCGCCGCCATGTGCTTTCGGGCAATTGGCAGGCGCTTTACGACGAAATGCGCGCTTTCCGTGAGGCCTGTGGCGAGGCCCATGTGAAAGCGATCCTTGCCACCGGCGAATTGGGTTCGCTGCGCAATGTGGCGCGTGCGTCGCTGGTCTGCATGATGGCCGGGGCCGATTTCATTAAGACGTCGACCGGCAAGGAGAGCGTTAATGCCACCCTGCCTGTCAGCCTCGTGATGATCCGGGCAATCCGTGAGTATTATGAGCGAACCGGGGTGCGGGTGGGCTACAAACCTGCGGGTGGCATTTCCAAAGCCAAGGATGCGATCACCTATCTGGCCTTGATGAAGGAAGAGCTGGGCGACCGTTGGTTGCAGCCTGACCTGTTCCGCTTTGGCGCGTCGTCTCTCTTGGGCGATATTGAGCGACAGTTGGAGCATCATGTGACCGGCAATTATTCGGCGGCTTACCGTCACGCGACCTCCTGAGCCTGTTGCAGGCTGCGGGACGGTATTTGGAAAAGGATGAAGGCATGAGCGTGTCCGAGATTTTTGAGAGCATGGAATACGGGCCAGCCCCGGAATCGGCGGCAGATGCGCTGGCGTGGATCGTGGATCAGGGCGGGCGTTTCGGCCATTTTATTGATGGTGCCTTTACCGCGCCGGGAGCAGGTTTCGACAGCAAGAACCCGGCGACGGGTGAGGTTTTGGCCAGCCTGACGCAGGCGACACAGGGCGATGTAGATAATGCGGTAAAAGCCGCGCGAAAGGCGCAGCCGAAGTGGGAGAAGCTGGGCGGTCACGGCCGGGCGCGGCATATCTATGCGCTGGCGCGGTTGTTGCAGAAACACGCGCGGCTCTTTGCGGTTTTGGAAGTGTTGGACAACGGCAAGCCGATCCGTGAGGCGCGTGATATCGACGTGCCCTTGGCGCAGCGGCATTTCTATTATCACGCGGGCATGGCGCAATTGGTGGAAAGCGAATTGCCCGATGCGCAGGCGCTTGGCGTGTGTGGGCAGATCATTCCGTGGAACTTCCCGCTGTTGATGTTGGCGTGGAAGATCGCGCCTGCGTTGGCGATGGGCAATACCGTGGTGTTGAAGCCTGCTGAGTATACATCGCTGACGGCGTTGTTGTTTGCCGATATCTGCCGTCAGGCCGGGTTGCCGAAGGGTGTGGTTAACATTGTCACCGGCGATGGGGCCGTGGGCGAGATGATTGTGTCCCATGAGGATATCGACAAGATCGCCTTTACCGGCTCCACCGCCGTGGGCCGCCGCATTCGTGAGGCGACGGCGGGTTCGGGCAAGGCGCTGACTTTGGAGTTGGGTGGCAAATCGCCCTATATCGTTTTCGACGACGCCGATCTCGACTCTGCGGTTGAAGGGCTGGTTGACGCGATCTGGTTCAATCAGGGGCAGGTCTGCTGTGCGGGCTCGCGCCTTTTGGTGCATGAGCCCGTGGCTGATCGGTTCTATGCCAAGCTGCGCACCCGGATGGAGAAGCTGCGCATCGGCGATCCGCTGGACAAGAGCATTGATGTGGGTGCGCTGGTGGACCCGGTGCAGTACAAGCGCGTGAGTGAGATGGTGGAGGCGAATACCGCAGGCGAGCGGTTTGTCACGCCGGGGCAGATGCCTGAGAATGGTTGTTTCTATCCGCCGACGCTGATCACCGGGCTGAACCCTGCCGATACGTTGATGCAGGAAGAGATTTTTGGGCCGGTGTTGGTCTCGACCACTTTCCGTACGCCTGGCGAGGCCGTGCAGCTTGCCAATAACACGCGCTACGGGCTGGCGGCGACGGTCTGGACCGAGAATGTGAACCTCGCACTCGACATTGCGCCGCAATTGGAAACCGGGATCGTTTGGGTCAACGGCACCAATATGATGGATGCCGCCGCTGGCTTCGGCGGCAAGCGCGAGAGTGGCTTTGGCCGTGAGGGCGGTTGGGAAGGTCTGGCGGGCTATACGAAGCCGAAGGTGTCCGGCAAACCATTGAAAGAGATCGAAGCATTCACCGGTGAGGGCGCGCCGGAGGATGGGATCGACCGCACCGCAAAGCTTTATATCGGGGGCAAGCAAGCGCGGCCCGATGGGGGATATTCCGCGCCGGTCTGGGGCAAGTCTGGCGGGCTGTTGGGCCATGTCAGCCTTGCCGGTCGCAAGGATGTCCGCAACGCGGTTGAGGCGGCGCATGCGGCGAAGGGGTGGTCGAAAACCACTGGCCATCTGCGGGCGCAGATCCTGTACTACATCGCCGAAAACCTCTCGGCGCGGGGCGATGAGTTTGCCGCGCGGCTGGATGCGATGCAGGGGACGAAGGCGGGTCGCAAAGAGGTTGATGCCGCCATTGACCGGCTCTTCACCTATGCCGCTTGGGCCGACAAATACGACGGTCAGGTGCACGGCGTGCCGATCCGGGGTGTGGCGTTGGCAATGAAGGAACCTGTGGGCGTGATCGGGGCGCTCTGCCCGGCTGAGGCACCGCTCTTGGGGTTGGTCGCTTGCATGGCGCCAGCGATTGCCATGGGCAACCGGGTGATCCTGTCGGCGAGTGAGCCCTTTCCGCTGGCGGCGACTGATTTCGTGCAGGTGCTTGAGACATCCGACGTGCCTGCCGGGGTGGTCAATATCGTGACCGGGCCGCAGGCCGATTTGGCCGAGCCGATGGCGCGGCATATGGATATTGATGCCGTCTGGTGCTTTGGCGCGGCGGAACTCTCGGCCGTGGTCGAAAAAGGGGCGGCGAGCAACATCAAGCGCACTTGGGTCAACCACGGCATGGCGCGCGATTGGTTCGGGGCCGAGGGCGCGGGGCGCGAATTCCTGCAAGCCGCGACCGAGGTTAAGAACATCTGGGTGCCCTACGGCGAATAAGCCCTGTCACCAGAGACAAGTTGAAAGCGCCGCCCCCGTGGGAACGGCGCTTTTTTCATTCTTGTGGTGGGGCTGACGCTTCGAGGCCTTCAGGTTGGCCAACCACCACGAAATGCAGGTTTTCCGGGTCCAGCAAGTCAGCCGCGACGCGTTTCACATCCTCCAGCGTGACCGCCTCGACCTTGTCGTTGCGGGTGGCGATATAGTCGGTCGGCAGGCCGAGCATCTGCATGCCGACAAGGATGTTGGCAATCGGGCTGTTGCCGTCAAACCGCAGGGGATAGGCGCCAGTGATATAGGTCTTGGCGGCCTCCAGTTCCTCTTGCGTGATGCCTTCAGCAGCGGCTTTGGACCATTCGGCGCGGATCACGTCAATCGCCTCGCCAATACGGTCATTGGCCGAACTGACGGACCCGAGATAGGTCTCAGCCAGATCACGCGGGGCGAGGTAGGAATAGACGCCGTAGGTTAGGCCGCGCTTCTCACGCACCTCGGTCATCAAGCGGGATTCGAAACCGCCACCGCCGAGAACGTGGTTCAGCACTGTGGCGGTGAACCAGTCGGGATCATCCTGCGCGAGGCCCGGCTGGCCGAAGATCGCGACGGATTGCGGCGTAGCGAAATCGACCAGCGTGGTGCCAGCAGGAATTTCCACATCCGCACGCGTCGGCATCGGCGCGCCTTTAGCTGGCAGATCGCCCAGCAAGGTGTCGAGCAGCTCGCCTAGTTCTTCGGGCGTGATGTCCCCAACCGCGCCCACATAGATACGGTCACGGGCCAGCACGGCGCTCTGGGCCGCGATCAGATCGTCGCGGGTCAACCCGGCTACCGATTCCAACGTGCCATTCAGCGAACTGCCGTAGGGGTGGTCGCCAAAGGCGATTTTGTCAAAGGTCTGCCGGGCGATTTCATTGGGGTCTTTCTGGTTCGACTGGATATTTGAGATTACCTGTCCACGCACACGCTCAACAGCGTCTTCGTCAAAACGCGGCTCCAACAGCGCGGCCCGCAGCAGCTCGACGGAGGCGTCGCGGTTTTCGGTCAGGAAACGGGCGGAGACGGAAAGCGCATCATCTGACACGTCAAAGCTGAGATTGGTGGCCAGTGCTTCGGTCTCGCGGCTAAAGGCACGCGCGTCCATGTCGCCTGCGCCCTCTTCCAATAGGCCGGTCATCAGGTTAATCGCACCGCGTTTGCCGGGAGCGTCCAGTGATGCGCCGCCACGGAAACGGATTTCCAGAGCAACGAAGGGGATCGAATGCTCTTCGACCAGCCAAGCGGTGATGCCGCCGGGGCTGGTAACGGGCTGGATGTCGACTTCGGCTCGGGCGGGGAGTGCGGCAAAGGCCGTCAGGATCAGGGCGTAGATTAGTTTCATTGCGCGTCCTCCTTCATCAGCCAACCGGTGACCGATGCGCGTTTGTCGAACAGGGTGCGGGCAGCCTGCATGATGTTTTCGGCGGTGACGGCTTGCAGCACATCGGGCCAGTCCTGCACGTCTTCGACGGTCAGGCCGATGGCAAGGGCAGAGCCGTAGCGATTTGCCACGCGATCGGCATCGTCGCGGGCGTAAATCTGATCGGCGCGCAACTGTGATTTGAGGCGCTCAAGGTGTTCTGGGTCCACCCCGGCTTCCATGAACTGCACCAATACCTCGTCCAGCGCCTCTTCGGCCTGTTGAAGACTGACACCGGGCACGGGCAGCACGACGACGTCAAAGGTTGTGTCGTCCAGCGTATCGGCTTTGTAGAAGGCGCCGGTGTAATTGGCGATCTGTTCATCGAATTGCAGCTTTTCGGCAAGGTAGGAGGTGGTGCCGCCGCCCAGCAATTCGCTCAGCAACAGCAGCGCCGCCGCTTCCCCTTGGGCACCGCTGTCACGCTCTTGGGCGAGGTAGGAGCGGCGCACATAGGGCTGCGCCACGCGGGCGTCTTTGTAGATCAATCGACGTTCGGCGATCTGCGGCGGCTCTGCAGTGCGCAGGCGTTCGGGCAATTCGGGGTTGGTGGGAATTTGGCCATAAGTCGCTTCCGCCAGATCGCGCACCTCTTCCGGCGTCACATCGCCCGAAACCACAAGGATAGCGTTGTTGGGGGAGTAATAGAGCTCATAGAACGACAACGCATCTTCGAGGTCCAACTCCTCCATCTCATGCTTCCAGCCGATAATCGGCACGCCGTAGCGGTGGTTGAGATATTGCGCGGCGTTGAGCTGTTCGCTGAACAGGGCGGCTGGGTTGTTCTCGGTCCGTTGGTTGCGCTCTTCCAAAATCACATCGCGTTCGGTTTCGATGTTTTCGGGGGTCAGGCGGATGTTTTTCATCCGGTCGGCCTCCATCTCCATCAT
Source organism: Sulfitobacter sp. AS92 (assembly GCF_038900015.1). Taxonomy (NCBI): domain Bacteria; kingdom Pseudomonadati; phylum Pseudomonadota; class Alphaproteobacteria; order Rhodobacterales; family Roseobacteraceae; genus Sulfitobacter; species Sulfitobacter sp. AS92. Next base: position 51,707 of record NZ_JBBMQL010000014.1, read on the forward strand.
CAGGCCGAGGCGATCAGCGGCAACGCGCTGGAAATAGGCGGTGTAATCGTAACTGGTAAAGGCGTTGTCGCGCCCACCGTTGGCGGCCACGGTTGCCGAGAACTCGCCCGACTCCAACTTATCCGTTGCTTTAAAAAGCAGGTGCTCCAGAAAGTGCGCCACGCCGGATGAACCCTTAGGCTCATCGGCTGAGCCCGCGCGGTACCAGACCATCTGCTGCACGACCGGGGCGCGGTGGTCTTCGACGACCACGACCTCCATGCCGTTATCGAGGGTGAAATGGGTTACCGCCTCATTCTCGTTATCGCGCGCCTGCGCGGAGGGGGCTGTGAAGAGCGTCGCCACCAGGGCCGCCATCATCGGCAGTCGGATCATTGCTTACCTCGAAATATATCGCCTCCCGCATTACCTACGCGGTCTTGCGCTACTTTCAAGAAGCCTAGCGAAAACGTGTGTCTTCTTGCGGCGGGTAAGACGGCGTGCGCCCGCCTGCGTTGCGCCAACGCTCTGCCTCGCTATAGGCGTCGAGGGTTTGGCGCTGGTAGGCTTGGCTATAGCGATCCACCGGCACGATGCGGAACTGGGTGAACCGCCCTTTGCGCTTGCGGAATTCCGCATCAGATTGGGCCAAGTCGGCCCGAATGCCGGGCTGTACGCCCATCCGGCCCGTATGCTGCACCAGCGCTGCATCGCCAGCGGGGATTGCGGTAGAAGTGTCCAGACGCCCGCCAAAAGCCGCCACACCTTCGGCCACCGCCGACCGGTCGGTCAGGTTCGCCTGCCCCGGCGTGGGCGCGGGCAGCGCGTTCAGATTGTCGGGGCGTTCCAACGGCTTGACCGGTTGAATCAAAAACTCATCTGGCCCGTCAGAGACAGGCTGCAAGTCGCGAAGGCCCTGATTGCTGCAGGCGGCGAGGGCCAGCGGGATCAAGCTGATGAGGGCAATGCGGCGCATGGTGTCTCCTTCCGGGGTCTGCTTGTTCAATATCGCAGGCGAGCGGGCAATGTCACTGACCTTTTTTGCCCCGGCGTTTGGGCGCGGCTTTCGGCTCTCCGGTAAAGAGGATCAGGCCCAAAGCGCCGGCGAAGATGAAGACATCAGCGAGGTTGTAGACGAAGGGGTTGTTTAAGCCACAGCAGGAGTTATTCAAGAAATCCAGCACATAGCCGTATATCAGCCGGTCCGCCACATTTGCCAAGGCCCCGCCGACCAGCAAGCCGCCGCTCAGCTGCGCCCACCGCCCATGCGGGCTGCGCCAGAACCAGAGAGTGACGCCCGCGCAGATCGCCAGTGCCACCGCTATCAGCACCCATTGGCTCATATCCCCACCGAGGCCAAAGTTAATGCCCCGGTTTTCGCCGTAGCGGAAATTCAGCACCGGGGGCAACACCTCGATAGAGCGGATGCGTGCCAGCTCCATCATGTGGATGACCACATATTTGCTGATCTGATCGATCATAAAGGCCACAAAGGCCGCGATGCCGAATGTCCGCATGGGGCTGCCCTTCGCTTAGTGCCGGAAGTGGCGCATGTTGGTGAAGACCATGGCAAGGCCCGCTTCATCTGCTGCGGCGATCACCTCGTCGTCCCGCATCGAGCCACCGGGCTGGATCAGCGCCGTGGCACCGGCCTCAGCGGCTGTGATCAGACCGTCCGCGAAGGGGAAGAACGCATCGGAGGCTACGACCGACCCTTGGGTCAGCGGCGCGTCGATGTCCATGACCTCGGCCATATCCTGGGCCTTGCGCGCGGCGATGCGCGTGCTGTCCACCCGGCTCATCTGGCCTGCGCCGACGCCGACGGTGGCACCGTCTTTGACGTAGATAATCGCGTTGGATTTGACGTGTTTGGCCACGGTCCATGCGAACAGCATGTCGTCGAGTTCTTGATCCGAGGGCTTGCGCTTGGTCACGACCTTGAGGTCATCGCGGCTGACGCGGCCTACGTCTTTGTCCTGCACCAGAAAACCGCCCGAGACTTGACGCACGGCCAGTGCCGCGGCGGCAGGGTCGGCCAGACCTTCGGTGGTCAGCAGACGCAGGTTTTTCTTGGCCGCAAAGATGCGCTTGGCATCCTCATCCGCGCCGGGGGCGATGACAACTTCGGTGAAGATCGCGGCGATGGCTTCCGCGGTGGGGCCGTCGAGCGGCTGGTTCAGCGCGATGATGCCGCCGAAGGCCGAGGTGCGGTCACAGTCAAAGGCGCGCTTATAGGCCTCCAGCATCGTCTCACCCCGTGCCACGCCGCAGGGGTTGGCGTGTTTGATGATCGCGCAGGCGGGGCCGTCTTTAGGGTCAAACTCGCTGACCAGCGCAAAGGCCGCGTCGGTGTCGTTGATGTTGTTGTAGGACAGTTCCTTGCCCTGATGCTGCACGGCATTCGCCAGACCGGGTGCGGTGGAGCCATCGGTGTAGAAAGCCGCCTGTTGGTGCGGGTTCTCACCATAGCGCAGGGTCTGTGCCAGTGTACCGCCAAACGTCCGGCGGCGCGGGGTGCCTGCGACCTGCTCTGCCATCCATGTGCTGACGGCGGTGTCATAGGCCGCGGTGCGGGCGTAGGCGGTCTGAGCCAGGCGCTGGCGCAGGGCATAGGTGGTCTGGCCGTCGTTGGCTTCCATCTCGGCGATCACCTCGGCGTAGTCTTCGACGTCTACCACCACATTGACGAAACCGTGGTTCTTGGCGGCAGAGCGGATCATCGCCGGGCCGCCGATGTCGATATTCTCGATGACTTCGGCGTATTCCGCGCCTTTGGCGACAGTTTCCTCAAACGGGTAGAGGTTCACCACCACCAGATCGATCGCGCCGATGTTGTGCTCCTTCATCGCGCCGACGTGTTCATCATTGTCGCGCAAGGCCAGCAAGCCACCATGCACCACCGGGTGCAGCGTTTTCACGCGGCCATCCATCATTTCGGGAAAGCCGGTGACATCGGCCACATCCAGCACCTCTAACCCCGCCTCGCGCAGCGTGCGTGCCGTGCCGCCGGTGCTGAGCAGTTCGACGCCCCGCGCCGCCAAAGCCTTGCCAAGGTCCAAAAGACCGGTCTTGTCGGATACGGAAAGAAGCGCGCGTTTGATGGGGTGCAAGTCGGGCATGGGGCTGGTTCCTTGGTCAGTCTTCATCAGCATAGGGATCGTCGATCGACAAATCTCGCACGCCAATCGCAGTTTCCTGCGCTTTGGACAAGGACCAGCGCACCCGTGTGGCATAGTTCATGGCATATCCGGTCAGCACAATCTGCTGCGCCGCGCGCGGTTTTAGGCGGGTTGCCTCAAGGTAAACCCCTGGTTCCAAAGACAGATTATGGGTGCCGTCGTGGCGGAACACCCAAATTTCACCGCTTTTCAACGCCATCGAGATTGCAGCCCCGCCAAGGTCGACCGTGGCATCGACATCGGGATGCAGGTGAAAACGAATATCAAAGGGCACGCCTTTAAGCCGCGTGCCGTCCAACGTATTGTCAAACCGCCGCTTCTCGGCATCCTCAATCGCCAGCAGCATGTCCTCCCCCGTCAGCCCGCGCCCGTCTGAGGTGAGTTCAAGCCGCCGCGCGTGGGTCAGACCGTGACTGCTCAGATAGGCGTCGTGGCCCCCATCAAAGCGCAGACCCTCGGCGGTTTCTGCAATCTCCACCGGTACATGGCGCGGCCCGTTGATCAGCGCCTCCTCCCCGGTATGGCGATCAGGCTCGGCCAGCCGCGCGCTGGAATGGCCGACCAGCGACAGCGCCGAATGCGACGGGGTGGCCCGCCCTGCCCGGCGCCACTCCAACCCGAAGGATGCGCCATTGCCGCAGTTCACCACCAAAGGCCGCCGCCCCGAGGTGAGTTCAAACGCCAGTGTGGACGCATGGGCGTTGGCCGAGGCCGCGCCGTCCGGTGGGGCCGCTGCATCGACAATCACGCTGGTGCGCCCTGCCGAAAGCCGCGCATAGCCCATCGCCAGCCCATTAGGCTGCCGCGTTTTGACTTTGGTCGCGGCCAGCGCGTGATCCAGCCAACCTTCCATACCGCGCCCGCCGCCGTGAAATCGCGCCAGCGCCCCATCCGCGTGGCGCAGGCTGCGCAGGGTGGATGCGATACGCTCAATTGCGGTCAGATGCTCTTTGGGCGTGCTGCGGCCTGCATCGCTCAAGGCCGCAGCGGCCCATGTGAGCAGAGTGAAAACGGCGAGCAGTTCTTCGGGGTTGCGGGTCGGCAGGCCGCCCTCGGCGTCGATCTGAATGGCACATTCGCGCGCCAACGCCTTGATTGCCGGGTCGGCCAACTCTTCCAAACCCTCCAGCGAGAGGCCCGCGTAGATCAGTCCGGTCAACGCTTCAAATCGCGCTAAACCCGGCGCACAGGCGCCCCAGCGTTTCGACAGAAAGCGAGTCTGCTGTTCTAGCGAGCGGTAGAAAACGTCGCTTTGCTCTTCTTCCGTCCCCCGCAGCATGAACAGCGCGTGGTTGATCCAGCGGATCAGCCGCCGCCCGGTTAGCGCCGGCGTCCAGCCTGGCCCCTGCCCGCGCCCGAAACGGTCAATCCAATCCCACAGCCAATCCTGCCCCGCCGCCCGCGCCCGTGCATCGCCCACGGCGGCGAGGTCATCCAGCCATGCAAAGCCATGCAGTTCCGCAGCGAATGCCGGGTCGGGCGGGGTGAGATCCCACATGGCTGTCTGCGGCGCGGTCAACAGGCTGCCCGCGAAGAGATAATTCCCCGCAATCAACTGCCGCCCCCGCGCGAAGGAACCGATGGTGCGCGGCTCTGGGGAAGACACAAACCCCGTCATTTGCCCGCGCCCACGGGTCGCGCGCCACGCGTGCCAGCGGTTCAAAAACCGCGCCCTTTGGGCCATGACGCTGGAAAGATTAATCATATCAAGCTGCCCCTGACGCTCTTGTGGCGTTTGGCGGCAGCATAGCCACCGCGCCGCAATGAGTCACCGGATTTTCCCTCACTGTCAGGCAATAGGCGGGGAACGGTCCCTTGCCAGCGCGGGTGGCCGCTGCCTAAACAAGAGCACCTAACCGGAGCGCGCCTTGATGATTGCCAGTCTGATGATGTACCTGCGCCCGGAGACTGCTGGGGCCACGGCTCGGTATTGGGCGTTGATCCGGGACGAACTCGCCACGCGCGGCATCGAGGGCCCTAAGGAATTAAGCAATGAGGTCGAGGAATTCGCGGTTTGGAAGGCGAAAAACCTGACCCTTTCACAGACCTGCGGGATGCCCTACCGCCTGTGGCTGCACGACGGTGTCACGCTGATCGGCACACCTGATTTTGCCGTCGAAAGCTGCCCGCCGGGCTATTACAACAGCGTCTTCGTCGTCCGCGCCGATGATCCCCGTGAAACAATTTCTGATTTTCGCACAGCGCGCTTCACTTACAACCAGACATTCTCGCAATCCGGCTATGCTGCCCCCTATGCCCACTGCAGGGCGGAGGGATTCTGGTTTGAGGATCGCTCGCAAAGTCATGGGCACCGGAACTCAGCCCAAACCGTCGCCGAAGGGCGCGCGGATATCGCAGCACTTGATGCGGTGTCGTGGCGGTTGATCCAACGATATGACGCTTTCGCAGATCGCCTGCGGGTTTTGGACAGCACGGGGGCTACGCCGGGCCTGCCCTATATCGCGGCAGCCGGCGCGGATCGCGCGGCGACATTCGCCGCCCTGCGCGACGCCATCACCCGGCTCACGCCAGAAGACGCTGACACGCTGGGACTGCGCGGTTTGGTGGATATTCCGAAAGCCGCATATCTCGCCGTGCCCTCACCGCCACCGGGCGCGTGACGCTCAGCCTTTGCGCAAGCAGGCGATATAGAACCCGTCCATCCCGCCTTTGTCGGCCCAGAAATCAGGCCGAAGGCGCAGCCCGCCTTCTTCGGTGATCCACGCCGCCTCGACCCCGGCCACGTCCAACGCAGCGCGGTCGACGGTCATGTCACCATGCCGCTCTAGCGCCTCGTCGACCTGCACCTCGCCTTCATCCGGCAGCAGGCTACAGGTGCAGAACACCAGTCGCCCACCGGGTTTCAGCAGGCTCCATGCGTGGTCGATCAGGTCCGATTGCAATTCGATCAGATCGCCGAATTCCGAGCCGTCCTTGGCATAGGGCAGATCGGGGTGGCGACGGATAGTGCCGGTGGCAGAGCACGGCGCATCGAGCAGGATGGCATCGAATTCCCCCTCTACGGCACGCGCGTCTTTGGTCAGCGTCTTGGCCTTGAGACCCACACGGGTCAGGTTTTCCTTCACCCGCTGCATACGGGGATGCGATTGGTCAACGGCGGTGACCTCAGCGCCCGCAGCGGCAAGTTGCATGGTCTTGCCCCCCGGTGCGGCGCAAAGGTCCAGCACGCGCTCGCCTTCCTTGGGCGCCAGCACTCGGACCGGAATCGCGGCGGCGGCATCCTGTACCCACCAGTCGCCTTCGGCAAAGCCGGGCATGGCAGAGACCTGACCGGCGTTCGTCACGCGCACCGATCCCGTGGGCAGGAGTGTACCGCCTACGGCCTCGGCCAGAGCACTCGCATCGCCCTTGGCGGTCAGATCAAGCGGTGCGCCCGCGAAATGCGCCTCTTCCATCTTGGCGATGGCGTCGGCACCCCAAGCTTCGGCCAGCGGGCCGCGCAGCCACTTTGGCAGGCGCGGCGCGCGCAGGGCGTCCCATGCCTCCGGCCCCTGTGCCGCGATCTTGCGGAGCACGGCGTTGGTTAGCCCTTTGAGATGGCTCAGCGTGCGGTGCTGCGAGACGAGGTTCACCATCGTGTTCACGACCCCATGCGCCGCCCCGCCCTGACACAGTTCCACCGTGCCGACGCGCAGCACATTGCGCATCGTCAGTGGCGGCGCCTTTTGCAGGTGCTTTTGCAATAGCCGGTCGGCGCGCTCTAAACCACGTAGCGTATCCTGCGCCAGTCGCTGCGCGCGGGCGCGGTCATCAGGGGGCAGCTTGTCCAGCGCGCCAGAAGCCAGAAGTTCGGACATCAGCCGCGGCTCATCGTCCAAGATCATATCCAGCAGATATACCGCGCTTCTGCGGGCCTGAACGCCTGTGTCTGCCATGATCTTATCCTATCTGGGTCTTGGTTGTGGGGTTGCCGGGTTGTCTGGGCCAGCGGGCGACGTATATCAAGGGAGAACTTGGCTCAAGAGGACCATGATGCCCGATCAACGCCCCATTCCCGACAGTAGACCCGGCCCTGACCCGACTCCAAGCCCCGCGCCGGACCTGCCACCGCATCCCAAGCCTGGGCCAAAGCCCATGCCGGATACGCCGCATGACCCCACACCAACCCCCGGCCCGGATCTGCCAGCCGCCGCTCAACGCGCACTCGCCGAAGCCGCCGCGCGGCGCGATGCCGAAGCAGCGCTCGACCTGCCCGCTGAATTGGGCGGGCGCGACGGGCCAGAGCCTGTGCGCTATGGCGATTGGGAGAAAAAAGGCATCGCCGTCGATTTCTGATCCGCCTTAGCGCAGGTTCAGCACCGCCGACTCGCCCGTACCTTTGTCAGAGGTGAAACGGATTTTCGCCCCGTCGCGCGTGACGACTTGGCAATTATAGCCCATATCTTTGCCGCCCCAGACCAATGTGCGGCAGAAATATCCGTTTTCCCATGTCCATGTGCCAACAACCTCCCAAACCGCGCCTTTGCCAGAGATGGCGCCGCCGGAGGTTACACGCAGATCAACGAGCGGCCGGGTGAGTCTTTTCCCGTTTACGGCCTCCACGAAGTCAGATTTGCTTTGAATACGCGCATATTCCGCCGCTGCCGGTATCGCGCTCAACGCCAATACCGCTGTCGCGGCTAGTGCAAAGATGGACCTCATCGAAACCTCCCTTCGGTGAATCGCCTGCGGCATTCACGTAGCCTGCGAAGGTAAAGTTTCAGCTAAACCGCGTTTTTCAGGTTTTCAGACCCAGCACATCCAGCATGTCATATTCGCCGGGTGCCTGCCCCTGCCCCCAAAGCGCTGCCTTTAGCGCGCCACGCGCAAAGAGCGCCCGGTCTGACGCGATGTGGCGCAGGATGATCCGTTCGCCCGCTGCGGCGAACATCACGTCATGTTCCCCCACAATATCGCCACCCCGGATCGCGGTGAAGCCGATGTCGCCCTTTTCCCGCGCGCCGGTGATTCCGTCGCGGCCCCGGTCGGAGACGTCGGCCAGTTTCACGCCCCGCCCTTCGGCGGCAGCTTCGCCCAGCATCAAAGCGGTGCCTGAAGGTGCGTCAACCTTCTGGTTGTGATGCGATTCGATGATTTCAATGTCGTAATCCGCGTCCAGCGCTGCCGCGACCTGACGGGTGAGTTGTGTCAGCAGGTTCACGCCAAGGCTCATGTTGCCCGCGCGGATGATGATGGCGCCCTGTTCGGCTGCCGGGGCGAGCTGCGCGATCTCATCGTCGCTCATCCCCGTCGTGCCGATCACATGCACGATCCCGGCCTTCGCGGCCTCAGCGGCAAAGGCGATCGTGGCTTGCGGCGCGGTAAAGTCGATCACGGCCTGCACTTTGGCAAAAGCCGCTGCCGCGTCGTCGGTTACGGTCACGCCCGACGCGGTGCCGCCCATTGCTTCGCCAATGTCACGACCAACCCAATCATGGCCTGCCCGCTCAACCGCCGCCGCCAGATGCATTTTATCGCTGGCGGTGATCTCACGGATCAACATTTGGCCCATACGGCCAGAGGCGCCGGTGACGGCAATGCCGGGGGTCTGTGTCATACTCGGTCTCCTGCGGTTCTGGCCGTGACTGGCCGGGTTGGTTTAGCCCGTCGCGGACCGCTTGGCAAAGTGCAACCGAAGCCTTAGATGGGGGTCATGGCAAAGAACAACCTTCATGAGGGCTCCGGCCCGACGCAACGACAACTCCGCGTGGGCGAAACCGTCCGCCGCGCCCTGTCTGATGTCCTCGCACGTGGTGACGTGCATGACACCGACCTCAACCGGCTGTCGATCACCGTGGGAGAAGTGCGCATGTCGCCCGACCTCAAGATCGCCACGGCCTATGTTCTGCCGCTCGGCGGTGAAGGTCAGGATGAGGTGCTCAAGCTGCTGGCGCGGAACAAGAACGAGCTGCGCCGACAGGTGGCCAAAAAGCTCACGCTGAAGTTTTCCCCTGATCTGCGCTTCCAACTGGATCGGACATTCGACCAGATGGACGACACGCGCCGGATGATGAACCAAGATGTTGTACGCCGCGATGCGGATGCACCGGATGATGATGCAACAGATGGCGCAGCGGATCAGTGATCCGCGCCGGTCTGATCGCATTGGCGCTGATCGCGCTGAAAGGCACGCCTGCGGACGCTGCCGAATGCCGCAACATCACGTTTGACGGCAGTTCCTATACCGTTTGCGAAGTGGATTTGGAGCGCGACGATCTGCGGCTCTTTCTCAACGATGACGCAGGCGCGCCCTATGGGTTCTTCGGCTCGCTTGATGAAGCGCTGAAAGCGCAAGGCCTCCGGCTCGGCTTTGCCATGAACGCGGGCATGTACCACGAAGACCGCTCCCCCGTGGGCCACTACATTGAAGAAGGTGTTGAGACGCGCGGCGTGATCGACAATGCGGGGCCGGGCAACTTTGGCCTGCTGCCGAACGGTGTCTTCTGCCTGCGCGATGGCCGCGCCGATGTGATTGAGACCAAGCGCTTTCTTAGGAATAGACCCGCCTGCCGCTTCGCCACGCAATCTGGCCCGATGCTGGTGATTGATGGCGCCCTACACCCGCGGTTTCTACCCAACAGTACCTCGCGCTACATCCGCAACGGGGTAGGCACCAGCGCCGACGGGAAACGCGCAGTCTTTGTGATTTCCAACGATGTCGTGACGTTCCATGAATTTTCCCGGCTCTACCGCGATGAGCTGGACCTGCCCAATGCGCTGTATTTTGACGGCAATATCTCACGCCTGCGCGCGCCGGCTTTACGCCGCACCGGGGCGGGGTTCACCACGCTGGGGCCAATCATCGGCGTCGTCACGCCTGCAAAGTGACTTTTCCCCGGCTCTAGGGCTGGGCAGCGGCGCGCGGCTCCGTTAGAGGGCAGCACCACACACGCGAAGGGGCAAGACATGGCACGCAAACGCAAGGGTCGCGATATTTCCGGCTGGCTGGTTGTAGATAAACCCGCCGGACCGACATCGACCGCCGTGGTCAACAAGGTCCGCTGGGCGCTTGAAGCCAAAAAAGCAGGCCACGCAGGCACGCTTGACCCCGAAGCAACAGGCGTTCTGGCCATTGCCTTGGGCGAAGCGACCAAGACCGTGCCCTACATCACCGACGCGCTCAAAGCCTATGAGTTCACCGTGCGTTTGGGGATTTCCACCAACACCGACGACGCCGAAGGCGAGGTTATCGGCACCTCCGACCTGCGCCCCGACGATGCGGCGATCAAAGATGCGCTGAGCGCTTTCATCGGGGATATCCAACAAGTCCCGCCACAATTTTCGGCCGTAAAGATTGACGGTCAACGCGCCTATAAGCGCGCCCGCGACGGCGAAGAGATGGACATCGCCGCGCGCGCGCTCTGGGTGGAAAGCCTGCTGCTGCTCGACCGGCCTGATGCGGATCACGTCACGCTTGAGATGGTCTGCGGCAAGGGCGGCTATGTCCGCTCCATCGCCCGCGATCTGGGGCAGAAGCTTGGCTGCCTCGGCCACGTCCGCGAGCTGCGCCGCACATGGTCCGGCCCGTTCGAGGCGGCAAATGCCCTAACACTGGCACAGATCGACGAGATTGCCCGCACGCCCGAACTCGACACGCATCTGCTGCCGCTCGCCGAAGGATTGGTTGAGTTGCCCGAGGTGAAAGCCACCCCCGAAGGCGCGACGCGCCTGCGCAACGGCAACCCCGGCATGGTGATAGCGCATGACGTGGAATACGGCGATGAATGCTGGGCCTCACTAGACGGTCAGCCCGTCGCCGTGGGCCGCTTCAAAGCAGGCGAATTGCACCCCAGCCGGGTGTTCAACCTCTCTACGGACACGAACGAGGGCTAAATGGCCCTCATCACCCGCAGCCATACCAAGGGCGATGCGCCCTCGACCGCCGTCTACTCCCCTTGTGAGCTGTATCGCTACAGCCTCACGCGGGTCTGGGACAGCGGCGCGCCCCGGGTGATGTTTGTGATGCTGAACCCTTCCACCGCGACCGAGGTGCAGAACGATCCCACCGTCGAGCGTTGCGAGCGCCGGGCGCGGGTGCTGGGCTTTGGCGGTTTCCGGGTGACCAATATCTTTGCCTTCCGCGCCACCGATCCGCGCGACATGCGCGCCGCCGTTGACCCCGTCGGCCCCGACAACGACACCACGCTTGTTGAGGGCTCTGACTGGGCCGACAGGATCATCGCCGCTTGGGGTGTGCATGGTGCGCATTTGGACCGCGGGCTGACCGTCGCCGCACGGTTGGCGCAGGGGGATAAACCGCTTTACCACCTTGGTCTCTCCAAAGCCGGCCACCCGCGCCATCCGCTCTACCTGCCCTATACCCAGGAGCCGGTTTTGTGGCAGCCCTAGCGCACTGCGCTAGCAACCACGCGTTAACCATTCTCTGTCTATTCCTTTGATTTTAAAGCCGCGCCATGGCCTTTTAAGGGTGGGATGATGTGTGGGGCATCAGCAATGAACGGTGGAACTGCGGATGCTGTGGCTGGCTGGAATGATGGGATTAATGGCGGTTGGCGCTGTCACTTTTGTGGAAATCGAAACACCGTCAGAGGATGATACGCCAGAGGCTGACACCCCGCGCGGCGGCAGCGCTACTTTGAGGGACATCCTTACCGGCAGCGATGCCGGTGAGGCGGTGCAGGGCGGTAGCGGCGACGACCAACTTGGCGGCTACGGCGGGAATGATCTGCTGCATGGTGCTGCTGGCAATGATGATCTGCACGGCCATGACGGCAATGACACACTGTATGGCGACGGTGGCGGCGACAGCCTGCATGGCAATGACGGGGATGATGACCTTTTCGGCGGCGCAGGCAACGACAGCCTCTTTGGCCACAATGGCGATGACTTTCTCTATGGCGGCGCGGGTGATGACGCGCTGCAAGGCTCTGCGGGTGATGACCTGCTGAATGGCGACGCAGGACATGACGCGCTCCAAGGCGGGCTTGGCGATGATGCGCTGCGAGGTGCAACGGCGAAGATACGCTTTTTGGCGGCTGGGGGGATGACACGCTCACCGGGGCGGATGACGAGCAGAGCCGCGACTACCTTAACGGCGGCGGCGGGGATGACCTGATTGTCGCAGGCGCGCAGGACGTTGTGACGTCTGGCGAAGGTACGGATCAAATTATTTTGGGGGATTGGATTACCGAGCAGGGCGCGGCGCAGATCATGGACTATCACGCACAGGATGATTCGCTTTTGTTTGTCTGGGATGACAGCACCGCCACCGGGTCAGAGCCGCCCCTTTCCATCCTGCCCGATCCCGATCAACCGAACCAGACGCTCGTCCTGCTGGATGACATCATCGTCGCGCGGGTGGCCGGAGATAGTGTCGCGCTGGAAGATATTGCTCTGATCCCGCTCAGCGCGGCCCTTGCACTTGTTCCTGCCGCGTGACGCATGCAACCGCCGTCGCACAAATCACCCTTTGCCAAAGGCGCAAATTCGCCCTATACGCCCCCATCGCCTGCTGATTCCGTCAGCGGATGATATCTCCATGGGCCTGAGCTGGACGACATCCCGGCCTGCGCCATCCATTTAAACTCTTTTCGAAAGGAGACCCCGATGTCGATTACTGCTGAAGAAAAAGCAAAAGTCATGAAAGATTTCGGCACCAAAGAAGGCGACACAGGTTCGCCCGAAGTACAGGTTGCCATTCTGACCTCGCGCATCGTCACGCTGACCGAGCACTTCAAGACCCACAAAAAAGACAACCACGGCCGCCGTGGTCTTTTGAAAATGGTCGCGACGCGCCGCAAGCTGCTGGATTACGTTAAGGCCAAAGATGACGCCCGTTATCAGGACCTCATCAAGCGTCTGGGCCTGCGCCGCTAAGCGCACGCCTACCGGGTTTCCCGGTGACAGGACTATTTAAACCTCCCGGCCCACGCCGGGAGGTTTTTTTAATGCGTGCAGATTGTACGATAGCGCAGCGGAAAGAACCCGCCGCTTGCCGTTCGCCCCGACAGAACGCTTCCCATTTGCCTTGAAAACATGTATGCCCGCGCAATCTGAAATCCGGCGCGCGGACTCCTGCGCCTGAAAAAGAAGATACCGGAGTCAGGGGCAATACGGCCCCTATGCAATGGCCAATGGGCCAAAAAGGAAACGTAGATGTTTAATGTAACGAAAAAATCGATCCAGTGGGGCGAAGAGACGCTGACACTGGAAACCGGTAAGGTTGCCCGTCAGGCGGACGGGTCGGTGATTGCCACGCTGGGTGAAACCAGCGTTATGGCCAACGTGACGTACGCACGTCAGCAAAAGCCGGGCCAGGATTTCTTCCCCCTGACCGTGCACTACCAAGAAAAATACTATGCCGCCGGTAAAGTACCGGGTGGCTTCTTCAAGCGTGAGGCCCGCCCCACCGAGAAAGAAACACTGACCGCGCGTCTGATCGACCGTCCGATCCGCCCGCTCTTTGTCCCCGGCTTCAAAAACGAAGTTCTGGTGATGTGTACCGTGCTGAGCCACGATCTGGTGAACGACCCCGATATGGTCGCGATGATCGCCGCTTCCGCCGCGCTGACCATTTCCGGCGCGCCGTTCCGTGGCCCGATTGCTGGCTGCCGCGTGGGCTATGAGGGTGGCGACTACATCCTGAACCCAACGATCGACGACATGCAGGACCTGCGCCTGAACCCTGAGCAGCGCCTCGATCTGGTTGTTGCCGGCACCAAAGACGCCGTGATGATGGTTGAATCCGAAGCCTATGAGCTGTCGGAAGAGGAAATGCTGGGTGCGGTGAAATTCGCCCACGAGCAGATCCAGCCGGTTATCGACCTGATCATCGATCTGGCCGAAGACGCGGCGAAAGAGCCGTTCGACTTCCAGCCCGACGACTACTCTGAGCTGTCCGCCGCTGTAAAAGCTGCCGGTGAAAACGAAATGCGTGCCGCATTCGCCATCGCCGACAAGCAAGAGCGCACCGCCGCTGTTGCCGCCGCCCGCGAGACGATCAAAGGCAAGCTCAGCGAAGAGCAGCTTGAGGACAAGAACCTCGGCTCCGCGATGAAGGGCCTTGAGGCCAGCATCCTGCGCGGCGACGTGGTGAAAACCGGCAAGCGTATCGACGGTCGTCGCACTGACGAAATCCGCGACATCGTGGCGGAAACCGGCATCCTGCCGCGGACCCACGGTTCGGCGCTGTTCACCCGTGGTGAAACGCAAGGCCTCGTCGTGACCACACTGGGTACCGGCGACGATGAGCAGTTCATCGACGCGCTGCACGGCAACTTCAAATCGAACTTCCTGCTGCATTATAACTTCCCTCCCTATTCGGTTGGTGAAGTTGGTCGCGTGGGCCCTCCCGGGCGTCGTGAAGTTGGCCACGGTAAGCTTGCTTGGCGTGCCTTGCAGGCGGTTCTGCCCGCAGCCACAGACTTCCCCTACACCATCCGTCTCGTGTCCGAGATCACCGAATCCAACGGCTCCTCGTCGATGGCATCGGTCTGCGGTGGTTCGCTGTCCATGATGGACGCAGGCGTGCCGCTGAAATCGGCTGTGGCCGGTGTTGCGATGGGTCTGATCCTTGAAGATGACGGTTCCTACGCGATCCTGTCGGACATCCTGGGTGACGAAGACCACCTCGGCGACATGGACTTCAAAGTGGCCGGTACCGAAGCGGGCATCACCTCGTTGCAGATGGACATCAAGGTCGCAGGCATCACGCCCGAGATCATGGAAAAAGCCTTGGCTCAGGCCAAAGACGGCCGTATCCACATCCTTGGTGAGATGAACAAAGCGCTGTCGGGTGCTTCTGACTTCTCCGTCCACGCCCCACGCATCGAGACCATGCAGATCCCCACCGACAAGATCCGTGAAGTGATCGGTTCCGGCGGTAAGGTGATCCGCGAGATCGTCGAAGTCTCTGGCGCCAAGGTCGATATCAACGACGAAGGCATCATCAAGATCGCAAGCGCCAATGGCGACGCCATCAAGAAGGCCTATGACATGATCTATTCGATCGTGGCAGAGCCCGAAGAAGGCGCCGTTTACACCGGCACCGTGGTCAAGATTGTCGATTTCGGCGCTTTCGTGAACTTCTTTGGCAAGCGCGACGGTCTGGTGCACGTGTCCCAGATCGAAAACCGCCGCCTGAACCACCCTTCGGACGTTCTGAAGGAAGGCCAGGAAGTGAAAGTGAAGCTGCTGGGCTTTGACGATCGCGGCAAGGTGCGCCTGTCGATGAAAGTCGTCGATCAGGAAACTGGTGAAGAAGTCGCTAAAGAAGAAGCGGCTGAAGGTTAATCCTTCTCCGGCATTACTGGCCCCGGCGGTTCATCCGCCGGGGTTTTCCTCGGGGGAACCTCACACCATGCCAATCTATCCCGCCCTTAACCTTGTCTTCGTGCATGTGCCGAAAACAGCGGGCGGCGCGATAGAAGAGCTGCTGGAGCCCTATAAGGCCCCCGGACGAAAGACGACGTTCAACCGGCTCGTCGCAAAACTACCCATCAAAAGAGCCATCACCCGCGCCTATATTCCGGGCCATGCCACTGCGCTCTACCTCCGCCGCCGTATGGGATCGAAACAATGGGACGCCTACAGCAGCTTTGCAGTGGTGCGAAACCCTTACGATCAAGCCATATCAGCCTATGAATTCGAGCGGCAGAACACCCGTCATCATCGTCACAGCCGGAGTGTACGGATGAGTTTCCTCGATTACGTGAAAGCGCGCGACCTTGGACAATCCGCTTTTGTCTGCGATCAAAGTGGCCGTGTCATCGTCGACCAGCTTATCAAGTTCGAAAGCCTTCATGCAGACCTCGACGCGTTTTTCGCAGACCTGAACATTAAAGAACGGCTGCCCCGTCAAGGCAGCCGCAATACTTCTGACAAAAAGCCCCGCGAAAGCTACCTCACGCCAGAGGTTATCTCCGTCATCAACACCAAGACGCGCGCCGATTTCGACAATTTCGGCTACGAAATGATGTCCTGACCCGCCCGGCGGCGCAGCTCAAAGGCTAGGTTATCGGGCAAATCATTATAGCTGCCATGCAAAAGGTAGCGGTTCCACAGATAGCCTAAAAACTGCTGACGTAGCATCTCGTCTGGCCGAAAGTCCCGGTTCTGCAACGCTTTGTTTAATGCCGCTGCATCCGCTGCCCGCTGAACCAATCCTTCAATATTATAGCAGGCTTCGCCTAACGTGATCACAGGTTTCTCGTGCAGCAGCGCCTCGATCCCCACGGTCGAGTTCAGTGTCATCACAGCGCGCGATTGTTCCAAAAGCTCAGAGGTGATGTTCCCATTCGCAAAGATCACGCGCGGATGCGGCGGGAGATGATTTTTGACAGAATGCTTAAAGGAGGGGTGTTCTTTAATGACAAATACTTCGTCCGGATTATCCTCGGCTGCTGCGGTCACGACGTCTAAAAAATGCGCCATGTCCCGCACCCAAGGGGAATGTATCGTCACCTGCATGTCCGACGGCACCTGAAAAGGAACAAAGACAAAACCCGGCGCTAGATTAACCTTTTCAAACTGACGTTTGGACGGACGGTTGTTGACCGTCTCCGGTAGGCCTTCAGATGCAAAGTCAGCATCGCGGTAAAAATCTGGGGTTCTGGGGATCGAATTTGCACCATTCAACCCCTTAGGATCAATCTGCAGGGTGTTGGGAAAAAACCCACCCTCTACAAAAACACGCGGAAGGGTACGAGAAACAGCCGCCAAAACAGATTCAGGATATGCCGACCCGTTAAAAATAAGCATACAGTCAGGCACTTGCGCCTTTATCTCTGCCTCAAGCGCCTGCTTCAGCAGCCCCGCTTGAGTCCTTTTCACACGTCGATAAATCCCAGCAACGACTTTGTTGGAAAAGATCTGCGGCACACGGATACGCTTCCGGTTAAGGTTGCCTTGCACCAATGCACCAGCCTCAAGATCAGGAGAGACCACCTGCCCAATAAAAGCTCTCAGCGCCGCGCCCCAGCCCCGCCGCGCGGCCAGACTTCGTAAAACCGCGCCCGTACTTGTACTAAATGTGGTAATATCCGGCGCGAGTTTTGCATCAAACTCTGCAAGCTGATCGCCATCTAGTTTGAAAAACATAGCTGCTTCATTCCCCGGAAGTAAGGGGCCGCAACGCGGCCCCAATCGCGCCTCAGCCCGGCAACTTTGCCTTGCGCAGATAAGGCAGCACAGTATCAAACGCCCCGAACTTCGCCTTGGCGTCCTCATCCGACACCGTCGCGGGAATGATCACATCCTCGCCAACTTGCCAATCTGCTGGCGTCGCCACGCCGTTCTTACCGGCAGTTTGCAAACCATCCAACGCGCGCAGAACTTCGGCAAAGTTACGGCCCACATTCATCGGATAGGTCATGCTCAGCTTCAGTTGCTTATCTGGCGAAATGATAAAGACCGACCGCACAGTGGCGCTGTCATTCGGCGTGCGGCCATCGGGCATATAGGCTTCTGCAGGTAGCATATCAAAGGCCTTCGACACCTCCAAATCCACGTCAGCGATAATCGGGAAGCCGGCTTTTGTGCCCGCAACCTTCTCAATATCGCCCTTCCACTTTTTATGCTCTTCAACCCCGTCAACGCTAATGCCGATCACCTTAGTCCCGCGCTTTTCCCACTCATCGGAAAGCCGCGCCACGGCACCGAATTCGGTCGTGCAAACGGGGGTAAAATCCTTCGGATGGGAAAACAAGATCGCCCAATTGTCACCGACGAACTCATGCAGCGAAAAACTGCCCTGATCGGTTTCGACTGTAAGGTCGGGAATAGTGTCGTTGATACGCAAGCCCATGATATCCTCCGGGTCAATCTGTGAACAGTTAGCCTAGAGGTAATCTCAAACCCCGCAGGTTTCACCCCCCCAATACCACAAAGCACAACTTCCCCGCAGCGCCACCGCCCCCCATTGCTTTCATCCTTTCTTAAATACCGATCCCACACCCGCCTCAGATTACAAGGCTGGGCACGGAGCGCTCTCAGAACGGCGCCTTCACCCGTACCTTGGTCGAAGCCCCACCCTGCGGATGATTAAACCGCAACTCTTCACTATGCAGCATCAGTCGCGGGTAATCCCGCGCCGCGCCGGTGGCATAGAACGGATCCCCGAGAATCGGATGCCCAAGTGCCAGCATATGCACGCGAAGCTGGTGGCTGCGCCCGGTCTTGGGGAACAGCCGCACGCGTGAGGTTACTCCGTCGGTCTTGATCACCTTCCAATCGGTCTGCGCGGGCTTGCCGGTCTCATGACACACCATCTGCAGCGGGCGGTTCGGCCAATCGACGATCAGCGGCAGATCGATAGAACCAGATTTCCCTTCCGGCACGCCCCAGACCCTTGCGACATAGGTTTTCCGCGTCATGCGCTTTTCAAACTGCAGCCCAAGGTGGCGTTGCGCATGAGCAGTCATCGCAAAGATCATCACGCCCGAGGTGTCACGATCCAGCCGATGCACCAGCAATGCTTCCGGAAAGACCGCCTGCACCCGCGCGATCAGGCAATCCGCCAGATGCTCACCCTTGCCCGGCACGCTGAGCAGCCCCGCGGGTTTATCGACCAGCAACACTTCGGCGTCTTCATGCAGAATGACCAGCGGGTCCTGCGGCGGGTTATATTCGCTATCCATAGCTCCCCCTCGCAGATGCCGCCCCGCGGATCAAGCGGGGCGTGGCCTTTAGGCGGCCGCGGCGAAACTGTCTTTTAGGATTGCCGATAGCGCATCGGCATCCGCTTGGGTGAAGGCATTGGGTTGGTCGCTGTCGATGTCAAAGACCCCCAGCAAATCCCCCGCACCGTTCCAAACCGGCAGCACCAGTTCCGACCGTGTCGACGACGCGCAGGCGATATGGCCGGGGAAGGCATCGACATCTTCCACCAACTGCACCTCGCCGGTGCGCGCCGCAGCGCCACAAACCCCGCGCGAGAATGGGATCACCAGACAGCCGTGACCGCCCTGGTAGGGTCCGATTTTCAGCACTTCGGGCGCGGTCACGCGGTAGAAGCCCGTCCAATCAAAACGGTCATCGGATTGATGCACCTCGCAGGCGATGGTGGCCATCAAGGCCACTGCGTCATCTTCGCCCTCGGTCAGGGCGGCGATGGTTTTGGCAAGGGTTTTGTAGTCGACTGTCATGGCGAAACTCATAATTCTGACGGGAAAAGGGAGGCAGGCTGCCTCCCCTTCTGGATGCTAAATGATCCGTAAATCAGGGACGCTCAATCGCGATGGCGGTGCCTTCGCCGCCACCAATGCAAATCGCCGCGATACCGCGCTTCACCCCACGTTTTTCCAACGCGTTCAGCAGGGTGACCATAATCCGCGCGCCAGAGGCGCCGATAGGATGGCCAAGCGCACAGGCGCCGCCGTTGACGTTCACGATATCATGCGAGAGATCCATTTCATGCATAAATGCCAGCGGCACGACGGCGAAGGCTTCATTGACCTCCCAGAGGTCGACGTCCTCTTTCTTCCAGCCAATTCGCTCCAGCAGCTTTTGCGCAGCAGGCACGGGTGCTGTGGTGAAAAGCCCCGGCGCTTGGGCATGGCTGGCGTGGCCGACGATACGCGCACGGATGTTCAGACCCTTGGCTTTGGCGCTGTCCTCTTCCGCCAAAACCAAAGCCGCCGCCCCGTCTGAAATCGAAGAGGAATTTGCCGCCGTCACCGTGCCCCCCTCGCGGAAGGCCGGTTTAAGTTGCGGGATCTTCTCAGGCCGGGCGCTGGCGGGCTGTTCGTCCGCGCTAACCGTAGTGCTGCCCTTGCGCGATGTCACCTCAACCGGGGCGATTTCATCGGCGAAAGCACCGCCTTCTTGCGCCTCAATCGCACGCGAAAGCGACGCCAGCGCATAGTTATCCTGCGTCTCGCGGGTGAACTGGAACCGCTCGGCGCAATCTTCGGCAAAGGTGCCCATCAGGCGGCCTTTGTCATAGGCGTCTTCCAACCCATCCAGGAACATATGGTCGATCACCTGCCCATGCCCCAGCCGCGCGCCTCCGCGCATTTTGGGCAGCACATAGGGCGCGTTGGTCATGCTCTCCATGCCGCCCGCGACCATCACATCGGTATGGCCAAGTGCGATCTGGTCAAAGGCCATCATCGCCGCTTTCATGCCCGAGCCGCACATCTTGTTAAGCGTCGTGGCAGGCACCTCTTCGCCAAGACCCGCCTTGAACCCGGCCTGGCGCGCGGGCGCTTGGCCCTGCCCTGCGGGCAAAACGCAGCCCATCAGCAGTTCTTGCACCTCGGCGGGGTTCATCGTGCCCAACGCGGCCTTGATCGCGCTGCCGCCCAATTCCGCGGCCGAAAGCCCTTCGAAAGCCCCCTGAAAGCCGCCCATCGGGGTTCTGGCTGCACCGGTAATGACAACATTGCGCATCACGTTCTCCTTGAGTTGGGCCGCATACCAATTGGTAAGGTTTTGCGGTTAATCATGTCTGGAACTTCACAGTCTTGAGGCATGTCTATGGAAGTTTCCTCTAAAACAGAAGACCGCTTTTGCGTGGTCAGCGTGCTGCACGAACGGATTGACGCCGCGGCCGCGCTTGAGTTCAAAGACGCCGTGCGCCACGCCACGGCCAGTGCCCCACCGGTGGTGATCCTTGACCTGCACCGGGTCAACTTTATTGATTCCAGCGGGCTGGGCGCGATCGTGGCAGCGATGAAGCATCTGGCACCGCAGCGGGCCTTGGTGCTGGCGGGGCTAACCCCCGCGGTCGAAAAGGTCTTTGCCCTTACCCGAATGGATACGGTTTTTGGCATATTCGGCACTTTAGACGCTGCCTTAACCGCGCATCGGGGATAGCGCGGTGCGGCGGCCCGCCGCGCGGTCTGCGCTATCCCCGTTTGAGCTCAGCATCCACAGCGGCCCTTATGCCGTGCGCGAGGCGCTGGCGCTTTTGTTTGAGGGTCTTACCTGTCTCAAGCTGGAGGCTGAAGAGACCTGCTTAGTAAGGCTCGTATTGGCTGAGATGCTCAACAATATCGTCGAACACGCCTATCCAGACCCGGATCGCCCCGGGCCGATCCATATCGCCTGCCACCACGAACCGGATGGTCTGCATCTCTGTGTCAGTGACGAAGGGTTGCCGATGCCGGATCTACAAGCACCCTTGGGCCTGCCGCAGGAAATTGACGGGCCGATTTGCGACCTACCCGAAGGGGGCTTTGGCTGGTTCCTGATCCGGGATCTGGCCCAAGACCTAAGCTATCAACGTTTGGCGCAGGAAAATCGGATTGAACTGCGGTTGGCGGTGGGCGTGCTAACGTCCGATTAACCTCTACGGCAGGGTGGCCCGCATATTCCCCAAAACGGCCCCTCTGGGATCACATTTGCGCCTTGGTTAAGGGTCATAGTGAAACCTGTAGCTGAGATGGCTTCCCTCGGTGCCGTGTTTAATAGCCCCCACCCAGTACGCGGTGCCGAGGAACTTCCCCCCGCATTGGCAGAACCGAAACGACCGGATAGGGTCGCGCTGACAGACATCAGTGAGGACCTGTAGATGCGCGATTTTCACCTTCCGGGCCGTTCGGCCGTTTTCGCGACGAACGGCATGTGCGCCACCTCGCACCCGTTGGCGGCGCGAGCGGCGGTCGATATCCTTGCACGCGGCGGCAACGCGATGGATGCGGCAATAGCGGGTGCGGTCTTGCTGGGCATTTGCGAGCCGCAGATGACCGGGATTGGTGGGGATTGCTTTGTGCTCTACTCCCCCGCGGGCGGCGAAGAGGTACTTGCGCTCAACGGCTCTGGTCGCGCGCCTGCGGCTCTGGATGCTGCCAAATTGCGAGACAATGGCGAAAAGACCGTACCGCTGCGCTCTGCCGATGCGGTGACAATCCCGACCGCCATTGATGCCTTCTGCCACCTGTCTGAGAGCGTGGGTAAATTGGGGCTGGACGCCCTGTTGGCCCCCGCAATCCACTATGCCGACGCCGGTGTGCCCGTCGCGCCGCGCGTGGCTTTTGATTGGGCCACGGATGGCGGCACCCTTCAGGGGGGCGCGCGGGATCATTTCCTCATCAACGGGAAAACGCCCCGCGTTGGTGACCTCTTCCGCGCGCCGGGCCAGGCCGAAGTGCTGCGCCGCGTGGCCGCGCAGGGGCGCGATGCATTTTATACCGGAGAGATCGCCGAAGACATGATCGCCACGCTGCAAGCCGCAGGCGGCAGCCACAGCGCCGAAGATTTCGCCGCAGCACGGTGCGAGGCCACGACGCCCGTTTCGGGCCAATACAAAGACCTCGAAGTGGTGGAGCATCCGCCCAACGGCCAAGGCGCCACCGCCCTCCTACTAATGAATATCCTGAGCCACTTCGACATCGCCGGAATGGACCCTCAAGGCGCAGAGCGGCTGCATATCGAGGCCGAGGCCACCAAGCTCGCCTATGATGCGCGCAACCGCTTTCTGGCCGACCCGGACCATACGACGCGGCTCGACCACATGCTTGCCCCCGAAACCGCCCGCGGCTTGGCCGCGCTGATCGATCCGAAACGCGCCATGGCCGCTGCCGCGCCGATCAGCGAGGCGGTGCATAAAGATACGATCTATATCACCGTGGTAGACAGTGACGGGATGTCAGTGTCGTTGATCTATTCAATCTTCCACGGCTTCGGCTCTGGCATCGCGTCAGACAAGTTCGGCATCCTGCTGCAAAACCGTGGCGCGGGCTTCACGCTAGAAGAGGGTCATCCGAATGAATTGAAAGGCGGCAAGCGCCCCATGCATACGATCATTCCCGGCGTGATCCGCGAGAACGGTCGCGTCACCATGCCCTTTGGGGTGATGGGCGGAGCGTATCAGTCCTGCGGCCACGCGCGCTTTGCCTCAAACCTCACCGATTTCGGCATGGACGTGCAAAGCGCCATCGACGCGCCGCGGGCCTTTGCCGATGGGCAGGTGATGAAGGTCGAGCGCGGCTTTGGCGATGAGGTCCGCCAGAGCTTGAGCGATATGGGCCATAAAGTTGTGATACCCGACACCGCCATCGGCGGCGCTCAGGCGATCCGGATCCGCGAAGACGGCGTGTTGGAAGGGGCCAGTGACCCGCGCAAGGATGGCTGTGCGTTGGGGTATTGATGGAACGACAGTCTGGCGGGCAATGTCCCGCCGGGCTTAGTTCAACTGGAAGTGTAGCGGATAGGCACCATCGGTGAAGGGGCCGAAGAGATCGGGGATGTCAGGGTGGTCCACCGGCTCCCCCGAATAATCCGCCACGAGGTTCTGCTCAGACACATAGGCCACATAGTAGCTCTGATCATTCTCGGCCAAGAGATGATAGAACGGCTGATCCTTTACCGGGCGGTTCTCTTCGGGGATCGCCTCATACCATTCTTCGGTATTGGCAAATTCCGGGTCGACGTCAAAAATCACGCCACGGAAGGGATGCTTCTTGTGACGGACAATTTGCCCGAGGTGATATTTTGCGCGCGTTCGTATCATAACATGCTGCCCTACCCCTCGACGGTAGTCCTTTCAAGGGGCATTTGTCCAATCATGGTAGCGGTTGGCAGGGAAACAGACTGTGAACCTGCGGCCGACAGTCCGTTTTACCTTAGTCCTCTATAGGTGAGATCAATGCGCTGGTCCGGCCTTCGCGAAATCCCGCCTGCGGGATGCTGCGCGGTCAGCGCATTATCGCCCAGCCTTGCGCGGATTTTCCCAATTTAATGATGTGATGAAGGGGTGGAATCGGTTAAACTACAAAAAAACGTACTTATAAAAAACGAGAGGCGAGAGGCAGATGAGCAAGCATCTTCGCGCAATGATTATCGTGCTGCTGGTAGCATCCTGCGGCGGCGGCCCACAAACGGCCCCGCGTGATCTGGATAACGCCTGCACGATTCTCAAAGAGCGCCCCGACTACCTGAAAGCATTCCGCGCGACCGAGCGGAAATGGGGTGTGCCCATCCACGTTCAGATGGCCACTATCCACCAAGAAAGCAAGTTCGTGGCCGATGCCCGGACACCGTTCAAATATGTGCTGGGCGTGATCCCAATGGGCCGCCAGTCCAGCGCCTTTGGCTATTCGCAGGCCTTGGACGCAACTTGGGATGAATACCTCAAATCCGAAGGCAGCCGCCGTGCCAAGCGCGATGAAATTCGCGACGCAAGCGATTTCATGGGGTGGTACATGAACCAAACCCGCCAGCGGAACGGCATCTCATTGCATGACGCGCGCAACCAATACCTCGCCTATCACGAGGGTCACACCGGTTATGCCCGGCAGAGCTATAACAGCAAAGCATGGTTGGTGGGTGTCGCGGGCAAGGTTGATTCCCGCGCGCAGCTTTATGAACGCCAGATTGCCGGTTGCCGCTTAGGCCGCTGGTAACCGCTGCGCCAAGACCAAACGCAAAACGCCCCGGTCAGCCTGACCG